>JAIEPW010000146.1 GCA_019748195.1 Bryobacteraceae bacterium
CGAAAGGCCAGCCCGTAGAACACGCCGGCTACGGCGGCCAGGGTGGCGAATCGCCAGTTGGGGAAGTCGCGGTAGCTCAGATGGACCGCGCCGAAAAGGGCCGCCGCGATGCCCAGTCCCAGCCATTCGCTGCGGGTCCACTGCCCGATCCAGGTCTGCAGCAGGCCGCGAAACAAGAACTCTTCACTCAGCGCCACCACCCACAGAATGCCGAGAAAGGTACCCAGAGCGATGAGCGAGGTCTTCCACCAGACGAAGTCCAGCGGACGGAATCTGGCGAAGTCCAAGCCCAGCGCCATCGCCGCGCCGAGCGGAAGAAAGAAGAAATAATAACGAAGCCCGACCAGCCAGTCCTGCCGCGACGGGATGAACCCGAAGCCGACCTTCACGCCGCGTAACTCCAGCAGCGCGAACGCACCCACGCGAATCCAGGCGAGCTGGCCCAGTATCTCCAGCGGAAGCCGGGGATGCGGGTCCGGGTAAATCTCGCGGAACACCTTGCTCAGAATCACCGCCGCGACAATCACCAGGAATGCGACATCGACCACCCCGATGTGCGGCAGCAGCACGTACCAGAATGCGGCGACGCTCATCAATCCCGCCAGGATGAAGAAAGGAGGCCAGGCGAACGTCCCGGTGGCGAGCGTGGCCGCAAGGTAAGGGATGATCGCGCTCACGACCAGGACCACGGCAAGCCCACCGCGAGGGAGCATCCGCGCCACGCGCATCCGCAGCCCTTCCGTGCCTAGAATCAGATAGAACTTGGCTTCGATGAGAAAGGCCGGCAGCAGAATCAAAGCAATTTCGTTCGGAATCCCACGCTGCCGCGCATAGAGGAACGCCGCCACGATGCAGATCGTCCACACAATGGCCAGAACAGGGACAAAAGGGCGGACGAGACTCATGCTCGCAGCCATCGTAGCATTGGGCGCTTATGCGGCGGACCCTCCGCCGGATCTCGCCCGCCGGGTGGCGGCGCGCGAAAGCAAGAGTCAGGAAGCGCGATCGCGTTACCTGTACCAGCAGAATGTGAAGGCCGAGGAACTGGACCGGCCCGGAGCTTACTATTCGGAAACTCGCGAAGTGATCTTCTCGCCGAAGGGGGAGCGTTCGGAGCGGTTTCTGAAAGAGCCCGAGGACCGTCTGCAGCGGCTGAAACTGACCCCGGAAGACTTCCAGGACATCCGCGACATCCAGCCCCTGCTGCTGACCTCCGACATGCTGCACCTCTACGAAACCAAATATCGCGGCCAGGAGTTGGTGGGAGATCTGGAATGCTGGGTGCTGCAGGTGCGCCCCAAGCAGATCCTGGAGGGGCAGCGGCTCTTCGATGGGTTGATCTGGATCCACCCTGGGGATTTTTCCGTGGTGCGGAGCGAGGGCCGGGCCGTGCCGCAAGTCTTCTCGCGCAAACAGGAGAACCTTTTCCCGCGATTCGTCACCATTCGTGAACGGATGCCGGACGGCAACTGGTTCCCGGTAAGGACGGTGGGTGAGGACACCTTGCCCTTCCGCACGGGCGCGCTAAGAATGCGGCTGACGATCACGTATACGGGCTACCGCCGTTTCGGGGCGGACAGCAGCATCAGCTTCGACCCGGTTCGCTAATAGAGCGATTCTTGGGGCGCAAGCGCAATTCGTGCGGGCGAGAGGCTTCCGCTGGTTCAATGGAAGCGGTATCCTGCGGCAGAGGTGCTACCCGATGGCAATTCGTGATTCTCTTCTCCCCGAGTTCGAACAGGAAATGGCGGGCGTTCGCAAAACTTTGGAGCGCATGCCGGAAGACAAGCTGGACTGGGCGCCGCATCCCAAGTCGATGACAGTCGCCCGGCTGTGCGGACACTTGGCCGAGCTTCCCATGTGGGCGTACACAACGCTGGACACCGAGGAACTGGACGTAATGCCGGAGGGTCAACCGCCCAAGGCGATGATGGCGGAGTCCCGCGAGCAGGTGCTGCGCATGTTCGACGAGTTCATGGCCAAGGCTCGCGAGTCGCTCTCCAAGGCCACCGACGAACAGATGATGGCCAACTGGACCCTGCTGGGCGGCGGCCGCAAGTTCTTCACGCTGCCGCGGATCGCGGTGCTGCGCGGCATGGTGCTGAACCACGCCATCCATCATCGCGCCCAGATGGGCGTGTATCTGCGCATGAATGATATCCCGGTGCCCTCGCTGTACGGTCCTTCCGCCGACGAAGGGGCCATGGGCGCGAGCGCGTAAGTTCCCCGAGGAGCCTTGTTCGCTAGAATGAGGCTTCCATGAAGACGAACTACGATGCCGCCGTGATCGGCGCCGGCGTTTTTGGCGTCTGGACCGCATATACACTGGCCCGGCAAGGCCGACGCGTGCTGTTGCTGGACGCCCACGGCGCCGGCAACAGCCGCTCCAGTTCCGGCGGCGAGACCCGCATCATCCGCATGAACTACGGCGCGGATGAGTTATACACCCGCCTGGCGCAGAAATCGCTGCGACAGTGGCTGCGCTTCTGCGCCGAAACTCATTTGCAGATCGGAAGAG
>JAIEPW010000117.1 GCA_019748195.1 Bryobacteraceae bacterium
GATCGTGCGCCAGGCGATCCACACCAGCGCATTGACCGTCGGCCGCTTCCACCTCCGCCAGGGGGCGGCGGTTCCGTTGCATAGTCATGAAAATGAACAGGTGTCGATGCTGGAGAGCGAGAGTTTGCGATTCGTTTTGGACGGCCAGGAGACCATCGCCGAGCCGGGCGCCGTGGTGACGATCCCGCCCCATGTCCCGCATCAAGTAGAGGCGCTGACGGACTGCGTGGTGGTGGATGTGTTCTCACCCCCGCGCCTGGACTGGATTCGGGGGGACGACGCCTATTTGCGCAAGTCCTGAACGGCATGGCTTTCGAGATTCTGCGGGCAGCGCTTCGGGGCGAGGAGGTCCGGCTGGATGCGGCGGCGCTGGATCTGGCTGCCATCGAATATCCCGGACTCGACCCGGCTCCCTTTCTCGAGATCCTGGATTCGATGGGCCGCGAACTGGCGGCGCGTATCCACGATCTCTCCGACGGCCTGGAGTTTGTTGAAAAAACGAACGCCTACCTGTACCAGGAGCTTGGTTTTCAGGGCAATACCGAGGATTACTACGACGTGCGGAACAGTTGCCTGAATGAGGTGCTGGCGCGGCGCACGGGAATTCCGATCAGTCTCGCGGTTGTTTACCTGGAGTTGGGGCGGCGCCTGGCGATGCCGATGTTTGGGATCGGGCTGCCGGGACATTTCATAATCGAATACAACGACGGGCGCTTTTCGGCGTTGCTGGACCCGTTCCACGGGGGACGGATGGTCACTTCGGCCGAGGCTCTGGAACTTGCTCGGCGAATTACGGCCCGCCCGCTGGACGATCCCTCCGTTTTCGCCCGTGTGTCACGGAAGCAACTGCTCGGCCGGATGCTGGAAAACCTGCGGGGAATCTACACCCGGGCGGGGAACGACGAGAAGGCGCTCGCGACTCTGCGGCTGCTGCTGGAAGGCAATCCGGAGTGGGCGGAGGGCTACCGTCAGGCCGGAATTGCCGGTGTGAGAACGGGTCAACTGGTTGAAGCCAAAGAAGATTTCGAGAATTTTCTGCGTCTGGACCCGGCTTCTCCCATGCGGCAGACCGTAATACGGCAAATCGAGGCAATAACCCGCTATCTGGCTAAGGTCAATTGATTTATCGGGGAATTGCTGTTAAGATTCTGCGAGGTTAGCCGATAGTACTGTCAGTAACATGACTGAACCCGACAGCGAAGCCGTTCTGCACCAGTTCAACCGGCTGATGCAGGAGTTGCTGCGAGGCACGCTCACGCGGAACACGTTCCGCCCGTGGGAAGTTGAGATTTTGCTCGACATCGAGTTGTGCAATCTGCGCGATTCCGCCAAGCGGGAAACGCTTCGCAGGTATCAAAAGGCCGTGCAGCGGCAAATGGAGAAGGGCGCCAACCGCCCGCTCAAGCTCTCCGAATACCTGGACGGGCTGAAGGCGAAACGCGCCCAACAAAACGGCACCATGTCCACCGCAGCGCCGGGCCCCGCGCTATCCTAAAGAACAGATTCTGGTCTCAGGAGGCCTGTACATGGGTTGTAGCGGCGGCACGCTCGGTCCGCGCCAGCCGGAAGCAAATCGCTCCGGCCGCACTGTTTTTTGCGTCAAGTTCCAGCGGGACATGCCGGGGCTGGACGAATCCCCCTTCGACAACCACCCCCTGGGCCAGAAGATCTTTGAGAACGTCTCGAAGGAAGCCTGGAAACTCTGGCTGGAACAGATGAAGATGATCATGAACGAGTACCGGCTGAACCTGGGCACCGAAGAGGCGCAGAAGTTCCTGCTGGAGCAGATGGATCAGTATTTCTTCGGCGAAGGCGCCGCGTTTCCGCCGGGCTACGTGGCCCCGAAGTCCAAGGGCTGATTTTTCCACACCTTCCGCCTGGAGGGCCGCATAGTACTGGTACACGCAAAAGCGCTATACAGTCCCCAGCGGGTCTACTTGCCCGTATAATCGGTAGACCGTGAACTTATCTCGATTCCTGTTGTTGGGTACCGGACTGATCTGCGTCTTCAGGGGCCCCTTAAGCGCCCAAACCGTGGGCCAAAACGTCAATATGGTGTCCGGCGCCGCGGTTGGCGAAGGCGACCCTTTCCTGCAGCGCCAGAATGAACCGTCCATATCGGTTTCCACGCGCAATCCTCTTCACCTGCTGGCCGGAGCGAACGACTACCGGCTGGTGGATGTGCCTGGTCTTTTGAACAACAACGAGGAAACCGGCGACGTCTGGCTCGGCGTCTTCCGTTCCACCGACGGCGGCAAGACATGGCAGAGTGCCGTTCTTCCGGGCTGCCCTTATCCGATCACGGCCTGTACTTCGGGTCCGCCGTCGGCGGTGACCGGGAAGCAGGCGGCGGCGGACGCGACCATCCGGTCCGCTCCGAACGGGATGTTCCACATGAACGGAATCGCGTTCGATCGCGGCAAGAACGCGCTGGGCAACATCTTCGTCGCCAGCTTCATCGATGACAACAACAAGGAGAACGGCAACCCGTTCCGTTACCTGGGAGCGGTGCAGGTGGATTC
>JAIEPW010000026.1 GCA_019748195.1 Bryobacteraceae bacterium
ATCCGCGCATGCATCACAAAATACGAGAGCAGCGCCGACCCGCCGGCCACGAAGACAGGCAGAAACATCCACATCATCGCGTCGATTTGCATACTGACTGCTCTAATCGGAAGGTCCTGGGAAAAAAGTTAGAGGCCTCAGGGAAAAACCTGAGCGTGACCTCGGAGCGCCGGAGCCGTCTAGAACCCAGCAACCAGGAGGGTTTCTATGCGCTTCGCGGCGTTTCTCCCCATTTTCGCCCTTTCTTCGGTTTTGATCGCCAAAGACATGACCGAGGGCAAGGTGACAGCTAAGTCACTGAGCAAGCTGACTTTCGCCCCCGACGGCACGCTTTTCATCGGGGATTCGATCGGCGCGCGGATCTTCGCCCTCAATCTTGGCGACAAGACCCCTGTCGCGACGGTGAAACCTTTGACGATCAATGACCTGGAGTCCAAAATCGGGCCCATGCTGGGCGCCGACGCCAAAGACGTTCTGGTGCACGATATGGCCGTTAACCCGGTCTCAAAGAACGTTTATATGACCGTTTCGCGCGGAAAACGCGGCTTCAGGACGCAGTGGCAGCTCCCAAACGACGCCGCAAACGCCTCTGTGCTGTTGAAAATCACCCCTGCGGGCGAGATTTCGGAGGTGAAGCTTGACAAAGTCAAGCATTCCTCCATCGAGATCGCGAATCCGATCGCGGAAGGCAAGCCCGCGGCGTCCTGGAAGAAGCCGCCCGAATCCGAACGCGCCGATGTCGTGTCCGACATGCACTACCTGGACGGCAAGCTGTACGTGGCGGGGTTGTCGAACGAGGAGTTTGCGTCCACCATGCGGATCTTCTCCTATCCCTTTGATTCGGCTCAGTCTACGCAACTGGAGATCTACCACGGCGCGCATGGGAAGTGGGAGACCGAATCGCCGGTCCGCAGCTTCCTGCCGTATACGATCAACGGCAAGAAGCACCTGATCGCATCCTATTTATGCACGCCGCTGGTGCTGTTTCCGGTGGATACATTGAAGGATAAGACCAAGGTGAAGGGCACGACGATCGCCGAGCTGGGGTTCGGGAATCAGCCGGTGGACATGGTGATGTTCCGCGGCCAGGGCGGGAAGGAATGGCTGATGGTGGTGAACAGCACCCGCGGGCTGATGCGGATCAGCGCGGAGGAGCTGGCGAAGCCGCACCCGGGGATCACGACGCAGACGGATGCCTGGACCGGGGTGAAGATCGAGCAGGAGCGCGGCCAGGGCGTGCTGATGGCGGAGAACTTCGGCGAGAAGCACGTGTTGATGCTGCAGCGCCATCCGCTGACCGGAGCGTTGAACCTGTGGTCGGCGCAAGTCAGCCAGTAATTCTGGCGGCGCTGTTATTGGCGCAAGTCACGCTGCGATTCGATCCCGCGGGCAGGGTGGAGGCTCGCGGGGTGGACGCGGCGGTGCTCCAGGCCTTGCGCGGCGTGGAGTGGATGGCCCCGGCGTTCTCTATCTACCTGGGCGGTGCGGCGATCCCGATCCTGGGCGATTACGCGGTGGAGAGCGATCGCATCGTTTTCCAACCGCGTTTTCCGTTTCTGCCGGGGCGGGAGCACCGGGCGACGCTGGACGGCGCGGCGCTGGGCCGCCTGGCGGGCGTAAGCGCCAGCGGTTCAGCCGGTTTGCGGTTCACGCCGGCGGCGCGGAAGAGCGTGCCGCCGGTGGTGACGCGGGTCTCGCCCGCGCTGGCTGAAGTGCCTGCCAACCTGCTGAAGTTCTACATTCATTTCTCGGAGCCGATGTCGCGGCGCGGCATCGGCAATCACATTCAACTGCAGCACGAGGACGGAAGCATCGTGGAGCAGGCTTTCCTGGAGATGGAGGATGGCTTGTGGGATGGGTCCAGCCGGAGGCTGACGGTGTTCTTTCATCCGGGGCGAATCAAGCGGGGGTTGAACTTCCATGAGGAGTCGGGACCGCCGCTCCAGGCAGGGAAACGATACCGGCTGGTGGTTTCGGCCGCGGAGAGCGAGGAAGGCGACCCGATGGCGGCTGCGTTCACACATTCGTTTCAGGTGGGCGGCCCAGACCGGACCTCGCCCGATCCGCGGGCGTGGACGGTGGTGGCGCCGCGCGCGGGGACGCGGGGCGAATTGAAGCTGGTGTCGCCGGAGCCGCTGGACGAGGCCCTGTTCGCGCGGGTGGTGGCGGTGGAGGATGTGGAGGGGACGGTGGAGGTCGCGGGCGGGGGGCGGGAGTGGATCTTCCGCCCGGAGTCGCCTTGGAAGGCGGGGGTTTATCAGGTGCGGGTGGGGCCGCAGTTGGAGGATCTGGCGGGGAACCGGCCGGGCCGGTTGTTTGATGAGCCGGCGCAGGAGGATGGGAAGAGGGGAGAGGCGGAGGGGGTGAGGTTGCGGGTGGTGGTGGGGAGGTAGGGTACTTCAAACTCTGGAGTATGTCTCAAGCGTACCGCGTCCGCTCATAAAGAATGAGGGAAACGGAAAGGCAAAGCTAAGAGGCTGCACTGCTCCCGAATGACGATGCTTCCTTCGGGTTTGATCGCGTCGGAGAGAAGTTGGGAGCCAAGCTCATGATCTCGTCGAACAGTTCTTTGGGTAGTGTCCGGGAATCTGTGTAAACGGACTTCCGGGCAGATTGCGTCGGACGTTCACGGGTTTTGGAATCGAGTG
>JAIEPW010000134.1 GCA_019748195.1 Bryobacteraceae bacterium
ATGCAGGCGCTGGTGCTGGGCCAAACCGGCAGCGGCAAGACGACGCTTCTACGGAACATCATCACGCAGGACCTGATGCGGCGCGTTGGCCCCGAGGGCGATCGGCGCAAAATTCCGATGGTGATCTTCGACGGCAAGGGTGACTTGGAGTTCTTCCACTCGCTCCTTCCCTACATACATCGCGCGGGACGCATGGGTGATCTTCGGCTGCTGAACCCGTCGCGGCCGGAACTGTCCGTCCAGTACAACCCGTTTGCCACCGAAGACGACAACTACATGGCCCAGGTGTCGATGATCTTCGGCGCTTTCGATTTACACGACGAGTTCTTCGCCAAGCACCAGCTCAACTACCTGGCCGACATCGTCCGCATCCTTCACTACACCGGCAAGCGGTTCAACTTCTACGACGTTATGGTCATGGCGCTCGACCAGTCGGTGATCGAAGACCAAGTGAATGCCGCTCGTCACCGCATGGCACGCGATCCTGAGATCTCCACGCAGCGCCGGCTCAACTTCGAGATGTCGGCGAAGAACCTCTTTCAGTCGTTCGGCGACCGCGATCGCGTGCCGAAGATCCAGGGCTTGCTCAACGAGTGCATGACCTTCCTAGACGACGAACTGAGCGTCATCACCGGACCATACGACAATCTGCTCTCGATCAACGATGTGATTGACAACGAATTGATCCTGTTCGTGAGCCTGAACATAAACAAGAACACCGCCCCAGTGCGGGCGCTCGGGAAGATGATGCTCCAGAATCTGCAACTGGTGGTCGGCAAGCGCTATGAAACTGAGACCGAACGCAAGCGCCGCAACAAGCCGCTGTTCTCGGTCGTGATGGATGAGTTCGCGCCATTTGGCTACCGCAACTTTGCACAAATTCTGAACACGGCTCGCGGCACGAACACGGCATTCCTGTTCTCGCTGCAATCCCTGCCGCAATTGCTCGAAGTTGGGAAGGGTTTCCAGCAGGACGTTTCGTCGGCGCCAGGCACCACGATGTTGATGCAAACCCGCGATGAGGAGACGGCCAAGTACTTCAAGCAGGCGTCGTCGCAGGTTCCCGTTCAAAAGAGGACGCAGCAACTGTGGCGCAAAGACTTCCTCGGATTCGAGAGTTACGACAAAGCCATTGGCGCTTCGGAGCGCGAGCAACTGGAATTTCGCGCGCTCGATCACCACATCAAGAATCTCGGCAAGGGCAAGATGGAGATCCTCATGACCGATCCAGTTCAGGGAACCTTGCACGGCCGGTTGCACGTTCGCCCGCCGAGCGATGTCCGCGTTCCACTGTTCGAGCCCACGGTCTTGCCGAAGCTCGCGTCGTCTCGTGAGGACTCAGAAGGCGCGAACCTACGGTTCAAAGATCAGAAACTTGCGGCGATGGTTCCATTCCCGCGCCGGCGTTAGGAGGCGAAGATGATTGTGAGATTCATGCTCCTGCTCTGGACAGCAGTCCACGTTGTCGCGCAAACTCCGCCTGCCAAGCAACCACCCGACAAGAAGACCCCGCCGATTCGGTATGTCGAAAGTGGCAAGGGTGTCGTGGGAGTCAATCCGGAGCAGCCCTATCGGCCCATTCCAGTCAACTCAGCGCAGCCCAGGGATTCCATCTTCACGTTCTATTTGCGCGTTTTGAATCCACGTCAGATCAACTGGGGTGCCGAGATTGATCGGCGGCTTGCCAACCTTCGCGAACAGTCGGTGGGCAATCCGTACTTCCGGTTGGCGTCGTTCCAGTTGGGATTGATCGTCTTGTTGCTGATGCTGTGTTGGGTTTGGTGGGACAAGATGCGCCAGATCAAGTGGGTTGCCGCGGAGTTTCTGACCGATGCGTTGAACGCTCGGAACCTGGCTGAGGGCCGGGCCGTGGAAGCCATTGAGCGCTACAACCGGCACATTGAGATGTGCAACCGCGTGATCGAGGGTCAGAGTTCCGGGATTGGCGGCGGTTCTGAGGCGGGCAACGCGGCGCTGACCATCCGGGAGTTACAGACCGAACTCGCGGCATCTCGCGCGAATTGTGCCCGGCTGCAACACGAACTGGATCAGAGCAAGGCGGAGCACGCGCAGATGGATGGCCGTCTGGCGAGCCTCGAAGCCGAGGTGAAACGCAAGGCGGCGCACCCGGATGCGGATCTCGTGGCCAGACTGGAGCGCGCCGAAGCCGAACTTGGCGGGAAGAAGGTCCGAAAGGCGAAGGTATGATCGTCCGCGTTTTGTCCGTGGGAAGCTGCTGGCGGGACGCAGATGACCGCCGTCCGTTCGTTTGGAATACCTCCGGAGTTGTCGATCTTCGCGGTGCGAGCCCGCGATCGAAGATCCCGGGACAGGTTCGGTTCCATGCGAGGTTGCTTCATGAGGCGATGGGGGCGACCGGATTGCGCGGATCAACGTGGCACGCTTCGCCGGTGTCGGAGCGACTCGGATTCCGTGGGCTCGCATTGGAGCGCCGCGCGAGTCAGTCGACGCCGGCGGATTGGTGGCTGGTGTCGGTCACAGACCGACTGTCTGGAACACTTGACGACGCAAGTTGGGACCCAGACAACGTGCAACTGATTTCGATTTCGCAATGGAAGGGTGCCCAAGAAGCGCTCTTTCTCGCGCGGCACAATGCGTGGATTCGCGGCACCTCGGGCACCGCGGTCTTCACCCC
>JAIEPW010000036.1 GCA_019748195.1 Bryobacteraceae bacterium
GAGGTCACGGACCTTGCCCAGGTCCTCTCCGGCTTTGTTGATCACCCGGTCGCTCGAAAGCGAACTGGCGCTCAGGAGACGTCGACGGTCACTGGCGAGGGTCTCCACTACTTGTCCTCCATCGCGGAGTAGCGAGTCAGCGTCTGCAGCATGGGCCGGGCGCTCTCCGGCACCGCGACCTTGCCGCCCTTGACGATCTCCACATTGCTGATGTCGCGGCCGTAGAGGGCGCGATTGTCGTCGCGATCCTCACGCAGGGTGGAGCCTTCGAGCGCGAAGCCCGCGAAAACGCCCCGGGACCGGGACCAGCCCAGCATCTGCGCCCGCATGAAAGCATCGGTGTTGGCCTGCACAGTGCGTCCCACCGGACCCGCCATCAGCCCGGCTTCGCCGCCCAATTTGAATTCACTGCGAAGCAGGCGGTCGGCGCCGGCCTCGTTCATCACCAAAAGGAACACGTCGGTTTCGCCTGCGCCGAACTGCAGGCCGAAGCTGCCGCCTTCCACACGAACGTTCGCTGGAGCCGACCAGGCACGATCAGCGCCGCGGCAGGTAATGAAGCCTTTGCCGTACTTCACGCCACCCAGGAAAGCGCCCTTCTTCAACCCGGGAATCAGCACCGCGCAATGCGCTTTGGCAAGCAGGTCGCGCGGGATGCCCTTCTCGGGGACATTCATGGTCTCCCGGAAGGCAGTATCCGCCGCCATCAGGCGCTCCCGGATATCCGTCACGCGCTTTTCGGGCGTGGCGTTCTCGTCCGCGGCAGTTCGCGCCTCCTGGCCGACCAACAAAGACGTGCCCGCCGCAAGGCAAGCCGCCACTAGCAACAATCGGTTCTTCATCTCTCAGCCTCCGCTCGCCTTCGCTGCAATCAGGGGACCAGTTTCCGGCTTGCCCGGGAGGGTGAAGCGGAAGGTCGAACCCTCCCCGAGAGCCGATTCCACCCAGATGCGTCCGCCGTGGCGTTCGGCGACCCGGGCGCAGATGGCCAGGCCCATGCCGGTACCGGGCGTGGAGCGGCTAAGCCGCTTGAAAATACCGAAGATGTGGGTGGCGTAACGGGGATCGATGCCGATGCCGTTGTCGCGCACGGAGAACATCCACATGCCGTCGCGACGTTCGGCCCAAACGTGTATGCGGGGCGCCGCCGCGGACCGGTACTTGATCGCGTTGCCCACAAGATTCTGGAACATCTGGACCAGCGCGATCTCCGGGCAGCATACTTCAGGCAGGGGATCGGACGTAACTTCCGCCTGCGATTCCGCGATGGCCACCTGCAGGTTGGATACGGCTGCGTGGAAAGCAGCGGAGGCGTTGCCGACGGCCGGCTCGCCCGGCGTTCGCTGTGCAAATTCCGCATAGGCGCGCAGATCGCGAAGCAGATCGTGCATGCGTACCGCTCCGTCGACGATGTACTGCATCCATTCCTTGCGCTGCCCCTCCAGGCCGCCGGGCCAGGATTTGTCGAGCAGTTGGGTGAAGATGGTGACCATTCGCAGGGGTTCCTGCAAGTCGTGCGCGGCGGCGTAAGCGAACTGCCGTAAATCCTCGTTGATCTGGCGCTGTTCCTCTTCGCGCCGCTGCTGATCGGAGATGTCGATGGTGTGCCCGATCACGCAGATTCCACCGGGTGTACGGTAATCGGCGAAGGTGTCTCTTACAGGCAAATACTCACCGGATTTTCGCCTGATCCGGTATTCAACGTCATAGGTGACTCCGGCTTGCAGGCCGCGAGCCCTGGGTGCGACGCGCTCCCGGTCTTCGGGGTGCAACTGGTCGAGCCACCATTGCGAGGTGGGGGAGGCCTCCTGCATGGAGTAGCCGGTCAACTGCTCGAAGCCCCAGATCCACTCCACTTTTCCGCTGGCCGGATCCCACTCGTAGATCAGAGCGTTGGCGGCGGAGGCCGCCGCCTGGAAGCGTTGGATGGCGCGTGTGCGCGCGGCTTCGGCCTCCTGGATGCGCCGGACGCTCCACCAGGTGAGACAGGCGATCACCACCAGACCCACGACGGTGACGATTACCGATTGGAATCCCGGCGTGTACAGCCCATAACGGTAGCCCAGGCGGCCGATCCAGTGAATGGACAGGAAGGCGATCGCCGCCAGGGGGAAGAACCTTTGGGTGAGGACGCGGGCTGGACCGGGCGCGGTCACCGCTTCCATCAATCCCCGATCCGCGCGCATGCCCAGCGTCGCAACGGATGCGAGGATCGCGCTGACGGAGGCGGGAATGGACATCGCGGCGTAGTTGCGCAGGTCGGATAGAACCTCCACGTCATACAGAAATCCGAGGAAGCCGATCATCCCGATCACCAGCGATGCGGCGGCAAGGAACTGGGACAGCCAAGGTGTGTGGAAAGCCAGGAGCGCGGATCCGAGAAGAACGACGCAAACAGCCGTGGAGGGCGCGGCGGCGGGCCCGGCGTCGATCGTCTGGTGACCGAAAGGATCGATGCGGTACACGTGGTAAGCGAAAGTCGAGATCCCTTGCAGCACCGTCGCGATGCCGGCGACGGCCGACCAGGCGGGAAGCCGGTTGCGTCCCAGGGCGTGCCAGACTCCGGAGGCGCACACCAGGATCGCCGCCGCGGTCCAGAACTCCATGGGGGCGCGCTGCGGCGACCAGGAAGCCATGATCAACCTGCCGCCCAGATGCCCGGCGACCACCAGGGC
>JAIEPW010000122.1 GCA_019748195.1 Bryobacteraceae bacterium
GGAGATCGCGTGACGCTGGAAATGTCCCCTTACGATCTGACCAAGGGCCGGATCACCTACCGACACAAATAGAGTTCTTCGGCCGCCGGCGCGGGCAGCGAAAAACGGCTGTCACACGACGGTGAGGCTTTTTGTTCGGCATCTAAGTTGAACAATTCGTGCAGCAAATCATTCCCGCCGGGGTCATGGCCGGTGTGTGCCCCGAGGCGGCGCGGCTAGCCTGTGCGCGAGGAGGGTCTCCTTGGCGACACCGATCAACGGGCGGGCGCGGCGCGCGGCGGCGGGCGGAACGGATTACCTGGCGCGGCTTTCCGAGCGGATCGTGGGACAGGAGGAGGCGATGAACACCATCGTTCCGTACCTGCAGATGTTCCAGGCGGGGCTGGCGCCGGAAGGGCGGCCGGCGGGGGTATTTCTGCTGGCGGGTCCGACGGGGACGGGCAAGACGAGAACGGTGGAATCGCTGGCGGAGGTGCTGCACGGTTCCGAAAAGCAAGTCCTGCGGGTGGACTGCGGCGAATTCCAGATGGAGCACGAGGTGGCGAAGCTGATCGGGGCGCCGCCGGGATACCTGGGACATCGCGAGACGCAGGCGATGTTGAATCAGGCGCGGTTGAACGGCTACGCGAGCGAAGAGTGCGGACTGTCGCTGGTGCTGTTCGACGAGGTGGAGAAGGCGGCGCCGAGCCTGACGCGGCTGCTGCTGGGCGTCTTGGATCGCGCGACGCTGCGGCTGGGCGACAACAACCAGGTAAACTTCGAGCGCACGTTCATTTTCATGACCAGCAACCTGGGCGGGCGGGCGATGACCCGATCGCTGCGGCCGGATTTCGGATTCGAAGCGTTGACGGGCGGTGGGAGTCCGGGGGGCGCGCTGGACAAGATGGCGCTGGGGGCGGTGAAGCGGAGGTTCCCGCCCGAGTTTGTGAATCGCATTGACGCGGTGATCACGTACCGGCCGCTGACGCGGGAATCGCTGGCGCGCATACTGGATCAGCAACTGGCGGAGTTGCAGCGGCACATCCACCGGCGGCTGGGGGATCGCGCGTTCCGGGTGGAATTGAGCGGGGCGGCGCGGGAGTTTCTGCTGGATCGCGGCGCCAGCGTGGAGTACGGGGCTCGCGAACTGCGCCGCACCATTCAGCGGCACCTGACGCAGCCGCTGGCGGCCTTACTGGCGGCGGATTCCCCGGCACATGGATCGAGGATTCACGCCGATGTCGCGGCCGGCGGGGAGACTTTGGCGCTCACCGCGATCGCGGGAGCGTGAGGCGACGCAAGGTAGGCTGTATGGGTGGAGCGAAGCGCGCAATACGCGATGCCGGTGATCTACGCGGCGGCGTTGGGGCTGCTGGTGGAATGGCCGGAGTTGTGGCTGGACGAGGTGCTGCAGCTTGTGGGCACGCTCGATCGCGATCCGGGCGAGTTGATGGCATGGGTGCGCAGGAATCCGGGGGCGGCGCCGCTGGGGTACGTCGCGCAGTGGGTTGTGCTGGAGATCGCCGGGTTCTCGCATTTCGCGGCGCGGCTGCCGTCACTGCTGGCAAGCGCCGCCGCCGGAGCGGCGATGTTCCGGCTGGCGCGGCAGGCGGGAGTACAACAGCCGCAGGCGGCGGTCGCGCTTTTTCTGCTGCTTCCGATTCAACTGCACTATGCGATTGAGGCGCGGCCGTACGCACAGTCGCTGCTGTGGGGAGTCCTGGCAACATTGTTTTTTCTGAAGGACCGCCCTTGGGCATACGGGTTGTCGCTTCTGGCGGGATTGTACACGCAGCCGTTCGTGTTTCTGATCGCGCCGGCGCACGCGGGCTGGGCCTGGTTTCACGATCGCAGGAAGTTTTGGCGGATGGGCGCGGCGGCGGCGGCGGCGGGGGTGTTGTTCGCGCCCTGGTATCTGTACGCGCGGAGCTACTGGCAGGAGAGCATCGGCGAAAGCGGGTTCCGGTTCACGGTGGACTGGCGGTCGCCGCTGCTGTTGTTCCGCGAGATTTCCGGCGCGAGCTACTATGGCTCGGCGTTGCTGCTGATTCTGGCCGTGCTGGGAATGCGGCGGCTGCCGGCGCCGGCGGGGCGGTTCCTGCTGGCGGGGATCGGTGTGCCGGTGGTGCTGGCGCTGGCCGCGGACGCGATGTTCAGTTACTTTGTCGCGATCCGGCAGTTTCTATGGATCGTGCCTTCCATCGTGCTGCTGGCGGCGGCGGGATTGGAGGAGTTGAGTCCGAAGTGGAGACGCGCGGCGCTGGCGGGGCTGCTGCTGGTATTCCTTTGGTACGACGCCCGCTTCTGGACGCGGCCGCGGGGGGAGAACTGGGAGCTGGCGACGGCGGAATTGACGCGGCTGGTGGGGCAGGCGGAATGCGTGGTGTTCGAGCCGGCCGATATTCACTTGGTGTACGGCGTGTTCGATCGCGAACTTCGGAAGCGTTCCTGCGGACCGCTGGAGGGGCGGCGGCGGGTGATACACGCGATTTCGCCGTACGGGAGGGAGCGCGACATCGGGCGGGTGGTGGAGCAAAGCGAGGCGGGCGGGAGCCGTTTCCGGGTGGTGGAAGTGGGGGGTCGTTAAAGGGCGGCAGGGGCCGCGATGTGGGGCTTCGGCGAGCCTGAAGGCGGCACTACGGGGCACAATGAAGCGTTACCGCTGGGTAACACGCGTGGATGGGCGCTCGCGGTAGTGCCGCGTTTACGCGGCGCGCGATGTTTGGGGACTTGGCGAGCCTGAAGGCTCGCGCCGCCTGAAGGCGGCACTACGGGGCACAATGAAGCGTTGCCGCTGGGTAACACGCGTGGATGGGCCCTTGCGGTAGTGCCGCGTTTGCGCGGCGCGCGATG
>JAIEPW010000140.1 GCA_019748195.1 Bryobacteraceae bacterium
GCGATCGCGATACGTTCAGCGGCGAGGACTCCCGCATCCGCCTCCTGCCCGGTTCGAAGATCGAGATCCCGGTGGAACGCGGCGTCCGCTAGGGAGTGGGGCGGGTCTAGAGAGCGGTACAAGAACACCATTTTGGGTGTGTAGCATTTGGCCTCGTGAAGGCCTGTATTTTTCTGCTCAGGGTTGGCGGAGCCCTGGGCAGGGTGTTACTCCGCACGACTCCACCGGCACAATTTACGATTGTTGGGGTGAGTGTTCTTTTCGCGATACTACATTCCGGTGTATTCTCCGCCAAGTCTTCCAGGGTTACGAGCTTGACGAATGGATGAAAGGAAATACAATGCGACGCCTTCCAAGGTCAATTAACCTCGCTAGTCCACTGATTGTGGCAATAGCGGCAGCGCTGTTTGCCCCGGTTGAGGCGACCTCCTGTGAATGGTGCGTCTTACTGGATAATGGATCGGGCGCTTGGTACGGGGGCTGCGCCGGTCCTGAGCCATGTGGCTAACTATTGCGGTCATGTGAACGCGGAATCGTGCGCCTATGCGGTGACGGAGCTTCGGCGCCTGGGGCGTGAGATCAAGGTGATGAATCCAGGTCGCACCTTCCGATCCTGCAACTTATCAACGTCTCAACCATGAACACGCTGTTTACTTTAGCGCTGACTGCACTGATTCTCGGTGCAGGGGAAGTAACTGGCGTCGTCGTCACTGCTTCTGGCACGCCTATACCCGACGCCACTGTGAAAGTGTTCGGCGCGGAGACCGCGAAGCAGGCAGTCACGGCTCACGATGGGCGATTCCGTATCGCCAGTCTCGCGGCAGGCGAGTACAACGTTTTCGCATCCGAAAACAACCGCTATACTTCGCCCAAGCTCGTAAGGCTTGCCGAGAACCAGCATGCGGAGCTCGTTTTCAAGCTGCGGAGGACCGGCTCGATCTCCGGGGCCGTGATATCCGACAAGGACCGGCGCGGGCTCACCGGCATGAGAGTGACGGCATGGCAATCGAGCGAGAAACTCGCGGGAGAATTTGAGATCCGTGGAGTGGCGCAGACGAACGAGAACGGCGACTTTTCCATCGAAGACCTGCGGCCGGGGCGCTACTTCCTGGAGGTGCGCTCGCCGGTGATTACCACCAATGACGGCGGGCCGCGCTGGCGAAGGGTGTTCTACCCCGCAGGCGAAACAATTGTTGATGCTTCACCAGTGGAACTGCTCGAAGGCGTCAATGCGGGCGGCATTCGCATCGCCGTCGAGGGGGCCGTGGGGCAGTGCGTCACTGTGGAGGTTGGAGCCGCCGCGAGATCGGATCGGCGTGTGCTCTCCATTCTCGATCCGGATCTGCCTCAATCGATCGCGGAACTTCCGATAGCCCCTTCCGTCCCAAGCGTGAAAGCCTGCGGCCTTATCGAAGGGTCCTATTTGTTGCGCCTTTCGGTTTTTCGTGGCACCGGACCCGCGGCGATGGACAGTTCGCGGATTTCCGTGAGGAGGGGCAAGGATTCCACCGTGCGGCTGAACGCAGTCCCGAAGTGCCGGATCACCGGGTTGATTCAACTGCCGGAGGAACTCGGCAAGGATGAAACAATTCCGGCTCTGCGATTGGCCGTTAGCCTGCACCCCGTCGACCGTCTTCCATATCCGGATGAACTCAAGCCGTTCTCCATCACATTAAACCAACCGTTCCAGGTCGAAGTGTTCGCCGGCGAGTACCGGGCGGAGATCAACGGATTGCGCCCTCCATTGCGGGTGAAGTCACTCGCTGCGGGGAATACCAACCTACTGACGAACCGTGGCGTATTGGCTTGCGGGGCGGAACTGAAAGGTGACGTGGCAGCGGACAGTGGAGAGGTCTCAGGACAGGTGACAGACTCCGCCACCGGCAAGCCCCACCCGTTCGCCAGGGTAGTTCTGGCTCCCAAGGACTCGCCAGGCGATGTGCTGATCTCGGCCGCGGATCAGAACGGGCAGTTCCGCATTCTCAGGGTACCGCCCGGAAAGTATCGGCTGAGCGCCGGTGATGAAGACGACGACCTGGCTGATTTGCGGAATCGATCGAAAAGCCGCGGCGATGAGTTGGAGGTCACTGCCAGAGGGAATGCCACCCGCAACACGAACGTGGGGAGGTAGCCTTCACCCGCCTTTCCTCGTAATCTCACCGGAGTTGGGCTTACAGTCACCTCGGGTTTTGGGGGACAGATAGGATGAGCGGGCTGGCCTCTCTCCAGCGGCGGTAAGCTCGCTGGTGGAACGGACAACGCACTCTTTGGGGTGCAGAAAGAGACCAGCCATGCCGAAGCATACCATCACCATCTCCCCGCTACCGGCCCGGACCATCGGGCTCGACCTGAGTGACCGCACGCTGCGCTACTGCGAGCTTGACGCGGCAGGCGAGATCCTCGCCGAAGGCGTGTTGCCCATGAAACGCGCGGCTTTGTGCAAGTACTTGAGCGCACAGCCGGCCGGGACCCGCGTGGCACTCGAAACAGGCGGGCAGTCCGCATGGGTGCGCGACGTGATCGCCGGGACCGGGCACGAACCGGTGGTCGCCAACGCGCGAGAACTCGCCGCGGTGACGCAGACCCTACACCGGACCGATCAGCGCGACGCGCGGCAACTGGCGCGGCTGGCCCGCCTGGCTCCCGAGCTGTTGAATCCGGTGAAGCTGCGCGACCGTGTGGTGGATTTGCGCTTCTTCGCCGGGCTCACCGAAGAGGAAACCGCGAAACTTTTGGAAGTGCCGCCCGTCACGGTCCAGAAAGACTGGCGCTTCGCCAAAGGCTGGTTGATGGACCGCCTTGAGGGCGGCCGCCGCTAGAACCCCGAGTCCGTGGGGCGGCGGATTTCATTCCTATCTCTCGGATCCACCGCTGGTCTCATTGGCACTCACGCCGGAGCGCACTCCGC
>JAIEPW010000087.1 GCA_019748195.1 Bryobacteraceae bacterium
TCGCCGTGATCGAACCCTTCCTCGCGCATCCGCTTGGGCTCCACGCGGTAGAGGATGTTGAAAACATCATCGGCGTAGCCGCCCAGCAAGGTTCCAGTCAAGATCACGGTCCGCTCGCATGCCGACGCCAACGTACCAAGTGCGTTGCCCTGCGCCGTCTCGCCTTTCAGCTCATGGACCTCATCTGCGATTCCGTAGTCGAAGAATCCGTTCAAATAGCGGCCGACAAATTCCATTGGCGCCATACGCGCAAGCTTCGAGTTGTCCGCCTGCCAAAGCGGGCTAAAGAACGGCACGCGCGATTTGGCCGACTCGGGCAAGACCATTTCCGAGTGCTTCACCTTCCGGAAGTCCGCACGCCGTAGCTGGTCGTCCGAAGTGAGTATCGGTCTGCCCGTATCCGGATTCACTACACTTCCGAGCGACGGCCCGGACTGAGGTGTTCCGTAGGCGTGACGCCAGAAATAGCCAAGCTTGGCTCGTTCGCGAGAGATGATGAAAATCGATGGCGCACCGACGTTCGCATTCCATCGCGCCCGCGCCGACCGGTGCCGCTTGGCAAGTCGCAGTTCACTGAGCGTGGTCTTCAGCCCTTCACGAACAATCCGTCCGCCGCGGAGCCTGACTTCGTTCACCCCCGTGTAGCCGCTCGAAGACACGCCGTTGCGCACGCCATCAATGAAGAAGACTCGAACGCCAGGCAGCGTCAGGAAGCACTCGCGAGCCCATTTCTCGACCAATTGCGGCGGAACCATCGTTAACGCCGTGAAGGTCTTCCCGCGAGCATGCGTGAAGATGCTCCCGAGAGAAATGAGGGTCTTACCCGTGCCGCACTCAGCGACGGCTGCCGCGCAACGAGCCGCTTCCCAGCGCTTCACGATCCCCATGATCGCCAGCGTTTGGGCAGGGAATGGTGCTCGTTTCAATTCGAGAAGCGCTGGCCAAGAGGCGTCTGCAGGTCGGTGGAGCGGCGGAAACTGGTCAACCACGCGCTGCCCGAGCGCGGACCCGTGGGTCTGCAGATAGTCATTTATGCATGTCAAGCCGCTCATATGGATACCCTCAGCCTTTTTCAGAAGATCAGTCCCGGCCCGCAGTGGGTACAACGATAGGCGCGCCTCCGCGATACTGTTTACAGGGAAAACCTGAAATGAATCGGAGCGTTTCTCAAACCGCACGGATTCTAGGCGTGGACGGACAGCAAGTCAAAGCTCTGGCCTGGACTTACCGGGACTACCTGTGTGAACAATCGAATCCTGGCAAAGGGCGCGCTCGCACGTTCACAGACTCGGATGTCTTGGCGCTGATGTACATCTATGACAGGAGCGAAGACGGCGAGCCAGAGGACGAAATCCGCGCCGGCCTTGATCGCGAGGATCACTACGACAACGACCGCTATCGCGATCTGCTCTACGCGAACACTCCAATCCTTCAAGCCCCCCCGGAAGACCTGGACGAAACTTGGCGACACGGTATTCTCCTGGCCGGTGCTGGTGTAGACGGCCCCCTTGCCCTTGCTCGCAACTATCGGGAAAGTGCAAACTTGCTTCTGGAAACTGCACTCAAGAGCGGCGAGCCGCGGGACTGGGGATTCCCCGTCCTATTCGGGTTTCGCCATACTCTTGAGTTGTACCTGAAGATTATCGGTGAGATCAGCGATCACACTCACTCCCTGAGCGAATGCGTGCTTTCAGTTGAAAGAAGGCACGGCGTGCGAATCCCATCGCCTGCGCGGGAGTGGATCGTCGAATTGGACAAAATCGATCCAACCGGGACAGCGTTTCGCTACGCGGATGACGATGCCGTGAGGGCGCTTCGCAACGAAGAGTTCTGGCTGGATTTCGTTCAGTTTAAAGCTGCCATGGCGCTGGTATTTGAGATGCTCGACAGAGCGATTTTGAAGGCGGTGGCGGACGGCCGAATTCACGGACTGGGGCTTGCCTAACGCTGCTCGTTATGTGGGAATGGCGATGGATCTGCGCCTAATGCCCGAACTCAGGATGCGCAACATACGGAGCTTGGTCCCCTTGATCGCTGCGGGCGAGCAGTTGAGCCCCACCAATTCCTCCACCAACCCGCGCCTTTCAAGATCCGAAAGGAACCATTCGGCCCATTCGGAAAGCACTGGGAGGCCGAAGCGAACCGCTAATCGATGCAGGACAAATTCTGCCGCGCCGTCAAAGAGGACGCTTCGTCGAGCCTGCCCATCGGCACCAAGCGTGGTCCCGAAGAACGTCTGCGAAACGGCGGCCAGATGCCTCATAGGCCGTTTTCGGCCGGGAATTTGAAGCGAGGCGCGGTAGACAACGGGCTTCTCGCCGAGGTATCCAAAGAACTCTGCCCCGTCTGGCAGGCTGATCTGAAACCGCTGCTCATCCGCGATGGCCGCGGCGACCGCCCCGACTTCCTGGTCGCCGCCGAAGACGGAGATCAGGTGAAGTTGTGTCGCGGATCGCGGATCGGTCGGTTTCTCCGCGACCAGGCGATCCATGTGCAGGGCCACTTCAGTGATCGTGTCGCGCGTCTGCCGCACAAACTTCAGTTTCCCCATCCGCAGGTGGGCATTCTGCATGCTCGGCCTCCTTGGCATCGCCGCGTGGCTTCTCGGATAGGAGTTCGATACGGCCATCGGCGAACAGTAGAGTTAAGCGTTGGCTGAACCGCTCCTTCTCACGGATGACGGTCTCCCCGCCATCGCCTTCCTCCTCGGTCTTGTCGACCACCTTGATCGCCTCCCAATGCGCAACATGGCGATCCGAGCCAGTGCCGAAGACGCCATTGAGCAAGCCGCTCACGGCGCACAGGCCGACGTGGCCGGCGTGGAGCGGAGTCAGTGGACGGCCGAAAAACTGTCTTCGCTGGGCGTGGGTCACCCGCTGCGCTTGCACCCAGGCAGGTGACTTCGCCAGCAGGTCCTCAACGATATCGAGCGGAAGCCCTCGATAATCCATCCGAACCGAGCCACTCGCGGGGACGGCGTAGGTGCGATCGGGTTCGTCCGGCAGAGCCGGGATCGAGTCA
>JAIEPW010000131.1 GCA_019748195.1 Bryobacteraceae bacterium
CGACGGTTCGATCCGGTTCGACTGGCGATTGCTGCCGCAGCGGTGCTTGCCGTCGTCGCCGTCTGGTTCGGCTTCCAAGCATGGCAGAATTCGCGATCGCCGGGAACGCTGCTGGCAAAGGCGTACACCAAGTCACGTCCGTTTCCGTATCGCCTTCCGGACCACGGGTACGCCGCCGTGCGGCAGCAGCGGGCCGGTGAATCTGTGTTTGCGCGACCGATGGAATTGCACGAGGCGGAAGCTGAGATCAGGCGCCGGCTGGCGGCGAGCCCGCAAGATCCCGGAGTGACACTTTGGAAAGGTCGCTCCGAGCTGCTCGAAGGGCAATACGAGGCCGCAATCGAAACTTTGTCGCGCGCCACTGCTGACGGCGGGAATCCGGATTCTTGGACTGACCTGGCTTGTGCTTTCGCGTTGCGTGCGGGCGCCGAGAACCGCCCGGAAGACTATGCCCGCGCGGCCGAGCTGCTGCTGCGCTCACTTCGCCAAAGCCCGCGCCAGCCGCGCGCACGATTCAACCTGGCACTCGTTTATCGCAGGATGTGGCTGCTGGATGACGCAATCGCCTCCTGGAAGCTGTATCTGGAGCTGGACGGTGAAGGCGGATGGGCGAAGGAGGCCCATGAGGCCCTTGCTGAGGCGGAGCGTCTGAAACGGGAGAAAGAGGCCCGACAAGCGATTTCTCCTGATCCCGTGCTCTTCCTCGCGGAACATCCTGCGGGCGCCATGTTTGACGCTGAGCCTTATCTTGAAGTCGCTTGGAGTTCCTGGCTCCCGCGGCTGGAGGAACCCGCTGCGCGACAAGCGATTTCCTTGGTCGCCGAGGCGCTGCGAAGGCGCAACAGCGACGGAACTCTGGCCGCTGTGACGCAGACCGCCTCGCGCACCCTTTCGATCGCCCTCGCAGACGCAATTCGGGCCAACGCAGCCGGAGTCCACCAACGGGGAATGACATTGGCCGATTTTGCGGAGCGTAGTCCCAATGCCTATTTGGCTGCGCGCGCGCGCCGAACGAATGTACGCTGCCCAACGGTCGGACCGCGTTGCCGATTGTCTCGCCTGGGCGGAGGCTGCGATGCCATCCGACGCGATCTGGCCGCGGCTACAGTCCCGAATCGACGCTGCCGTATGCCGAGGTAAAGCCGGCCAGCCGCACAGGGCTCGAGACGAATTGTTGCTGACGAGCACGGAGGCACGCCGCCACGGCTTCAAGCTACTGGAGGCGCGAGCGCTAGGCCTCCTGAACACTCTGGACGTCGGACTCGGCGTGACCGGATCGGTATGGGTCAACGGAATTGCGCTGCTCCAGCAATATTGGTCGAATCCATACATGGCTCCAAATCGCCTGCATCAGGCGTGTTTCGACTTGAGCGCGGTCGCCCGTCAAGCAGGCAGTACAAACCTGGCCGCGGTGCTGGCAGCGGATTACGTGGACGCGGCCCGCCGCATTCCGAACCGGCTGATGGAGGCGCTCGGAGCCTTGCAACAAGTCGCTCTTCTCGAGGAGAACGAGGAGTTCGAGGAAGCTTCGCGTTGCCTTCGCTCCGCCAGCGCACTAATCCGATCGCTTGAACCCGGGGACGCACGCAACCTCTACGAAGCCGAGGCGAACGTTGCCCTTGCCCGATCGCAAGCCCGCACGCGGCCGAGGGAAGCTTTGCGCACTCTCGCCTCAGTGGACGCCGGCAAGATCCAGAGCCGATCGCTTGCACGGCGATATCGCCAAGTGGTTGGGCACGCGCAGTTGCTGGCGGGCCAGGTCGCCGAGGCTCGCACCACGCTCCAGGTCCTCCGGGCGGACATGCTTCGCGACATCCCTCACCGGCGGCGGCTGGACTGGGCGGCCGTGCTCGACTCGCCATACCGCGATCTCGTGGAGGTCGAGCGAAGCACGGCCGGGCCGGAAGCGGCATTCCGGGTGTGGCAGGAGTATCATGCCGCGACATTCGGCTTGAACCCGCGGGGTGAGGTCACGCCCGCGCCTGGCGTAGCCCTTGTGAGCCTTCATGTCGGCCGGACTTCGGTGGTCGGCTGGATCCGGGACAGTGCGGGGTTGCAGTCCTTCTCCACCACAGCGCCGCCTGCGGAATTGCGGCGCGACTGCCTCCGATTCTCCTTCGACTGCGCCGGCTCCGATGCATCTCCGGAATTACTGCACGTTGCGGGCCGTAGGCTGTTCGTCCAATTGTTCGGAGACGTGGCCGCGCGCCTGGCGGCTTCGCGGCGCTGGATTATTCAGGCGGACCAATGGCTTGGCGCGGTTCCGTTCGAGGCGCTCGTAATGCCGGACGGCCGCTTCGCCGTGGAGAACCGGACGCTTCTGTACGCGCGGGCTCTGGTGGCGGGATCCGCCGTGCCGCCGCTGCGCCGCGTTCTTGCCGTGGCCGCCCCGACGTCCATCGGCCACGACGGCCGACGTTTGCCTGTTCTCGAATCCGCGGAGCGCGAAGCCGCGGAGATCGCCGCCCGCTGGGGCGGCGCGGCCTTGTCGTCGTCGGCCGATATTGCAGATCTCGCGCACCTGCTGCCGGATGTGGATCTGTTTCACTTCGCCGGCCATGGCTGGGCGAACGGCGGGGCCGGTGGTTTGCAGCTTGGCGGGCGGCGTGTTTTCACAAGCAGCGATCTCGATGTCGTCAGCCTGCCCCGGAGGCCGCTCACCGTCCTCTCGGCGTGTCTGACGGCGGCAGATGCGGCGCGTGGCCCGGTGGCGCCGGACAGCCTGGTGAACGCCTTCCTGCTCGCCGGTGCCACAGCCGTGATCGCGACACGCTGGCGAGTCGACGGTGAGGCGTCGCGCCTGTTCATGACGGTTCTCTACGACGGGCTTATGGCTGGTCTTTCGCCAGCCGACGCACTATCCGAAGCTCAGCGCCGGCTGGTCCGCTCAACCGAGTATGCGCACCCGCGGCATTGGGCCGCTTTTTCGCACTTCGCGGCAGGAATCGTCCCAGCGCTTACGTCCTTACCTGCAAAGCAACCTTAAAAGGAGGTGTTCTTTGTCTGATTACATTTATGTGTTTCTGCACGGAGCGTTT
>JAIEPW010000125.1 GCA_019748195.1 Bryobacteraceae bacterium
GGAGGGTGAGATTCAGTCTGCAAGCGCGAATTGATCGATCCAAGTAACCCGTGTGGCGCATACGCAATGTTCGACGCATAGTTCACGTTGGGACAGTCGCCTCATTTCCCCTGCGAGGCATGCGGCGTGGATCGCACTTCCTGGTATGCCCCGCGTCGCGCGCATTGTAATCCCTGGCCTTCCCCACCATATCACCCAACGGGGTAATTATCGACAAAGAATTTCTTCCGCTCGGAAGACATCGCCTTTACTTGAACTTGCTCGCCGAGTATGCCCGGCACTACGGCGTGGCTATCCTCGGATATTGCCTTATACCCAACCATGTCCACCTGATTCTGGTCCCGCGGGACGCGGAGGCTCTGGGGCGGCTATTCCGCCGGCTCCACGGGGGACTATGCGCGGGCGATCCACGTGCGGCTGCGCCGCAAGGGGCACTTGTTTCAAGCTCGTTATCAATCAGTTCCGATGGATGAAGAACATTTCTGGGCGGCAATGGTTTATGTCGAGCAAAATCCGAAGAGGGCGGCCTTGGTGGAGGAGTGCGGCGACTGGCGCTGGTCCAGCGCGCGGGCGCACTTGCGGAACCAATCCGAGGGCCTTCTGGACCTGGTGCGGTGGCGGCGACGGTACACGCCGGAGAGCTGGAAGTCCGCACTGGAGCTGGGTTTAGCAGATGCCGTGATGCTGCAGCGGATTCGGGAGGCGACGGCGCTCGGGCTGCCGTTGGGTAGTGAGGAGTGGCTGCGGCGGATTGAGGAGGACTTCCGGATCGAGGCTCGGCGGAAGAGGGCGGGGCGGAAGGTAAGTCGCGCGGGAGGTTGAAGTTACCGGACATCGAGGACGGAGGTAGAAGGGAAATGAGGTGACCGTCCCCGAATCCCCCGCGCGGCCCGCACGCGCGAACTGCGGCCGATTATCCCTGCCACAACCAGCGTGCCGTCTCGATATGTCGGGCGTGTCGCTCGCCATCCGTTGCCCACGCCAGCGTCTGTACCATCGCCCAGAGACGCGCCCGCTCGCGATCGAGCTTGAGCGCACTGCACAGCTGATCCAGGCGGCCAATAACGGCGGAGCGGCTGTGGCCGAATTCGTAACTGCGCACAATGGGGGCGACGCTGAACTCACGCTCACCGATCAGTGGCTTCGGATCAATCACCAGCCACGGTGTGCGCTGCGCGCGCAGCACATTGTCACCGTGCAAATCCTGGTGGATAAGGACGTGCTGGCCTTGAGTCGCACTTAATTCGTTGATCGCGTTCAGCGCTGCATTCAGCAATTCCCGCTCATAGGGTCGTCCCGCGCGCTCCCATGATCGAGGCAAGTCTGCCCGCCACTGTGCCGCCTCAGCATGTAGCGAGGTGAATGGAGGCCCGGCATCAACCCACAGGCCCGGCAGGAGGCCTATGAATACGTCAAGCGCTTCATCGGCGCTGGCAGTCGATAGGTGATGACCCGGCTCGCAGCGTTCGATCAGCATCGCATGGTTGACGCTATCGCTATCGTACAACCGCACAGCCCCATTGCCGTTCCAGCGCCGCAGGGCTTCCGCCTCGTACGCGGATTCACGGTGAGGGAACTGAATCTTCAGGACAGCAGGTGTGCCATCGGATATCGTTGCCGGGAAGACGATTGAGACATAAGATTGATCATAGGGCGCCCCGAGTCGCAAGGACCACTGTTCAGCGCACGCGGCGACGCGATCTGAAACGCAATTCAGCCAAGCGCGTCCCTCATCCGAACTTTCAAGCCACCGAAGCTGCTTAGGAACATCGAACATGCTGTTGTTACGCTATCTCCCCCTCACCCCCGCACACATCACAGGGACGGGCCGCTGTCCTTGCTGCCCCAGCCCTAGTACCCGTCGTTGAATCGCTTATTCCACGCGCGGCCGTAGTCGTTGTTCCTCCCGTGCCACCGTCTAAAACTCGAAATCGATCTTCTTTTCAACAATTACTTCAGCGTGTTGTAACAGAGTATTTACTTGCTCATCGGTCAAATCTAGCGGCGGCAAGCTCGCTGGCGAAAGTAAATGAACGCACTCCATTGGGTGCAGAAAGAGACCAGCCACGCCGAAGCATACCACCATCTCCCCGCCACCGGCCCGGACCATCGGGCTCGACCTGAGGGACCGCACGCTGCGCTATTGCGAACTCGACGAGGCCGGCGAGATCCTCGCCGAAAGGCGTGTTGCGCACGAAGCGCGCGGCTTTGTACAGGTATCTGACCGCGCAGCCTGCCGGACGCGACGTGATCGCCGGGACGGGGCACGAACCCGTGGTTGCTAACGCGGACGGCCAGGGACAGTAACGATTCTTCCGTTCCGAGTAATCCGCCGTCGAGCGCTCTTCCAGGTACGCCCGTATCGAAGCGCAAGGTAATCCCTAACCTTCTATATCATCCAACGGGGCACTTATCGACGGAAAGACCCCCTCCATACAAACTGCCCGGCAAGCGGACCCCTTCGAGCCCGCCTGCCGCAACCCAACCTTACGCCGGGGCGGCGATCCACCACGTCAGCCCGTTCGGCCCGATGACCCCCGCCGTCCGGTGCCCCCAGGGCTTGTTCTCCGGCGCCGATTCCGATGCCGCGCCCGCCTTCAACGCAGCCGCGTACGTCTTGTCCGCGTCCGGCACCCACAAGTAAATCGCGGCCGGCATGGCCTTGCGCGGACCGCCGGCTTGTCCCAGCATCACCAGCGAATCGCCAATGCGCAACTCCGCGTGCATGATCTTGTTGTCTTCCGTGCGCTGGCATTCTACTTCAGACGCGTCAAACGCCGCCTTCAGGAACGCGAGCTCCGCGTCCGCGTCGGGAACGCAGAAATACGGGGTAACGGTGCGATATTGAGTTTCAACCATGGGGCCAAGGTAGCAACCGCCCGACGCCGGGTCTTGGAAAAATCCGACACTTGACACGGCCGTGGTGGTACATTACCATCCGGTTATGCAACCTGGCGGTTATAAAACTCTGGATGCCACCTTCGCCGCCCTTGCCGATCCCACCCGCCGCGCCATCCTCGCCCGGCTCGCCTCGGGCGATGCCTCCGTCACCGAACTTGCGGGACCGTTCGCCATCAGCCAGCCCGCCATCTCCAAACACCTGAAAGTGCTGGAGCGCGCGGGCCTGGTCACACGGGATCGCGATGCCCAGCGCCGGCCCGCGCGGCTCCGCGCCCAACCCCTGGCCGAAGCCAGCCGCTGGCTGGAGGACTACCGCCGCTTCTGGCAGACCTCCTTCACCCGGCTCGATCACTTGCTCGGCGAACTGCAAACCACACCCGAACGGAAGAAGAAGC
Source organism: Bryobacteraceae bacterium (assembly GCA_019748195.1). Classification (GTDB taxonomy): domain Bacteria; phylum Acidobacteriota; class Terriglobia; order Bryobacterales; family Bryobacteraceae; genus JAIEPW01. Next base: position 3,297 of record JAIEPW010000125.1, read on the forward strand.
GCAAACAATAAGGAGGCGTCAGGGTTCGCGGGACAGTCGCCTCATTTCCCCTGCGAGGCATGCGGCGTGGATCGCACTTCCTGGTATGCCCCGCGTC
>JAIEPW010000105.1 GCA_019748195.1 Bryobacteraceae bacterium
AGGTCCTCCTCGGAGATTGTTCGCTTGCGCGGCACCAGGTTTCATTCTTACCTTTTGCGGCACAGAATGTACAACTTGCCCGGCAAAGTTCCGGTTTCCACGATGTCGAATCCGCCCGCGGCGAGGCGCGTCTTCCAGCGCTCCCCGGCTGCCGGCTGACCGAAATAACCGCCCAGCAGGGGGTAGGCGAACTGGAGCCAGAGATCGCGGTTTACGGTCAGGAACAGGAACTCCCCGCCAGGCTTCAGGACGCGCGCCACCTCGCCCAGCGCGAGGCGGAACGCTCCGGCGCCCAGGTGATCGATGGCGAAGGCGCTGACGACGCCGTCGAACGACGCGTCCTGGAACGGCATCTCCCGCATGTCGGCGGAGACGATCTCAGCGCGGCCGGCCACGCCGGCCGCCTTGAGGTTGGCGAGCAGGCGCGCCTCGCCGTTTTCCGCGATGCCGAAACCCTGCGCGAATCTGTCCAGCGCCACCAGATGGACCTCCGGACGGGCTTGCAGAACCATCAGCGAGGAGCGTCCCGAACCGGAGCCGGCGTCCAGAACGCGGCCCTGACCCGATGCCAGGAATCGCGGCGTGGGCATTTTGAGGGGCTGATTGGACCCGAGCAGGAAGGCTACGATCAGGAACGCGGCGAGGCTCCAGGCGGCGGTCGCGGCCAGGATGAGCTGAATCCAGCGCGGGAAGCTCCATTTCCAGGCTGCCAAGAGGAGCAGGCAGGCGATAGCGAGGGGAATGGAATGAGCGTAGTTCCAGCGCCACTCGTACCCGAAGTCTACGCCTGCCTGTAGGAAAGTGAGCACTCACTTATTATCAACCGAAGAATGGGAATGTCAACGTTTTTATTGACTTAGGTTGCGATGGTTCCGGAATGTTTCCGGGAGGAAATGTCCAACCGGACGGGTCGGGCTACAGCTCCCGGCGATTTTCGAGCGACTTGGACATGGTAACTTCGTCGGCGAACTCCAGGTCACTGCCTACGGGGATGCCCATGGCGATGCGTGTGACGCGGAGGCCGAGGGGTTTCAACAGGCGCGAGAGGTAAACCGCGGTGGCTTCGCCTTCCACGGTGGGATTGGTGGCGAGGATGATTTCCTTCACCTCGCCACCCTCAATCCGTTCCAGCAGATTGCGGATGCGCAACTGCTCGGGTCCAATGCCGCGCAACGGCGAGATCGCGCCGTGCAGCACGTGGTAGCGACCGGAAAAGGTGCGCGTGGTCTCGACCGGGAGGATGTTATGCGGCTCTTCGACAACGCAAATCTGGCTGGGATCGCGGGTGGTGTCGCGGCAGAAGCTGCAGATGTCGCCGTCGGAGATATTGTTGCACTGCTCGCAGATTCCCAGTTTGTCCTTGACGTCGAGGACGGCCTGGGCGAGGCGTTCGGCGTCCTCGCGGGAGGCGCGGAGGACATGGAAGGCGACACGCTGGGCCGACTTCTGGCCGATGCCGGGGAGGCGCTTGAATTCCTGGATGAGTCTGGCGAGCGGTTCGGCGAAATCGGGCATGTAGAGTTTAGAACATCCCCGGCGGCAGGCCCATTCCGCCGAGCATCGCGGAGGTCTTCTTCTGCGTTTCCTCGTCCACCTTCTTGGTGGCCTCGTTGCAGGCGGCCATGAACAGGTCCTGGAGCATCTCGACATCGCCGGCGACTTCGGGATCGATCTTCACTCCGACGACGTTCTTGTGGCCGTCCATTTTCACGGTGACCATGCCGCCGCCGGCGGTGGCCTCGACGCGGATCTGGGCGATCTCCTCCTGAAGCTTGGCTTGCATCTGTTGCGCCTGCTTCAGCATCCCCTGCATATTTCCGGGCATCTTCATAAATCTATTCTTTCAGATTGCGGACCTGCCGGACTTGCGCGTCCGGGAAGAGCTGCTGGAAGCGCTGGACCTCGGGATGGGCGAGGGCGCGCGCGGAAATCTCGTCCTCGGCGGGCGGGGCGGGCTGAGCCGAGGGAGGGGAGGATAGGGGCGGCCCCGCCTCGGAGCCGGTCTCCACAGTGACGCGCACGGCGCGTCCCAACACCTGGCGCACGAAGACCTCAATGCCGCGCATGTGCAGCTTGAATTCCTTAGGTGTGACAAAGACGACGTCATTGGGGCCGCGCTCCGTCAACGTGGAATGCTCCACGGCGTCGGCGGTGAAGGTCTGCCCGTTTTCGAGCAGCGCGGCGTGGAGCCGGGCACGAAGATCGCCGGAGACCGCGGGGGGCGGAGGGGGCGGTGACGGCTGCGGCGCCGGAGCGGGGGCCTCTCTTGGGGCCGGCGCGGCACTTCGAGTGGGCGTCGCGGGCGGCGGCGATGGCGGCGATGAGGCGGCGGGAGCGGCGCCCGAGCCTCCCAGCCTGGACAGCGCCTCTTCGATTGGAACGATTTTGCCGGCCTCTACCAGACGCACGAGCCCCATCTCCAGATGAAACCGCGGCTGCAAGGAAAACTGCAGATCCTTGAACAGTTCCAGCGACAAGTGGAGATAGCGGGTGAGATCCTGCTCGGAGAAATGCGAGGCGGTGGCGGCGAGTTTCTCCTGCTCGGCGGGCGAGGCGGCGATGAGCCGCGTTCCGGTCCCGGCGACCTTGACCACGAGGAGATTGCGGAAGAAGCGCGCGAGCTCGCGGCAGAAGTGCTGGACGCTGCGGCCGTTGGCCTCCAGTTCGGCGACGATTTCGAGCATGCGGCGGGAGTCGCTTTCGCGCAGCGCGCGCGCGACCTCGCCCAGCAGGTCCAGCGAGAACATGCCGAGGAGCGCGCGGACTTCTCCGGATTCGAGCTTTTCCCCGCAGCAGGCGATGGCCTGATCGAGCGCCGAGAGCGAATCGCGGACGGAGCCTTCGCCCGCCTGGGCGAGCGCGCTCAGCGTCTCCTCGTCAGCGGTAACGCCTTCCTCGGCGCAGATGAACTTCATGCGCTCGACCAGCAGGGGGAAGTCGACGCTGCGGAAGGAGAACTGCTGGCAGCGCGAGGCGATGGTAGTGGGGATCTTGTGCGCTTCGGTGGTGCAGAGGATGAAGACCACCCACTCGGGCGGCTCCTCCAGAGTTTTCAGCAGCGCATTGAAGGCTTCGCTGGTGATCTGATGCGCTTCGTCGATGATGAAGACCTTGTAGCGGTCGCGAGCGGGACGGTAGCGGACGCTTTCCCGGAGCTCGCGCATCTCGTTGATGCCGCGGTTGGAGGCGGCGTCGATTTCGATCACATCGGGCGAGTTGCCGTGGGTAATCTCCAGGCAGGAGGCGCACTTGCCGCAGGGATCAATAGTGGGGCCGTCAATGCAATTCAGGCAGCGGGCGAGGATGCGGGCGACAGTGGTTTTTCCGGTTCCGCGCTGCCCGGCGAAGATGTACCCGTGTGCGATCCGGCGTTGGGAAATCGCGTTGCTGATGGTGGAGCGGACATGCTCCTGCCCGATCAGATCGCGGAAGGATTGGGGCCGGTACTTGCGGGCGATGACCTG
>JAIEPW010000072.1 GCA_019748195.1 Bryobacteraceae bacterium
CGTGCGCCACATCCTGCCCGCCGCCAGCCATGACCGCGTCCTGATCAAGGCCTCCTTCGCGCTTCCGGTACAGTCCCCGATCCTCCGCGTCGGCGATCGCCGGGTTACCGGTGTCCGCACCGACTCCACCGGCACGCACGCCTGGTTTGACGCCCCGGGTCTGGCGCCGTCGCGTCCTTACGCGCTGCAATTGTTCGACGGTTCGCGGGCACTGAATACGCCCTGGACCCTGAAGACCTTGCCTGCCCCCGGGGCGCGTCTGGAGAAGCTGCGCCTGCTGATCTACACCTGTGCCGGAGGCGATGAGCGCTCCCGGACGCCCAAGGGCGAGCCCGTATTTCGCAGCCTGGCCGTCCGGCGGGCACTGCTCGATCGCGCCCTGACATTTGCCCCCGACGCCGTGATCGCCAACGGCGACCACGTCTACTGGGACCTGCAGCAGGGCGATGCCCCGCCCCCAAGGGGCGTACTCCTGGTGGATGCGATCGGCCGCTTCCGCCGCGATCTTCCTCTGTTCGGATCGCCTAATGAAGCGGTGCTGAAGCGGATCGTGGATGCTCAGATCACCCAGCTCTATCAGACTCGCCTGCAAGCCACTCCGGTCTTCTTTCTTACCGACGATCACGACTACTTCGAGAACGACGACGCCACCGATCGCATGGTGACGTTTCCGCCCGACGCCTTCATGCTGGCCGCGTCACGCGCCGTCCGCCGGCTCGCCTTCCCCGAGTTCCTGCCCGACGCCGGGCGTCCTCTGGGGTTGGGGGGCTCCTGCGCGCCGGATTCGCCGCCAGGCTGTTCGGAAAACTTCGGCACGCTCCGCTGGGGCACGCTCGCCGAGATCCTGCTCTACGATTGCCGCCGCTTCCTCCGGCTGGACGGCCGCAACGCGACTTTCCTGCCCCGCGAAACCGAAGCCTGGCTCGCCGCCCGCATGGCTGCGCACCAGGTCGATCACGTGGTCAACATCCCCTCCACCCCGCCCGGCTGGAGCGCCGGAAAATGGGGCGAGTGGTATCCCGACATCCTGGCGGACAACGGCAAGCTGACCACCGCCAAGCCGAAGCCCTTCTGGCAGGAGGGCTGGTTCTCCCAGCACAACCGCCTTCTCTCGGCGGCATCCGCCATGCGCGATCGCATCCCGCTCTTCGTCTCCGGCGACCTGCACGCGCTCGGCGAAGGCGTCCTCCACGCCTCCTCCGGAGCCGACTTCCGCGCCAACCCGGTCCGCGCGATTCTGAGTGGCCCGCTCGGCACCGCCTGGGGCTGGCCTTCCACCTTCCGCGGCATCCGTGCGATTCCGCCATCCGGCATCGAAATCGATGAGAAGCTTCCGACCCTGGAGGAGGACGGCTTCCTGATTCTGGACTTCACGCCTGAGGTGATCAGCGCCCGCTGGTTCCGCTGGTCCCCTGCCGCGGGCGAGGATCAGATTCCCTTCCTGCAGCCCTTTCGCGAGACCATCATGAAACGGGGCTCCCGCGCTTGACCTCCATCGCTTTCGAGTGCCAGCCCAATTGCACCCGCTGCTGCGAGGTGAAGGGCAACGTCTACATTACCGAAGGAGACCTGAAGAACATCGCCGCGTATCTCGGCATGTCCGAGGTTGATTTCGAAGCGAAGTACGTAGTCCGCACCAAGACCCTGCTCCGCTTCCGCAAGCCGCGCAACTCGCAGTGCCACTTCCTGGACGGCGGCTGCCGCGTGCATCCGGTGAAGCCGGTGCAATGCCGCCTCTATCCGTTCTGGCCGGAACTGGTGGAGCGGCCCGCGAACTGGCGCCGCGAGGCCGCCTCCTGCCCCGGCATCGGCAAGGGCGAGCTGATCCAGATCACCACCGCCATGGAGATCGCGGGCGAGATGCGCAAGGCGTACCCCTCCACCTATCGCTGACCGGATCGGATATCATTCTCCGCATGCCGGACGGAGCGTCGCGACGGGACTTCATCAAAACCGGCGCCGCCGGCCTGGCGGTACTGCCCGCCGGATGCAACCAAGCCATCGCCGAGGTCCGTGTGCGCGGCGTCTGCGCCCACGATTGCCCGGATGCCTGCGCCTGGATCGTTACCACCCGGAACGGTAAGCCGGTGAAAGTGGAAGGCGACCCGGACCATCCGCTGACACGCGGCGTGCTCTGCGAGAAGAAGATCACGGTGTTGCAGGATCTGGTGTTCCATCCCGATCGCGTGCTCTATCCGCTGCACCGGACCGGCGCCAAGGGCGACGGCAAGTTCGAACGGGTGAGTTGGGATGAGGCGCTGAGCGATGTGGCCGCGCGCCTGCGCAAGATTATCGACAAGGACGGTCCCACAGCGATCCTGCCCTACAGCTATGCCGGAACTGAAGGCGTGGTGCAGGGCAGGTCGCTCGACCGGCGGTTCTTCGCCCGCGTCGGCGCGAGCCGTCTGCAACGAGACGTTTGCGGCAGCGCCGGATACGAAGGCCTGATGGCCACCAACGGATCCTTTGCCGGCATCCTGCCGGAAGACATCATCCACAGTAGGTTCATTCTGATCTGGGGCGCGAATCCGGTGCTCTCGAATCCGCACGTTTGGCCGCTGATGGAGGATGCGCGCCGCCGCGGAGCACGCATCGTGGTCATCGATCCCATCCGCAGCGCCACCGCCGAGCGCGCCGACCTCCACCTGCAGCCCCTGCCCGCCACCGATGCCGCGCTTGCGCTGGGCATGATGAACGTAATCATCGAGGGCAAGCTCTTCGATCGCGAGTACGTCGCCAAACATACGCTCGGGTTCGACAAGCTGCGGGCGCGCGCCCGCGAATATCCTCCGGAGCGCGCCGCCGAGATCACGGGCCTGAAGCGCGAGGACATCGTTCACCTGGCCGAGTCCTACGCCAAAGCGCGCCCGTCGACGATCCGCACGCTGGTGGGCATGGAACATCACGCCAATGGCGCCATGATGTTCCGCACCATCGCCTGCCTCCCGGCCCTCACCGGCGCCTGGAAATATCAGGGCGGCGGAATGCTGCACATGGCCGCGCACCTGTTCCCGCTCAACAATACCGCCGTTTCCATGCCGGAACTCGAGTCCAGGAATACGCGCTCCATCAACATGGTGCAGTTGGGCCGCGCGCTCACCGACAGGAAACTCTCCCCCGCGGTTCGGGCTCTGGTGGTGTACAACAGCAACCCCGCGACCATCGCGCCGAACCAGAGCCTGGTGTTCCAGGGCTTGCGCCGCCAGGATCTGCTCACCGTGGTGCTGGATCACGTGATCACCGACACGGCTCGATTCGCCGATTACGTGTTCCCGGCGGCGACGCAGTTGGAGGTGCTGGACCTGCTGACTTCCTGGGGACACCAGTACCTGAGCATCAACCTGCCGGCGGCCGCGCCCGCCGGCGAAGCCGTTCCGAACACGGAGTTCTTCCGCCGCCTGGCGCGGAAAATGGGCTTCACCGAACCGTACCTGTTTGAATCGGACGAGGACATCGTGCGCGCGGCGCTCAAGACCGATCACCCCCTGCTGAGCGGGTTAACCTACGAGCGCCTGGCGAAGGAAGGTTGGGTTTCGGTGCGAGTCCCTTCTCCGTATCTGCCCTACGCGGGCGGCAAGTTCGGCACGCCGAGCGGCAAGTGCGA
>JAIEPW010000133.1 GCA_019748195.1 Bryobacteraceae bacterium
TGGATAGGACTCATGAAGTTTACAGCCTACGAAGCAAGCGGCATACAGCCTCTGGTGGCATCTAGCCCACTAATGGGCTGGATGTACAGCTTCCTTTCCGTTAGGGACTTTTCACACGGTCTGGGTATCGTAGAAGTCACGGTAGCTTTGCTGATTGCTTTTCGGCCATGGTTGCCCTTGGCCTCAGCCGCGGGGAGCGCCGGTGCGATTGTGATGTTTCTTACCACGATCTCCTTTTTGTTCTCCGCACCGGGATGGGAGCCGACCTTGGGAGGTTTCCCCGCCCTTTCTGCCTCCGTGGGGCAGTTCATAATTAAAGATGTAGTGCTTCTAGGCGCGGCCGTCTGGACCTGTGGAGAAGCTTACGTCGCATCAAAGAGAGTGAATCAAGATGAAAACGTCTAATGCCTTCCAAGATCAGATCCGGAAACTCACGCCGGAGCAATACCGGGTGACGCAACAGAGCGGGACCGAGGCCCCCGGCAGTGGCGAGTACCTTGACAACGAAGAACCTGGCATCTACGTCGATGTCGTGTCGGGACAGCCGCTTTTTGCTTCCTCCGACAAGTTTGACTCCAGCTGCGGGTGGCCTAGTTTCACGAAACCTCTGGAACCCGACAACGTGAGCGAGTTGCGAGATACATCGCACGGAGTGGTCCGCACCGAGGTACGATCAGCGCAAGCAAATAGCCACCTCGGTCATGTTTTCGCGGACGGTCCGGAAGATCGTGGTGGATTGCGTTATTGCATCAATTCGGCTTCTTTGCGGTTCATCCCTCTTGACGAGATGGAAGTAGAAGGATATGGCTCCTATATTACTCAAGTGAGGGAAGCTCAATGACAACCGAACGGGCGGTTCTTGCCGGAGGTTGCTTCTGGGGGATGCAAGATCTGTTCCGGCGAAGTGAAGGAGTGATTTCAACGCAGGTCGGATATGCGGGAGGTGACGTTCCCAACGCAACCTACCGCAATCACGGCTCACACGCCGAAGCTATTGAAATTCTCTTTGATCCTGCCCGCGTCAGCTACCGCAAGATCCTCGAGCGCTTTTTTCAAATCCACGATCCGAGCACAAAGAATGGACAGGGGAACGATACTGGAACGAGCTATCGCTCGGCGATCTTCTACACCAACGATATGCAGAAACGGACAGCGGAAGACATGGTCGCCGACGTTGATGCGTCTGGTTTGTGGCCCGCAAAAGTAGTGACCGAGATTGTGGCTGCGGGCGACTTCTGGGAGGCGGAACCTGAACATCAGGGTTACCTCGAACGGAATCCGCACGGATATACCTGCCATTTCGTCCGTCCGCACTGGAAACTGCCTGGCACTGACAGCCAATCCTCGTCACTGCTTCGTGGAATTAGTGGATGAACTTCTAAAGACATACCGAGACCGCAAGTCTCGCGAGTGGCGTTCGCACGTGCAGGCTGACAATTCGAACCCGGCGACCCCACCAGGCCGTGCGTCAAGCGCTCGCAGCCACTAAGCACACGAATGTTTTAAGTAAGTAAGAGCGTTCCAAGGAGACATGCATGCCGAAAGCAGTACGGTTCCACGAGATCGGTGGTCCAGAGGTTTTGAAGATCGAAGAAATCGCTGTGCGTCAACCCCAGAAGGGTGAGATTGCCATCGACGTTGTCGCGGTTGGTCTCAATCGCGCTGAAAGTATGTTTTTCCACGGACACTATATCGAGCAGCCGAAACTGCCATCCGGGCTCGGATATGAAGCTGTAGGAAAGATCACTGCGGTCGGTCAAGATGTGGATCCGTCGCTCATCGGTAGACGGGTGGGCACCATCCCTGGATTCTCGATGAATGATTATCCAGTTTTTGCCGAGAAGGCGATCGTGCCAGCACACGAGATCGCTGAACTACCACCCACACTCTCCGATGTCGACTGCGCCGCCGTCTGGATGCAGTACACAACAGCCTATGGCGCATTGGTAGAGCTCGGAAAGGTTCGCCCCGGAGACTTCGTCCTCATCACGGCGGCGAGTTCCTCTGTCGGACTCGCGGCTATCCAGATAACGAAAGCCCAGGGAGCGGTCGCCATTGCCACTACCCGAACTTCCAGCAAGAAGCAGCAGTTGCTCGATTTAGGAGCGGATTACGTAATCGCGACTGAGGAGGAAGATCTGCCGGCCTGTGTCACCGAGATCACCAAAGGCAAGCTGGCCCGTATCGTGTTCGATCCTGTCGGCGGTGACTATGTGAATCTGCTAGCGCAGGCAACAGCCTTCGAGGGAACCATCTTCCTCTACGGAATGCTGTCCGGCAAGCCGACGTCATACCCCATGTCCGGTATAGGGAAGGGTGTTGCGCTGACCTTCTATCTTCTGACGCAAACCAAGACGCCGGAACGGCTTGAAAGGATGAAGCGGTATATCTACGATCGGCTCGCCGACGGTACGTTCAAGCCGAAAGTGGATCGTGTATTTCGGTTCGAAGAGGTGGTTGAGGCCTACACGCACCTCGAAAGCAATCAGCAGGTCGGCAAGATCGTGATCACGCTGGGGTAGGTACATCTTCGCAATCCGACAAGAAGGGTTACTTCATGGATATTCCACAATCTGATGCATTCGTTTCGTTGGCGCGACAGGCCGACCACCGAGCTTCTGACCACGGAGCTTCAAACCTCAGGCCTGTTCCCCGCGTCATGGCGGCGGCTGGCGGTTTTCCGCTCATGGAAGACAGGGCGATAATCGGCGGCATTGGCATCTCCGGCGGAAGCTGGGCGCAAGACCAGGAAGCGGGCGAGGAAGCCCTACGCAATTTCGCCAAGTGACATCTGAAAACCAGAACAGGAGACATCCATGAAAGCCGTCGGATACAAGACCCCATCGCCGATCTCGGCCCCAGAATCGCTGATCGACATCGAGCTGCCGAAGCCAACACCAGAAGGCCGCGACATTCTTGTCGAAGTAAAGGCGGTCTCGGTCAACCCGGTTGACTACAAGGTCCGCAGCAGCACGCCGCCCTCTGATGGCGCCGAATGGAAAGTCATCGGCTGGGATGCCGCGGGGGTCGTCAGCGCAGTCGGGTCGGAGGTCACGAGCTTCAAGCCCGGCGATGAAGTCTGGTATGCAGGTTCAATTACCCGGCCAGGCGCGAATGCCGAATTCCATCTTGTCGATGAGCGTATCGTTGGCAAGAAGCCTTCAAGGCTGGGATGGGCCGACGCCGCTGCACTTCCCCTGACGGCGCTAACGGCATGGGAAGCTTTTTTCGACCGTCTCGACGTAAAGCAGAGCGTACCCGGTGCCGCTCGCGCCATTTTGATCATCGGCGGAGCCGGTGGAGTCGGTTCCATTGCCGTCCAGATCGCCCGTCAGTTCACCGACCTGACGGTCATCGCGACGGCTTCGCGTCCTGAGACCCAGGAATTCGTGAAGTCGCTCGGCGCACATCATGTCGTCGATCATTCAAAGCCGCTTGCAGGTGAGATCGCCGCACTTAGGATCGGCGCTCCCGCCTTCGTGTTCTCGACGACTCAGACTGCGAAGCATGTTGACGACATCGCCGAACTGATCGCGCCGCAGGGTCGCTTCTGCTTTATCGACGATCCTTCGGGCTTAGACATCATGAAATTCAAGCGCAAGGCGGTCTCGATCCACCACGAACTGATGTTTACGCGCTCCTTCTTCGGGACGCCTGATATGGAAGAGCAGGGGAAAATCCTCAACGAGGTCGCCATCGCGGTTGACGACGGGCGCGTCCGCTCGACGGCAACCCAGAGGCTCGGCGCGATCAATGCGGAGAACCTGAAGAAGGCGCACGCTCAAATCGAGAGCGGATCGACCATCGGCAAGGTCGTGCTCGAAGACTTCGCCTGATCGAAAGAGCGCGGTCCGAAAGCCGGAC
>JAIEPW010000100.1 GCA_019748195.1 Bryobacteraceae bacterium
GGAAGAAGTTCTTCATGAACGGCCTCGGCCAGCTCTGGAAAGTCGAGGAGCCGCGCCCCGGCGGCGGCACGTACACCACCACCTACACCTACGACCTGCTCGGTAACCTTACCGGCGTCAACATGCCCCGCGATGGCGTCACCCAGACCCACACTTTCAACTACCTCACGTGAAAAAAAAGGCCAGGAGTCATCCTTGGCTGGTCGACAACCAAGCACGCGAGCTCATGCCCTGGCGATGGCTGTCCTTGGTGGTTGCTGACCCCGTAGCTGCCCACTTCTTCCGCGATCCGGCCGGCTTCCGCATGCTGCAGGGCTGCGATCATCTGCGCCTCACTCGGCTTTTAAGCGCGGCGGCGGCACAGTCTTCATCATGGCCGCTTTAGTGTCAAGATCACGCCTGAAGCGGACATCGCTTCTCCAATCTGCACCTCGATCGGGACTGTCGGGTCAGGCGTTACGCCGGTTGGCACCACGACGTTGATCTGAATGACTCCGGGGACAAGGCCCGGAGCCACTCCGGCGTAGAGGACTTCGGCCTCGACTCCCCCAATCCGCACCGCAACTGGCAGAGCGACGCGGGGTAAGCTATCCGCGGTGAGCAGACCGCCTCCCGTACCAAATAGCGTGATGATCGAACCGCGGCTTGCAGGGTTTTGACTGCCGTTGACCGTGCCATCCTGGTTCAGAATCGCGCCTTGTCCCTTGCCGGAAGCGTCCAGCGTGAAGATTCCCGGCTTTGCCCGCACGACTTCCAACGTCGTTGGAGTGGAACGCAGCCCATCCGACTCGATGATCAAGGCGGCGGAACTCCCAGAAAGGTTGAAGGGCACAGTTACGCTGATCTGCCCGGCGCTAATGGCGATCAGTGTTGCCGGAATGTCACTGAAGCGGACCTGCGTCTTCTCCCGGGTACCGAAGTCGGAGCCGAATATGGTTACGATTTCACCGGGTGAGATCGTTCCGCCCCCCTGATAGCTGGCGGCGTTGACGATGCCTCCCGCGGCGATCTGGGGCGCCGGCCGGCCGATGGCAAGCGAAAGACGATTGGAGATCAAGGACTGTGGGTTCTGGACGCCGAACCGGTAGCTGAACGCGGCTTGGAACATCCTAGATGGTAGCGTGACCCTCAGGGTAGAGGCGTCCACAAACGTGACCGGGGTTTCAGCCCAGCGAGTGTCTTCGAAGATCAATGCCGTGCCCGGGAGAAAGCCCGAACCCCGCAAGGTGATCGCCGTATCGCCAGAGCCCAGCGCGACGAAGGGCGGATCGAGGCTCTGGAGCACGGGCGTAGGCGAATACACGGCCAGAGTCACGTCGATCGTGGTCGAGGTTCCCGAGGATGGGGTAATGGTGATCGTCCCCCGATTCGTCCCTGGGTTGAGTCCCGTTGGATTCACCCGCACCTGCAACGACGCCGGGACGCGCGTCGCGGACGCTGAAACCTCGATCCATGACGGGCTCGCCGAAACGGTAAAGGTCAGGGATGGACCGCCCAAGGCGACCGTTTCGGCGCCTGGCAAGTTCCCGCCTTGGGAGAAGACGAAGTTCAGCCGGCCAGGCAGAGCGGACAGGGTTGGAGGAGATACCTCGGTGTTATCGACGATCTTCGTCAGGACTGCGTCCGGAGGAGTGCTTCGCTTGGGCTGAAACGCAGCCCGGACCGGGTAGTCGGGCGAATAAGTGACTCCGGCAACCAAGACGCTCCCGGCCGCGTCAACGAAGACCCCGAGGGCATAGTCCGTCGAACTGCCGCCCAGAAAAGTCGAGTATACCAGCGCATCTACGGCAGGCGTGAACTTGGCTAAGAAGATGTCCGCTTTGTCAGTACCTCCGCCCCGGAACGGTTGCAGACTGTCTTTGATTGGAATGTCGTCAGACCGTGCCGCGCCGTGAATGTAGACGAAGCCGCGAGCGTCGACCTTTACGCCGCTTACGGAAGTACTCGCCGTGCCTCCGAAGTAGGTCGAGAGAATCACGTTCCTGGCCGAAGGATCCAACTTCATGATTGTGCCGCTGAGGGTGTTTCGCGCGGTCGCCTGAAAGGCGTTCTTGACCGGGAAGAAGGTGTCGTAGGTGAATCCGGTGAGCAGGATGTTCCCGGCGGAATCAAGCGTTATTCCGCTAGCGCTCGTCGAGGCCGTCCCGCCAAGGAAGGTCGAAAAGACGAGGCTGCCGCCATCGGGCGAGAACTTGGCCAGGAATACACTCGGCCATCCGGTGCGTGGACTGCGCTCCGTTTGCATCGCATCCTTGAGGGGAACCACGCCATGGCTCTCCCCGTAGAGGATGGCGGCGCCATTGCCGTCCACCACCACGCCCGAACAATAGTCGATGAACCCGGATCCGAAATAGGTCGAGTACGCGAGAGCACCGTCCAGGCCCACCTTGGCCAAAAAGCAATCACCTTGGGCGAGATAGTCCTTCTGAAAAGGGTTCTTGAGCGGGATACCTCGGGAGTAGGTGAACCCGGTCACGTAGTAGTCGCCCTTTGTGTCGGTAGCTAGGCCGCGCGGGATTTCGAAGTAGTCTCCGCCGTAGTATGTCGAGAACGTCAGAGATCTACCGTCAGGCGCGACCCGTGTGAGGAACGCGTTCGCAACTGTGCCCTTGTATTCCGTTTGGAACGCGTTCTTGATGGGAAAGCGCGCCGACGCCGTTGCACCATACACGGTCACCCCGCCGTCCGCGTTCAGCACCATATCGCGGGAAGAATCGTAACCGTCCGCTCCGATTACCACGAAGTAGACCACCCGCGTCGCCGTGGGGTTGAACTTAAGTACAAAGGGAGCGAGACTGACGATGTTGTCTTGCTGAAACGGGTCAAGGCTCGGAGAAGCCGGCGACTGCGTGGATCCCGCGAAGTAGATGAAACCATCCGAATCCACCGCGACCGCCGCGCCAGAATCCCCGCCGGGGCCGCCCAGGAAGGTGGAGAACTCGATCACGGGATCGATGACCAGCGCCTTCGTCGCATCGTATTCCGCTAGCTCCAGCCGGACTTCCCTCCCGCTGACCCGATAACCGGCGGCGACCTCGCGACCAGCTTGCAGAACGCGCGGCCGGCGTTGGTGGAACTCCACGCCTCCGATCGCGATCAAGAGGTCGCCCTCGCCGGTAAGACTGAGGCGGTCTGCGTTCACAAAGGTAAGTCGGATCTGACTCGGGTCGGCCCCGGGCGCTAGCTCGAAATCGTATTCGAGGTTACCGTCCACGCCATAGTAGACGAGATCGATGCCCGGGTAGATCTCGCGATAGCGCACCTGGCCGTAATGCGGGATCCCCGTGAACCAGTCTCTTGCGCTGCGGCCGGCGAAATAGCTCGAATAGCTGCCGAGCGGCTCCAGCCCAACACCTTCGGCGTCGGGCCGGGCGCCTGCAAGCCGCAGTGTGGCATGGCGCATCCTTGCGCCCCGCTTGTGTTCCTTCGGCGGTACTGAGAAAACAACCTCCGGACCGGCCAGGTACACCGTGGCGCCGACCGCCCGAGCCACCCATTGAGTCCGGCCCTTCACCTGGCCGACGTTCGGCTCGAAGTGCAACGGCCCTGCCGTCTGCAGACCTTTGATGCTGGGAAGCGATTCCGCCGCTAGACTCATCGCGAATCCCCATGTAAGCAGTGCCGAGCGAATCATCGAAGCACCTCCTGACCTCAGAAACTGATGCGTAACGCGAGTTGGATGGACCTTGGTCCACCGATTTGATACAGCGGGTTCAAACCGCCATTGACGCCCCCACGCCCGAGGCTGCGCCCGAGCATGCGCGTCGAGTAGCCAAACTGGGGACTGAGCAAAGACCCGTTCGGGTCTGCAAACGAGGGGTGGTTCCACACGTTGAACATCTCCGCGCGGAACTGGAGTCGCGCGTGTTCGAGGAAACGGAACTCCCTGCGAATATTGAGGTTCGTTTGTTGGAGTCCGAAACCGCGCAGCGCATTGCGTCCGAGAGTGCCCTGGCGTCCGGGGAATTCTCGCTGAACCTCGAAG
>JAIEPW010000154.1 GCA_019748195.1 Bryobacteraceae bacterium
CCATCATTCAGGACATCGTGAAGAAGCACGGCGGCCTGTTCATCAGCGATGAAGTGCAGACCGGGTGGGGACGCACCGGCGGCAAGTGGTTCGGCATCGAGCAGTGGGGCGTCACGCCCGATATCATGACCTCGGCCAAGGGCTTGGGGAACGGCCTGCCGATCGGCATGACGACCGCGCGGCCGGAGGTCGCGGACGCGCTGAAGGGAGTCACCATTTCCACCTTCGGCGGCAATCCCGTAACCACCACCGCCGCCAAGGCGGTGATCGACTTCATCGACGACCACAAGCTGATGATCAACGCCGCCGAGATGGGTGCTTATATCAGCGCGAAGCTGCACGAGATGAAAGCGAAGTTCCCGCTGATCGGCGATGTCCGCGGCATGGGTCTGATGCAGACCATCGAGCTGGTGGAGGATCGCGAGAAGAAGACGCCCGCCCCCGCGCTGACCGGCGAGGTGATGGAAGCCTGCCGCGAAATGGGGGTGCTGGTGGGCCGCGGCGGAACGTATTCAAACTGCATCCGCATCACTCCGCCGCTGAATATCGCCAGGTCCGACGTGGATCAATTCGCCGGGGCCCTGGAATCGGCTTTGGTTCGCGTTTCCGCTCAGGTGGGCGCGGCTCGGGCCTGACATCATGGACGAGCGAAAGTTCTATCGCGAAGCCGAGGCCACCAAACCGGCCACCCTGAACTGCCCGTACTGCCGCAGTGAGAATACCTATGACCTGCGCTGGCTGATGCGCAAGAAAGTGGATAAGCTGCCCGGCGGAGCGGATGAGCGCGACCGCGCCAAGTTTCAGAAGTGGCAGAGCTACATGGTCCTGGTGGACGACAAGGTGAGCTGCAAAAACGTTCGCTGCCGCCGCCCCTTCGAGGTTTCGGGCATCAAGACGACGGCGTTTCTGTAGCGGCTTGGGCACGGAACACCCGCTCCGTGATTTCGTTGGCCGGGAAGAACATCTCCATCCGCAGGTCGTCCGTGGTCACGTCTTGCGCGGTGCCGAAAGTCGAGATCACCGTGAATAACGACAGGCGCACGTCTCCCAGCGCCAGATCGACGGTCATCACCGGAAACAGCGCCGCATCCTCCGGCAAGGCGTTACCGGATTCGTTCCAGTAGGGGCGCAATTCGGAAATCACGGCTTGCATCTCGTCTCCTCCCCAGGTTTCCGCCTCGCGCCTGGCGCGGAACCAGAGCAGCGGGGCTACATGGTCCCAATTCACGACCAGAGGCCGGATACCGCCGGGATGAAACAGCAGCCGCAGCAGGTTCCTCGGCTGGCCCTCCGCGCGCTGCCATCGCTCGTCCCCCATCGTGCTGTTCATCCGCTCGAAAGACTCGTTCGCCATCACCACGTTCCAGGCGCGATCCATGGCGAGGGCGGGAAACGGATCGTGATTGGCCAGTATCATTCGCACGGCAGCCATCACCTGCTGCATCCCGGGATCCTGGAACGAGCTTTTGCGAAACAGCGGAGCGAATCCGGCGGCGGTCAGCCAGTCGTTGCGTTCGCGAATCGGAACGCCCAACGCCTCGCTCAACTGCAAAACCATGGCCCGGCTGGGGCGGGCGCGGCTGGATTCGAGGAAGCTCACGTGGCGCTGCGAAACGCCTGATTCCAGGGCGAGTTCCAACTGCGAAAGCCGCCGCTTGCGCCGCCATGCGCGGAGGTACTCGGAAAACCGGGCGTCTCGCGGGGCGGGGTTGATTGCGTGCACGTCTCGTTCGGTCTCCTCATCTCTTATACTCGGCCGCTCGGCGACACTGCACAATTACCTCCGAAGTAATTGCCGGGCGGCGCGGAAAGCCGCAAGATAGCGGCATGACCAACCGAGCCATCCTGTTGATCCTGGTTATCGCGGCGTTCGGCGTCTTGACGGCGCGCGCGTTGATGGAAACCGGCTACTTCGGCCTGATTTCGATGCACCTGAGCAACTGGGGCAGCCTGCAGCTCCTCACGGACCTGGTGATCGTTTGCATCCTGGCATGCATTTGGATGTTCCAGGACTCAGGCAAGAGCGGCGTGTCCGCGTGGCCTTTTATCGCGATCACGCTGGCTGCGGGGTCGTTTGGCCCGCTGCTGTATTTGCTGGTGCGGGAGCTGAGGTCCGGCCAGAAGAGTGCGGTGCTTCGGGAAGGCGCGAAAGTCTAGAGCGGCATATTCGGCGAGCCTGAAAGGCTCGCGCCGCCGGAAGGCGGCACCACTTCTCGCACGGGTTTACGCCGGGGGAGCAGCAGAACTCGCGTCGCCCGCTCGACGCGTTGTCGCCAAGTGTGGCGCCGCGTTTACGCGGCGCGCGGCTTCAGCCGCGCCTGTTGCTGGTCGATTCGGCGAGCCTTGAAAGGCTCGCGCCGCCTAAAGGCGGCACTACTTTTCCCTCATGGCTTACGCGGCGCGCGGTCGATCACACTGGCTTCAAGTCAACTTCGCGTTCTTCAACTCGCCATGCGGCGTACGCGAGCGCCTGTGGAATGTCCTCAGCCTCCAGGTAAGGGTACAGCTTCAGCAACTCTTCGCTCGAGTGCCCCTCCGCCAGCAAGCCTACAATCGTGCCGACCGTAAGGCGAAGGCCTCGAATGCAAGGCTTGCCACCCATTACTTGAGGATCTATGGTGATGCGATCGAGCGTCATTCCCAGCCTCTTGCGGACCGTCAGCCTTCAGTCTACATTCTTTGCGGCTATGACAGATGCGCCGGCGTCCAGATCCCCCGGAAGGCGATAGAATGAAAGTCCTTTTGGCTTCCTCATGGAACCCCTGCGCTCGCTTGTCGATACCGCCGCGCCTGCCTACCAGCACAACGCCCAACTGAATACCGAGGCCGTGCGCAAGCTGCAGCAGGCGCTGAAGCTCTCCACCCAGGGCGGCGGGCCGAAATACGTCCAAAGGCATGTCGAGCGCGGCAAGCTGCTGCCGCGCGAGCGCGTGGAACTGCTGCTTGATGAGGGCTCTTACTTCCTGGAGATCGCGCCGCTGGCGGGAATCGGCATGGACGGCGAAGTGCCCGGGGCCGGCGTGGTCGGCGGCATCGGCCTGGTGTGCGGCCGCGAGTGCATGATCATCGCCAACGAGGCCACCGCCAAAGGCGGCGCCACGGGCGAGCCCGGCTTGTGGAAGAACACCCGCCTGGCCGACATCGCCATGCAGAATCACCTGCCCACGATTCTGCTGGTGGAAGCCGCCGGGGCGGACCTGCCGCAACAGGCCAAGGTCTTCGTTCCGGGCGGCCGCGGCTTCCGCGAAATTACCCGCCGGTCCAGGAACCGCCTGCCGACGGTCGCCGTCGTGTTCGGATCCTCCACCGCCGGAGGCGCTTATCTGCCCGGCATGGCCGACTACTCGATCATGGTGCGCAATCGCGCGCAGGTCTTCCTCGCCGGTCCCCCGCTGGTGAAAATGGCGACGGGCGAAGTGGTGGACGAGGAATCGCTGGGCGGCGCGGACATGCACGCCAGGATCTCCGGCCTGGCGGACTACCTGGCCGAGGATGAAT
The DNA here is from genome assembly GCA_019748195.1 of Bryobacteraceae bacterium. Taxonomy (GTDB): domain Bacteria; phylum Acidobacteriota; class Terriglobia; order Bryobacterales; family Bryobacteraceae; genus JAIEPW01. Next base: position 3,499 of record JAIEPW010000154.1, read on the forward strand.
ACGACGCCATTCGCCTGGCCCGCATGGTGATCGCGCACTACAACCTGGAGAAGCCGAAGCTGCCCAAAATGGGATCCGGCGATGAGCCCGCGTATCCGGCCGAGGAGCTGCTCGGGATCGCTTCGGCCGATCCCCGCGTGCCCTTTGAAGTCCGCGACGTGATCGCGCGCATTGTCGACGGGTCGCGCTTCGCCGAGTTCAAGCCGAAGTTCGGACCCACGCTGGTCACCGGCTTCGCCCACGTGCACGGTTTCCCGGTGGGCATCCTGGCGAACAACGGCGTATTGATGACGGAATCGTCTGAGAAAGGCGCGCAGTTCATCGCGCTCGCGAACCAGCAGAACATTCCGCTGCTGTTCCTGCAGAACATCACCGGCTTCATGGTGGGCCGCCATTATGAGGAGCAGGGGATCATCCGCGCGGGCGCGAAGCTGATCAACGCGGTTTCGAATTCGACTGTGCCGGCGGTGACCATCATGATCGGCGGATCGTACGG
>JAIEPW010000062.1 GCA_019748195.1 Bryobacteraceae bacterium
ATTGAGCCTGCTGCCGAAACACTGATGTTTCGGGTCAGGCCTCGTTGGAGAGACCGCCCTATTCCGTTGTGTTGCCCTGCCGGTGTTACCCGAACCAGGTTTGCTCGCCGTGCCTTTTGAAGGCTCGAAGAGCGAAGTCCCACGTGAGGCGTGGGCGCCTTCTACATCAACTTGCGTTGACGATAGAAACTCGTGGGCCGGCGGGCGCGGCGCGCTCCTTTTCGAGCGTCACGCGGCCACCGTCGATCTTTTGCGTTACGGAGTATTCGCTCAGTACGAACAGGCTGCCATCCGACTTGAACGCCGCGACCAATCCTTCGGCCTCACTCGGGACTTCCCGTTCCAGCTTGGGCTGTTCTTTGTTGATGCAGGGCTTGCCGACGAAATACCGTGGTTGCTCGGTCGGCGCTTGTCGGGATCGCCTCCCGCCTGCGCGTTTTGAGTTCTTCTCTTTCTTTTGCTCGATTTGCTTGGGCGCAGTTGGCGCCTCCGCGATGGTTCCCATGGTCAATGTGCCTCCAATCCACGTACCCGCCGCAATTCGGAATCGAACTCCACCTTCACCAACCCGGGCGCCCCCTGCTGATAGCACTGGCCATCCCGGCCAAGCAACAGATAGCGCCGCGTGGCCGCGTGCTTGTAGTACTCGACTCCGTATTCCTCATCGCTGTACATCCACATGAATTCCCGGATGATCGCCGCATCATTGTTCAGCCGGCGTTCCAGCGGTGCCCAGTTTACGTCCGTCGTGATCGTCATCTCGTCACCTCGCTGCTGCGGTCCAGAAGTCCGCTCTTCTGATCGAGGTCGATGTCTTTCTCTCCCACCATCTGCTGCTCCCAGAACTCGCCAACGTAGAGGCCAGTTGGATTCAGTGCGGAACGGCCGGTGTAGACCAACCTCACCTGATAGCGGCAGACCATCTTTTCCGTGTATTCGATGCGCTGCTGATTCAACCGGTGAACTTCCTTGGCGGCGAATACCTGAAACGTCCACGGCATGCCCTGAGCAGGCTCAATGGATCGGATTTTGATGCTGGATGTGATGGCGTCCGTCTTGACCTTACCGAGAATGTCTTCCTCGCGAAACTTGTTCATCGTCAGTTGGCGGAAGTTGAGCGTCATCATATTCAACGCCTCCGCGTATTGGCGCTCGACGTTGGCGGGCGTGTAGGTCAGGTAGTTGGTGAGAAACCTGCGGGTGATTGCCCGTCCTTCCACTTCGCCGGGTGAGTTCTCGGGCGCGCTTGCCGAGACTCTTATCAGTCCCAGAAGTCCGTTCGCGCCAACCCTTACCGTGTCACCGCCCACCACGGTAGCCTCGCCCGAATTGTCCACTCGGATGACAACAGGCGGTTGTAGCCGAACGTATGCGAACAAGCTGAGTGCACCCACGGCAAGCACCCCGCAGATCATGCCAAGAACAGCCGTCCGGTTCGCGTAGGCTCGCAGAGCGCCGTCCATCTCGTAGTACTTGGTGAGTTGCTGCCGTTCCGGCAATTTACTTCGGTCTTTTTTGCTGCTGCCAAACATGAACACCTCCTGCAGTCATCAAATCCACTCGTCAACTGGGCCCGGTCCTCCCGGTGGTGCCTTCGGTGGCGGCGGTGTCGACGTTGGCTGGCCATTCCCAGCCAGCATTCTTCGACCAGCGGCCACGGCAGTTTGTGCCCCTTGGGCGGCCAACGCCGCCGCTGCGCCACCGACCCAGCCGACAGCGTGCGGAACATTGGGTGCACGGTAGCTTCCGGGACCAGATCCGGACCCGGACGGCCCATTGGGGGAGCGTGATCCACCGCCCGCGCCGGTGTTGGTCGGCGGACCGGCCGGCGCGGTGTTTGAGGATGCTGCTGCCGGTCCCGCGGCTGGTCCTCCTGTTCCACCGCCGCCTGCGGAAGCACTCTGCATGCTGCCCGCACCGCTACCGAGTCCAGCGGCGGCGGACATCAGCGACTGCGCCATAGCTGTTGCCGTACCGAGAACGGCGAGCATTGACCCGCCGACGTCGCCTTCGACGATCCTCTTCGCGAGTACGGGGATCAGCAGGATACAGACCGAGAATAAGACGCTTGCCACGGCGAGCAGGACTTCTTGAGACGCTCCGGCCAGAGCGCCGGCGAAACTATTCGCGGAGGTGAGGGCCGCCATGCTATGCACGTTGATTGCGATAGCGAGACGGCAGAAGATCCCGTATATCAGACCCCAGGACCCGAAGATCATCACATTGATGGCATAGCGCTTCGCGAGTGAACCGAGGCCAAAGCTAGGCATCAGTGCCAACACGAGCGGCCCGGTGACGAAAAGGATGGTGCCATATAGAGAGTAGAAAACCGAGAAGAGCGCGTAGGCAACGGGATAGACGATCATTGCGATCAACAAAAGCAACGCGCTCAGGAGCGCCGGCGCGCCAAGGGTCACCAGATTCAAGAACGTGCCCGTTGTCGCCCCATACGCAAAGAGATCGTTTCGCCACGCATTGAATACATCGCTCGGACCCGCCCCAGCCATGGTGTGGGACATTTGATTGAATACGGCCAGCACGTCCCGGAATACCCGTTCGTAGACCGCGCCGTCGTTCATGAAGAGCGCGCCGAGCGCCAGATACTTCACGCCGGAAACTCCCAAAGCCCGAACGTCTCCCCCTCTCGTCCAGGCCTCGTAGGCGCTGAACAAGAGCGAGGCGAGCAAGATGCCGTAGGCCACAGTGAGAATCGTGCTCATCAGCCCGGCGGTCATGATGCCGTTCAGGGCGGTATTGAACATCTGCTCGTAATAGAACATCGATCCCCCTTAGCGGCTCATCTGCATCAGCTTGTTCCTGGTTTCGCGCGTAAAGCGGGCGGATTCCTTCATCTGCGCGCCCTGCCCGGCGAGTTCAATTGCGCGAAGCCGCATCATTTCCGCCAGGGCTTGTTGCGTGTACGCTTGGGACCGCACGACCCAGGCCCCAGCCTGAGCGCCAATCATTTCGGCTGTGCCCGGCGCGGTACTGGATAACGCCGACATCATCTGCTCGGCGGCAGCGAGCTCCCGGTCAGCGATATCGTCGATCGCCATCGACCGTTTCATCGCCGCTTGCGAGGCTGCGTCGGAACTATCGATTACATCCCTGGTCGATGGATGCACCTCGGTGGCCGCGGGCAATGGCGAGTAGACCGCCGAGAATCGAGCCGCAACTGCGCCGATCTGGCCGGCGTCCTTCGACAGGATCACGTTCTCCAACCCCTGCGGGTTTGCAAGCGTCGCGCTGCGAACCACCGTGTTCCAGATCCCGCGAATCGAGTTGTAGATCCCCTGGACTTGACCGACCAGAGCCCGGGCAGAGTTAATCGCGGCCAGCGGATAGACGGTGTTCTGCTGGAAGTCCAGGATCCCCTGGGTGATGTTTTGTATCGCTGACATGGCCCCGCTGATGCTGCTCAGCAGCGGCCCAATTACGTTCTGAAGTGTCGAATTGACCGCTGAAAGCACGCCACTCACTGCGCTCAGGCCGCTGGAGACGAGGTTGATGATACCTGTGATGAATCCGATTTGCGCGTGGACGGGCGGCGGAACGAGCAATGCGATGACCACCAGCACAGCGATGATCTGCATTCGGCGACTGGCAACAACCTTCCAGACTCGGCCCAAGGTGGCCCAGATGGTCGCAATGTTCGGCATCTCGTTCCTCCTCTACCTGCTCAGTTCTGTAGCCTTTGACCGCGACTCCCGAGTAAAGGCCGCATTCCGTTTCGACGACATCGTGGCGTGTCCCAAGCGAGCGGCCTCCTGTCGGAGCGCGCTGGCGATCATCTTCTGGATATGGGCATTGCTCTGAAGCGTTGCGATGTGCGCGGCGGCGGTGCTGTAGGCGGCGGTGCCTGGCGCGACGACGAGCCCATGGCTCGAGATGGCGCTGGCCGCCGCAACCGTCTGGTCGGCCCCGGCATCCGCCATCTTGAGCATCATGAGGTGGTCGATGGCCATCGCATCGTCGACATCGATAAGGTTCCGCTCTTCGGGATGAGCCTCCGTCGCTGCAGGAACCGCGCCGTAGGTTTGCACGAACGCGGATCGCAACGAGGCAAGATCGCCGGGATTCTTGTTTCGGATGATCGTTTCGAGTTGCCGGGGATTCGGCAGCTGCGCGCTCGACACATTGAGGCTGTACAAGCCATTCAGGATGCCCGAGAACTGGGCGATGAGCTG
>JAIEPW010000104.1 GCA_019748195.1 Bryobacteraceae bacterium
TTCTTCACCGCTCCGCCGCGCAGGTTGGCCGCGTCCAACAGCTCGTTGGCGAGCTTATCGGGCATGCCCTTCTCCGGACGGGTCCGGGCATTCAGGATCAGCCAGCGGATCGCCAGCGACGTCCGCCGGTTCTGCGCCACTTCAATCGGAACCTGATAGTTCGCGCCGCCCACGCGCCGCGTCTTCACTTCGAGCAGCGGCTTGCAGTTCTCGACAGCCTTCTTGAACATCTTCAACGGCTCATCGCCGCTCTTGTCCTTGATGGTGTCCATGGCGCTGTAGAAAATCTTCTGCGATACAGCCTTCTTGCCATCCCACATCATCGAGTTGATGAACTTCTCCACCAGCGTGGAGTTGAAAATGGGATCCGGCAGTATCTCGCGCGTCTCGCTGCGTCGTCTCCGTGGCATAGTGTCCTAGAATCTCTCCCGAATACCGAAAACCCTGCTTCTTACTTCGCCGGACCCTTGGGCCGCTTGGCGCCGTACTTCGACCGCCCCTGCATGCGGCCGCTGACGCCCGCCGTATCCAGCGTCCCGCGCACGACGTGGTACCGCACGCCCGGAAGATCCTTTACGCGGCCGCCGCGGATCAGAACGATCGAGTGCTCCTGCAGGTTGTGGCCGACGCCCGGGATGTACGTGGTGACTTCAATTCCATTGGTGAGCCGCACGCGAGCCACTTTCCGCAAGGCCGAGTTCGGCTTCTTCGGAGTGGTGGTGTAAACGCGGGTGCAGACTCCCCGCTTCTGCGGACACGCCTGCAGCGCCGGGCTCGCCGTCTTGTAGCGCGGCACCTTTCGTCCTTTGCGCACGAGTTGGTTAAAGGTCGGCACGAACTTCCTCTCTACGCACTTCCATGAATGTCTGAACCTTCGTTAGCAAGCGCCCGGGCTTTCTCAAACCTGCATCGCGCACGGGTACGCACGCTCAGCCGCGGACAAAATCGAATTCGCTCTCCGGACAGCGGCAAATCACACCAACCGCATCCGGGTCACGACTCTCGCGAGGGTGAATAAACTTCGGACTAGCCCATACTTACCGGCGGCGTGGTGTCCACCGGAGCATCGGGGCCGGCCTCCCGCCGGGCCTTCCATCAGAAAGGCGGTAGCTGGGAAGCAGAAGGATCAACTCGCCAAACTCTCTTACAATACCGAAACAGGCAAGAGCTTGTCAACACGACCCTTGGGGGCCGCCAGTATGGCGCAAACCGCGTCGCGGAGACTCTAGCTTCGCCAGGATGGGAAATGCCGCGCAGGATCAGGAATGTTCCGCGCCGCCTGTCTTGTGCCCGTTCGCCGCCGAAGCGGCATCCGCTCCCCACACCGCACGGACCTGCTCTACCGCGTCCTTAATGCTCGCGGCTTGCCCGGCGCCCTGCTCGATGAAGGTCAGCCCTTCCAGGATCCACTCCGCCAGCCGAGGCTGGGTTAAGCGATAGAATACGTGCCGTCCCTGTCGCCGCTCGGTTACCAACCGCTGCGTCCGAAGCACCGCAAGATGTTGAGAAACATGAGAATGGCTGATTTGAAGAGCGTTCTTCAAGCCGTTCACGTCCACTTCCCCGTTGCGCAGTTCCTCTACAATGCGCACCCGGTGGGGGCTGGATAGAACACCAAACAGGTTGGCCAGCTCTTTGCTCATCAGTATTCGTGCAGGCATGCGCTTATCTTCTCACATATTAAGATGCAGATCAATAGATAATTAAACCTTGTTAACAATCACTTGGAGCCGTCCGGCCCACATCGGGTAAACTGGTCATAAGCCATTCCGGGCCCTTAGCACAGCGGTTAGTGCAGCGGACTCATAATCCGTTGGTCGTTGGTTCGAATCCAACAGGGCCCACCAGCTCCGCCATACCCTGGTATCATCGAAGCGCCACCGTGCTAACGATTCCCAAGAAGCAGATGCAGGCAATCGCCCAGGCGAGCCCGGGAACCCAAATGGTCGTCGCCTGCCGCAATAAGGACACCTTCATCGAAATCCGCCTGGTCGACAACCAGAAGAAGCCGGTGCCTAAGGCCAAGTACCGCATCCAGCTTCCCGATTCCTCGATCCTCGAAGGCGAGTTGGACGACGACGGCGTGGCGCGGGTGGATCACATCGTGCCGGGGCAGTGCCTCGTCAGCTTCCCCGAGATCGACGGCCGCGAGTGGCGGCCCGCTTGAACCGCTAAGCGTCCTGCAGGTAGTTCGTCGCCGCCCGGCCCAGGATGCGCTGGACGGCGTTGATCCGCGTTCCACGGAACGGCTGCGAGTAGTCAAGCCATCCGTTCGGCGCCGTCAGATGGAAGCTCTCCCAGTTGTCCATTGGCGTATCGTGATCGTTAAGCAGGCAATGAACGCCCAGGCTGTCCCCGGGCGCGGCCCACATCAGGTGATCCACCAGGTTACGATCGCCGCCTGGCGCATATACGTGCAGCCCGTTGTCGATCAGCACGTGTCCCAGCTCATGCGCCGCCAGGTAGGGCTTCCCGGATTTTGACGAATGCAGCGTCAGGACGATACTGTTGCGCGTTTCCGCCAGCGGTTGATGAGTGCCGGGGAAGTCCGCCAGCGCGCCGAGCCCGAACCCGTCCACCGTGCCGCGGCCGGTCTCTCCGGGAGGAATGACATCGTCCGGGTTGGGAAGCTTCTCCATGGTCTTGGCGAAGATCACATCGATGTTGTGGCCGCCGGTATCCAGTTGCTTGAACGCCACCCGGAACATGGGACTTCCGATGTGGTAGCCGGTGGGGATGTTGGCGACAATGAACGTTTCGGGATCGACCTGAACCAAGTCGACTTTCTGCGCCGTGTCAGCGGGGGTAAGCGTCAGGTTGGCGATCGTGACCCGCACACCGGCCGGAGAACGCAACAGCAGATCGGCGCTGGCGCGCGGCGCCGCGGCAGCCTGGATGACATTGGCGGCGTCGTAAATGCCGCACTGTGGAGGATTCGGGCTGGCGGCGCCCGTGACGCCGGGGATCTTTCCGTCTACTGCCGTCTGAAGCAATGCCGCCGCGGCCGCCGGCGTGGTCCCGGCCGGAATCGCGACCGGCCCCACACGCACCGGAGCATCCGCGGTTCCGACTCCGTTCGCGAACCGGGTGGCCACCAGTGAGAACTCGACCGTGTAGTTCGCGGCGGCCGCCGCGCCGGTATTGTTGCCGATCGTCAGCCCGTCGTTCGGCGGATCGATGGTCTCCAGGCGCACCACCTTCACCACGATATGAGCCTGCGCGAACACCTCCCGTACGAAGGTGTAGAAAGTTTGGCGGGCGTCGATCAACTTGCATGTTCCGTCGTCTCCGTCGCCGTCCAACACGCCGATTTTGCCGGTCGGCTTCTCCCGTAAAACGCGGATGGCGACATCCACGCGCTTTCGTTTGTCCAGAGGCAGTTCCGCTTCGACATGGCATTGTTCGCTTTCGAGCGCCGTGCACTGCGGCAGGACGTAGGTCGCGCGCACCTTCTGATCCAGGACTTCCACCTCGGAATCGTCCTTGCCCATGCTCCCCACCAGAAGGGTTTGGTTGGGACGCTTGGTCTTGAGCGCCGCGAGTGAAGCCAGGCGAAGATAGGCGGACTGGAATCCGTCAGGACTGTTCGTCGTCTGCTTGGAAAGCGCGACCTCGATCATTCGCTTCTCGGTTTCCGCGCCCTCGAAGAGCTTGTGCCCGGTGACTCTGCCTCCTCCGTCGTACACCGGACGGAGGGCGCGCAACTTCACCTTGCCAGGCAGCTCGGCTTCGGCGGCGTTTGTCTTGGTCACTTCGATCTTGAAGACATCCTCGTCCTCCCACGCCTGCTGGTGATAGCCGCGCACGCTGTCATCCGGGAACGGGGTGCGGTAGTCGAGGCCGGCGCGCTCGGGATTGAAGTTCGTGATGTTCAACTTCGCGAGCGCCCCTTCGGCGGCATTTGCGCCGCGAATGAAGCGGATGGTGTGCAGGATGCGCGTTCCTTCAGCGGCGCTGGAGGGCACAAACACCTGATCGCCGGGGCGGATCTGCCGGTACTTCAACCCGGCATTTCTCGGATGGGCGCGAAGGATGGAGCAATCGTTGAAATGGAACGCGGCCGCGATCCCGCAGAGCGTGTCGCCCGCGTTCACCGCGACCGTTTGTCCCGCGCCGTGAGTGACTTCGTCGGGCAACTGCCGGTAAGGCGGAGCATCGGTCAAAGCGCGGATGCTCGACAGCGGCAGCCAGTCGGGCTGCGGATCCGTGACGGGGTCGTAAGCCGCGGGGGCGGGAGGCGCCGCTGGACCGGCACGCAGCGGCGCAACGCCCGGAGGGGCGACCACGCGCGCGCCGGCCACGGGAGGTGGCGGCGG
>JAIEPW010000097.1 GCA_019748195.1 Bryobacteraceae bacterium
CAAAGTAGTGAGAGAAAAAGGTGTCGTCAAGTGGTTTAACGCCGCAAAGGGCTATGGATTCATCCAGCGCGCCAACGGCGAGGACGTCTTCGTCCATTTCTCTGCCATCCAGATGTCCGGCTACCGGACACTCGAGGAGGGCTCGGAGGTGGAGTTCGAGGTGAAGCGGGGCCCGAAGGGTCTGCAGGCCGAGAACGTCAACCGGCCGTAGATCCGTCCACCATCAACTGTTCGCGAAGGGCCGCCCGCAAGGGCGGCCTTTTCCATGTCTCCGCACGGGCAGCGTCCATTCCCGCCGCTCAATTGCTCTTGCAATCCTCTGCCTTTCGCCGGATTTCCTCAATACGGAGCGCCTGAGAGAGAGCAGGCGCGAGGCTTGCCGGCAACGCCTCCGCCGAAAGCCGCCACTCCCGGCAGGCGGCAGCGCGATCGCCGTCGCGCTCGGCGATCCTCGCCAGCAGGCGATGCAGGTCGAACATCGAGTTCTGGCTGAAACCGGGGGCGTTCAATCCGCGCCGCAGATCCATCGCCTCGCGGACCAGATTCCGGGCTTCCCCGCGGCGATCCCAGCGAAGCAATTGCCGGCCCAATTCGCCCAGCATCCAGGCGAGACGTTCCGGCGCGCGCCGGTCCTGCGGATCCTTCGCCACCAGGTCGCGCCGGATGGCGACCGCCTTCCGCAAGTAATCGATCCCCTCCCGCTTGCCGGATTCGGCGAGCTGCTGGCCCAGCAAGCCGTAGTCGAAGGAAACATCCATCCAGGCCGAACTGTCGCCGGGCTGCATCTCGATCCGGGCCAGGTCCAGCGCGAGCGCGCTCCGGGACTGCTCTACAGCCTCCGCCATCCGCTTCTGGCTGAAAAAAACTCCAGCCAGGTTCTTTCGCATGATCGCCAGGTTGCGCAGCCGCGCCGGATTTTTCGCATCGGGCGCGAGCCGCGCCTCGTGGTAATCGATCAGGCGATTCCACAATGCAATTCTCTCCTCCGGAGCTCGTGACTCGTTCACCGCGTGCAGATGCCAGATTCGCTCCTGCAACTCCTCCGGGATGCGGGGCAGGCGGGCCGCCACGTCGCTTAGCCGCTGCTCGTTGGCCAGGGCGTCGGCGGCGCGATTCATCTGCACATAGGGCCGCGCCAGCAGATTCTCCGCCCACTCTTCGAGGAACTCCGGGCTGGCGCCGCCGGCTCGCCGCAGCACCTCTTCCGCCTTCTCCAGCGAGGCGAGCGCCCCCGGCGGATCGTTCAGGTTGGGCGAATTCACGTTGTATTGCATGTAGGCCACCTGCCGGTAGCCCCGCGCCACCGCCAGCGCCATGCCCCGATCCTGCTGAACGTCGGAAGCCATGCGTTCCAGATACCCCAGCGCCTGCTCCGCCATCCACCGCCGCGTCCCGATCGTACCCGGAACGCCGGCGAGTTGATTGGGCGCGTCAAACAGAAGCGCCTGCGCCATCTTTCGCGCCGCCTCGAAGCGGCGCTGCGCCAGGGCTTTCTCCTCCCTCGCGCGCTGATACTGATACACGAAGCCGGTGAGCGCCGCCAGCGTCGCCAGGATGCCCACCACCGCGACGGCCAGCGCCAGCCGGTTCCGCGCCGCCAGCTTCCGCGCCCGGTACCAGAAACCGGGCGGTTGCGCATGCACCGGATAGCCTTCCCGATACCGGCGCAGATCCTCCGCCAGGTCCAGGGCGCTCGCATACCGCTTCTCCGGCTCTTTTGCGATGCTCTTGCGCAGGATCGCGGCGAGATCAGCCGGCAAATTCGCCACCGGCGGCGGGTCGTCCACGGCGATCTTCCGGATCGCCTCATCGAGCGGCAGACCGCTGACTGGCTGCGCGACCCGGCCGGCCAGAATCTCGTACAGGATCAGCCCCAACGAATAGAGATCGGAGGGAATGCCCGCCGCCAGTCCCCGCGCCTGTTCCGGACTCGCGTAGGGCAGGCTCATCGCCGGAACGTTCGTCCGCGCGCTGTCCGCATCCCCTCCCGGAAACTCCAGCAGGCGCGCGATGCCGAAGTCGAGCAGCTTCGGATCGCCATCGGCGGTCACCAGGATGTTGGAGGGCTTCAAGTCGCGGTGCACCACCAGACTCTGGTGCGCGGATTGCACCGCGCGGCAGACCTGTTCGAAAAGCACCAGTTGACTGTTGCGCTCCGCGCTCCGCGCCCACTCGATCAGGCCCGATCCCTCCACCCACTCCATCACGAAGTATTGCCGGCCCGAGTGCTCGCCGCTGTCCAGCAGCCGCACGATGTTCGGATGAGCAAGCTGCGCCAGCACCTGCCGCTCCCGGCGGAAATAACGTTCCATCTCCTGCGAGCGGAACACCGGACTCAGGATCTTCAACGCGACCTGCTGGCCGGAGCCGTCCAGGCGGACCGCGCGGTAGACCTCGCCCATCCCGCCGCGTCCCACCAGCTCCAGCACTTCATAGCGGCCGATCCGCGCCCCGCGCGGCAGCGTCGAGGAAGGTGGCTCCAGAAAGTCTCCCGCCGCCTCGTCGGCGGCCAGCAGGCTGCGCACCTCCCGCCGTATCCCGCCCGGCAGCGCTTCCACATACGCCTCGCGATCCGCGCCGGCGCGGGACAGCGCCAGCCCGAATGCTTGCCGCACCTGCTCCCAGGATTGTGCCTCCATAAATCCTCAGCTAGTGGCGGAAACGGTGTCCGATCGGGGTCATTTTTCCGGCTCTCCCGTGATCCGGCGGTACAGCCAGGCCCGCGCGAACGCCCAATCGCGCTTCAGCGTCGCCTCCGAACAGTCCAGCAAGGCCGCGGCTTCCTCCAGCGACAGCCCGGCGAAGAAGCGCAACTCGACAATACGCGCCCGCTCCGGGTCGAGCGTGTTCAACTCATCCAGAGCAAGGTCCAGGGCCAGGACGTCCAGATTCGGATCCACCCCGATCGCCACCTGGTCCAACTCCAGCATCGTGTGACCCTCGCCGCGCTTGACGGCCTTGCGGGCGCGGGCGTGATCCACCAGCACGCGCCGCATCGCGCGGGCCGCGGCGCCGAAGAAGTGCGCCCGCGCCTGCAAGGACTCGCCAGCCGCGCCGGATGCCCCGCACAGCCGCAGATACGCTTCGTGCACCAGGGCCGTGCAGCCCAGCGTGTGGCCGGCTCGCTCGTTCCGCAGCAGAACCCGCGCCAGACGCCGGAGTTCCTCGTAAACCACCGGAACTGCCTCATCGAAGGCGGCCCGGTCGCCCCGCTGCCAGCGCTGCAACAGCTCGTTCAAAGGCTCGGAGGATGCGTCGCCGGCGGCCATCGGTATCCAGCATAGAACAGCGAATTCCGGTCGCGGATTCACTTTTTCTGATCCCGGCTTCCCGCCCCTTACGCCACATGGGGGAAAGGAAGGTCTGACAATGCCAACATTCCCGAAAGATGCGCTGGTCCAGAAAGCGAAAGGCGCTTTCAAGTGTCCGAAAACTCTTCCCCCGGGAGTCACCCAGCAAATGTGCCTGGATTATCTCGTCGCCGTGAGCGGCGCGATCACCGAGGCCGTCGGCATCTGGAAGGTGAGCGCGTCCTTGACCGAAGTTAAGATCAATTCCTGCATCGCCAGCGGCGGCAAGGTTCAAGGGCCCGGCATGGAGCCCCTGATCGCTGGCAGGGCTCCCCGTAATACCCCGTGGTCCCTCAACCTGACCAACGCCGTTGCCCGGGGCATCCACAACTGCTGGAAAGACTGGGAACGATCGCTGAGCGTACCGAACTTGCCCTGGTATCCGATGTTTGCCGGCTTTCCGGGAGCCGTCACGCCACCCGTTCCCAATCTCCCGTCCCCGTTGGCCGCCATGCGCCAGTCTACGGACCATTTCAAGCCGTCAACGCTGCTCACTCAAATGAAGGCGAAGCTCAACGGATCGCCGGCGGCGGGCCCGGAAATCCTCGCCGCGCTGGCCGAGGGTGTCAGTACTGCATTCTTCTTGTGGATTCCAAGCCAGATGATTACGGACGTCATCGGGCAGGGCACTGCCCCGTTGGTCTGGGGCTTTGGGAGCACGGTGCTGCCCAGTCAAGTGATTGATGGACGGGCGCAAGGCATGGCGCCTTTCAAGACCTGAGAAGACCCAGGCACCGGCTGCTCCGCGCAATGTCGCCCGGCATACTCGCGGTGCCGCTCCATGGCGGCGAGAAGATCACCTGGTGATGCGGCAACCCGTTTTCCTCCGCCGTGCCCGGCGTGGCGGGGCGCGAGCCTGCTAACCTGAAGCTTCGCCCCCCTCGTCATGTATCAGGTCATCGCCCGCAAGTACCGGCCCCAATCCTTCCGCGATCTGATCGGGCAGGAGCATGTCCGCTCCACCATCAG
>JAIEPW010000151.1 GCA_019748195.1 Bryobacteraceae bacterium
CGAACGAAGTGATCACCGGGATTGACCCTCACCCGGTACTCGAGCCAGATCACGTGCTCGTTCGTGTCGTTGTCGTACCCTTGCTTCAGCTTCTTGACCGACGAGTTCAGTCGGTTCGGGAAGCCGAGTGCGCCGTCGATCGCCGCCAGTAGTTGGTTCCATGGATTCATCGGTGTGTCCTCCTTGTGTGTTGACCAAGGTATTTACACCGATCGACATCGTGGAACTGCGGATGACCACTGTCAGTTTCGATACCAGTTTGCGTTGACCATTGGTATCCGCGTGATCTCCGCGATCAACCAACGGCACACCAACAGCTGTGATAGGTGTTGGTGGAGGTGTGTGCATAACCTCAGCCGCCCCTACTGACGACAAGCCTCGCAGTCCCTTGGTCGAAGCGCTTGTACATGACACCGAGGATACCGAACCGCATGGTCACTCAGTCGAAGGTGTCCTTGGCAGGTCGGCAGAGGTCCCAATCTCCGTGAAACTCCGGGCGGGTATCTGCCCCGTTCCCTGTTGTCCTCAACGGCAACAACGGGGACGGTGGCCGTGCCTGGTCATCGAGGAGAGCGTCGATGTACGCATTGAGTGCCGAACAGCAGCACACGCTGGTATGCATCGTCAATGAAGAGCGCGGCGCGCAACTGTCGTTCGAGCAGTTCGCAGACACGATCCTCGACTTGTTCGAGAACGTTCCAGGCTTCGAGACGATTCCCGCCCGGCGCGCCAAGCGCCACATCAACGAACTGTGGAGAATGTACCGTGAGCAAACCGACGAAGACCAGCTCCAGTTCCTATGTTAGTAACCAGTCCCCGCCAACCATCCGCCGATCTTGCCCTCATAACGCTCCCTGAGGACGATCACCGGCGCAGTGCAGGCTGGCAAGTCGAGCTTCGCGTGGATTTTGGCGTCCCCCGACTTGCTGAGAAGCACGGGTTCAGCCTGCGCCGCAACCGCGGCACCTGAGGCGCTCTGGCAGATAACGGCGGCTGCTACGGCATCAACGCCGTCCGGCGTACCGTTGAATTGGCCGGTCGATTCGTCGTTCAAGACCAACCCTTTCACCTCAACCTTCAAGGTGCCGTCAGAATCGAGCGCCGCGCGACCGGATTTGAGCTTCCACACCTTTCCGCACGAATTGACATTGCCGATGTTCGTGCCGTCGTGGAGGCAAGCTTTGAGGTCCGCTCTCAGGACCTCACCTGCCTGGGCCGATATGGCGGTTCCGAGCAGGCTGATGAAGAGAAGATGACGAATGAGTTGCAGCATTGCGATTCTCCCCGGTGGCTGGTGGTATGCCCGATGACGACGTCGCCAGACGACACCATCATATTCTCTGCGCGCAAGAAAAGGAATCCTTGTGTCCCTCTGATTCGAGGGGGTGGAAGGTAACGACCTGCCCGGCCCTGACCAGCCGGCCTTGCCGGCCCGATCAGCGCCTCATCGAAGCACGCTCAGGGTGGAGGAGTTTGAGCAGGCCATGGGTGGGGGAGTTTGGGTGGCCATCAGGGTTGATCAGTGACCAAGGTATTTACAAGGCACGCCGCCCATGGAATCACCACCAACCGGTACCAAAAGTGACCCCAGATCGAGGTTGGGGCAGGTATCTCACTGAGCGCCAGACCCTAAACGGAGTAGGCAATCGGCTTAGAGAGGTGTGAGTGTGGTAGATGATCTTACGGGTCGCTACCGTCAACTAACATTGCGCAACGAACGGGCACCCGGCAGACGTAGGCCTTATCGAAATTGCAGACAACGAAGTGTCAGTGTGCAAGAACGCGCCTATGTCCAAGGTGCGAATAATCTAGGCAGCTTCTTGACGAGGGGATCTCTCGCGCCGACGCCCA
The DNA here is from genome assembly GCA_019748195.1 of Bryobacteraceae bacterium. Taxonomy (GTDB): domain Bacteria; phylum Acidobacteriota; class Terriglobia; order Bryobacterales; family Bryobacteraceae; genus JAIEPW01. Next base: position 1,852 of record JAIEPW010000151.1, read on the forward strand.
GAGCGAACACAAGGAACTCGCCCAGCGGGATTCGAGCCCCTTTGTCTGGGCAACAGATGCCGTTCCATTCCTCGCCAGAAGACGCTTTTGCATGAAACTGGTACGAGAGGACTTCGAACTTAGCTCTTCCGGCTTTTATGTCCGCTCGGTCGACGGCATAGCCCGGACCCTTAAACTCGGTGTCGAAGCCAAGAATGAGATACGGTTCCTCTGCCTCGGGAGTGGCTTGCGAACCAGCCGGCGCAGTCTCTGAAGGGGGGCTTTTTCCCCTTTCCTTCCCGGGCTGTTTACGCCGATTCTGACGGAGCCCAGCAGGATCACAGTAAAAGTCATCGCTCTCCACCCATAGCGTTCTTTTACTGTGGGCTCGCCCGGGCGGCTCATCCTTGAGCGGCCGCAGAGCGCGCGATCGGGTCCTACTGCCGAAAGTCGTTAATGCGAGAGGAAAGCAGAAGTGGCTCCGCAGCGCTCTCCACGGGTCCCTTCCGGGTGGGGCAGAACTCCACCGAAGTAATGGAGTAACTCGTTGCCGCAAACATAAATACCGCCACTGATCAGATCACGCCACCATCAGACCCATGTGATGGCCGAGCGTCGAACACCTCCAGCTGCACGAGACCAAGCGACGATAAACAACGTGCCGACTTGGGAGCAGTCCACACGTGCGTCGGTAGATCTGCTGTCATCTGTTGTACCTCTACCTTTTTTCTTTCTTTCCAGTACGTCGAAATGTTACCCCTGGTTTCTTCGGAGGGGGTTGGTTTGGTTTTTTGGATTCGAGTGAGACATCACGTCCATCACCAGTGATCCAAATGGCGAGGGCCGGCGGAGGTGCTGGGCACGCAACGCATCGATGAGCCGCTGCGAGCCGAAACGACGTGCAGGCGAAGCAGCTGCGCAGTCGATGGCGAGCGCGCGCGAGCCGCTCCACTCAATCGTGTTCGCCCGATGGGTCTGCGACCGGATGCCGAGCCGTGGCCTCGTCACAGGTCGGAGGTCTGCCAGTTAGACAGGGGACTGCCGTCGTGGGCGTTTGGCGTTGGGATAGGTGGTGCTCAATCGCCGTTCTTCCGGTTCAGCTGATCGATCACGTCCCGTGCCTTGGCGGTGACCTGACGGCGCTCCAGATGTGCATACCGCATCGTCGTCTGGATGTCCGTGTGGCCGAGGATCTCCCGGACCTCGTAGACGGACATCCCGTTCTGGATCAATCGGGACGCATGCGTATGGCGCAAGGTGTGGATGCGGCAATCGGACAGACCGGCCCGACGCAATGCCTTGCGGATCGCAACGCTGGCGTAACCGCGGGGCCCGCCGGCTTTGTTCTCGAAGACCCACCGGCCGGGACTGCCCCCTGCCCGGCGGCTCAAGACCCGGTGGACGCGATCGGTCATGTACAGGACCGTCTCGTTCTGGACCTTGGAGCGCCACAAGTGGATCTCTCTTGCCGCGAGGTTGATCCGAGACCATTCGATGTTGGCGATTTCGCTGTAGCGAGCACCGGTGTCGAGGAGCACGACCACCAGATCGTAGGCGTCCTGCATCGTCCGCTTGATCCGATCATCGCGCTGGGCGTACCGGCGGAGGCCTTTGCCCTCGCGGCGCGGATCGAGTTCTGCAAGAAGGCGCCGTTCTTCGTCCTCGGACAAGTACCGCAACTTGTGCTTCGGGGTCTTGACCTCCGGGAATTCCAGTTCGGCGACCTGGTATCCGAGCTTGCGCGCGTACTTCCACGCGCATCGAATGAAGCCGAGGTTATGCTTGATCGTCTGTGTGGAGACGCCCTCGGCTTGCCGGTCACGCTTGAACCGCTCTAGGTCATGAAGGCTCAATTCATCCAACGGTTTCCCTGCCGGTAGACGCTGGGACACCACTTTGAGGCGCGACAGCAACGCGGGGTGATTCGGCGTCCCCTGCTTCGAGGCACAAAACTGCGTCATGGCTTCACGAATCAAGATTCGCGGCCGTTGACCCAAGAACTGGTTTGCGTGGAGCTTCGCTCGCCAGTCCGTCTCCATCTGCTCAGCCGCCTTCTTGCTGGTCGTCCGTGACGACCGGATGTAGGTGCGGCCGTTCAACTGAAACTGGATGTACCAGTACCTGCTATTGCCACGCTTGATGACGCCCATGGATCGCTCCGGTGTTGATTTGGTAAGGGCACCCTCTCTAACGGCATGACCTGGGGCAACGGCTTGCCTCTGACGTTCCGTACCGACGCCGTTCGGCCACGTACCGCGTCACGCCGCGGGAAGAAGGACAGCGGTAGAATCGTCTCAGGACGGCTTGAACATCGTCCCACGCGTTGAGACGCCGCCGATTGGGAGGCAACCGGCAATCGGTGTCTGAACGATGGATCCCACCGCTCCTTGCCCCCCGATCGACCCCAGAAGGCGAGACTGGCTGTCCATCCGCCACCGCGCTCACGCCTTTAAGATCGACGCGGCTCTACTGGAGCGCTGAGGACGATACCTTCCTGGCTTCCTTGCCAGCGCGACGCTTGCAGTTGTACCAGTACGTCAGCGCCCCCTTCTCGGTCAACGTCGCCCCCGCGACGAACGCCGCGACGATCACGTCCTTGTCCTCGTCCTTCAGAAGCGCGTACATCGCTCGGGCCGCGTCCGCCTTGGACTTCCCGTCCTTGATCAGCGCCAGCCCTTGCGTGATCGCCTCGCGCACGTGAGGCGATCCCAGATCGGGTTGGGAAGCACACGAAGCGGAAGGGGGCGTGACGGTCGCTTCATTGGCTGGGTTGGTGGCAGGGGCTTCCGCGGAATCAGTCGAGGGGGTGTTGCTGGTCTTCGTCGGTTTGCTCACGGTACATTCTCCACAGTTCGTTGATGTGGCGCTTGGCGCGCCGGGCGGGAAT
>JAIEPW010000094.1 GCA_019748195.1 Bryobacteraceae bacterium
GAAAGCAGGTTCTGAGTGCTTTGGGGGTGGGGAATTTTGGACCGGAACTGTGAGGAATTTTCAGCCGGTATTGACACCGCCTGTTCCGAGCATCTTGCGAAACCGCCACCCCCGCCGGACCGCGTTGCGCGAGTACAATGTGGCCGCTTCCAACTATGCGAACCTTTCGTCTTTACTGGCTTCGGGAGTGGGCGCCCAAGGAGCTGGCCATTGACCTGGGCGCGGACATCGCGTCCGGCGCCCTGTGGACACGCTTGACCGGCGCGCCGGAGGACTTCTCACGGCAGAAAGCGCGGGCCGGGCTCGGCGATTCCGCGACCGTGCGAGCGTGGAGCGGCCGCCCCGATACGCGTCCCCTGGCCCTGCGTTTTGCGCGCATGTCCCCGCACCGCGCGGCGGAGGAGTTCGATCGCCTCTGCGCATGGGCGGATTCCTTGGAGGATCGGCTGCGCGCCGCGGGGTGCGGCGAACTGCACCTGCCGTATTCGGATCGCCGGGATCAGTTGGCCGGCGCGGCCCGGCTGGAGCAAATCGAGTTCGAGCGGAGCGGCCCCGGCCTGCGCCCGCGATGCACGCCGCGCGAGCAATTGCTGCATTGCGTTCAGTTGATGCTCGGCGGATGCATTCTGCGCGCGTTTCCGCGCCCCTTCACTCTCGCGCTGCCCGGCGGCGATATGCTCGTCAGTTCTCACCTGGAGGCATGGCTCCACTTGCCGCCCGAGCGCGGCGCCGCCTTCGGCGAGCTGGCCATTCACGTCTCCCATGCGCTGCAGCGCGAGCTCCGCCGCCGCATCCCCGACATCTACTTCCGCGAGGAGCGCCGCCTGGACATGAATCCTTGCGCCCGGGCGATGCTCGTCTACAGCGTTACCCGCCCCGGAAGCGGGCGCTGGCGCGGCGACATCGCCTATGACGTGCTCGACCCCGGACTGCTGAATCCGCTGCTGCGATTCCTGGGCCGGTCACTGCGGGAGCGGATCGCCGGATATGCGGATCGCCTGCGGGAAGCCGGGCTCGCGGAGCGCGCCGCCAAGTTTCAGCCGGAGCAGCTCCCCGACATCCTCCGCGCCGTCCGCCAGCGTCCGCTGCTGCTTGAGAAGCTGCTGGCGGCCGACCGCGCGCTGGCGGAGGAAACCATCCGGCTGATGGCCGCCGCGCCGCGCGTCGCGGATTATCGCGGACTGAAGGCGGCGGCGGAGGGCTACGTCAACGGCCTGGAGTATCGCCTGCGCCGCGTCCTGAAAGCCGTCGACTTCCGCGAGCTCGCGCCGGAGCTGTTCGCTACCGCGACGCGAGCCCTGGCGGAGCGAGCATCCGTTCGGCCGCTGCCAGCACCCGCCGAACGTCTGCCTCGGGCGGCCTGATCACGGCGACCCGACGTCCCCGCGGCGCCCACACCTCGGGATCGCTGGCCTGGAAGATCGCGATAGTGGGCACGCCCAGCGCAGCGGCCAGATGCGTGATTCCCGAATCGTTGCCGATGTACAGACTGGCTGACGCCAGCCACCCGGCCAGCGATCCCAGGTCCGCGAAGCGGTGCGCTTCCGCCAGCGTCTCCTCCGGTCCGGCGGTGAAGCGAACCTCGCCCGGCAGCGCGGCGGCAAGCTCGCGATAGCGTTCCAGCGGCCAGTTCTTGCGCGCGCTGCCGGAGAAGGGATGGATGGCGATGAAGCCGGCCGCGGCCGCGGTGATCGGAATGCGCGGCGTTGCCCCCGCCGGCAGCCCCGCCTGCCGCAGATAGAAGTCCGTCGCATGCTCGCGCGGGTCTCGCGGCAGCGCGTCGAAGAAACGAAACGGAAGCCCCGACACCGCGGCCCGAAATTGCTCGCGATTGCCGCCGTACCAGCTCAGGATTTCGTCAAAACGCCCCAAGCCGGCCAGCACCCCAGGGGAGCCGGCCACCTCCAGCAGGTCCAGTCCCGTCGCCGAGATCGCGCGTACGCGGCTCCCGAACCGGATCAGGGGAACCAGGGCGTGGGGCACCCAGATCTCCGCGCTTTCGCCGGCAAACGCTTCCAGGGCGGGCAGGGAAACAATTACATCGCCGATCGCGCCGGGGCGAATCAGCAGACGCTTCACTTCACGATTTCCACCGGGAGGCTCACGTCCAGCGTTTTCGGCTGCAGGCACATCTGATCGTTGCAAGCCTGAAATCGCAGCTTGCCGGACAGGCTCAGCATCCCCGGCTTGGCCGTGGCCGGCGCCTCGAATCGCGTGAGGATGTCGAACTGGCCGGAGAACACGGAGAGAGGCTTCTCCGAAAACGAGTACTTTTCCATCGAAGGCTGCGGGAACACCTGCGAGGCGAGCTTCAACGGCTCCGCCGGCGCCCAGGTGAGCTTCAGCGGGATCAGATACGGATCCGAAGGCGTGTTCGAGTTGACGTGATAACCCGGCCGTAGCGATACGGAAACCTTAGCCGTCAAAACCGTACCCGGCTTGGCGGTTGCCTTGGTGGGCGGCAGGATGGTGAGGACGTTACCTTGCGCCGGGAGCGGCCGAGGGAGCCAGAGCGGCGAACACGCCAGCAACAGAAGTCCCGGCAGCCTTACGCCCCAGGAGCTGGACAATTTCTTTTTCATAATCACCTTTGCTGACCAGACCCACGTGCGTGGAAGCGATACGGCCGTCCCGGTCCAGAAGGAACGTGGTCGGCAGGCTCTCCACCCCGCCGTAAAGCTGCGCCACCATATCGTTGCCGATCACCACGCGGTAGTTGACCTTCTTATCCGTGATGTACGGCTTCACGGTATCCCAGCCGTCCTCGTCCATCGAAACGCCCACCACGGCGAATCCCTGGTCGCGGTAGCGCTGCTCGAAATCGACAAACCACGGGATTTCGATCTTGCAGGGTCCGCACCAGGTGGCCCAGAAGTTCAGCAGAATCACCTTGCCCTTCAGGGAGGACAGTTTCAGCGTCTGGCCGTTGGAGTCCTTCAGCGCGAAGTCCGGGGCTGCCTTGCGCTCCTTGTCGGGCTTCACCGCCGCGCTGACGTTCGTCGCCTCCCGGGGATTGCATCCGGTCGCGATCAGCAGGGCGGCCAAGGCCGCCGCGAACAGCCAGCGTTTCGTCATCTGTCTTCTTTGATTATAGCCGCACGCCGGAAGTTTCCAGGAAATCGCGAAACCAGGCGCGGCGGCGATCGCGAAAGCGCCTTTTCAGCGTGAACTCCGGGTGCCTCCCGGCCAGCGAGTAGAAACACGCGCCGGAATCGCAGAAGCTTTCGCAGGCGTATTCCCGGAACGCCAGGGACCCGGGCGACGGGGACCGCCGCTTGCGCCACTCCGCCGACCATCCCAGCTCCCCCCGCGCACCCAGATCGAGTTCCTTCCGCAACAGATGCATCCAGGAATCGCGTCGCGTATTCCCCAGGCGCAGCCACGCGAAGTGAAAAAGCTCGTGGACCAGGATGCGGGACAGCTCCCGCGGCGAATCCCGCAGCTCCGCATGGAGCATCAACTCCCGGCGGCGGAGGAATGCGGCCGCGTGCACCTCCACGCCCGCTCGATCGAACCGGCCGCGCCGCACGCGCAAATCCTCCCGGAACCGCACGCGGATCGGCTCACCCCCGGCGGGCGGGAACCCTCCCAGCGCGGCCGCTATTTCGCGGGTGTGCGGCCGAAGAAGCCGGGCAGCACTTCCACCGAGTTCTTTTGTTGAACGCCGCGGAACCATTCCTGAAACCGGCTCTGCCGCAGTTCCTCGAAGAGCTTCTCCCGGACCTCGGCGTACGCCTGCGTTTCGCGCTTGTCCAGTTGGAACAGATAGAAGCCGTTGGCCTGCTTCACCGGCGGGCTCACCTGGCCCTTCTCCAACGCGAACACCGCCTTCTTGATCTCCTCATCCAGCGCGTCGGACTTGCGGATCACGCCGAACTCGCCGCCCTTGGCGCCCGATTCCTTGTCGTCGGAGAACTTGCGCGCCAGCGTCGCGAAGTCGGCGCCCTTGGCGATCTGCGCCGCCAGATCCTGGATCATCTTCTTCGCCTGGGCCTCCGTGCGCGCCTTATCGCGCGGGGACACCGGCGCGTCCGGAGCGACGAACGAAACGTAAATCGCCCGTACCGTGGCCGTCTCGAAGCGGTCCTTCTTCTCCCGGTAAAACTGCAGCACCTCATCGTTGGTGGGATAGAAGCGGTTGGTGTTGCGATCGAGAAACGCCTGCGCCACCAGTTGCTTGCGCTGGTACTCGATCTGCTCCTTCAGCGGGCTCCTCTGATCCAGTTCCTCCTTGAATCCCTCGGCGGCCAGGGAATGCAGGATCAGCAGGGAGTTGATCACGCCGCGCGGATCCGTCTGGATGGCCTGATTCAGGTTGGGCGGCGCGCCGCGCAGCATCGCGCGCACCTCGCCCATCGTCAGGTCGCGCCCGGCCACCTTGCCCACCACGGCGTCATCGGGAACCGGCGCGTTTTGCGCAAACAGGGAAAAGGCCAGCAAAGCCGGCAGGAAAACCCGCTTCATCATCGTTATTTTTTGAGTGTATCAGGTCCCCAGGATTTTCCGGACCGCGCCGGACGCCGTCCGCCTAGGATCGCCTACTCGTTGCGCAGCGCGATGATCGGGTCCACCCTGGTCGCCCGCCTGGCGGGCGCCAGGCAGGCCAGCGCCGTCACCGCCAGCAGCGCCGCGCCCATCGCCGCGAACGTCAGCGGATCCACCGCGCTGATCCCGAACAGCAGTTCCTTCAGGAAGCGCGTCAGCAGCAGCGCGCCGGCCACGCCGATCGCCAGCCCGATGACGCCCAGCACCAGGCCTTCGCGGAGCACCCGGCCCAGCAGATCGCCCGTGCCCGCGCCCAGCGCCAGCCGGATGCCGAACTCGTTGGTGCGCCTGGCCACCGAATACGAGATCACGCCGTACACGCCCACCGCCGCCAGGCCAATCGCCACGAAGGAGAAGATGCTCAGCAGCAGCGTGAGGAAGCGCGGCCGCGCCTGCGCGCTTTCCAGCACCTCCTCCAGGCTGCGCACGCGTGACACCGGCAGCGCCGCGTCCATCTCGCG
>JAIEPW010000024.1 GCA_019748195.1 Bryobacteraceae bacterium
TCCTCGCCGGCGGGCAGAACGTGAATCGGATTCAGGCCGTCCAGCATCACCGCGTATTCGTCGGTGCGCGTCTTGCGATGCTGGTTGCGCAGCGCCTTGGGATGCGGGCCGTGATGGATGCCGCGCGGATGCAGCGTACACATGCCGGCCTTGATGTTGTCGCGCGAGAAGAAATCGCCGTCGTGGTAGAACAGGAACTCATCGTAATCGGTGTTGCGGTGATAGAACGGCACTTTCAGCGCGTCGCCCTCTTCCTCGAGCGGACGGGGCAGGAAGCTGCACACCACGGCGCCCGGCGTCACGAACGTCGTGTGGGCGCTGGGCGGCAGGTGCGCGCGATGGCTCATCACCGGACGGATGTCGCGCATGTTGATCTTCCAGACCGTCAGATCGCCCTTCCAGCCGACGACGTCGATGGGGTTCCAGGGATACCACACGCGGGAGAACTCGTCCTCGCACTTGATGCGCACTTCCCACTCGCGGTTGTCGTCGAGCCGCGGCGCGGGCTCCGGCACCTCGATCACTCCGGGGTCGTAGAGCGCATGCTGGCCGATAAGGCCTTTTTCGGGCTGGTCGAATTCGCCTTGTGACTGGATGATCAGGAAGAAGTTATCGCGCGTGTCGGGAATGATGCGGTAGGTGACGGCGCGGGGGAGAACGATGTAATCGCCCTTTTCAAAGCGCAGCGGCCCGAAATCGGTTTCGATGACGCCTTCGCCGCGATGCACGAACAGCAACTCGTCGCCGTCGGCATTGCGATAGTAGAAGGGCATGGGCTCCGAGCGGCGCGAGACGTAAACCTTCACCTCGTTATTGCCCAGGACCGCGGCCGGCGCGCCCTGCGGGTCGCGCAAATCGGACGGCTCCAGCAGATTCAGATCCAGGCAGTGGGGGCGCAGCTTGCCTTCAAAGCGAACCCAGCCGGTGGGCGGATGCGCGTGATACAGATGCGCGGTCTTGCCGAAGAATCCCTTGCGGCCGTGCTCTTCTTCGTACGTTCCCTCGGGAAGGCCCACATGGGCTTGCCTGGCGACTTTTCCTTTTTGAATCGGAATCATGGGCGATATCCTTTGCTTCTAGCATAGCGGAACGCCCATCCTGCCGATTCAGCGCGGCGGAGCGGCTTCGAACTGCTTGCGCGCCTGTTCCATGGCGCGGCGCAGCGCGTCCTTGCGGCGCTCGTCCGTGGTGGTTTCCATCACCTTCTCGATGGCCGCGATGTGGGCGGTGGACAGCGCCTTCTCCTTGGGCACGTCGATATCGGGCTTCACGCCCGCGCCTTCCCAGTTGGTCTTGGAGACGGGATTGATGGCCCGGCCGCTGGGCACGAAAACGTCGAAGTGGTCGTGCAGCCGGCGCGTCCCGCCGGGATGGGCGCCGCCGCCGGTGGTCTCGCCGACGATGGTCGCGCGCTTCAGGTTCTTCAGGTTATAGGTGAACTCCTCGGCCGCCGAGAAGGTGCGGTTCGCGGTGAGGACATACACGGGCTTGCCGGCAAAGCGCTTGGCCGGGAGATAGGGCAGCGTCCACCACTGGCGGGTGGAATCCTCGGGCCGGAAGTACAGGTCGTTGAGATGCTGCTCGTCGTTTTCGCCGTACAGGAATGTGGTCAGCAGCGCGACCATCGCTGGGCTGCCGCCGCCGTTGTTGCGCAGGTCGATGATCAGCGCGTCGGCATGGGCCAGATAGTTCATCGCGGCAACCGCGGTGTCGCCCGCGAAGGAAGGAGGAGCAAAGCCGCGCAGATCCAGATAGCCGACGTTGCCGGGCAGGATCTCGAGCCTGGCGAAGCCGAAGTTGCCGCGGGCCATATTGGCGCGGAACTCGGCCACCTGTTCGGGCGAGGGCTGCTGATTTCCTTGAATCGGGAGCAGGTCGTAGCTGTAGCGGACCCGCAGGTGCTTGTCCTTGCTGATCGCCTGCAGGTGCTCGGTGAGGGTCGTGGCGAACTGGCGCGCGCTGGTTATGGAGTCGTACCGTTTGGCGCCGCGCCGCGCGCCGAGATCGGCGATCATTTTCTCCGCGACTTCCGGGAAAACGTATCCCTTCTTCAACTCCGCGGCCAGGCCGTCCAGGATCTGGTTGCGCGCGGCGGCGTCCACGGCGCGGTCCGGCAGTTCCGGCCGCGGCTGGGCCAGCAGCGCGAGCGGCAGCGCAAGGTACAGAATTCGTTTCATAGGCAGATGTTCACAAGAACAGACGAATCTCGCAAGGGTCAATTCACAGCAGAGTTTTGAGAAATTGCCGCGTTTTAGTACGAAGGAAACCGGGAGAGCCACTGCTTGCGATAATCGAGCGGCGTGACACCCATCAAACGGCGGAAGCAGCGGGTCAAGTGGCTCTGGTCGGCGAAACCGGACCGGTCGGCGATCGCCTCCAGCGACAGCGCCGGATCGGACATGTAGCCGCGCGCGAGCTGCACGCGCAACCGCCGCTGATACTCCCCGATGCTGGCGTGCTGATACTTGCGGAAGGCGCGCGCCAGATACACCGGGTGAACGTTGGCTTCGGCCGCCAGAAAGGCGAGGGAAATATTGTCGGCGGGACGCTCGTGGAGAATCTCCAGGACGCGGGGGAACCAGGCGGGGCGGCGGGCATCCGCGCGGGTCGCCGAGAGCCGCGACGCCGCCGCGATGGTCTGCAGCGCCAGGCCCTCCACCGCCAGGCGGGAGGGGACGTCGGATTCGCGGAACTCGCGATACAGGCGGGCGGCAATGTGTTCGGCTTCGCCGCCCTGGAACCCCGCCGCGGTTTCAAAGCAGCGGCCGGAAACGCCCAGCCGTTCCAGCCATGCGGCGTCCGCTTCCACGTTGAACGAAAGGACGGGTGAATCGCCCATTTCCTCGGAATGTTGTTCACCGGCGGGATGGAAGGCGAGGGTGGAAGGTCCGCAGCGGCGCGTCCGGGAACCGAACGTCTCGTCATAGGTGCCCTGGCGGACGAGGCAAAAATAAGCATTGCGGTGCGCGTGCGGCGCCAGGCGCGATCCCGGCGCGTACCGGGTTTCCGTCAGGGCGAGTCCGTCCAGGTGACGGGAACTCAAGGTGACGCCGCAGTACTGTCCGGAAGCCAAGGGTTCAGCCATAGATGGTGACTCATCAGCAAGACGCATGGCGTGGCGAAGTGTTAGGAAGGGTGGGGCGAAAAGAATGGTTTTGGTGGCAAGCGAACTAAATCACGAAAATCGAAACCTGCCGGGGCGGGCCCCTACCGCTGGAGCCGGGCGAGTTCCGCCCGCATCGTTTCGAGCACTTTAGCGGAATCGGGGTCGCCGATGCGATTTCGCATCTCGTAAGGATCCGCGCGCAGGTCGTACAGCTCATCCATGCCTTCCAGCTCCCGATAGCGGATGTACTTCCAGCGACCGGTCCGCACCGCCTGGTAGCCCATGTTCCGCATGCGCGGGAAAACCGTATCCGAGTAGTACTCGATCCGGAAGGACTTGCGCCAGGGGGCCCGGCCGCCGGAAAAAAGCGCCCCGAAGGGCTTGCCCTCCATGACCGGCGGGACCGCAACGCCGGCCCATTCCAGCAGGGAGGGCGCGACATCGATGTTCAGGACCATTTCCTCGCGGATACGCCCGGCCGGGATCGCCTTGGGATAACGAATCAGCAAGGGCATGCGGATGGATTCCTCGTAGGCCAGGCGGCGCTCCACGCTGAGGCCATGCTCGCCGTAGAAGTAGCCGTTGTCGCCGGCGAAGACGATGATGGTGTGGTCGAGCTGGCCGGTCTCCCGCAGGGCGCGAAGAATCTCGCCGACGCCTTCGTCGACGGCCATCAGGGCCCTCTGGCGGCCGAGGATCGCTTCGTCGGAAGTGACGGTGGACGGACCGAGAGGCGGCAGATCTCCGATCTTGCGCAGCAGCGCGGGCTTGCCTTGCGGGGCGCGGGCGTAGTTCGGGCGGCGCGGGATCGCCTGGCCGGCAAACAGGTTCTTGTGCCGCTCGGCGGGAATGAACGTTTCCGACTGCGTAAGGTCCACGCTGCCGTCGTCTCGCTGCACCGTCTCGGGATGCAGCGCCTTGTGCGCCAGGTAAACGAGGAAAGGTTTGTCCCGCTTGCGGCGGACGAATTCGACGGCGTGGCCGGTGAGGATGTCGGTGATATAGCCCGGCTGCTTCACGGACTGGCCGTCCACGTTGAAGTCCGGGTCGAGATAGGTTCCCTGCCCCTTGAAGCTGACCCAGCGGTGGAAACCCGGGCGCGGCTGGTCGTCATTGCCCATGTGCCACTTGCCGATGAACGCGGTGTCATAGCCGGCGCGCCGCAGCAGCAGCGGGAACGTGATCAACCGGTGGCTGGCCGCGGAACGGTTGGTGTTGTCGGTGATCCCGTGGGTGCGCGCGTACTGCCCGGTGAGGAAACTGGCGCGCGAGGGCGAGCAAAGCGGCGTGGTGAGGAACGCGTTGCGGAAGCGCACTCCCTCGCGGCCGATGCGGTCGATATTCGGAGTCGGGACGTAGGGGTGCCCGGAGATGCCCAGTTCGTCCCAGCGCAGGTCGTCGACGAGGATGAAGACGATGTTGGGGCGGGGGGCGGCGGCGAGCAGCAGGGCATGGGCGGCGAGCAGCGCGGCGATCCGGTGCATCCCGTGATTCTACGGCACTATGCCGCCCCGCCCGCGTGCTAATTTCTAAACAGCCATGCTGAAGCCCACCATTTTCCGCGAGTACGACATCCGCGGCGTCGCCGACACCGAACTCCTGAGCCCGGACATCGAAGTTCTGGGACGCGCGCTGGGAACCTTTCTGCGGCGCAACTCGGGCCCGAGGATCTCGCTGGGACGCGACTGCCGCCTCAGTTCGGACCGCCTGCGATCGGCGCTGCTCAAGGGACTTCTCGGCAGCGGCTGCGACGTCACGGAAATCGGCGTGGTCCCGACGCCGCTGCTTTATTACTCCGCCGTGCATTTCGAAATGGACGGCGCGGTGATGATCACCGGCAGCCACAATCCGGCGGAGTTCAACGGCTTCAAGACGGTTTGCGGCTCGGGGACGCTGCACGGCGAGACGATTCAGGAAGTCCGCAAGATGATCGACGCGGGGGATCTCGCCTCCGGGCAGGGCGAGCACTCCTGCGCGGACGCGATCACGCCCTACGTGGACGAGGTGGCGGCGCAGTTCCACTGGGACCGGCGGATCAGGGTAGTGGTGGACGCGGGCAACGGCACCGGCGGTCCCACCATG
>JAIEPW010000090.1 GCA_019748195.1 Bryobacteraceae bacterium
CCGATCGCTGCGCACAGCCGCGGCCACTCCGCCTGCTGGTTCAGCAGACAAAGCATGAAGCGGGCGCCGTCGCGCGAGAGGTAGTGATTCACCAGCGGGCTCAGCGGGTCCTTGCGCGACGTTCGCACCGGCCACTTCGCGCCGATCAGCGCCGCCTGAATCGCGCAGCCGTTGGACCACACGCCGTTGGCCATCAGAGAAGTGAGGACTTTCGACCCGCGTCCTGTCCGCTCGCGGTGATACAACGCCATCATGACCGCCCCGAAGAGCGCCATGGACGTCGGGTGATCGCCGAAGCCCGCGGGACTGCGCGCCGGCTCGGCGTCGGCGTTGTGCATCACGTCCATCAGCCCGCTGCGCGCCCAGTACGCCGTGGTGTCGAACCCGGGCTTGTCGGCTTCCTCACCCACCTCCCCGTATCCGGTGACGCTGGCATAAATCAGGCGGGGATTCTCGGCCGACAACTCCTCATAGCTCAGCCGGAAGCGGCGGATCATCTGCGGCTGGTAGTTGGTCACCAGGACGTCGGCCTTGCGCACCAGACGCATCAGGACCTCGCGCCCGGCTTCTTCCGCGATGTTCAACGCCAGGCTCTTCTTGTTGCGGTTGTCGAGCAGCCAGCAATAATCCGTTTCCGCGACAGGCATTCCGGGAAGCGTGTGCAGCGCCCGGTACGGATCTCCCGCCGGGGGACGCTCGATCTTGATCACCTCCGCGCCGAAGTCCGCCATCACCGTGGAGCTGCAAGGCCCGGCAATATAGGTGCCCGCGTCGATCACGCGAATTCCGGAAAGAATGTTGTCGCCCATCGCACTCGCTTATACCACCCCGAGTCCCGGTCGCGGTACTCTACCCACTTATGGCCAACGATCCTTCCCGAACTTCGGACCTCTCGCGCCGAACCTGGATGATGCTGGGACCCGCGCTGGCCGCGGTGTTGTCGGAGGTCGAGCTCGCCGCACAACAGCGGAATTCGCCGGACCAGACCCCGCAGAAGGTCACCGTGGAAATGCTGAAGCAGGCGCTGGCGGCGATTGGCCTGGAGTTCCCCGAGGAGCAGTTGAAGCTGGCGCTCAATGGCGTGAATCGCAACCTGGCGTCCTACGAGCGGCTTCGCGCGCTGCCCATCCCGTATGACACGGAGCCTGCCTTCCGCTTCCTGCCCGCCCTGCCGGGCAAAGAGCCGAAGAAGCGGCCGGCGAAGTTCTCACCGTCCAAAATTTCCGTGCCGTCCCTGAAGTGGACCTCTACTGAGGAACTCGCGTTCCTTCCCCTGACCGACCTGGCAGCACTCGTGAAGGCGCGGCGTGTCTCGTCGACGGAACTCACTCGCATGTACCTGGAGCGGCTGAAGCGCTATGCGCCCAAGCTCAATTTCGTGGTTACGCTGACCGAGGATCTCGCGCTCCGTGAGGCCGCGCAAGCCGACGCCGAGATCAAGTCCGGCAAATATCGCGGGCCGCTGCACGGCATCCCCTACGGCGCCAAGGACCTGTTCGCCACCAAGGGGATTCGCACCACCTGGGGCGCGGAACCTTTCGAAAACCAGATGATCGACTACGACGCCACCGTGATCACACGCATGCGGGACGCCGGCGCCGTGCTGGTGGCCAAGCTGTCGATGGGCGCGCTGGCGCAGGGTGGCCTGTGGTTCGGAGGCATGACCAAGAACCCGTGGAACACGGAGCGGACCTCCAGCGGCTCCTCCGCCGGATCCGCGTCCGCCACCTCCGCCGGTTGTGTCGGCTTCAGCATCGGCACCGAAACGCTGGGCTCCATCATTTCGCCGTCCACCGCCTGCGGGGTTACCGGACTGCGGCCCACCTATGGACGCGTAAGCCGCTACGGCGCGATGGGCCTTTCCTGGACCATGGACAAGATCGGCCCCATCTGCCGCGGCGTGGAGGATTGCGCGCTGGTGCTGAACGCGATGTACGGTCCAGATGGGCGCGATAACACCACGCTGGACGCGCCGCTCGACTGGAACCCTGCGATGCCGCTCTCCAAGCTCCGCGTCGGCTACACCAAGACCGAGTTCGACCGGCTGACCGGCGATCGCAAGAAGATCTATGAAGACGCGCTGGATGCCTGCCGCAAAACGGGGATGAAGCTGGAACCGGTGGAATTGCCCGAGTTTCCCACGCAGCAACTCATGTTTCTGCTTTCGGCCGAAGCCGCCGCCGCCTTCGACGACATCACTCGCGACGGTCAGGTGGGCAAGTTGAAGGGTCAGGCTCCCGGCGATTGGCCCAACACCTTCCGCACCGCCCGCGCGATCCCCGCCGTCGAGTACATTCGCGCGCAGCGCGCCCGGACGCTGCTGCAGCATAAGATGGATGATTTCTTCTCCCGCTGGGACGTCCTGATCTCCTCGAACCAAAGCGCTTCGCTGTCCATAACCAACCTGACAGGACAGCCGCAGGTGGTGGTGAAGTGCGGGATTCTGAATCAGGATCAGCCGCTGGGGCTGTGCTTCGCCGGCCGCTTGTACGAGGAAGGAACGCCGCTGCGCGCCGCGCTGGCCTATGAGCAGGCCACCGAGTGGCGCAAGGTGCATCCGAAGTTGAGCTGAGACTCATGTGAAGGGTCGGCGCCAGGTGGCGCCGGGCGCCGCTCCGTTGGGCATGATTCGATTATCCTGCTGTGCATCTTCTACTTAGGCTGTGGAAATCTGCCTTCCGAAACAGGCCTCTGTTGCTTCCGGGGCGTTTTCGGCATCCTGCCCTGCTGAGCGTTTACCTGCCAAACGTCGGCTTTTTGGGGGTTTTAGTTGCTGAACTGCGACGTACCGCTCCCGTGGCGCCTGGCGCCGACGAGGCGCGGCTCAGGCGGGAGCGGTTGGCTCTTTGCCGCGGGACAGCGACAGTAGGAGGCCCACGCCGGCGGCCAAAAGAAAAGCCCAATTGATCAGATTCGCGACACTGCCCGAGACCGACCAGAAGGGGCTGCCGAGGTGCACCGACGACAGCGCTTTCCGGCCGGCCTGCTCGATCACAAGAATCATAAATAGCAGCGGGATCATGGCACGATAGCGAAAGAGAACAACGATCCCCAGGAGGCCGAACAGGAACACCCACAATCCCCACGCGGCGAAAAGGAAGACCAGGTGGGAGGCCGCTTCAAGCGGAAACTCGCTCACCGGCGCCCGGTCCACGGATTCGAGAATCTGACGGCTCCTCCCGGTCCCGAGCAGCCCGGCGACATTCGCGCCCTGCAGGAGCTTCACCACAACCAGCGGACAAAGAATCCAAATGGCCAACGCGCGACCGCGGTAGCGGTTGTCGATCTGTTCCGGCAGAAGGCAGTTGCTCATGGCCGCCTCACCCACAAGCCGCGTACGGAAAGAATAGCGGAGAAGATGGACGTGATTCCCAGGCCGATCAACACCGCCACCCACCAGAAGACGCCGCTCGATCCGGCGAGACTGCCGCCCGCGAGCCCGGCGCCCCTCATGTGGATCACCGGCACCGCCGCGCCGCCAACGGAGCCGAGGAGCATGATGATGTAGCCGGCGCGCCGTTCCGAAAGGATCAGGGTTCCGTACAACCAGATCACCAGGATCAGGATGCCAGCCAGCGTGGACATCCCCCCGGACTCCAGCCCGCGAACGATGTCGTCAGTCAGGTGGAGCGCCATGAAGACGATGGAAAGCAGAGACGTCACGGTGAGAAGATGGCTGTGCCGCATATCTACAGTTCCTTGCCGGACGCCGCGAGTTCAGGCTGCTGAAGCTGATCCGGGTCCGGCTCGAAGCGAAGCAGGTCACCCGGCTGGCAGGAAAGCGCTTCGCAGATCGCCTCCAGGGTGGAAAAGCGGATGGCGCGAGCCTTCCCGGTCTTCAGAATCGAAAGATTTGCGAGCGTGATCCCGATGCGATCCGCAAGCTCGGTCAGCGTCATCCGGCGCTCGTGAAGCAGGTCGTCGAGCTTGACGGCGATGCTCACCTTTACACCGTTCCTTCCAGGTCGTCGCGCATGCGAGCGGCTTCCGAAAACACGCGGGCCAAGATGAACGTGAGCAGCACGGCAAGCCAGCCGCTTGCGGAGAAGCCGGCGTCGAGCTTCACGACATGCTGCGGCGTGGAAATGGACCTCGCGATTGCGCCGATGGAAAGGCTGAAGACCTGGAGGCCCAGCAGCGCCCAGGCGATCGCCCGCAGACGCAGGACGTTGGCGTAGGCGAACGGCTCGCCCGCGCGGACGCTTTCCACCATGGCGAGCAGACGCTTGAGGACGACATAGTTCAGCGGCACGGAGGCCAGGCCGATTCCCGCGATCGCGCGCAGCCCCAGAACGAGCCGATCCGCGGCGGGCGAAGGCGCAAGCTGGAACGATTTCAGGATCCACTGCTCGTGCGGCAGGAACAAGAGCAGAGTGACCAACGCCGCGGCAGTCAACCAGTTGACGAGAATGGTGGTTTTCAGGGCAAATCGGGCGAGAGGCAAGGCGGTTTGCGCTGTCGTTGACATATCGACTAACGATAAACCTCTTATCGATTTTCGTCAAGCAGAAACACTCTGGGAAACGGTTCGGTGGGCGCCCGCGTGCATGGTACGGACGCGCAGCCGCGGGCCAAGGAATATCTATAACCAGGTCAAGCAATTAGAGTCGAAACACTACGCTCACATTTCGCCCTTGTGCTACTCTCGAAGAAGCGGCGCGGGATTTTTCTCCGCTGCGCCTCTGGAGCGATTCGCGCGCTCGTGTTTTGAACAATTTACAAGCCTGCGGCGAATCCGGAAGACGGGAGAGTTGTGATGCGTGTACCTCCAATGAGCAGCCGGTTTCTGGACGCCTGCCGGCGCCGGCCCACCGATGTCCGGCCCGTTTGGTTCATGCGGCAGGCCGGCCGCTATATGAAGCAATATCGGGAGATCCGGGCCAAGCATGGCTTGCTCGAGATCTGCAAGCGCCCCGATCTGGCGGCCCAAGTCACGCTGCAACCCGTCGAAGTGCTGGACGTCGACGCCGCCATCATTTTCGCCGATCTGCTCCTCCCCGTGGAGCCGATGGGCCTGAAGCTGCAATTCGTTGCCGGCGAGGGTCCGGCGATCGACAATCCGGTCCGCACCTCCTCCGACATCGACTCTCTCTCCATCTCCAATACCGACGACCTCGGTTATGTGGGCGAGTCCATTCAACAAGTGGTTCGCGCGCTGTCGGGGCGCGTCCCGGTCATCGGATTCGTCGGCGCGCCGTTCAC
>JAIEPW010000050.1 GCA_019748195.1 Bryobacteraceae bacterium
GATCAGAAGATCCAGCGTGTCACGGAACTCGGTGATCTGAAGCCGATCTTCTACCGTTTGGAAGAGATCGGCAAGACGCCGGTGAGCGATTTCGAGGTCCAGTTGACGCTGGCCGACGTCAAGCAGCGGCTGGTGAACAAGGGCCGGATGCTGAAGGACATGGCGGGGGCTCACACGAGCGATTCCTGGGCCTTTCCGCAGACAGGGTCGCAAAAGGCGGCGGCGCCGCCTGCGACGGGGACGCATGGCACGCCGCCCCCGCCTCCGCCGGTGGAAGAACCCACGGGCATGCGGAACACAGGGCAGTCGCAGGTGAAGACGCCGCCGCCGTTGACGACGCAGGCCGCTCCGGTGGTTTCCGCGCCGATGCCTCCGCCGCCGTCCCCGCCCGCGGCCGCGACTTCGGGCGGGGGGCAACTGAACTGGAAGCGGGCTTTGTGGCTGGGCGGCCTGCTGGGGGCCGTGCTGGCGGTGGCCGGAATCGCCGCGCTGGTGCAACTGGCCAGGAACAAGAATGCCGAAGCTCCGCCGCCGGTGGCCGGCTCGGTGCCGGTGGAGGTGGTGACATCGCCGGCGGGCGCGACCATTCGCATTAACAACGAAGAGAAGTGCAAGGCGAACTGCAAGGTGGAATTGCCGCCCGGTAACTACGAGGTGATGGCGACGCTGGAAGGCTATGATCCCGCGGCTTCGGGGGTCACGGTGGCGGCGGGCGCGCCGATCACGGTGAATCTGGCGCTGACGCCGCAACCCCAGACGCTGCGCCTGGTTACCGAGTTTCAGGCCGGGAAGGTGACCATGGACGACAAGCCGGCGGGCGACTTGCAGGACGGGACGCTGGTGATCGACCGGGTGCCGCCGGGCTCGCACAACGTCAAGATCACGGGGCCCACCGGCGAAGCGAGTTTCACGGTGACCATGACGCCCGCGCGGGCGCCGGAAGTCGCCGAGACGCTGAAGTCGCGGGATGTGCTGGCGGTGCTGGTGGCTTCGTTCGCCAACAACGCCAAGGTTTATTCGAGCACCGGTCCGCTGAAAGTCCAACTGGACGCCAAGCCGCAGGGCGACGTCACGGCCAAGGGGCTCGATCTGCAGGGATTCGCGCCGGGCGTACACGAACTGATCGTCGGCGAGAAGAAGATGACGGAGAGCTTCGGTCCGTCGCCGATGCTGACTGCGTTTTTGAAGTCGGACTTGAACATCGGGACGCTCATCGTGGCGGTGGATCAGGATGAGGCCACGGTCTTCGTTAACGACCGCGAGATGCGGACCAAGACCAAGCGCGGACTGTTCCGCATCTCGATGCCGCCGGGCCCGGTAAAGGTTCGTGTCGCCAAGGACGGCTACGAAGCGGTCCCCGCGGTGAACGCGGCAATCAAGAAGGGCGAGGAATCGCGGCTGGAGTTCAAGATGAAGTCGATGCCGCAGGTGGCGAAGCTGGAGATCCGCGGCGGCGTACCGGGCACGCAAGTCTTCATCGACCAGCGCAGCGCGGGGGTTGTCGGCGCCGACGGCGGCTTCTCGCAAGGCGGCATCGCACCCGGCGAACATACCGTTGAGCTGCGGCGGGAGGGATTCCGCACCAATTCGCTGCGACGCTCGTTCCGCGCGGGCGACACCGTCGCGTTGTCCGGCTCCGACGTGGTGCTTGCGTCGGCCAACGGAACGCTGCGGATCAACAGGGCCCCGGCGGAATCCGCGATCACGTGGCGTCGCGCCGATGAGCAGCAGACGCACGCGGTCACGGGAGCCCAGGTGGAGCTGCCCGCCGGCAGCTACGTGATTACCGGACGAGCTCCCAACTACGCCGAGCGCAGCGTGAACGTGCAGGTGGCTTCGGGCGAAACGCGCACGGTGGACATCCAACTGCAGCGCGCGCAATCCAGCCAGCAGCCCGCGGTGAAAGCGGGAACCATGGCCGACTTCGATGAAGCCGGCAGGTGGCGCCAGGAAGGGAGCGTGTACACGGCACGCGGCGGCGGGAACAAGTTCGCCACCTTCAGCATCACTCCCACGCGCGGCGTTTTCTCGTTCAATGTCCAAAAGACCCGCGGCAGCGGCGCCTTCGGCACCAACAAGAAGATCAAGTGGTTCCTGGGCATGAAGGATGAGCGCAATTACGCGCTCTTCGAGCTCGACAACAAGAGCTTCGTGACCAAGGAAGTGACCAACGGGCGCAGCGTGGACAAGGAACGCAGCAGCCACGCCGAGAAGGACGGCACCTTCTCGATTCAAATCGAGGTCCAGGGCGAGCGCATCATTCATCGCATGAAGGAAGGCGAGGAGTGGACCGTCATCGGCTCGCTGAGCGGCCGTAACTTCGCCGAGGGCAAGTTCGGCTTCGTACTGGAAGGCGAGCTGGCCATTTCGGATTTCCGCTTCACACCATCCCGCTGAAAGGCGGCGTTGCTTTGTCAGGAGAGTAATTCATGAATTGGAACCGGCGGGAGATTCTCGCGATGTGCGGCACGTCCGCCTTCGCCGGGCAGGCCGCGAAAGCCCAGGAAGTCTCGGTGCTGTACGGGGAGAACGCGGCGGCGATCGCGGGCGCGTTTCTGGACAAGGATCACTTGTGGATTCCGGCCGCCAGCCTGCCCCAGGCGAACGGGTTCACCTTGAAGCCGCAGGGGGCCTGCGTGGATGAGATCTGCATTCCCGTGAAGCAGAAAGGCCCGGACTCGCTGGTTCGCAAGATGCAGGGGAAACCCTATTTTGACCTCACCGCGTTCGCGGCGAAAACGGGCCAGGCCGAGAGCGCCGAGAGCGCGTTCCCCGCGTTCAGCTACAGCGATGTCCCGGTGTTGCGCGGGCGAGACTTCGCGCAGGGAATCGCCCCCGGGTTCACGCTGCCGGACCGGCAGGGCCGGCCTGTCAGCCTGTCGCAGTATCGCGGCAAGAAGGTCCTGTTGCTGACCTGGGCCAGTTGGTGAGGATGCGCACGCGATCTGCCCGGGTGGCAGAAACTGTATGAGGAACTGAGGGGGAAGGGATTCGAGATCATCGCGGCCGCGCAGGACACGGCGGGCGAAGCGGCGGCGGGGAAGTTCTACGACGCGGCCAAGGCAACGTTCGCGACGCTGATCGACCGCAAGCATACGGTCAGCTCGCTGTACGGGATGGTGAATGTACCCACGGGAGTCTGGATCGACGAGCAGGGCCGGATCGTGCGCCCGCTCGAAACCGCTTACACTTCGCGCCAGACGCTGAACATCCCCGGCGGCAAGAGCATCACCACCGAGGGCGATCGCTACGTGGAAGCGTTGCGCGACTGGGTGGCCAACGGAGCATCCAGCCAATACGTGCTGACTCCGGACCAGATCCGGGCGGCGCTGCGGGGTCCGACGGATCACGAAAAGCAGGCCGATTCCAGCTTCCGGCTCGCGGTGTTCCTGCACGAGCGCGGCCGGAGCGATCTGGCGGCGAAGTGGTTTCAGAACGCGCAGAAGCTGAATCCGGAGAGCTGGAATTACCATCGCCAGGAATGGTCGTTTACTCCCTCGGAGGCGGGCGGCAAGTGGCTGCGGAAATTCCAGTCGCAGGACAAGCCATACTACGATCCGCTGAAGTTGCCGCCCAAATAGAGGGGCTGGCGCGGAGGCAGGGAAAGCGTGAGAATAGCGGCCATGCCACGCGCCGCCGCTGTTCTCGTCCTCCTGCTGCCACCGCCGGCAGCCGCTCAAGCTGATCCCTGGACGCATCTTCGCGCCCTCGCGGGCGAGTGGGAAGGCCCGGCATCGGGTGAGCCGGGCAAGGGCGTCTGCACGCGCAGCTACCGCTTCGAGCTACAGAATCGCTTCCTGGTGCTTCGGAACAAGTGCGTCTACGAACCGAAGTCGCCGGGCGCATCGCCCGAGGTTCATGAAGACTTCGGCGTCTTCAGCTTCGATAAGGCGCTGGGCAAAATCGTGTTTCGCCAATTCCACGTGGAAGGGTTCGTGAACGAGTACATCTTGGAGGCCGCGGCGGACGACGGCAAGGCGCTCGAGTTCGTGACGCGCCGGATCGAGAACATCCCGCCGGGCTGGCGTGCCAAGGAATTGTACAGGTTGGAGTCTCCGGACGAGATGCAGGAGATCTTCTCCCTGGCCGGCCCCGGCAAGGAGTTTCAGGTGTATTCGCAGACGCGCTTCCGGCGTGGAAAACCGTAACGGATGCTAGAACCTGAATTATTAAACTTCATTTAGTTGTCATGTTCAGGCTTGACGCATTCTTACGATCCAAATATGCTTTCCCCACTGCGTGGTCCGCGAGGACCGAACTGAGAACGCTGAGGGGAAAGGTGTTGGCATGATCAAGCTGCTTGCCGTTTTCACTCTTCTGCCGTTAGGCTTGCTGGCCCAAACGGCTTCTACTGGGACGATTATTGGAGTCGTGACAGATGCCTCGGGCGCGATTGTCGCCGGAGCTCAGGTCACCATCGCCGAGAAGGCGACGAACTCCACCCAGAGCCTGACCACCAACGACGTAGGGCAGTACACCTTCGTCAACGTTCTGCCGGGGACCTACCGCCTGACGGTGACCGCGGCGGGCTTCCGCCAGGCGGCGGTGAACGACCTGAAGATCGACGTATCGAAGTCCTACACCGTGAACTTCAAGATGGAAGTGGGCGCGGTGGCGGAGACTGTCGAAGTGATCGCGGGCGCGGGGGTAGAACTACAGACGGTGGACTCCACCGTCGGCTCCGTGCTGAAGGGCGACACGGTGCTGCGGCTGCCGACGATCAATCGCTCGGCGAGCGCGCTGCTGACGATTCAGCCGCTGGTGACCCCCTCGCGCGGCCAGACAGACCCGAATTTCGCGGGTCAGGTAGCGGGGATGCGTTCGGACCAGAATCGCTTCAATCTGGACGGCGCGGATGCGACGGACCTGACCAGCGGGACAGGCGGTTACTTTTCGAGCGCGATCGACTGGGCGGGGCCGACGCCGACCATCCCGGTGCCTCTCGAATCCGTGGAGGAGTTCCGGGTGTCGACCACGAACGCGAACGCGACGTTCCGCGGCGCATCCGGCGGCCAGATCAACCTGGTAACCAAGCGCGGGACGAACGCGCTGCACGGCTCCGGCTACTGGTATCACCAGAACGACAATCTGAACGCGAACACGTGGACCAACAACCGGCTGGGGATTCGCCGTCCGGAGTTGAAGGACAACCGGTACGGTGCGTCCATGGGCGGGCCGATCATCCGGGACAAGCTGTTCGTGTTCGGCAACTGGGAAAGCCGGCGTTTTCCGAAAGCGGCGATCGTGTCCCGCTTCGTTCCGACGCGCGAGCTGAAGCAAGGGATTTTGCGTTTCCAGGACGCGGGAGGCGCGATCCAGAGCTATAACATCCGGGAGATCGATCCGCGGCGGATCGGGATCAGCCCGGTGGTGGCGGCATTGTGGGCCAAGATGCCGGATCCGAACGATCTGAGCCGCGGCGACGGTTTGAACACGGCCGGCTTCGTCGGTCCGGTGGACAATTCGGTCCGCATGGATTTCGGCGTCGGCCGGCTGGATTACAACCTGACCAACAACTGGAGAATCAACAGCACGTACCGCTACGCGACGCAGGTGGAGACGGCGGTGGGTCAGGTGGACATTGCCGGCTTGACCGGGGGCAGCAGCGGGCAGATCCAGCCGGGCGGGTCCACGCCGGTGGAGCCGCGGTTCTTCAGCCTGACGCTGAACGGCAGCATCAAGCCCACGCTGATCAGCGA
>JAIEPW010000084.1 GCA_019748195.1 Bryobacteraceae bacterium
TGCGAACAACTCTTCCAGCTCGCGCGGTACGGTGGAAACGGTCGCCTCCTCAGTTAAGAGCTGCACCCATGCGCCTCCTGCTTGTGAAGACGGAGCGTGGGTTACGGTTCTTACAAGAGGATTATTCCACGAATGGAGGGGGCGCGAAACCCGGCGCGGGCAGGTGGACGCCGGTACAAGTACCGGAGGATTCAGGACTTCAGGCTCGAATCGCCAGCCACCTAAGCTATGCTGAGGAAGTGCCTGATCGAAAAGCAGCGATCTTCGGGAGCGGCGGCCAACTGGGCGTCGAGCTGAAGCAGGAATTCGCCCGCAGGGGCTGGGAAGTCAAGGGGTTCGAGCGGACGCAGGTGGACATCACGGACCGCGCGGCGGTGGAAGCGGCGCTGGCGTCTTTCGATCCCCAACTGGTTCTGAACTCCGCCGCATACAACCAGGTGGACGTCGCGGAAACCGAGCCGCAGGCGGCGCTTTCCGCCAATGGCCTGGCGGTGCGGAACCTGGCGATGGCCTGCCGGCAGATCGACGCGCAACTGGTGCATTTTTCGACCGATTACGTGTTCGACGGAACCAAGGGCTCGCCGTACGCGGAGGAGGACGCCACGCGGCCGCTGGGGGCGTACGCGGTTTCCAAGCTCGCCGGCGAACTGTTCGCGCAGGCGTACCTGGATAACCCGTTGATTATCAGGACATGCGGGGTGTACGGCCCGGGCGGGCTGCATACCGCGCGGGGAAATTTCGTCGAGCTGATGCTGCGGCTGGCGGCCTCCGGGCAGCCGATCCGGGTGGTGAACGATCACGTGGCGTCGCCCACCTACGCTCCGGCACTGGCGGAAAAGACGGCGGATCTGGTGGAAAAGGGCAAGACCGGCGTGTTTCACGTGGGCGGCGGGACCCCGATCTCCTGGTATGAGTGGGCGGGCTTGATTTTCGCGGCGGCCGGCCTGCAGCCGCAGCTTCGGGCGACGAACGAGCGGGAATACCGGACGGCGGCTCGCCGGCCGAAGTTCTCGGCGCTGTCGAACGCCAAGATGGAGGGCGCGGGGGTCGCGCCGATGCCCGCGTTGGAAGACGCCCTCCGGCAGTACTTCGAGAGGCGGGGCTAGGGCGCGGAATCCGGGATCGCTTGCCGCGATCCCGCGCCTTCTGCTAACCTAATATTTACACGTGGTGGCGCGTAGGATTCGTGTGCGTGCTCACGCCCGTGTGGAAGGGTCTGCCGGAAGGGGCATAGGCTAACGGTAAACCAGCGGTCTCCAAAACCGCCTTTGGGGGTTCGAATCCCTCTGCCCCTGCCAAACGATTCGAAGGTAATCAGCAAACAGCAATGACGGGAACGAAGAGCATGGCCACGGAAACGAACGCGATTGCGCAGAAGCCGGTGCAATGGTGGATGGCCACCAAGGACTATTTTGAAGACCTGCGCGCGGAGATGCGCCGCGTGACCTGGCCGAGCTGGAAGCAGGTGCGGGCGACCACGCTGGTGGTCATCGGCGCGGTATTCGCGTTCGCCGCCTATTTCGGAATTGTCGACTTCCTGGTGGGCCGCGGAATCACGAAGCTGTTTGACACGTTGACCAAGTAAGGGCGGCCTTTTGATGCCAGAGAACCTCGAAGAACAGAACCCGATGGAGAGCCAGCCGCCCGCCGAAGCAGCGGAGCCGGAAGAACCGGCGGCGGCGACGGAAGCAGCCGCGTTCGAGTCCGCCGGGGACGGTCCGCTCGAAGAGGCGGCCGCGGCGCCGGAGGCGGTTCCCGCAGCCGAGCTGTCCACCAAGAAGTGGTACATCATCCACACCTACTCGGGGTTCGAGAACAAGGTGGCCGAGAGCCTGCGCAGCCGCGCGGCTTCCTTCGGCTTCGATCATAAGCTGGGCAACATCCTGATTCCCACCGAGGAAGTGGTGGAGCTGCGCAACGGAAAGAAAGTCACCACTAAGCGGCTGCTCTATCCGGGCTATCTGCTGGTGGAAATGGATATGGACGACGATCTGTGGCACCGGGTGAAGGAAACGCCGCGCGTCACCGGGTTCGTCGGAGGCGGCAAGATGCCGGTTCCGATGACGGCCGATGAAGTGAACGCCGTGTTCCACCGGCAGGCCACCTCGGCCGAGCGGCCGCGGCCGAAGCTCACCTTCGAAAAGGGCGAGACGGTGAAGATCATCGAAGGCCCGTTCACGAATTTCTCCGGCAAGGTGGAAGAAGTCAATCCGGACCGCAGCACGCTGCGCGTGATGGTGACCATCTTCGGCCGGTCCACGCCCGTGGAACTGGATTTCCTCGGCGTCGAGAAGATTTAGCATCAGGAGCGAATAGGAAATGGCAAAGAAGGTTACTGGTCAGGTGAAGCTGCAGATTCCGGCGGGCAAGGCGACTCCCGCGCCGCCGGTCGGCACCGCCCTGGGTCCTCAGGGCGTCAACATCATGGAGTTTTGCAAGGCGTTCAATGCGAAGACGTCGGCCAAGGATCAGGAAGGGTTGATCATCCCGGTGGTGATCACGATCTTCAGCGATCGCAGCTTCACGTTTATCACCAAGACGCCGCCGGTGCCGGTGCTGATCAAGCGCGCGGTGAATCTGGCGAAGGGCTCGGCCACGCCGAACAAAGCCAAGGTCGGCAAGATCACCATGAAGCAGATCGAGGAGATCGCCAAACTCAAGATGCCCGATCTGAACTGCCTGACCATCGAGTCGGCCATCAACCAGGTGAAGGGCACCTGCGTTTCGATGGGCGTCGACGTCGCCTGATTCCACCTCATCTCTCCCCGGATTCATGCCGCGCGGCGCAAGCCGGCGGCATTTCTCTTTTTCACTGACCGGGCGGGACCGGCGCGGGACGCGGCGGCAAGGGCCCGGTGAGCGGGTAGGCTCCCGAGTCGATCACCCGGCCGGAGCGAGCTTGCGTCTCCTTCCAGGCCTGGCGCGCGGGTTCCGGATACTGCTCGAGAGCCCGCAGGGCGGCTTCGGAGATGCGGCGGACGATGTCCGGGTGGCGCCCGGCGACGTCGAAGCTTTCCGAAGGATCGGCGGCGACGTCATACAACTCCGGCCGGGGAAGCGGCACGTTCTGCCGTGCGGTCAACCACCCCTGCGAATAGGCTTCCAGGTCGTAGCGCGCCAGGTGCAGTTTCCAGTTGCCGAGCCGCGCCGACTGCAGATCCCAGCCGAAGAAGTACAGCAATACCTCGCGCGGGGGCTCCTGTTGAGCGCCGCGAAGCACGGCGCCGGCGTCCACGCCGTCGATGCCGCCGGGAACGCGGGCGCCGCAGATGGCGGCGATGGTGGGCACCCAGTCCATCGCGGTGAGCAGGGCGGCGGAGACGCGTCCGGCGGGGATCTGGCCGGGCCAGCGGGCGATCATGGGGACGCGCTGACCGCCTTCCCAGGTGGTGCCCTTGCGGCCGCGCAAGCCGCCGGTGCTGCCGGCGAACCATGGACCATTGTCGGAGGTGAAGAGGATCAGCGTGTTGCGCGGAGCGGCGCGCAGGATCTCGCCCATGCTCCAATCCAGTTCCTCGATCACGTCGCCGTACAGTCCAAACCTTGATTTGCCGGCGAATCTCGCCGAGGCTCCCAGCGGGATGTGGGGGTAGGTGTGCGGCAGGTACAGAAAGAAGGGCCGGGACCGGTTGGCGTTCAGGAAGTTCAGCGACTCGCCGGTATACCGGGCGGTGAGCCCATCGAGCGCGGCTTCCTGCTCGAGAACCTGCTCCCCGCGCATCAGCAGGCGCGGGCTCATGTCATTCGAGTAAGGGATGCCGAAGTAGCTGTCGAAGCCGCGGCGGGTGGGCAGGTAGGCTTTGGTATGCCCCAGGTGCCACTTGCCGACGCAGGCGGTGGCGTATCCACGCTCGCGCAGGATTTCGGCCAGGGTGCGCTCCGAAGAGGGAAGTCCGCCGGTGGTATGGGGCAAATACACGCCTGGGACGCCGGCGCGCACCGGGTGCTTGCCGGTGAGTAATCCGGCCCGCGAGGGCGAGCAGACCGGATTGGCGGACAGGTAATTGGTGAAGCGGGTTCCTTCGCGCGCCATGCGGTCGATGTTCGGGGTCGGGATCGGCCCGCCGTAACAGCCGAGGTCGCCGTAGCCGAGGTCATCGCAGAGGACGAGGATGACGTTGGGCGGCTGGGGAGCGGCGGCCAACAGAAGCGGAGAAGCGAAAAAAGCGCGCCGGCTGATCACGGGAGGCAAGTATATCAGGAAGGCCGCGGCATTCTCAGGTGTTTCCCCCGAGGTTTTCGCGGTGAAACACCCCACTTCATGCGGTACCAAAGTGCCGATTCTCTCCATGAGATGCGTGTGTTCTGGATCGCTTTCCTCCTGCCCGCGCTGCTGTGCGGCCAGCTCGCGCAGTCGGCGCAGGTAGGCCGTTTCTACACATTTCGCTATCCGCAGGGATGGTTATTGTCGTCCGATGGGAGGACGCCGGCGCTGGTTCCGCCGCCGGCCGCCGATGACGGCGCCAGCAGCGACATGAGCATCGTTTTCAGCCATAACGCGGAACTACGGGACGCGGCGAATTCGCGCGCCGCGGCCAAGGCGCTCGCCGGGGTTACGGCGGGTTCGGAAACGCGGCTGGGCGAAACGCGCGGCTTCCGCGCTACCGAGGTCAGCGGCTGGATGCACAGCGGGCGGATCGTGAACGAGGACAAGTCGGAAACGCTGGCGCGGGTGTACGCGCTGCCGCTGCCCGGCGGGGGAACGGCGCTCGCGCTGGTGGCCGGGGGTGCGAAGGCTCTGGCGGTGCGGCAGAAGGAATACGAAGCGATCATCGGGTCGATCAGTACGCGGTCGGCGGAGATGGCCCCCGTGAAGGTGACCCAGAAGCTGCCCGCGTGGGCCACCGACGAGCCCGTGAAGCGCGGGCCGCCGGCCCCGCCGCGCAAGACAGCGGCGCAAGTGGAAGCGGAACTGGCCGCGGAGTGGACGTCGCTGCTGTCGGGCCGGACCTGGGCGGCCGAGCGGCGCAGCTATCAGTTTCACGCCGACGGGCGTTATGACGTGGTGGCGACGGTGACAATCGCCGGGTTGAACGATTCGGCTCCCCGGCGCACTTCGGACTCGGGAACCTGGAAAGTTGTCGCGCGCGGGGGCGCCGCGTTCCTCGCCGTGGAATCCGAATCCGGCCGCACGGGCCTGCTGGCGTGCCGCCGCGACGGCGGCCGTGTAATCATCGACGGCGACGTCATGACCGCGCGGTAAAACCGGCCCCAAACGCTTTCCTCCCCCGGCCGTTTCGCCCTAGACTCAGACCAGCGGAGGCAATTCGTATGAAGATCAAGAGGCGGGAGCTTCCTGTGGCGCTCGCCGCGGGGGTGACGGCGATGGGGGAAACAACAGAATCGGCGAAATGGGGCGCGTGGAAGTTTTCCGAGCTTGCGGCCAAGCGCAAGGCCACCGGCCGGCCGTGGCTGCAGTTCTTCGATAACGCCACCATGTTCGCCGGCGTATATGCGATCGAGGCGGGCGGCGAGGACAAGCAGCAGCCACACCAGCAGGATGAAATGTATTACGTCGTGTCCGGCAGCGCGAAGTTCCGCGCGGGCGAGGAAGAAATGGCGGCGGAAGCGGGGTCGATTTTATTTGTGAAGGCAGGTGTCGCGCACCGCTTTCATAGTGTGACGCAGCCGCTGGAAGTCCTGGTGTTCTTCACCAAAGCTAAGTCGTCCTAGAATCAGACAACCCGCTGTAGCATTGGGAATGGAAGCCACGAGCGTCAGCGAGTGGCAAACGTTCTTCCTGTGCGCCTAGGCTGCGGCAAGCCTGATCAGCCACTCCCTGCGCCAAATGTTTTCCGCAGTCCACGCAAATGTGGAGAACGTCTTCTATTTCGTCTGCCGCTCGCTCACGCTCGCGGCTCCTATTTTTGACTCTTCGATCTGGAACGCAACATGTTAAGCGACACTGGCTATTTGCGATCGTAGCCACCGGCCCGGGCGGAGCGGGAATGGGAGCCACGAGCGTGAGCGAGTGGCAGACGTTTTCGGCGACAACTCCTTGTAAATTTGACGGGCGGCAGTCGCGCTGATTTTCTATTTCGTCTGCCGCTCGCTCACGCTCGCGGCTCCCATTTTTG
>JAIEPW010000148.1 GCA_019748195.1 Bryobacteraceae bacterium
TGGCCCGAATCTGAATGGTCTGGAAAACATGTCGTAATCTCCTTCGCCGCCGGTAATTGCTGAAGATGGAAGCGGCACACGCTTCTTCTCAGAATGGGGAACCGCTCCGCAGAGGAAGCGCCCGCACTGCCTAGATGCGATTGATTGTCGTGTTCTTACCCCCAGAAGTAGAAATAGTCAATCCTCCGAAGCGTTCGGTCCGTAACGCGTCGGGTTCACCGATTCCAACCAACGCAGCCACGTCCGGCTACCGTGGGGTAAGATCTCGCTTTCGAAGAGCGTCAAGGACTGGAGGCGTCGCTGATCTGAACGCGTATTGAGCACGTTCGCAATGTCCAGTGCCAGGTGGCCGGATGCTGGATCGGAGACAAATGCCCTAACGGAAGGAATCACATGAGGCTCCCCCCTTCAATCGGGCCAAGTCTGAGAGAGGGAATTGATACACGCCTCGGCGTTGCCGCCATCGAATCAACGTCACGGCGGACGGCGCCGCCGGCCGTCTTCTCGTCGCGTTTATTCGGCGTAGGCATACTGCTGGCCATGCTGGCAGCGACTACGAATGCCCAGACACCCAAACTCGAAGACCGAGTCGCTGCATTGGAGCGGCGGTTGAGTCTCAGTGGGCAGGCTCCATCCACATTAACTCTGGAGGAACGGATCGCGGCGCTCGAGTCCAAGATAGCCATGGCACCTGCTAGCGCTGGCGAGCGAAGGAGCGAAGAACCACCCCGCCCGGAAGTCGGCAAGCAAGCGCCCCCATTGGCGGCCGGAATCCTTACTGACGTGGAGATGGAAGGGGACACCGGGGAGCCGAGCGGCGAACTCCGCGACGTGGTGAGCGGCTATGCGGAGTTTCGGTACGGGAAACGCCCAAACACGAATGGGGACGCGGGAGTTGAACGCTTTGTCCTGTACTTCGGACACCGGTTTAGCTCTCGGCTTCGATTTTCCAGCGCCCTTGAGGTAGAGCCGACGGCAGATGAATCGATGGGAGAGGCCAGGAAGGTACTTCTCGGGCAAGCCTATCTGGAGTTCTTGGCGACTCCCCGCCTTTCGGTCCGTTCCGGCATTTTGCTGGCACCCATCGGCATCATCAACGAAAAGCATGAACCGACCAGTTTCAACGGCGTGAATCGCCCGCTTGTGGAGACGTACATCATCCCTTCTGGCTGGAGAGATGCTGGGATTGGGCTCACGGGAAACTTTGGGCGGGCTTGGCGCTACCGGGCGTATGTAATGGGCGGCTTGAACGCGTCGCATTTTGCGGCCGAAGATGGCATCCGTGGAGGGCGGCAAGGTGGACAGTTTTTCACAAACTTTCGAAATCCGGCCCAAGTCGGCCGGGTCGAATACCTCGGCCTGCGCGGTCTAACATTGGGAGCCAGCGGATACACGAGCAAGTCTGGCTTCGAGTTGAAGCGGATCAATCCAAGGGTCAACATCACCGAATTCGATGGGCAGTATGGACGAGGGCGTTTCAACTTGCGCGGATTGTTCGCTCACGTTTGGATCAGCAAGGCCGGTGAGCTCAATCGGAGCATTGCCGAGGAGTCGTCCCAAAGGCCGAACATCGCAAGCGAGTTGGGTGGGTGGTACATCGAGCCTGCCTGGAATCTATTTTCGTCCGAAGGCCATGCGGAATTGCTCGTTTTCACGCGCTATGAAAGGTTCAACACGCAGTTGGCGATGCCGAAGGGTTACACGCCGCTGGACGAATACCAGCGTGACGCGGTAATTGTGGGCACGACGCTCCGCCCCGTTCAGGACGTTGCCCTCAAAGTCGATTACACCTTTAGCGGCAATCGCAGCATTCCAAGCCGAAGGAGAGATGGGTTCCGTCTCGGGCTCGGTTGGTACTTCTAAAATGCGGACATTTGTTGTGATCGCGCTCGTGACGGCTGCCATGGCCTTCGGTGCAGAGCCGGAGAAGCCAGGCCGGACAATAAGCGTCACCGCTCAGCGATACCACTTCCACCCGGCCGAGATTCGCGTGAAGAAAGGGGAACTGGTCGAGTTGGTGTTCACGAGCCTTGATACCGACCATGGACTGCTGATTCCTCATCTCAAGCTACGTGGACTGATTCCGCCGAAAGGAAGGGGGGCGCTTAGAGTACGGTTCCGCGGCAGTGAGGTGGGCCGGTGTTGGTTTGAGAGTTCACATCCAAGTGGCGCAGGCTACACACTGATGCGTGGCGTGATTGAAGTGGAATGACCAGCGACAGTCCGTGCCACAATTCAAAAGGCGATGGCCACAGCAATTCAATTCAGGGACGTATCCTACTCGATCGGGGGACGCGACATCCTCTCGCACCTGGACTTCTCGATTGAGCGCGGGGAGACGCTGGTACTCCTCGGCCGAAGTGGATCAGGTAAGAGTACGGCGCTGAAACTGGTCAACGGGATGCTCAGGCCCACGTCGGGCGAGGTCCAGGTGGACGGCCGTTCCACCCGGCAATGGGATCCGATTCAACTGAAGCGGAGGATCGGCTACGTTATTCAACACATAGGGCTGTTCCCCCACCTCTCCGTCCGCCGCAATATCGCGGTAGTGCCCGAGCTGGAAGGATGGCCAGCCGGCCGGATCGCGGAAAGGGTGGCGGAGTTGCTCGAAAGCGTCGGCCTGCCGGAGGCGGAATTCGCCCAGCGGTACCCGCGCCAGTTGTCGGGTGGGCAGCAACAGAGGGTGGGTGTTGCACGGGCCCTGGCCGTTGACCCGCCCATTCTCCTTTTTGACGAGCCTTTCGGCGCACTCGATCCGATCACGCGGGTAGACCTGCAGAATCAATTTCTGGCTCTGCGGCACCGTATGGAAAAGACGTCTCTTTTCGTCACACACGACATTCGCGAGGCTCTCCGCGTGGGAACGCGCATCGCATTGCTGCACGAGGGGAGACTAGATACAATTGAGCTAGCATCTGAATTCCCGCAAGCATCGACGTTAGCGGCGCGTCAGTTTCTTGCTTGCCTGGAATAGGTTCATGCGTTCCGATCTTCTTGCTGACCTTCTGCAACACACCTGGGAGCATCTGCTTCTTGTCGGTCTCTCGGTTACCGTGTCCATTTTGGCCGGCATTCCAGCGGGCATTGCATGCGCCCGGCATGCCACGCTACGCCGGTGGCTTCTCGGCTTCGCTAGCGTCATGCAGACCATTCCGAGCTTGGCGCTTTTCGGATTCCTGATCCCCGTGCCATGGATTGGCGGCATCGGGACCCGCACGGTCGTCGTGGCGCTCGTTCTGTACGCATTGCTCCCCATTCTGCGCAATACAGTGGTCGGACTTGATGGCATCGATCCGGCGGTGCGTGAATCGGCTGTGGCGATGGGGATGACCGATTCGCAGATGCTGCGGCAAGTCCTGTTACCACTCGCCGCTCCCACGATCCTGGCTGGCATCCGGCTGGCCACGGTCGCGACGATCGGAACCGCTACGATCGCCGCGGCGATTGGAGGCGGCGGGTTGGGTGTCTTCATCTTTCGCGGTGTTGGAACAGTGGATTCCGCGCAGATTTTGGCCGGCGCAATCCCGGCGGCGATTTTGGCTTTGGTTGCCGATGGAGGTTTGGCATGGATAGAGCGACGGCTATCGCCACTCTGAGCTTGGCGGTCATTTTCTCCGGCTGTGGCCGACGCGCAGACCAGATCGTGGTGGCGTCGAAGAATTTCACTGAACAGGTGATCCTCGGTGAAATCATTGCCCAGCATCTCGAACATCGGCTCGGCAAGCCGGTGACTCGCCGATTCAATCTGGGCGGCACCCTGATCGCACATCAGGCCCTAGTGGCAGGTGAGATCGATCTCTACCCGGAATACACCGGCACCGGAGCCGCCGCCGTTCTCAAACAGGAGCCTCGCAAGAAGGTGGTTGAACTGCTGGAGCAAGTGCGCCAGGAGTATCGGAGCAAGTTCGATATCGAATGGCTCGATCCGCTGGGTTTCAACAACACCTTTGCGATGGTTATCCGTACCGGCCAAGCGCCCGGTGCTGGGCTCCGGAGCCTTTCGGATGCCAGGCGTTTAGCGACTGGCTGGTTGCTGGGCGCAGGCTACGAGTTCGAGAACAGGGCGGACGGCTTGGCCGCGCTCAACCGCACGTACGGCCTCCGTTGGAATACACGCCCTAAGACAATGGAACTCGGTCTGCTCTTCCGAGCTCTATTGGAGAACCAGGTCTCGATGATCGCCGCGAATTCGACAGACGGGTTGTTGACCAGGGAAGACTTTACGATGCTCGAAGACGACCTCGGCGCCTTTCCATCATATGAGGCGTGCATTCTGGTCCGGCGAGTACGCGTCAAGAGCAACCCGGCGTTGTTGGCCGCTCTATCCGAATTGTCTGGAGAATTCGACACCGCTACGATTAGGCGCCTAAACTACTCGGCCGATGTGGAGCACAAGAGTGTGTCGGAGATTGCGGCGAAGTTTCTCAGTTCGAATGAGCGGTTGCGGTAAGGGCAAGTCGTCTTCACTCCTGGTCGCCCCGCCTTCGCCTGCGATACCAAATGCGAGCACTCGAATTGATAGAATGGGCCTTTGCGGTTGCGGCTGTTTCAGGACCACCCCAATTGACATCTCTCGCCCGTAGTGATGAAAAATGGATTGCCGACATCACCTCCACCGGCCACGTTCGGGAGGCGGCCGTGGCAGATCTGCGCGCTGCTCTCGTTGCTGGTCTCAATCGCGCGTTTCGCCAATCCGATGTGGGCTCGGCGTTGATCGAAGATGTGGCGCAAGAGGCTCTCTTGCGTATCGTAGATCGCGTCGGGACTTTTCGAGGCGAGAGCCGGTTCCTCACATGGGCCATGGCCATTGCGACGCGTTCCATGTTGAGCCATTTGCGGCGGGCCCAATGGAAAAACGTCTCCTTGGATGAGATGGCGGCAGCGGGTTTGATCCCCCGTCTGGCGACGGTCGTCTCGAACGACGAGGATTTGGACCGGCTGCGCCTAATGGACGTCGTTCGGGCTGCAATCGAAAACGACCTTACCGACCGGCAAAGGCAAATCATTCAAGCCGAACTCGCGGGCGTGCCTCCCGACGTGATCGCGGAGAGAATGGGCTCCAACCGCAATGCGGTTTACAAGCTAGTTCACGACGCCAGAGCCCGGCTGAAACGTGCCATTCTCGCCGCGGGCTGGACGCCGGATTCCGTAAAGTCAGTCCTGAAGGGTTTTGACACAAATGGCTGAGCAGCGTCCAGGCGTCAAGGCTTTGGTGGAGCAAGCCCTGTCGGTGCTCCCGCAGGAACTAGGCTGCGATAGCTGCGCGGATTACCTCGCGGCCTACGCGGACTATCGTTTGGGGGGGCGGACGCCCCCTGATTCACTCAAGGGGGTAGGCGAACACCTGGACCGCTGCGAGGCCTGTTTGGAAGAGTTCAAGTTGCTGCTGGATGCGGTACAAGGTGCTCGCGACAGCCTGGGCGGTCAGCACGATCTCTGAGATTAGGCCTATTCTACCAGCGGCTCCTTCCAGATGAGGACCACGGCTGCGGTGGTACTCCTGGGCGAATGAAAAATTCCCTATTCGGTAAGATCCGGGCTTCTGGTGACATCTCTTCGTATGAGGGCCCGTTGCAATGGCGCGAAACCGCAGAACAGTGGCACCAAACCGGGTGTTACTCCTGGCCGCCTCTGAGGCCCTCTGTACCCTCCCAGAAGAAATAGGGTGCGACGACTGCTCCGAACGTCTTCCCGCTTACGCGGAGGCGGCGGCACGCCGTCGCCGACTACCGCCTTCGCTTCGGAAAGTTGCTGACCATCTGGACCGATGTCGCGACTGCCGTGAAGAATGGAACCTGTTGCGCAAGAGCCTCCGCACCCCTGCCCGCGTACGAGGTAAGATTTCGTGAGCATCCAGCGTCCGAATAGTGAACGACGGTGGTTGGCGGATTGGAGAAGAACATGAGCGCAACTCAAGCGGAACTCTCAACGGAACAGCGGGATAGCACGGTCAGGATCTTAGCGCTCGCTCTGGCGGACGAGTATCTGCTCTATACGAAGACCCGCAACTACCACTGGAACGTAACGGTGGGCCGGCCCGGAATTTCAGTGGACAGTGGATTGGGAGAATGTGATGAAGGAGAAATCCCATGTCCACAGGAA
>JAIEPW010000075.1 GCA_019748195.1 Bryobacteraceae bacterium
GAAAGCAGGTTCTGAGTGCTTTGGGGGTGGGGAATTTTGGACCGGAACTGTGAGGAATTTTCAGCCGGTATTGACACTTCGATCTCGATGCCCGATCGGCGCGCTCCTTTCGGTGCTGATTCGGCCTCTGCCGTCAACGGTACAGGGCCGCAACCAGCGGCCAACGACGGAGACGAGCGCGGGTTCAGGACATCCCAGAGTCCTTTCCAGGTTCTTGTCGGCAGGGAGAAGGATGCCGAGGCAGAGCCGAGGCCGAACCTCCGCAGGCGCTGGAGCGAAGGGGCCGACCTCGACCTCCTCTCCATGGCTCACCAGCCATTGGAGCGTATGGCAAGACGATTCGGCCGATCCGCTGCCTCCGTCCTGGGCCGGCTTCGCCGCTTGGGTCAAAACGCGGATTTCTTCGGCGGATACAAGACAAAGGACCTCACAGGCATTCTGCGTGTGGATGAATCCAAAATCCGCCGTTGGCAACGGCGTCGATGGCTTCAGCGCCGGCGGGGGCGCATCACCGAGGCGTCCCTGAGATCGTTGTGCGTCAGCC
Organism: Bryobacteraceae bacterium; assembly: GCA_019748195.1. Taxonomy (GTDB): domain Bacteria; phylum Acidobacteriota; class Terriglobia; order Bryobacterales; family Bryobacteraceae; genus JAIEPW01. The sequence continues at coordinate 545 of JAIEPW010000075.1, forward strand.
ACCCTGAGGAGATTCCATATCAATCGCTTCCGCAGGTAACACGGGAGTGGCTCGTAACTGAGTGCGGTTATCGGGTGCCCGCGTCACCTCAAGCGGGGATGCACCTACTCGAACTTGAGGAACCGATCAACCTCGCTCAGCCACTGATCGAACGACGGAAGCGTCTCCGGAGCGGTAGCGGACCAGCGTAGGTTGCAGTCCGCGAAATAGGATCTGATCCGTTCAATACGGAGGCAGCACTGAGGGAACTGCGGCGCCGATTCAGCTCGCGGAATCCGCCTGGCTAACGACTCTTGAAGAGCCTGAAGGAAGCGGACGGCCCCTTCACGATCTCCCGGCTCGGGGATCTCCCGCATCGCCAAAAGGTCCGGACAGCGCTGGGCAACTGTGGATTGCAGCCCCGTCGTATTCGTCCCATGGGTGACAACGAGGGTCGCCCAGAGGGCGAACGCTTCGGCCTCCGCAATCGGTTCGAGTTCCTCTGGTTCTGGGATGTCGAGCTTTCGGAGCGCATTCGCCAGCCATTCGTCAAAGGAGGGATAGCGCGTGGGCCGCCGACGCACCCAAGCTGCCGCCGATTCCTCCCAAGCCTGCCAGACGAGCTCGGAACGCGGGTTCAGGCCCGAGTAGTAGTGCGCGGCTTCAATCCAGCCGCCAAGGCGAGCATCGGGGTAGACATGGTGTTCTGGCCATGTCATCAGCTCCGCCCAAAATCCGCTAGCAGGCGCGTCGGCGCGACGCCTTTGCAGAAAGCCGGGGCAGCGCTGCTCGATGGAATCGCGAACGCTGACGGGCAATCCGCTCTCCACGTCAACGATCGCCCGCACCCAAAGTGCGAACGCGCGCCACGCGACGATCTGATCCGCCACCTCCGCGATCCGCCTCCAGGGGACCCTAAGCGATTGTGTCCGCATTCGTTCATGGATCAGGGAGACAGCCGCAACTCGTTCCGTCTCCTGAGGCGGAGTAGTTCTGTTCATTCCAGTTCGTTCGGCCTCATGCGATAGGGCGGAGCCGATTCGCCCCGGGTCTGGGCGACCGCTCCGGTGACTCTATTTCGCTCGGGGGAGAGGATTCAGCTTAAACCTCCCTATCGGTCTATGCAAGCACATTGAAACCCTCAGTGGCCATGGACCCCCTATTGACGTTGACGCTACGAGAATTTTTGACAGACGAAACATCGCCCGCCATCGTCTCGAAGCCCGCCCGCGATGCCGCTCAGGAAGTGTCTCAGCGGCAGAGACTTGGGGACTCAGGTGGTGTTGGGCTCAAGGACCGTCAGGAGGGCCAATCCTGCGTCCATTGGGAATTGTTGAAATTCCGGCCTCGCCCTAGCATGCCAATCGAGACCTGCGACGGGAGGCAGGCCGATGAGCACGAGGAACTGGACCACCACAGAGTCGAGAATCGTTGTGGCGTGGGCGCGAGAGTCGGACAACGTGCGACCGGCACTCGAGGCGATCGCACAGACGCTGGATCGTACTCCGGAAGCGGTCAAGGAGTTCCTGCGCAGAGTTCTCCCCCGGGAGGAGTGGCCCTGGAAGAGGAAACCGCGATGGGGCCGCCTGGAGGCCGATCAGATCGCTCAGGGCCGAAACCCGAATTGCCGGAGCAAGGCGGCGCTGCGAAAGTACAAACAGCGCACTCAAACCAGCGACGCCATCCATGACCATCAACCGCTGACGGTCACGCAGGTTGCACAAGATCTTGGGCGATCACGCACCACGGTTCACCGGCTGCTGAGGAACGGCTACCTGAGGCGATTCAAAGGTGGCGTGGCCGAGTCTTCCTTTGAGTCCTTTCTGAAGAACTACCCGCACCTTGTGCCGTATGGCAAATTGCCTGTGGCTCAACGAGAGTGGCTGGTTCTGAACGGCTTCCCGGACTCGGATCTCGTTATCAAGGAGCCCAGTGTCCGCGGGCTACTGGAATAGAGTCCTGCGATCTACTGAATGCCATTCCCGGCGGCGACTGGAAGGGCATCCGCCAACTCGAAACACCCTCGCCCAAGATGTTCCAGTTCGCCGAGTCGATGTTGCCCAGTCCCGAGGCCTTGAGGATGTGAGGGATGCGGCGAGGATCGACACGCATCAAGCAACAGCACGCTGAATCGGCGGCCAGGGGATCGTCTGCGAACACCAAACAGCCAAGTTGCCGCGCCGTGCCATGAAGCGGGCCATTGCCCTCCATCGCCACGACGCCGTCTGCGATCACGTAGTGGATCGGAATCGCGGCAGCAAGTTCGACGATCGAATTGTCGATTCCTTGCCAGTGGAGGACGTTCTTCGGCCAGCCATAAACCGAACCCGGGACCACGCCAAAGAGGTTCTTCAGGCTTAGGGTCACTCCGGCCCAATGATGGGTCTTGATCTTGGGCATCGAGATCACGACGTCAGCCGCCAGCAAGCACCTGGGCAACCAGAGTTCGGAAAGCGCGGTGAGTGACGTGGTGGTCGATATACGGTGGACCTCGTCGTTGTTGAGATCCACGAACGTCGCTTTGCCGACATTGTGGAGCGCCGCGCGGAGACCACATTCCTCCAACAGGAGTTCGGTGTCGCGGACGTGCCCTGGTCCTTCGCCCACGGTCACCTTGGCGGCACCTAAGCGGTAGAGGCCCTCTACGGCCGCCGCAATGACCGTGGGATGGGTATTGATCGGCGCCGTGGACGAGTACTCGACAAGGTTCGGCTTGAGGAGAACGGTCTTCCCCCGGACGGCTGGAGCGAGCAACTGGAGGCCATCCCAGACAACTTGGGTAGCCTTGTCGTAGGATTCGCACCGAAGGACCGCCACGCGTGAAGGTGGTCGTTGCTTGGCCGGGATTCTGCGAGTGAGACTTTGGCGGACCGCCAATCCGCCTGTTCCGGCTAGCGCAAGCGCTCCGACGGCATTGCGGCGACTCGTCATGCGCGGGTTCCGAGGTCGAATGCTGGCGACTCCAAGGCAAGGGCGGTGAGCGCGAGCGCCGCGGTGCTCAGCGTCGCCTTGTTTTTCTCGGAGATCCGACGCAAGGACTCTACGAGTGTGCCCAAGTGCGGGCCGGACGACCTCTTCAGCGCGAGGACACCCCACGCCAGCGAATATGCCGACCCGCATTCTTCAAGGCGCTGGCCAAGGTACTGCGCGGTCCTTTCGACGAGGGAGGACTCGCCTGCGCCATGGGCTTCTAGCGCGCACAGCGCCATGGCCGAAACGTCGGGGTGCGGATCCAGATCGACGCCAAAGGCATGACCGTTGCCGGCATTCCATCCACCGGCGGAACATGCCCGATCTTCGAGCATTGCCAGTGCGGACGTCACTCTCCCAGATGGCCGATTCCAGGCCTTGTATGCCAGCAGCACGATCGCCGTCGGTGCTACCCAACTGACGGTGTTCTCCACCCATGGCCACCCGAATTTGTTCGGGTCGAAGCGAACCTGGCGGTCGAAGAGGCGGAACTTCCACTGCCATAGCCAGTGGGCCTCCCGTCCCCGCGTCCGGTCGAGCCAGTCGAAACCGCGCCAAACAGACGCGCGAACCCCAGGGGTTGGGTCGGCATGGGAGAGCGCGATCAATGCGAGACCGGTGGAGTAGACGTTCGGTATGGCGGTAACTGGGCGGTTTGACCATGCGCCACAAGGGAGTTGTGCCCCGAGCACATCGCTGAAGCATCGCGCGGTCTTTCGGAGGGCAAGGCGCTGCAGAGCCAGTTCCTCGATAGTGCGCGGTGCTCGCGTCCGGAGTTCAAGGTAGGGGGTGGTGGCCATAGGGTCAGCGCTCGGCTCCGGCGTTCGACTCGCATGATGTGGTGCGAGGCTGACGAAGCCAATCCCACCTGCAGTCGGGTCTGTCCGGTTTGGATGGGCATCCCGCGTTCGTCATGTTGCACGGGCGCGGAACGAAGCTGCACCCACTTAGCCAGAGCATGGTGAGAGCGATGAGAAGAGATTTACCTGCGACATGCATGATGGCTTCAACGTAGGGCAAGGCAGCGTTCGGGCAAAACGAGTTTTGGGGAACTCGTTTGGGGCGGAATGCAAGGCCCACTAAACTGCCAGCATGTTCACCTCGCCGGAGTCGGTGGCACGCGGGTTGCGTAGCGCCGGTTATGCGACTGATCCCGTGTTGGTCCAGATCATCTGGCTGGCGACGCGGATGCAGAAACCGGTTCTCATTGAGGGACCTCCAGGAACTGGAAAGACCTACCTGGCGCAGGCCTTTGCCGCCGCCGCACAAACAGAATTGATACGCCTCCAATGCTTCGAGGGAATCACGGAGCGCCAAGCGATTGGGTCTTTTGATGAAGCCCTGCAGCGGCTATTCCTAGATACCCAGGCAATCGACTTGGACCGGCAATGGGAGAAGCTTCGCGTGCGTCTCCATACGCTCGACTTCTTCACCCAAGGGCCCTTGCTGCAGGCGGTGCTCCAACCGAAGCCGGTGGTTCTTCTGATCGACGAACTCGACAAGGTCGATCAGAAGTTTGAGGCACTGCTGCTCGAGATCCTCTCTGACTGGCAGATCACCGTGCCAAAGTTGGGGACCGTCAAGGCTCAATCCGTGCCGTTCGTGGTTATGACTTCGAACCAGGAGCGCCGACTCGGGGACCCGCTGCGCCGGCGAAGTCTCTACCAGCGGATCGAGCATCCCGATGTGAAGAAGGAAGCCGAGATCCTCGACATCCGGACGGTGGATGCCCCGCTTGAGTTGAAGGCCCAGGCGGTCGGACTTGCGCAGGCATTGCGGGGCTACAACCTGGTCAAGCCGCCCTCGATTGACGAGATCGTTCAATTCGTTCGGGCACTACAGCTTCTGGGACGCTCCGAGATCCGCCCGGAAGACCGGGATGTGTTGCTTCCCTTCCTGGCCAAGACCGAGGAGGACGTGAAGCGCCTCTTGCTTCGCGACGGATTCAGCAGCCTCGTCGCGACGGCACGTGAGTACCGCGATCAGGCCCTGCAGGCAATGTCCCAAAGGCCAGAGGAGGCCGTCGCGTGATCGGGCGGTTCATCCTGATGGCGTTAGTCGCCAGCAATGTCTGGGCCCAGACGTCGGCTCTCGTAGCTCTCGCAGACCGCTGGGCCGAACACTTCGGCGTACCTAGAGAATTGGTGCGGGCGGTGATCGAAGCGGAGTCGAACTGGGACCCACGCGCAGTTTCGCCGGCCGGGGCTGTCGGCTTGATGCAGCTGATGCCGGATACCGCGGCAGCTTTCCGCGTCGGAAACCGGTTCGATGCGGCTGAGAACATCCGAGGCGGTGTGGCCTACCTCGCATTCCTAATGAAGGAGTGCGGCGGCGATCTGCGTCTCGTCGTTGGCGCCTACAACGCCGGCCTCGGTCGAGTGCTGAAGGCAGGGTTGCGATACAAACACCCGGAAACGGTGAACTACACCCATCGCGTCGCCTACCTGTTCCGGCGGAATCAGTGGGAGTCGATGTTGACCCAGCGAAAGGAGCCTGCTGAATGAGATCGATTCTTTTACTCGTCGCGATTCAGGCACTCTACGCCCAGATCGAGCCGGTGGTGAGCAAACGGAACCTGACGGATCAAGTGCAGGTGGTGCGTGTGGCGCCGCGATTTGCGACGGCGATTCGCGTTCCCGAGCCAGTCAGTTCAATGGTCATCGGTGACCCCGAGCGGTTCCTTGCGGAGCATTCCGAGAAGGAGCCAACCCTCGTCCTTGTCAAACCCATCACTGAGCAACAGGGCGAATCGAACCTCTTGGTTGTGACCACAAGCGGCAGGCAACTGAGTTTCCTGTTGCGGATGGATCCCAGCGGCCCGAAGAGGGTGGACTTCGTGCTCGTCTACAAGCC
>JAIEPW010000027.1 GCA_019748195.1 Bryobacteraceae bacterium
TGCCGGCCTCTTCCTCTGTCAAGGGGTGGGGAATTTTCGACCGGCACTATGGGGATTTTTGCACCGGCGCTGACACCTTCGCTTGGCCATCGGTGGTTGTCCCAGGCTTGGCTACGCGATTGAGAAGCCCGGAGCATGGCGCTCGCGGCTAGATCCAAAACAACTAGCTCTAGCGGATGAGGCACCGTCGGAGAGCTGACGTGGTATGGGCGGGGATTATTCGTCTAGCTAGCGGCAGTCTGTTGACATCCAGAACGAAGGTACGGGCTCACGGGCGAGTGATCAGCGCCCCGCTGAAGTTCCGTGCACCAGGAGCGTCAGACGTTCAACTGCGGTCCGCATCGACTCCGCCTGTGCAGACAATTCCTCCGCTGTCGCCGAGCTCTCCTCGGCATTCGCCGTCGCCTGCAACGTTATGTCCCGCATTTGAGCGATGGCGCCGCCGATCTGCTCGATACCTCTTGACTGCTCCTGGCTGCCCGCAATGACCTGGTCCACCAGAAGCTTCACGCGGGCCGACTCCTCCGTGATGCCTCGGATCGCTTCCGTAACCAGGTTTACCTTAGTCTTGCCTTCCTTGGCCTTCGAGATAGACTCTTCGATCAGCCCGGCGGTGTCCTTGGCTGCCTGGGCGCATCGCTGCGCGAGGTTGCGGACCTCGTCGGCCACCACCGCGAATCCGAGACCCGCCTCTCCGGCGCGCGCCGCTTCGACGGCGGCATTCAAAGCCAAGATGTTCGTCTGGAACGCGATCTCGTCGATCACTTTGATGATGCGGGAAATCTTGTCGCTCGATGCGTCAATCTCTCCCATCGATACCACCATCTGATCGAGCGAGCGGTGCGCCGCTTCGAACTTGTGCTGGGACTGAGAGACGAGGTTCGCCGCGTCCAGAGAGTGCTCGCGGTTTTTGCGCGCCGCGGCATTGATTTCGTCCGCGGAGGACGAAGTTTCCTCGAGCGAGGCCACCTGGTCGGACGACGCTTTGGCGAGGGTCTGGCTGGCCGCGGAAAGCTGGCTGGCGGCGGCGGCCACTTGTCGGCTGCCATCCGAGATCTGGCCCACCACTCGCGCGAGCACCGAGGAGAGGTTTCGCGTGATCCAGGTAGAAAGAACGATGGCAGCGGCCAGCGCCAGAGAGCCGAGAACCACCTGATGCCGGCGCTCCTGCTTCGCCTCCGCGGCCAAGTCCTCCGCCGCCTTGCCTCCTGTTTCGGCCAGGATGGAGTTGTACCGTTGGCGGAGTTGCTGGAGCAGATCGGTGGTTTGCCGGAGTGCCGGCAGCGTCGCGTCGAGGAACTGCCGGCGGGCCGCGAGGGCGTCTCCGCTCTTCTGGAATTGGACAACCCTGGCTGCCGAGACGTGCAGGTTGCGGTGAGGGCTCTCGATGTTGGCCAGCAACCGCTTCAACTCCGAGTCCCGCTCATTGTCGTGTGTCTCCCGGCTGTAAAGCCACTTGCCGAAACGGCACTGCTCGGGATCGAGCTGCCCTTCGAACTCTGACGCACCGATGACGTAGAGGTCGAGTGCGTGGACCCACTGCAAGTGGTCGACGTGCCGTTGGGTGATAAACATCTCCCGTTCCTTGCAGTCCCGCGATATGCTGGCGAGAGATTCCAAGCGCGATGTTCCCATCAAGGATAGTCCCACGCTGGTGGCGAGCAACAACATGATCGCCGAGAAAGCAGCAGCGATGCGCTGGCCGATGGTCCACTTCATATCCGATCTGAGCCTCACACTGCGGCCGTACAAATCTAGACCGCTGGGCAACTTATCGGCGAGGCGAGAGATCGCTATAGCCGATCTTCATGCTTTCCACCGCTCATGCCCACAGTCTCGATAGCGGCCCGCGTTCGCGTCGGAGACAGCAGCAAAGGGACGGGAAACCGACACCCTGCCGCGGTTTGGCGGTCCTGAGCAACCGCTTCACCACCGACAAGCGCTGCTCAACAGGGCCGACGTCCGGCGGGCAGTGCAAGTACCACAACGGCGCTTCCGCAACGCTTCGATCGGCGCTTGCGCGCCATCACATCGTGGTCCGGCAGACTGTCCCTCATCGCGATCTCCAAGCCATACTTGCCGACACAATACTTACTCCAAGACAGCTCCGCCACACATTGGCGTCTCTGGCGGCCATCATCGTTACTGAAGCCATCAAACCCGAATTTCAGCGACAGCCCTGCCGAGATTGGGCAGTGGCTGTGCAAATTTGACCACTCCGAGTTGGGCGTTCAACTTCTGCCGAGCGTGGCAATTCGCCTGAGAGCCGTCTGCTGGCCGTACGCTGGGTCGAGACGATTCAAGGGCGGGGGGATTCGTCGCCAAGGCGTGGCAGCACGATTGCAGACTAGTAGCGGGGAGTGCGGCACGTGATTCTCGAAGTGCAATCGTCTCGCTTGCGTGGTTCCTTCTGCCGAGTAGAACGGCGGGACCATTGAGCGTTGACCGGGTAGTTCACGGAATGACCGGCTGTCCGCTCGTTGGGCGCCAATGGAACGCTCCCAGCTTGCGCCATAGCGCAGCCGCACTTGGTACGGGAGGGAGCGATGCAGCGAGCGGTTGCCGATTTCCGCGCTTGGGCGTTCGCCGTTGGCGATCTCGCCTTCTTGCTCATGGTCGCATCGGCTTCATCGGTTGTCATGCATGTTGCGCATGACCTGACACCGCATTTCTGGCTCGCGGCAACCGTCGGGATGGTTGCCGCGATGACGATCCAGTGCTTGATGGCGCTGGCGGTGAGCCCGCTCCTTGGCTCGATCGAATCAATGGTCCCCTCGATGGTAGTCGGGATGGCGGCTCCGATGGCGGTCTGCACGGCGCATCTGGCTGGCCATCCGCGACTTGAATCATCCCTTCTCGGTGGCGCGGCCATTGGAGCCGCATTCCATGTCTATCTCCGCTTGCATGCACGGAAGTGCCGTCGTGATCTCAACCCAAATGCTTAGGGGGAGCAAGCCCGCAATGCCTGGAATCTGGGACCTTCGCGCTCGCAGCTATGACCGTCTCGAAGCCTCCGAACTCAGACGTGGCCCCGCGAAGGTACGGTTGTTTCGATGGATCAGTGGGAAAGTCCTATTCCTGGCAGTTGGGACGGGGGTCGATATCCAACACTTTCCGCGCGGGTCAAACATCGTTGCTATCGACATCAGCGCGGAGATGCTCCGGCGCGCGTCGAATCGCAGCCAGGATTACGATGGGATCTTGCGGTTGATCCGGACGGACGCGATGGCGCTCTGCTTCCGCGACGACGCCTTCGATACGGTCGTCACCTCCTGCACGCTATGCTCCGTACCCGATCCTGCTGCTGTGCTTAGGGAGATCTTCCGCGTTCTGCGGCCGGCCGGAAGACTGCTGATGTTCGAGCACGTGCGGAGCCGGGATCCCATTCTCGGACTGACCTTAGATGTGATGTCGTTCTTCACCAGACGGAGCGGAACCGAGATGAACCGAAATACACTCTCTCTCGTGCAAGCCGCCGGTTTCAGGGTAGAGAAGGTGGAGAGCATCTTTCTGGACATCATCCTGGGAATCCATGCGTCAAAAACCATCGCCCCAGATCAACCGGCCGGATGTTGAGGATTGGCAGCCTGTGTGCTGAGGGGACAAAAGGTACTCACCGACTTGGCGGCAAAGGCGGGCGTCACTTCCAACAACCCACCCGTCCGGGTTAACCGGGCGCAGGAAGTGCAGCGCAAGCGAGTCGCGCAGGCTTGTGGAATCTGCGCGACGCACGGGTGTCTCGATTGCACTGCAAGTCTCGTATTGCCGAATGCTGACGGTCCCCTCAGTCGCGCGTGGTGAATAACTACGCGATCCTCTTACGCGGTCACAGTGACCTGAGAAAGGCCAGAAGCGCGTGGCGCTGTTCCTCCGAAGAAGAGGAATAGCGTTCGGTTACGGCTGTGGCCTCGCCTCGATGCCGTCGAATGGCCTCGTCGATCGTGGCCGCGCTGCCGTCGTGAAGAAATGGCCGGCGAAGCCGCAAACCCCAAAGCGCCGGGGTGCGGATCTCGTTCATCCCGGCGGAAGCTTGCTCGATTCCATCGCCCGTGCCAACGTCATGAAGCAGCAGATCCGAGTAGAGATCGACGGCCTTCCGATCGAACACCGAATTCGCGCTTCGGCCTGTCTGCAAAGTGGGCACGTGACAAGTCGCGCAGCCGATCGATCGAAAGAGCCGTTCTCCCTCATGTGTCAAGTCGTTCGCTGGGCCGCGAGGCGCCGGCGCAAGCAAACGCATGAAATTCTCGAAATTGTCGATGCCGCGCAGCCCGGTTCGCCTGTCGCGAACATCCTCGAGACCTCTCCTCGGTGGACTGCATAGCGCGAGCAACTCGGGCTCAATGCCAAGAGCAACCTCGTCTGGGAACAAGTCGTTCGTGATCCCCATCTCGTTTCGATACGCATCGCCGGAGAAGGCGAGCAGAGTTGCGTGTTGTGACTTCCAGCCGAACCGGCCCACCCGCGCACGCCCCGTCACCGCATCCGTGATCCAAGCTGCCCGGCCGCTGATGCCATCCCCATCACGGTCGTCAGGATCCTCCAGCGCAGCGATCACTTCATCGGGGATCGCCTCGACAAGGCCGGCGCCGAAAACGGGAATCGGCAAACGCCGGGCGACCACATTCGCCTCGGCTGGGATCTGCACCTGGCACCGGTGATCTGGAATCGAGAAGAGATGGAACAGCGTGCCGCCGTTCAACTCCCTGAACTTTCCCTGCTCATCCACGTGACCCGCGCGAAGCTCGGTGATCGAACTCATGCCTCCGATCGCCGGAACACTGTGGCATACAGCACAACTGGTTCCATTGAAGGCGGGCCCCAAACCGTCTTCGGCGGTTTCCACTTCGGTGAAGTCCTCCAGACCCATGCGAAACAGCTCAAACTCCAGCGCCGTGATGCCGCGGAGTGGATCACCCGGGAGAACCTCGCGACGGGGGAACTGCGCGCACAGCAATAGCACGCCCAGGAAGGCGAACGTAGAGGCGGCGAGAACTCGGGTCATTTGACCTCCAGGACCGGTCATTTCACTTCGATGCTTCCGCGCATCAGGTTGTGGCCCGCGCCACAGGGGCGCGAACACTCAAACGCGAACCTCCCCTTCTCCCTCGCGATGAATCGGACTCGCGCCTCGCCCCGTCCCTGCGGTGGAACCGCCACGTCGATGCCGGCGCTCGGAATGCGGAAGCCATGATCGGTGTCGTCGCTCGTCAGCACGAACTCGACCAGTTCGCCTTGCTTCAGCGTGATCCTCGAAGGATTGAACGTGAACCGTTCGGCGACGATGGAGACGACCCTGTCGGGTTTCTTGTCTTTATCGCCCTGGGCGGCTAGAAGTGCGAAGCCAAGCAGCGTCACCGCGAGAAATCTCATCAGAACCACCATCCAATTCCAAGATTCAGTCCATTGAGTGCGCGCACGACCGCGCTCTGGTTCCGGTTGAAGACGTAGTCGAACTTGATCGCTACATCTGGGACGGGTTTGTAGGTTAGTCCGGTCACCCATGAGGATCGGTTGAACTGGGCTAGCGGCAGGTATCCGCTCGGCATTTTCTGCTGCGTGTTGTACCGTTCGAAGCGGCTGAACGCGATCAGATCGTGCCGGAAACGCCTCGGCAGCAAGTGTACGGCGGGCTCCATGTAGTAGCCGCGCATTTGGCTCGCCACGTTCGGGTTGACGCCGGTCTGCTGGCGGAGCAGGCGATTTAGCTCCGCCGCCCGGCTGATCCACGTGTTGGCAATTAACGCCCGGAAGTCGAAGCGGCGATAGCTGTAGCGGCCATCCACGTTGGCGATCGTTACCCTGGGATTGACGCCAGGGGTATTGAAGCCGGCCAGCCCACTGTAAAGACTTGTTCCAAGGGTGAGGCGGCGTATGCCCGCGAACTCTACACGGGCCACAGTTGCCGGGTTCCTCATGGATGCCTCGAAACCCGATGTTTTCCCCTCAGCTATTCCGAATTCGGCGTTGAACCGGCTTGCATCGAGTGATGAGGTCAGGTAGGTCCGGTAACGGAAGCCGCTGCCCAGGTCGCCCGTGATGCCAACGCCCAACTCCCGCCACGTGGTTGGAAGAATGATCGACTCCACAAAGGGCCTCTCCACACCATTAAAGGAAGGCGGTTCGTGGCGCTCATTGACAATGCCTACCGGGGTGAGAAGCATGCCCGCACGCAAGTTGAATTTTGGCGTGATCAGGAAATCGAGGTAGGCCTGCTCCAGAGCAACCTCGCCGGACTCTTGGCCGCCCTCTACCAGCGCGTGCTCCACCTCCAGTTCACTCCAGAACTTGATCCGATCGGAGAAGCTGTGCCCGAACAGGAGAACGAACCGATGGAAATCCGGTCGAAAGGAATCTCCAGACTCCTTGTTTACATGAAAGTCCATGTAGCCGGTAACCGGCAGCCGGGTCTCGGTGTCGGGCGATGT
>JAIEPW010000012.1 GCA_019748195.1 Bryobacteraceae bacterium
TGCCGGCCTCTTCCTCTGTCAAGGGGTGGGGAATTTTCGACCGGCACTATGGGGATTTTTGCACCGGCGCTGACAGATGACGCCAGCGATGCACCGATGCTAGCCTTGAATGGGCCATCTGCATGACACCAGTAGGCGAGCATTTAGATCACCGTTACCAGCCCTCTGCTCTGGCACCCTACCTCAATGCGGCCCCTTGGCCCAGCGGAAGGCGCATGTTGAGGGCGTTCGGGTTCGTCTTACTTCTCATTTCTCACGCGGCCCTCCTGGCTCAACCCCTCGCTGAATTGGATGTCGTTCAGGTATCTGGTGAAACAGGTCAAGCTCTCGACGAAAGGCTGAGGAGATTTGAATCAAAAGGCTTCTCGGGATCCGTCTTGGTTGTACGCGACGACCGCGTCATCTTGCTGAAGGGTTATGGGTTCGCAAACATCGGCCAGAACATACCGAATACGCCGAGTACACGATTCGAAATGAACTCCATGACCAAAATGTTTACGGCAGCCAGCGTTCTCCGACTGGCAGGCAGCGGCCGATTGAAGCTAGATGATCGGGTGGAGCTTCATCTCGGCCCATTTCCCGCGGCAAAGAGCAAAGCCACGATCACGCACCTAGCCACACACACCGCGGGCTTAGTGCTCAAGGGTACTGAGCTGGCCGGCACTGATCGCGATGTCTTCGTGGAGTCCGCGAAGCGCGCTCCGATTGAGTCCGAACCAGGCGTAGTTTACCGCTACACAAACGCCGGATACTCTCTGCTTGCCGCAATCATAGAACGGGCCAGCGGTGTTTCATATGAGGATTACCTTCGTCAGAACATTTTTGGGCCAGCAGGCATGGGGAGCGCAGTGTTTCGTGACGAAGTTCCAAAAGCCGATCCGAGGTTCGCCCGCGGCTATGTTGGAGGTGCAACCGGGCCCGTATCTGGCCCACCAAATCCCTATAGCTGGGGGACAGTCGGCGCTGGTGGCGTCTGGTGTACTGTCGGCGACGTCTATCGCTGGGTGCTCTTTCTCGAATCTGGCAAAGCTTTTTCGGCAGAATACCGCGAATTGCTGTTTTCAGAGCCGAGACAACCCTCGAAAGAGTCCTTTGGGTGGGCCTTTCAGGCGAAAAGCTCAAGCGGACGGATGAGCATCACAAAGGGTGGCGGCTCTGACGACTTTGCATCGCAACTGCTGTACTTTCCCGAAGATCGCGTTGTGATTGTTTGGTCAACCAACAACCTTTCAAAACGCTGGAGGCAAGAATTGAACTCCGCGATCACCAACATTCTTTTCGGCAGGTCGGCTCCGGTCGGGCTGCCTCGTTAGCCATAGAATTGCTCGCCGTCGTCCGCATCATCAACTCTCCTTCCGACTCAGCCCATTTCATTAACAATGGGCGCAGGCCGCAGATAGCCTCTCGAGTGGAATCTCGAGTACTCAGCGACGATCAACGGCATGCTCACCCGCGATCCAGGTGCCGTACGATTCCCTGGTATGGCGTTGGACGCAGTTCCAATTTCCGGTCGATATTGCGACAAGGCATTCTCTTCCGATGGAAACGGTCCGCATATGGGCTGCTTTTGCCCACTAAAATCCGCGACTGCCCAGTGATCCTCAGGCACTACGAGCGTGAGTCACCCCACAGCGCTTGCCGAATCGATATCTCGACTACCGAGTAGGCGCCATCCTCGCGGTGCAGTTGATAGGGCTCTCGAATATCTAAGCTCTGCTGCGCCATGAAACGGGGGTTCGCCCCTCGATGACCCTGCGCCGTATGGACAAGGAAGGGATGGCAAAGATAAACGGTCCCCGCCTCACCGGTCGCAACGGCGACTGGCCGGTCGGAGCCCATTTCGAAAAGATCCATGTCCGACATGCCTGCTTCGCCCGCGGGCTCAAGGAACCGGGCCATATCCACCTGGGAACCTACCCGGATCCTGGTTGGCGCATCGAATTCCCCAACATCAGAAAAAAGAAACAACATGAGCAAGCCACGACCACGCGAGGTTACGTTCACCCGCCAAGTCGAAAAATCGTGCTCCTCATCGGGATCGTCGTCCTCACCGGGAAAGCTGGCGTCGACATGCCAGCCGAGGTCTCCAGGATCTTCGGGATGGGGAAAACGCACGGGGAAGGTGCCAAGGCCATCAGGCCGCACCCAGAGACCTTTTCCAACCAGACGATCATAAGCGGCATGGAGAAAAGGCAAGTTCGCTGCCTTCTCAAAAGGCCCGCCGCCATAACCGTCTAGCCGGACCACAGGTTTTGTCCACGTAGTCGGATCGTGAGGATCGAAGGGGATGTCTCGCCACATGATGGCGCAGCCCAGCTCGGCCAGTTCTAGAGGAAAAGCGCGATCGATGCGGATGAAGCCATCCTGGATGAACTGGGCCACTTGCGCATCGCTGAGCCCGTCCGAATGCGACTGATCGTCATCGATCATGACATCTCATTCTATCGCCGGATCGTGGACTCAAAGGTATCAAAGAGAGTTGGTGTCGGCGAATCGGCTGCGGCGCGGAAGCAGTTTCCACTGGTAAACTCACGATCAACGGCACAGCGTAGCGGAGACTGGAACCGTCGTCGGCTTCGTACCGGGGTGGCCGTGCCGCATTGCCGAAATCAGTACGCCCGCCCGCCGAGGTCTAGTTCGCGGCTCCCTTTGCGACTTCATGTGACCCAGAGCACTGCGCGGCCTCAGGACTCCGGGTCGTACATGAGCTCGCGGACCTCCTGTGCACATCGGCAGCTCTTGGCAATGCGAGCCGCCCATGCCAACGCCTCATCCCGCGTCGGCACCTCAATGATCGAAAACCCGCCAACAACAGCCTTTGTCCCAGGCAACGGTCCTGGCGAACTGCTTCCGTCGGTCGCAACAATGGCCGCCTGCTGGCGGAGGACGCCAGCGCCAAACATCCAAACCCTGCAGCCTTCGCCTCACGAACCACAGCGTGCGATGCCTCGCCCGCTGCTGGCCAGTCGCCTTCCGGAATGTGGTCCATCGACCCATCATCGAATGAAATCAAATACCGAGGCATATCAAAGCTCCTCCAAAACATTCTGCCTACAAGCCCGAGTGCGAGGCTTGGTTACTTTCGCTCGGCGGCGCTCTGGTTGGTTCCGCCAAGTCCGAGCTTGGGCCGCGCCCATTCGGCGAATCTGTGGATTGCGTCATTGGCTTCCAGCGCACGGCCCGCACACATCTGAAACGTATGCTGCATCCTCGGAAAAACACCCATCCGGACATCCACACCGGCGTTTCGTGTCCGTTCCGCCAGCCTGCGGCTGTCATCCAGCAATACCTCGTCCCCGCCGACCTGCATATAGACGGGCGCCAATTGTTTGAGATCGGCGTAGATAGGACTGGCTAGTGGATCACGCGGATCGCCACTAGGCCCCAAAAACATCTTCACGAGGCCCCGAACACTCTCCTTTCGCGTGAACAAGACATCCTTGCCAAGGTTCGATGTCCAGGAGCCGCCTTCGCGGCCATAGCACATGCCGTGAGGTGATCAGCTCCAGCCTTGGATCTGCTTCCAGAAAGCGCTCTGGAGTGTAAGATCTCAGGGGGGGGCCGACTTGAGAACGCTTCGCTCACACATCACACATCTTCATTACTGCGTAGCCGTTCGCAACCTTCCATGCCAACGCACCCTCTTCCATTGCCCGCGATCAACTTCGAGAGGTTGAACTCGGGGACCGTTGATACTCACGAAGGCCCCGTGGGAGGGCAACTCGCGATAGCGAAACAGGCGCGAGAGAAGCGCTAGCGCGTGGCTGGCCAACGTTTGGTTGATGAAAGGCTCCTGGCGTTCAAGGGCCTCCAGTTCGCTACAACTTGGACCATCTTCTTCACCACGAGTCGAATCGACGATTTCAGGGAACAGCTCGGCGGCAGTCCGCAGCCGCATCGCGCGTCGTGCATTGCGCCGGTTCCGCGGTTGCCCCAAAACGAACTGACCACCATCGGACCCGTTTCCAAGATCAAGCCAATAGCTGACTTCAGCATCACCGCCAACCAGTTCTTGGATCTGGGCCCGCGATGATTTTGTATCGACACAGCTGATCACGACGTCCGCCCCTCCAACACAGTGGGAGCCGGAAACATTCTCCGGGATCGCCTTCCACTGAACTCCCCAGAATAGGTTGATCCGTGAGACAAGAACAGTGGCCTTGCTAAGGCCGATCTCAGCCTGACAGAACGGTTGCCGGACGCAGTTTGACGGCGATACGACATCGCCATCGATCAACGTCACGTCCAGGCCTCCGGGGTGGCCGGCGAGAAGCAGAGCTTTGTGGATGTAGGGGAGCCCCATCGCAATGACGCTGCCATTGCCGCCGCAGCCGATCACGGCTACTCGGATCGTCCGCTGGCGCAAGAGGTGTTCGGGAATTGTGTGGGTCATTGTGCCCTACCTTTCTCGTTCTACGAACTGCGCCAACGATTCTCCTGCCGGGCTCAATTGGCCCGTGGCAAAACTCCCCTTGCCAGCTAAGGATGACCAGAGCCCGGCTATTCCGCCGGGGTGGCGCGTAAAGTGGCCGCTGCCATAGATGTGGGTGAATTCGGATTCGAAGAACGAGCGCTCCCATTCTTCCATGGCCACCACGCTCGCTTCCTCAGGGGAGTGCATCGTCCCTTGGCAGACCGCTCCCTCGGTATTTACGTTGTAGTAAGGCGCGACCATTAGCGCCGTAGACGCGGTGGGCCGGACGCTGTCGGCGAGCGCGCGAATCCATAGTTCGCGCTGCGTCACGCGGAACAGCAGTGGCGGTTGTGGGAACGTACGGCCGCTGACCGCACCGAGTTCGTCGTCGTGACGAAAGAACATTGTCCTGCGTTGGGCTGGTCGCCACCATACCAGCGTCTCCGGAGTTCGGACAAGAACGTTTTCAGGTAGGACTTCGGGCCGCGTCATCGCACCCAAACCGCGCGACAGTTCTCGCAGAAATGCGGTGGTAAGCGGAACTGCGGGTCCAAGGCGAGGGGTGCCTACATCGTCGCCGTCTACATCGTGCCAAGAGGCGAAAGTACCGCTGCTTGCCTGGCCACCGGAATAGAGAAGAATGGCGCCCCGTAGTTCGAACTGGCTGGGTCCACCGAGATAAACGCTGCAGTCCATGTC
Source organism: Bryobacteraceae bacterium (assembly GCA_019748195.1). Lineage (GTDB taxonomy): Bacteria > Acidobacteriota > Terriglobia > Bryobacterales > Bryobacteraceae > JAIEPW01. The sequence goes on from JAIEPW010000012.1 coordinate 5,114, forward strand.
AGACCCCGTGGTTGAACTTGCTATCTGGAAGCGACGCAATCAGCTTGCTCGCTGCGGCCAGGGTTTCGCAAACCGTAGCCAACGTCGCAAACGCCACCCGAACGCTCACTTGATCAAAGGCGTTGATCGGAATGATGAGGTTTGGTTCCGGCGGAACCTCCATCATCGACTCGGCTTCGGTGTCGAAGCACGCTTCAGTATTGTCTCGACGCGAAAAAACGACCAATAGACAAGGGAGCGGAGGATTGCAATCGCTCAACTCCTCCTGCGCCTGTTCTGGCAGTTGCGGACGCGGGATGCGTGCGGCCAGCCGTTCCAGTGCCATTGCCTGGTACATCCAACTCTGAACCTCCCCGGAACAGCCGGGCAGAACCCGCCGCATTGCGGATCGCGAGAGTGGCTTTCGAAGCGCCGAAGCCGGAACGCTGGCGTCGACTTCCGGAACCTCGACCTCACCTGCATCTGGGTCCGCGCTATACCAATCCCTCAGGCGCTCGACATGTTCCAGGGCGTCGCGGTAGTCGTACACTCGCACCCATCGATTCAGCGCCGCGGATATGAGATGGAAAAACGTTGCCGGCAGTCTCGGATGTTGCCGTTCCAATACCTGTAGCGTTGGACCGAGGACCAGGTACCCGGCTTCCTTTGGATCAATTGTCAGGAAGAGATTTGCCGCATCGACCTCGCGGTCAGCGGCTGCGTACTCGTTCAATGTGGCGGTGAAGGCGAGGCTCACGGGAAACGTATTTTGCGCGAGTCGCCCGCCATGCCGTTCGACGAACTGTGACAGCGAAGCCTGGACGAATTGAAACGGATCGCCGTTCGAGACAGTCCAGGCGTGAGCTTCCGCGACATTGGCCCGCAGCATCGCGCTGCTGATCGCCGCCGCAACACGATCTCCGCGCCACAGGCGATGCACCGCTGGCGCTCCGTCGAGGTGCGGCATTCTCCAGCCCCAACGACCGGGCGCGAGAGTCAGAGTATCGGCGGGAGCCACCGTGCGGGTGACAAGAGCATGGTCTGCCTTCCGTATCGCCTCCCGTGGTCGAGAGCCCGCGCCAGAATTGAGGCCGCGAGTTGCCAATCTGGGCATTTCTGAAACTCCTCAATGATTGGGGACTGCTGGGGATTGGATCCCTTCGCGATCGCGTCAAGTTCACGCACGGCCAAGTCGCGGATACGGCGACGAGTCATCCCTTGGTTCCTATGGCTCGCTCGAACCGGTAGACGCACTTGTCGCCCACCGTCTCCGGGCCGGTTAGGGACGCCGTGGCGATTTCCGGATACTGCGTAGCGAAGATGCCCCGGACTTGTTCGACGGACATCGCAGGGTTTGGATCGGGCAGCCGGATTCCTTGGAATTCGAAGGTTCTCTTCATGGGTGCGATGGTCATAGTGTTCCTCTCAACAAA
>JAIEPW010000124.1 GCA_019748195.1 Bryobacteraceae bacterium
GGTCCCATGGACATGATCGACGACTTCATCGACCGCAAGCACGGCCGCAAGGAAGTCGCCTACGATCTGCCGGAGATGAAGGAAATCCTGGAGGAGACCTTCGGCGTGATGGTCTACCAGGAACAGGTGATGCAGATCTCGAACAAGCTGGCGGGTTACTCGCTGGGCGACGCCGATCTGCTGCGCCGCGCGATGGGCAAGAAGAAAGCCGATGAAATGGCCCGGCAGCGGGAGCGCTTCGTGGAGGGCGCGCGCAAGCTGGGCTTCCCGCAGAAGAAGATCGAGAAGATCTTCGACCTGATGGCGAAGTTCGCCGGCTACGGCTTCAACAAGTCGCACTCGGCCGCCTACGCGTACCTGGCGTACGTTACCGCTTACTTGAAGGCTCACTATCCGGTGGAGTTCATGAGCGCGCTGCTCACCTCGGAAACGGGCAATACCACGAAGGTGGTGAAGTACATCAACGAATGCCGCGACATGAACATCCAGGTTCTGCCGCCGGACGTCAATTCCTCCGACATGAGCTTCACGCCGTCGGGCGAAGCCATCCGCTTCGGCCTGGGAGCGATTAAGAACGTGGGCGGCAACGCCGTGGAATCGATTGTCGCCGCGCGCGCCCAAGGCGGCCGGTTCCGCGACATCTTCGACTTCTGCGAGCGGGTGGATTTGCAGGCGGTCAACCGCCGGATGATCGAAAGCTTCATCAAGGCCGGCGCGATGGATTCGCTGGAAGGCACGCGCGCGCAGCAGTTCGCCGTGGTGGAAAACGCGATGGAAACGGGGATGCGCGCGCAGAAGGACAAGATCAGCGGCCAGGGCGGCTTATTCGGAGAACTGATGGCGGAACAACCCGAGTCCTCGCACCAGTTGCCGCGCGTGAACGACTGGACCGGGCAGGAAAAGCTCGCGGCGGAAAAGGAGATGACCGGCTTCTACGTAACCGGGCATCCGCTGGATCAGTACGCGGACAAGGTGTCGGAGCTGGCCACGCACTTCTCGGACTCGCTCGAGGGACTGGACAAGGGCGTCGAGGTGAAGCTCTGCGCGATCCTCACCGGAGTGCAGCGGAGGCGCAACAAGGAAGGCAAGCCGTGGGCGGCCATGACGCTGGAGGATCGCCACGGCGCGATCGAGGCCATGCTCTTCACCACGAACTTCGAGCGCCTGCAGAGTGAACTGGTGGAGGATCGCGCGGCGCTGGTGCGCGCTCAGGTGCTGCCCGAGGAAGGCGGACCGCCGAAGCTGTCCATCCAGGACATCGTGCCGCTGGAACTGGCGCGCGTGGACCTGCCCTCGTTGATCTCCATCAAGGTCCGGCTGGGCGCCAACGGCGCCGGCGACAAGGCGCAGGAACTGCGGAACCTGTTCTCGCGCAAGCCCGGCGAAGCCGGCGTTCGCCTTCGCCTGGAAAAAACCCGCGACTTCGCGCTGACCCTGGATGTGCCGGCCAAGGTGCGGCCGGACAAGGAATTCCGCGCGGAAGTGGCGCGCATCTGCGGTGGCGAAGCGCTGGAGATTCTAGCGAACTGACGCGGCGCGCGCCTTGCCGCGCGCGTCCACCTCTTCCAGCCACGCATCACGCCCGGCGATCAGATCCTGGCGGCTGTAGCGCAGCGGCACATCCGGCGTGACGCCGCGCCGCTCCAGCGCGACCCCGCCGGCATCCTCATAGTTGGCGATCACGTACTGCAACACTCCGCCCGTCGGCAGCGGCGTGACCACCGACGGAAGCACCGCGCCCGCGGTCTGCGTGCCGATCACCAGCGCCTCCCGGTTCGTCTGCATCCCGCGCGCGAAGATCTCCGCGGTGCTCCCCGTCCACTCGTCCACCAGGATGAACAAGCGTCCCGCATAAGCCTGATCGCCGGTACCCGGATAGGATTGCGGCTGCTGGGAGCCGCGGAACTTCATCACGCCGAGCGAACCCGGCCCCGCGATCAGCATGTTGGCGAGCGCGGGCGCCAGTTGTCCGGCGCCGCCGCGGTTGCCGCGAAGGTCGATGACCAGTTCGGACGTGTCGCGCAATTCGCCGATCGCCTGCCGGAACTTCGCCGCAAGATCGCCGGAAAACACGTTCCAACGCATGTACCCGCGCGCCGGGCTCAGCCGCCGGGACTCGAAGGCCAGCGCCACCGGGTTGCGCGGGCGGCGGGGCAGGGTCAGCGTGCGCGCCTGCCCCAACTGGTCACGCACCTCGATTTCAACCGAAGTGTCCAGCGGACCGTCCAGCTTCTCGGCGGCGGTTCTGCTGATTTCGAGTTCGTCGCGCAAGGCGAATCCCCGTTTGCCGGCGCGTTCCGCGGTCCAGATGGCGCGCGGTTCCCGGCCCGCGATCCGCTGGATCACCCAGCCGCGCCGCACCCCGGCCGATTCCGCGGTGGAGCCGCGTCCGATCCCCGTCACCAGCAGCTCGTTGTCGATCCACCGCGTGTCGATCCCCACGGTTGCGGGAGGCGGCGCGTTCGGAAGCAGCAGCCCGTCCACCCGGTGCACTTTCTCCGGCGGCGCGACGCGAAAATGCGAGACGCCCAATTCCTGCGTCATCGCGTTCAGCAGATCGTGGAACGCGGCGCTGTCTTCGGTTCCCGCCACCTTCGGCTCGTAAGCGCCGCGGATCGCTTTCCAATCGCGGCCATTGAAGGTGCGGTCGTAGTAGGTGCGGTCGATGGTCTTCCAGACGGTGTCGAACGTCTCCATCCGGATGGTCTCCGGTATGGGGGAGGCAAACGCCGCTGCCGCGATCAGGGAAAGAACGCGGCGTTTCATAATCCCTGCGCCAGCCGGTCCGCCAGCAGCGGCGGGAGCCCGGCGTCGAGAATCGCCTGCTGCGCGCCCCGGATATCGTAGGGGACGCGGCGGAACGCCACGTAGCGCCGGTCTGAATCGTAGATCGCGTATCCGCAGCGCGGATCGCCGTCGCGGGGCTGGCCCACCGACCCCGGATTGATCAGATACGCGCGGTCGGGTTCGATCTCCAGATCCGCGCCGCTGGAGTTGGGATGCACTTTCGGAATTCGCTTCACGCCGCTTCTATGGACGAGGAACCCCCCTTGGACGTGAGTATGCCCGAAAAAAGTAACCAGTGCGTTCAGAAACGGGGCATTGTGCGCGGCATCCTGGATGGAGATCAGATACTCGTCCTCGTCCGAGGGCGAGCCGTGCAAAATCTCGAAGTCCTGCACGCGGAGGGGTCCCTTGGGCAAATCGTAAAGGTACTGGACGCTCTCCGGGCCCAGAATCTCGCGCGTCCACAGCGCGGAAGTCCGGGCTACCGGATTGAACCACTCCAGGTCGTCCAGGCCCGCGGCGGCCTTGTCGTGATTGCCCCGGCAAATCGTCTTGACGTTGGCCCGGGTCCAGTCCAGCACATGCTTGGGATCGCCGCCATAGCCGACGATGTCGCCCAGGCAAAGAATTTCCTCGTATTTTCCGGCGGCGTCGGCGAGCGCGGCCTCCAAGCCCTGGCGGTTGCCGTGGATATCGCTGAGAATCAGGTAGCGCACAGGCGTAGGAGAGCCACCTCCGGAGGCGCGCCGGCCCGGATCGGCACTCCAATCGTTCCGATTCCGCGGTTCACGAATGCGAATCTGCCCGATTGCTCGTACAGTCCGTCCACGTAGGGTGTGAAGAAGCGGGCGACATTCAGATCCTGCCGCAGGATTTCGAAATTGACCTGCCCGCCGTGCGTGTGTCCGGCGATGGTCAGGTCGTATCCCTGCGCGGCCGCAACCGGGAACACATCGGGATTATGGGACAGAAGGAGGTTCGGAACTCCGGGGGAGACGAGAGCCTGCGTGCGCTCAAGGTATTTTCTCCGCCGCGACTGGTAGTCCACCCCCGCGATGCGGAGGTCCTTGCCGTTGTAGCGGACCGTGACCGCCTGGTTTCGCAGGTAACGGAGTCCGAAGGCGGCGCCCGCGGCGGTGGCGTATTCCTCGGCCTCGGCGTAAACTTCATGATTGCCGTGGCATCCGAACAGGCCCATCGAGGCTCGGAGGCGGCGCAATTCCTCCAGGCACTGATCCAGCGGATCGCCGGCGCCCGAAATGAGATCGCCGGTGATCAAGGCGAGGTCGGCGTTGGTTTCGTTCGCCAGGCCGACCGCGCGCGCCAGCTCGGCGCGGGACAGAAACTCGCCCAGGTGGATGTCGCTGAGCTGAACGATGCGCATCCCGTGCAACTCTCGCGGCAGATTCGGAATCGCGATGTCGACCTCGCGGAGATTCAGGCGGCTCCGGCCGATCAGCAGGCCATAGCCGACGGCCGCGACGGGCGTGGCGTACAGGGCGGTTCCCGCGGCGCGCAGAAACCGGCGGCGGCCAAGGTCGGGCTGCGCGGCCCCGCGGAGCCGCCGCGCCACCGGATGCACCAGCGAATAGGCCAGCACCAGCGCGGAAACGATCAGCCCCGACGCGCGAATCCAATCCGCGGCCGGCGAATCCACCCATCCGCGAATCTGCTCGGAGCGAAGCAGGAAACCGCTGGCGCACAGAGCCGCGAGCAGGAACGCGATCAGTACCTCGCGCCAAGGCCGCCCGGCGTGTGAGCCGCGCCAAACCCGCCACAGCCAGCGGGCGAGCACCACCAGCACGGCCACCAGCACCACGAACTCCGGAATGTGCCGCGAGGAAAAGGGCATAACCACGGCCACCTCTATCTTAGCTTGGGGTCCTTTCCGTCTCGCCGCGAGCCGCGGCGCGGGCCAGCCGGATGCTGTCGGGAATGCCGATTCCGTGATACGCGTTGCCGATGATCCGCAGCCCGGCTATCGCCTCGCAGCGCTTCTCTATCTCGGTCACCCGCGCCGCGTGCCCGATGGTGTACTGGGGCATGGATCGCGGCCAGCGGCCGATCATCGCGTCCAGCGGTTCGGCCGTCACGCCCATGAATTTGCGCAACTCCGCGCGCGCGATCGCCACCAGCGCCTCGTCGCCCTCGTTCAGAATCGCTTCTTCCCCCTTGCCGCCGAAGAACACGCGGATCGCCACGCGGTCGTCCGGGACCCGATGATCCCACTTCGTCCCGATCCAGGTGGCCGCCATGATGCGGTCGCGCTCTCTTTTCGGCACCAGAAATCCGAATCCGTTGGTGGCGCCGTCGAACCGCTCGCGGCGGTAAACCAGCGCCAGGGTCAGCGACGGCGTATATGGGATTTCACACAGCAGACGGGAGAGCTCGGGGTCGAGGTCCGTAAGCAACGCCGCGGACGCCCAGGCGGGGACGGCCAGGATCAGTCGCGAAGCTTCCATCCATTGGCCTCCCGCGCGAACCCGAAACCCGGCCTCGGTCCGTTCCACGGTGTCGGCGCGCTGAGGAATGATGCGATCTCCCACCCTGGCGGCAAGGGCGTCGATCAGCTCGCTCAATCCTCCACGTAAACTTTGGAAAATCGACCCTGCCGGCGCCGGACGCCGTTCCTGCTCCAGGCCGCGGATCAGGCTGCCATGCGTGCGCTCTAACTCCACGAACCGCGGAAACACGCTGACGGCGCTAAGTTCTTCCGGATCGCCGCCGTAGACGCCGGCGAGCAGCGGCTCGGCCAGGTAGTCGAGGGCTTCGGCTCCGAAGTGATCGGTCACGAACTCCGCTACACTGCGTTCGGGAATCGCGGACGGCTTCCAGTCCAGATCCGCCAGTACCGCCTGTTTCCCGGATTCGCTGAGCAATTCGGACTCGCGCAGCGCGGCCAGGTCGGTGGGGACCATCAGGTTCAGGCCCCGAGGCATCGGAATCAGGCGGCCGCCGCGCCAGATATAGGTGACCCGCGCGTGGTCGTTGGAGCCCATCAGGCGCGCGCCCAGGCCGAGCTCCCGCGCCAGCTCCACCGCGGCGGGCTTGGTGGAGAGGAAGCTTTCCGGGCCTGCCTCCAGACGGCATCCGGCGAAATCGCGGGTCTCGATCAGCCCGCCCGCGCGAGGCTGAGCCTCCAGCAGGCGGAAAGGAACGCCTGCCCGCGCGAGGTCATAGGCAGCCGTGAGTCCGGAAATGCCTCCGCCGATGATGAGAACCAAGCAATAACCTTACGGCCTGAATTCGCGCACGATCTCGACGGCGGCCTTCACGTTCTCCACCGGAGTCTCCGGCAGAATGCCGTGGCCTAGATTGAAGATGTGCCCTGGCCGGGCCCCGGTGCGCTTCAGCAACTCATGGATGCGGGCGCGCAACTCCGGCAGCGGCGCGAACAGCACCGCGGGGTCCAGGTTGCCCTGAATCGCGGAGCGGTAGGAGATGTCCATCCACGCCTGGTCAATGTTGATGCGCCAGTCGACGCCCATCACGTCGCCGCCGGCGGCATGCAGCTCGCGGAAAAAGCCCGAGCATCCGGTGCCGAAGTGGATCACGGGAACGCCGGAGGAGCGCACGCGGTCGATCAGCGCGCGGGAATACGGAGCTACGTAGCGGACGTAGTCGTCCGGACCCAGCGCGCCCACCCAGGAATCGAAGACCTGGATCGCGCGCGCGCCGGAAGCCACCTGCAAGACCGCGAAGGATCCGAGCACATCCACCAGCTTGCCCATCAGGCGGCGCCACAGTGTCTCGTCGCGATACATCATCGCCTTGGTGCGGAGGTAGTTGCGCGACGGCCCACCTTCGATCATGTAGCTGGCCAGGGTGAACGGCGCGCCGACGAATCCGATGACCGGGACGCGCCCCGACAGCGCGCGAACCACTTGTTGAATGGACTCGCC
>JAIEPW010000098.1 GCA_019748195.1 Bryobacteraceae bacterium
AGTTTCATGGGTTTAATCGGAGATATCGCCGATAAGGCGAGCGGCCTCCTCGGCGGAGCCCCGTCGGCTCCGGCGGGGATGGTGTCCAAGACGCCGGTATACAAGCAGGGAGAACCGATCGAACAGCCCGGTTCGGATTCGGGCGGCGCCACCGCGCTCGAGCATCCCAACATCTTCGATCCCGGCCGTCCCACCGAGTTCGTGCACTTCGGCATCGCGCACCGCGACGTCCATGACCGCTTTCCCCACGGCGCTCTCGCCGACGACAAGGAAGGCATCGATTTCGGCTCCGTCGCCGGATCCCACGCGATCATGTTCCGCGCCGCGCTGGAACGCGAGGCCATTCTGCTGTCGCAGTTCATGATCTCGCTGAAGGACCTGATGGCCGAAGCCAAGGCCAAGCAGGGGGGCGTTAATGAGCTGGTAGGCGCGGCGCAGAGCCTGATGGGCGGCAACGCCACCCCGGGGCCCAATCCGGCCGCGGTGGAGCCCTACATCGCCGCCGCCGGCGCCGCCGGCTCCAAGGTCAACGTCGCCTCCATCCAGTACAAGGATATCCACCAGGCCGGCATCGACCTGCACCAGGCCCGCGCCAATTGGAACGCGTACGCGCCCACCTCGAACCAGGCCGGCCCGCCGGGCGAAGGTCTGTTCGGCAATCTGCCCAGCGTGATTCCGGCCGGCGTCACCAGCGCGATGGGTCCGGTATCGGACATCATTTCCACCATCACGGGAATCCTCTTCAAGATGTTCGAGGTCTACCACGTGATGCTGCTGAAGTCGCGCGAGAAGTGGGAGGCGCCGATTGAACAGGCCTGCCATGTTCGCAGCCTGAAGGCGATCCGCGCCCGCCAGCTTCCCGTTTTCGATGTCTGGTCCGTCACCCAGGCGCAGATCGCCGCCGCCGGCGCGCCCGGCCCCAACATCCTGAACATCACATCCGGCATCAAGCCGGTGGACGACACCGTGGGAGACGTCAACCGCCAGATCGACGAATGGCGGCAGGCCTGGGAGGATTTCTGGACCACGGACCCGCTTCCCGGTCCGGGCCAAGCGGAACTCGACGCGGTGTTCGGCGCGATCACCGATTCCGAGGAGATCTTCGCGCAGGCGTTCCGCGATGCGTTGAAGGTGGGCGAAGTCCCGGGCTTCATCAAGACCGTGCTGTCGAAGGTCTGCGGGGTGAACGTCGGCATCCTCAAGGCGGTTTACAAGAAGCTGCAGGACCCGGCCACCGCCAGCCAGTTGACGCTCGAATCGCTGCTGGGCGCGGGACACGCCTTCCTGCGCGAGACGCTGGTGTCCACCGTCAGCGACGTCCTGCCGAATCTGTCCCTGCCCGGCCCCACCGGCGCGATCACCAAGGACATGATCCTGAAAAAAGGCGTCGCGTTCCTGGACGAGGAGATCGGCAAGGAAATCGATCCGGTGCTGAACCTGGTGATGATGTCGGTGGCGGAAGTGATTCTGCCGGACTGCCAGAAGGCGATCGCCAACAAGCAGTACACCATGGAGGTGTTCCTGGGGAGGTTGCCCATGCTGGTGGCGCTGATGACCCGCAACACCGTGTTCCCCGTTTTCCAGATCCTGGCCGACAAGGTGTTCGGCGAGATGGGCGGGTTCGGCGACATGGCCGCCTCTCCCATCAAGAACATGATGAACGACGCTCGCGGTTCCGTCGCCGACATGCGGCAGCGCAGCGAACGCATGAATCAGGACATCAAGAACGAAGCCACTTCGATGGCCAATGATGTCGCCGCCGCCGAAAAAGGCCTGCAGCAGGACATCAACAAGTACACCGGCGGCGTTGGCAATCTGAACACCCCGCTGGGCGGCGCGGCGCAGGGCCTGGCCGGCGCGGTGGGCGGCTTGTCGGAGAGCGTGCTGGGCGCCGCGGGCGGCGGAGCGGGCGGTCCCGCGGCGGCCGGACCCGCGTTCCCGGGTTCCGCCCGGCTCACCTCCGGCGCCGGCGTCGAGATCAAGCAGTCGGAGTGGAACGAGGTGAAACCGAAACTCGTATTCCCCTCGGAATAGCCCCGGCAATTCGGCCGCGGACTGGAAAATGGTACTTTAGACTTCGAGAGGCTTCCGCGGGGAGCCGGAAGCGCCAGGCATAATGATTTGCGTAAGACTGGAAGCGGTTTCGGGTCCCATCACCGGACGTCGCATTGACGTCAAGGCTGGCAGCATTCTACGCATTGGCCGGACCGCCAAGTCCGACTACCCCATTTCCGAGGACGCCTACCTTTCCGGCCAGCACTTCGCCGTGGAGTGCGACGGCATCCAGGCCCGCGTCCGCGACCTGGGTTCGAGCAACGGCACCTACGTCAACGGATCCCGCATTCAGGAAACCGTGCTTAAGGAAGGCGATTCCGTGGCGGCCGGAGGCACCACGTTCACCGTCCACGTGGAGCAGTCCGGGCCTAGCCCCCTGGATTTCGGCCAGACCATGGCCTCCCGCACGGTGCCCACCGCGGCGTACGCGGCGGGCATGATTCCGGGCGTCAACGCGCCGGCGGTGGTGGATCTCGGCTCCATCCCCCAGGCGTGGGCCGGATTCACGGCGTCCCAGGTGGCGCTGCTGCAAGCTCTGTATCGCAGCGGGGAGAACGTGTACGCGGTGCTCGACGCGGCGCGCGAGTCCCGTATTCCGGCTTTCCTCGATGCCGCCCAGGAGCGGTTCGCGCCGTTGCTGAGCGGCGTTGCCGATCCCCGCTCGGTGCCCTTCGTGGTGGCCATCCCGCCGACGTCGCGGCTGCTCGATGTCCTGCTGAAGGACGGATGGGGACGCCAGTGGGGCTGCTATCTCACTTCCAACTCGAGCTTCGACCTGGTCTACCAGCATCTGCTGGCGTATACCGTTCTCACCGCCGCCAACGGGCAGACGGTCACGTTCCGTTTCTTCGATCCGCGAATTCTGCGCGTGGTCCTGGCCGGCATGACGCCGGTGGAAGTCACCGGGTTCCTGGGCCCGCTGTCGCGCATCATTTGCGAAGGCGAGGACCCCGGCGTCGCGTTCGAGTTCCGCGACGGCCTGCGCGGCATCCGCCAGGAAAGCATCATCCTGCGCTGACCCGGTGCACGGGCGGCCCCGGTTCTGATAGCTTAGGAATTCCATGAAGCGCTTGCAGCCGGTCATCTGGATGAAGGGCACGTTCCTGAGCCCGCAGTATCTGCAGACGCAGGATCGCTTCATCGAGAGCAGCATCGAATTCCAGTTGAACGCGCTCACCTACGCGGGCTGGGGATTCAAACGCCTGCAGGTGAATCAGGAGGCGTTGTCGGCGGGCTATTTCTCGCTGGCCGACGCCGCCGGCATCTTCCCCGACGGGCTGGTGTTCGACATTCCGGAGGCGGACCAGCCGCCGTCGCCGCGCCCCCTGGCGGACTGCTTCGATCAGGATCAGGACAAGCTGGACGTCTATCTCGCCATTCCGCACTATCGCGAGCGGGGCTTGAACGTGTCGCTGGCGTCGTCCAAGGCGGACACCCGCTATCTTTCGGAAGTGGCGATGCTGCGCGACGAAAACACCGGGCTCACCGAGCGTCCCATTCAAGTGGCCAGGAAGAACTTCCGCTATCTGGTGGAAGGCGAGAGCCAGCAGCACCTGTCGGCGTTGCGGATCGCCCGCGTGGTGAAGACGCCGGCGGGCATCTTCCAGCTCGATTCCAAGTTCGTCGGTCCCATGATCGACATCTCCGCCAGCGATATGCTGGTGGCCATCGCGCGCCGCCTGGTGGAGATCATGGCCGCCAAGAGCAGCCAGCTTGCCGGCACGCGCCGCCAGAAGAACCTCAGCCTGGCCGACTTCGGCACCGCCGACATCGCCAATTTCTGGCTGCTCTACGCGGTGAACAACCACTTCCCGATCATTCATCACATCTTCGAGACGCGCCGCGGGCATCCCGAGGAACTGTTCCGCACCATGCTGTCGCTGGCCGGATGCCTGACCACTTTCTCCACCAACATCCATCCGCGCGACCTGCCCAAGTACGATCACGACGACCTGGCCGGCTGCTTCCAGGACCTGGACGAGAAGATCCGCTTTCTGCTCGAAACCGTGGTTCCGAGCAACTTCATCTCGCTGCCGCTGAAGCTGGTGCAGAATTCCATTTACGCCACCGCGCTCGCCGACGACAAGTATCTGCGCAACACCAAGATGTACCTGGCGGTGAGCGCCGACATGAGCGAGGCGGATCTGATCAGCAAGTCGCCGTACCTGTTGAAGGTTTGCTCCGCCAATCACATCGAGCATCTGGTCCGCCAGGCGCTGCCGGGCGTGCCGTTGACGCACGTGCCGCGCCCCCCCAGCGCGATTCCGGTGAAGCTGAATCACCAGTATTTCAGCCTCAATCAGTCCGGCGCGGCGTGGGAGGCGGTGAACCGCGCGCGCAACCTGGCGGCGTACGTGCCCGGCGACTTCCCGCGTCCCAGCCTGGAGCTGATCATCCTTCTGCCGGAAGCGGGCTGACCAGCGGGATTTCGAGCACCCCGGTGAGCACCAACTGGTGGATCGCCTCGCGGAAGCGCTGCTCGCTCAGTCCCGGAGTCCGCTTCTGCACGGCGGCCAGGATCTCGCCCGCCGTCTGCTTGCCGGTGCAGTGCCCCGCCAGCATGGCCAGTCCCTCGCCGCAGGGAAGCGCGGCGGGAAAGCTGCCCTCCACCTCGAACTGAAACGCCACCGGCTGGACCGCGCCGGAGTTCAGGCGGTGCTTCACCACCAGGCTGGCGTCCGGCGCCAGGGCGGGGCGCGCGCTCATCAGATCGCGATCCCAGTCCGCGCTGTGCAGCGCGGTGAGGCGGTCCAGGCGATCCTCGATTTCCTCGGGAGCCGTGGCGTCGGTAATGCGCATCGCGTGGGTAAAGGCGGGGCGTCCGTCCGGTTTCCGCTGCAGCACGAAGCCGCCCCGGATAAAGTGCTTCACCCCGGCGCGATCCAGGCGCGTTTCCCACTCCAGCGCCTCGAAAAACGAACTGCGCGAGGTGCCGAACGCGGCGGACAGATAGGCGGTGCGGGTCAGTTTCTCCCGCTCCAGCACCATCAGGTCAAACTCGCCGGAGTGGTCGCCCAGCCACCCGCGGATTCGCTCCGCGACGGAGCCGTCGGCGCGATCGGTCAGCGTGGTGGCGCAGATGAAGCGGCCGCCCGGGGCCACGTAGGCGTGCACCTCGCGGAATCCCCTGCGGCTGAGCGCTTCGCCGTCCTCGCCGCCGGCGGCGAACGTTACGTATTGCTCGCCCGGCTTCACCAGGTCATAGGGGGCGTGGAACACAATGCGATCGAAGGTCTCGCCCCGCACCGGCGCGAACAGGTCGCCCGCGTCGAAGCGGACGTCGGGCATACCGTTCAGGTGGGCGTTGAAGCGGGCAAAGTGGATCGCCCGCTGGTTCACGTCCAGGCCGGTTACCTGCCGCGCGCCCGCGAACCTCGCGATCAGAGCGCCCAGCCCGCACCCGGTGCCGAGATCGAGCAGGCGATCGCACGCGCGCCGGGAAACGAGCTGCCGGAAATCCGGACTCTGCGGCGCCTGCGGCGTGAACACCGAATCGACGCCGCCGGGGATTTCCTCGCGGTTCTCGGGATCGAAGGCGCGGTCCGACGTGAACCATAGCTCATCCACCGGCGAGATCATCACCGGACAGACATAGTTGCCGGCCTTGTTGCGGCGCAGCAGATCCAGGTTGCCGAGGGTGATCAGCGTTTCCGGACCGAAGAACTTGCGGGCGGCGCCGGGCTCGCATTCGCCGCCGATGAGGAACACGGTGATGATGGCGCCCAGCTTATTGCCGGCCAGGCGCTCCGGATGGTCCAGCGGCCGCCCGCGCTGCAGGCTCAGCTCCCACAGGCGTTCGAAGCCCAACAACTCATTGGTGTTCTTTTCGTTGAATCCCGCGTCCCGGAAGAACTTGCGGGCGCGCTCGAATTCCTTGTCATTGCCGATGACCAGAGGAGTCATGAGAGCCTACCGGAACACGAAGAATGCGACTACCAGCAGGATGAGCAGGATGGTGGCGACAATGGCCAGGATTACCGGCACCATCGACTTGTATTGCTTCTGCGCGACGGGCGCGGTCTGCTTTTGCTGGCCCAGCGTCAGGCCGCCCTGGGGCGCGGCGAACACGCTGGTGTAACTGCTGCTGGCCTGGCCGTGCGGCGGCAGGATCCCCGGAGTGGCCTGCACCCGCGGCGGGCCCGAGGCCGGCGCCGCAAACTGCTGCGTCGCCGAGAAGCCGCCCTGCGGCGGCGCGGCGGCGGTCGCCTGAGCCGGCGGGGGCGGAGGCGCGTTGGGAGTTCCGAACATCTGCGTGAACTCGCCGCCCCGCTGCGCCGCTGGAGACGGACTCACCGGGCGGGGCGCGCCCGCCGCGCCTCCCGGCAGATTGGGCAGCGGACCGCTTTGCACCGGAGTCTCAAAGAAGTTGGTGAACTCGCTGGGAGTCTGCTTCGCCGCGGCGGGCGGCGGCGGCGGCGCGGCCGGACCACCGGTGCCCGGCGATTGGAACATGCGCGTAAATTCACCGCCCTGCGGCGCTCCCGGCGCGGGAGCCTGGTGCGGAGGCGCCGGTGTGCTCCCGCCCGGGGACTGGAACATCCGGGTGAACTCCCCTCCCTGCGCGCCAGGGGGCGGCGGGGCCGGCGCGGGCGGTTTCGCCGCGGCAGGACCACCGGCGCCGGGCGATTGGAACATGCGCGTGAACTCGCCGCCCTGCTGAGGGGCGGCGGGGGCGGAGGCGGGGGTCACCGGCGGGGTGATCGCGCCGGGGTGCTGGAACATACGCGTGAACTCGCCGCCCTGCTGCGCGGCGGCGGGAGGAGCGGCGGGGGCCGCCGGCGGGGTGGTGGCGCCGGGGTGCTGGAACATGCGCGTGAATTCGCCGCCCTGCTGCGCCGCGGGGGCTGGCGGCGGTGGCGGAGGTGGCGGCGGTGG
>JAIEPW010000037.1 GCA_019748195.1 Bryobacteraceae bacterium
TGGTTTTTCCCGTTTCATTTTGCCGTTCTCCTTATTCTCGCCGGAGAACGTTTACACAGTTCTTAGGACACCCTCGTTCTTTGTCTTCTTCGCTGAGGCTATCGCGATCCAGGGAAAGCACATCGCCATGCAACTGAGCTCGCAAGTTACTCAATCTTTCCCGCAGGACTTTCCAGTTATGCTCGTCGTACGTCCCCAGGAATACTACAGGTCGGATCTCAATGCGGGGAAGCTCGGCGGCCGGGGTTCCCGAGGCAAGCGCCTTTCTTAGGTCGTTGCACCAACGACTGCCAACGCGATCTACTCTACCAATCTGCTGCTCGACCACGCCCGGATTCCATTCCGGGTGAAGCAAGATCACTGTGCGGCATGCTTTGTGAAGATTCAAGCCCTCTCGGCCAACTCTGGATTGGGCCACCAGAACCCTAGGAAAGCTGTTCGTGCGATTGAACGCGAGCTGGATCATGCGCCGAGATGCGTGGGCGGTGCCTCCGTACATCAGGCGTGCGAAGCCCCCTTGGGTGCGCGCGTACTCCTCCCTCAGCCGATCTCGAATTTCCTCCCAGTGCCTGACCGCTTCGTCCGCTTCGATTTCATCCTCGGTATCCGCATCGTCCGTATCTCGGGCAGCTACGATCAGATCGCAGAAGGAGCGTGTGTATTCGACCGGTCCGGCATCAGGGTGTTCCAACAATTCCGCCATCGCTCGTGCAACAAGCGCCAAGGAGCTCTCTTCTCCATCATCTTCCGCCTTCGAAGAACTTCCAATGCGCTTGAATTCGTCAAACATTGCTTTCGCGTAGTCGTAATCGTCTCCGGCGTCGCGTGACCAGCCCTGCCCGATCTCGCCGATCAGCCGATCACGAAATGCCTCGCGCCGGTGGCGTTCACGCTCGTATTGGAATTTTAACTTCTCGTTAAGCGTGTCAAGTAGTAATGGACTGTGGATCTGCCGGTGCGCCGCCCGTACGGCGGGCCATTCGCTGTTCTCGACATCACCATGACTCTCACCGTGTACTTTAGACTGGGGCCAAGGTTCCCCGGCTTCAATACGTCGCAACATTTCCCGGGCGTTCAACAAGTTCACGAGTGCCCGCAATGGCCGGATGAACCTGCCGAAAACCAGCACTTTCCCACCGTTCCGAATTTCCTTCTCGATCTCCTCGACCGCAGTCATGATGGCGGGATGATCAAAAAGTGACTCATCACCATCACGTGCGAACGCACGCCCAAGAACGTGCAGCCACCACTCAGCACGCTCCTGACGTTTGAGATCAACGGCTTTTTCAAACTTTTCGCTCCGGTCGTCGCTCGTTTCGCGCTCTGGGTCATCGTCGACCTGATTGACTTGGTCGAGCAAAGTTGCGATTCCGTGTCCGTTCCCGAGCGTTAGCCGAAGCCGCTTAGCTACGGGATCATTTACTCCTAGTGTGACCGTTGATAAAGATTCTGCGGCGCAGATTGCCTTCCGCCAGGCCAGTGGAAGTTCTTCCGTGCGAACTGAAACTTCAGTCTCCTTTCGATACGCATTGATGGGCAGCTCAGAGTAACTGTGGAACCGGATGACTTCGGGGTCTTCTCTTTTGTCACGCCGAACAATATATGGGGACAGAGCCTGCTGAAAACGAGCCGCCGCATTCTTGTAGGCTGCCCGCGCTTCTGGGCTGCTCCGCCAAGCCATCTGGAGCCGCTTGACGCTTTTGGCATATTGGTTCGTCGCTTCCTGTACCTCCGCGAGAGCCGTAGAGTCAAGGCCGATGCGCTTCAATGTGCTATGCCATTGACTCACATCCAACTCCACCGGAGTTGCGGTTAAAGCGAGCCTGCGGGCGTCGTCCGACGAGACGATGACGCGTTCGAGCAGACGGGAAAGGCCGGTTTCCGCCCCTCGGCTTTTGTGGGCCTCATCGGTGATTATCAGATCGAACATCCCCAAACCAATGCCCACGCAACGCTCGAGCCAGTGGCGTAGCGCTCCGTCCTTCGAATACTCGGCTGCTTCTAGCGACTCGGGCCATGGGATCTGGTCAAACTTTGCAAGCAGCCGTCGGACTGGATGGTCGCGACTCTCGGGCGCAGCGTCAAGAACGCTCATGGCTAGAGCCTTGCAAAGCTTTCCGTGACGTAATATCTCATTGTCGTGATAGCCGCGAGGAAGCCGTCCGGCAGTCTTTTGGCGCCACCGCGCGTAAAGTTCCGGCACCAGTGCCCAGCGCCAAACGGCAGCTTCCGCGGAAAGTCGCCAGTTCGTAAACGCGTGAGACACCATTACCGTCGGTTTTTCGAACCATGGCTGTGGTTCGTCGGACCACGCGTCCAGGTAGGTGCGCAGGCTGCGGAGGATATTAGGAACGTCGGGGATGCCGCGCTCGCGCAATTCCACTTGCCATTGATAACCAAGTCCCGGGGGAACGAGAATCGCTACCCGCCCACCGCTCTGAAGAACGCACCGCGTGAGCTCGACCGCTATTCGGGTTTTCCCCATGCCAACTTCGTCCGCGATTACCACCCCGTTCTTCGGAATGCGTGAGGCGATGGCACGCAGAGAGGCACGCTGGCCAACGTTGAGACGGGTTGCGTCTTCTCCCTTCTCCGAGGCCCGTTGCTCCTCCTCCGTAACGCGCTCCCTTAGATGCTGCGCGACGTGTTCCCATCCTTTAAAATCCTGGTTCATTCGTGGACCTCGAATTTGGGGAGATCGGCTACGCCCCACTCTGCTTCCAATGTTTTCAGCACAGCCTCGTACCGAAGGCCTTCCGCAGTCGCCGAAGTCGCTGCAAAATCCGGGCGGAACGAGCAGTGCCATAGCGGGCTAAGCGGATTGATGTTGAGCTTCACGAATTCCTTGATAACTATGCTGCCAGCCGCCTGAACAAGGCATTGCTCCAGTCGTATGGTCCACATCACCCAATCCGTTCTACTCACCGCGGTTTGCTTAGCCGCGATATTCTCAATCAGCTGCATCATTTGGCGCACCGGATAACTGGCCGTCAAGGCCCCTTCTGCGGGTCCGTGAGTGGGGTCGACGACCGGCTCAGTTTCTGAATCGGCGAGTAGCTCGGTCTCGTCCGGGGGCATGGGAAAGTCGGCAAGCTGATTCCACGCCTCATCGAGATCGATTCGCGGAAGTATGGTCGCTGCGATGCGGCCGAATTCATCAATGACGGGCACCCATGCTCGTCGGTCCTTTCCCCCAACAAACCACCTCACCTGTACCTGCCGGGGGCGAGATCCTTGCCATGTGAAGCCCTTGCCGAGCTCCTGAGGACGAGCCTCCCCGGCTTCATCGAGCAGATCGAATGGCTCCGAGGTTTCCTCTGGTGCCTGCAGCCAGTGAGTGTCTTCCTCTGCAATCCAGAAGAAATAGGCTACCGGCGCTGAACTGTACAACACCTCGGGTTCCGGCATTTCGCTTCCCGGTGCGAGCGATGCTGGCTCTTGAAGGAAATCTGTGTCCCACTGCAGTGGCAGCAGATTTGTTACGACAGACTCAGGCGGTACGCCCCTGGCAGAGCGCCAGCGTAGAGATTCCGGTGTGACCACGACACCCACCTCAAGATTGCCAGTTTGGTAAGACATTGGATTGCCAAAGCCGGGGTTAGTCAGATTGCCCGAGCCCAGATATAGCCACGCACTGTTACAAAACGCGGAATTGTCCCGGCAGGTGGCGCTAAAAATGAATTTCGCATGCAAGGCTCGCTGCGCCTTGAAGCACTTGGGTTGGCCCGCTTGTCGTACCGTCCACCCAGCCTGAGCAATTGACGCCACCGAACCGGCTACAGCTTGGCACGCGTTAGGGTTGACGAAGACGTCGATTACGGGCTTTAGAGTTATGAGCTGCGCTTGTTGAAGGGTATCGACAATGCCCCTGAGTACCGGGGGTATCCTGTTCTCACTGACTGGAGACTCGTAGTAGCCGGAGCCCATGCCAAGATAGTTTCGGGCTGATTGTGAGGCATGCTTTCGCACCAGAACCGGCAACTGGGCAAGGAGAGAAGCTTCCCGGTTGTCGAAAAACCGAGGCGGACGACCCGCGCCACATTTTGTGGCTTTCGCGATCCATCTTTCGACGGTTGTGGCTTCGCATTCGAAACGCTGCCGGCCCGGAACAAGGGGGTCGAGAATCCGGACGTCGAAGTGGCGTCGAAGCCACGTAAACAAAGCCCAAGCTGCACCGATGTCGGCACCGTTTTGGGCCGCTGCGGGATCCTGGGCCTTCAGGTCGTGGTCGCCAAGATCGATGCGCCAGACAAGATCCAGACTGTCTTCGAGTGTCTGGCGCGTCCAATTCCCAGTGGAGACAATCAGGCGCAAGCACCATCGTCGTGCGTCTGCCGTGTGACGAAAGCCGAGAATCGCTACCTTGGCGTGCAACAGCTTGAACGGCGGCGGTACGTTCCGCAAGGGCAGGTGTATAGCGCCGGGAACCTCCTTCGGTGTGATCTGCGGATTGCTCGGATCCAACAGCAGTGCCACGGCCAGACGCCCTTCATAGGCTCGCTGTGCACGCATTCGACGAGTGAACCGCTCCACTGCCTCCTCGAGAAAGCTACTGTCGGCAGAATAGCCGCATATCCACCCGAAGCACCCAGTGAAATCATCGGGAGCTTCAAAGTGCTGAGCTAGCGAAAGTGGCTTAAATACGGACTTGGACTTTGTCATCCTCACACTTCTTCGGTTTCACTGGGGTTGTGTCAGCCATTCGCCCAACTGGCACTGCATATCGAGGTTCATATAGAAAAGGTTGTGCACTCGGCGCGAGATCCCCTCGGGCAACGGTACCACCTCTCCGATCTCAACCTCCGTCCCCTCTTCTTCGGGGCTGCGGGTGGAGTCTGCCCCTTTGGCTGGATCTCCGCGGAAAGCAAGACCCGGTACAATCTCGCGTCCGCGTTGCCGCAAAACAAGGCCTTCACGTAGGAGCAGTTTCTCGAGCACTCGCACGTCTACCTCCTCGGCGCATTCACCACAGAAAGCTGTGGCATCCTTTGCGGGCGATGGGTCATAGCCGTCATCCAGGAAGGTTTGCGCATGTCCCCGTAACGACCTTAGCTTCTCAACGACGGTTGCGGGGAGTGCGGCATCGAGACACATGCGCCGATCCGCCGAGTTGCCGACGTAGGATTCAATCTCGTCCAGCAAAGCGATCGCGGCATCGCGCGCCGTGAAAAACAGCGCGCCGGCGCGCAGATCGCGCCAGTGGAGTTCGTCCACCATTGGCGGCTTTTCCGTCCATGCGATTGGCCGCCTCCGTTGACGCAAGCTCTCAACCCAATCCAGCGCCCTACGACGCCGAGAGGCGCCAGTATTATCACCCTGAACGATCCTCTCACGCAGGAACTCGCGAGCGTTGTCAGACATGGGTGCAAGCGGAGATAGGGCTCTCTTCAACTCCCCGGAATTCTTAACGTCATCATGAACGCCGGTAGCCCAGAGAACCAGATGTTCAAGAACGGAGCGCTTGTGGGGCTTGAAGGATGCCCAGGCGGCATCGATAAAGGCTGCCCCGTGGTCGGTGAGCCTGAACGCACTGAAGCGTTCGCTGTTTGCCTCGACCAGGCCCAAAGCGCGAAGCGGTTGAACGGTCGCCTGGCGCATAGGTTGCGTCACATAAAATCTTCGTTTGGAAACAGTGGCGAAGGAGAGGTCCTGCCTGCCGAACAACTTTCGCGCGCCGCGTAAACGCGGGTCGCTTTCCCAGCCAGAGGAATCGAGCGCTAACCAGCAGGCCAGAGCTTCGACCGCGTTGGCTACCTCGATATTCTGCGCACGCTTCCCGGATTGTCGGATGCGTTCCGCAATGGCAACTCCCAAAAGTGCGAGAAGGAGTTGTTTCCCGAACCAAACGCCGCCGAGGCCAGGCACGGCGAGGTCGTTGAATGTGCGCACGGTCGCTCCCAGGCGGAGCGTGCGGGTTCGGCGCTCGCTCGCGAGGGTTTCCGGACCGAGTAAACCCCAGAGGATCATGGCGGATCTTCCCTCCCTGAGTCGAGTAGACTGAGGAACAATTCTAATATATTCTCGAGCTATTTGATACTTATACCCCTTGGCGAGGTGGCCCAAGATTATCGCGGTCCTCAGTGCGAGTAAGGTAGCGTAAAGACCAATTGACGCCCGCCTTTCCGGAAAGCCTTCGCGCGGCAACGTTGGGGGCCTGGAGTCGCACGTGCACGGGAGGAACTTGAGGTCGCGCGGGCGACGGCGGCCCGGTTGTGGGCCGAGATCCGTGCGGAGGGCAAGAATCGCAAACCCAGTCCCGTAGCTACTCCTGAAGAAGTGCGCCGTCTGGGGGAGGCCTCCCACTGGCAGGGGCGCATTTATGTTGCCGAACATGCTCTCTTCCGTGCGGAGCACGGGACGCCTGGAATTGTCGGGTCGCGGGGCGATTACCAATGGCTGACGATGGCGGAGCGCGACATCACTTCGCTCCTGAGAATTTGCCCGGAAATTGTGGTCGGGAAGTACCTCGCCGTGACGAGCATCGACAGCGGACCGCTACGCCTCAGCGAGGAGGAAAAGCGAAAGGGCTGGTGGACGTCAGAGGCCGGCAGGTTCTTCCAGGGCACTTCCTGGAATCCGCCGGTGTTCCGGGACGAGTGGAAGGTGGCCTACAGTCCGCGGATTGCGTCCCTTCATGGCCTTCCCAACGAGACCCATGAGGAGTGCTGCGCCGGGTTTGATGAGTAGTACGTGTTCGATGGGCCGGTGGAGGCCGGCGAAATCGAGTCGTTCGTGAACTGGGGCGGTTCCGGCTGTACGATCCGGAGTTTGAGTGGTGCACGGACCGGTTCTGGCGTCAGATGGAACGAATACGGCCGGAATCTTATATCGCCGAGGGGACTATTTTTACGGTGGTGACGCGGGATGCAGGGTTGTTCCGGCGGGTGATTTCGGGGTATATCGAGCCGGGGGCGTGAAGGCGGAAATACGGATCTGGAGTCGTTGTTTGGAGTGGGGGCCTGAAGGCGGCACTACGGGTTGCTTCGCACGCGGCTTAACTGCACTTCAGGAGTTGGAGGCAGCCAACGTCTGCCGCTTGCTGACGCGCGCGGATTCCAGTTTCTCAGTCGGGGCCTGAAGGCCCCTGCCGCCTAAAGGCGGCACTACGGGTTGCTCAGTGCGCTGGTCGCCTGCGGGCTC
>JAIEPW010000149.1 GCA_019748195.1 Bryobacteraceae bacterium
CGTTCGCCGCGTGTTCGTGAACACGCTGATCGGCGAAGTGGACCGCAATCGCTTCAACCGCTTCGTCAACGGCGTGCAGTCGCCGGTGATCCCGCGCTGCACTTCGGCCGCGCAGGTGGCCGACCCCACCGCGAATTGCTCGCAGGGCGCCATCAGCTTCTGGACTCCGGAAGGACGCGGCGTCTACAACGGGTTGCTGGTGAAGCTCGATAAGCGCTTCTCCAAGCGGTACCTGTTCACCGTTTCCTACGCGCTGACGGATCAGAGCGGCATCAACGGCATCGTGAACCTGGACAACCTGTTCCAGAGCTACGGTCCGCAGGCGCCGCGCCACATCCTGAACGTGTCCGCGATCGTCGACCTGCCGTGGGGCGTGCAGATGGGCTTCATTTCGGCCTTCAATTCGCGCTCCCCGGTGATGGTTAACGTGCCCCAGGTGGACATCGACGGCGACGGCATCACCACCACGCCGATTCCGGGCGTCGACTTCAACTGCTTCAACCGCGGCTGCGGCAAGGCCGAGCTGGAAGCGGCGGTGGCGGCGTGGAACCAGCGGTTCCCCGCCGGCTCGCGCGATGCCCGCGGACAGGCGATCCCGCAGTTGGTGCTGCCGGCGAACTACGAGTTCGGCGACAATTTCAGCTCGCAGGACATCCGCCTCACCAAGACGTTCACCTGGCGTGAGCGTTACAAACTGGCCGTTTTTGGCGAAATGTTCAACGTGTTCAACGTCGCCAACCTCAGCCAGTTCAACTTCAACCTGGATGCGCGCAACGCGAATCCCGCCGCCCAGACGTTCTCGTTCGGGCAGGCGAACCAGCGCGTGGTCCAAACCTTCGGTTCGGGCGGTCCTCGCGCTCTGCAGTTGGGCGCGCGCATCACGTTCTAGACCGCGGTTGCCTCTGTCAAGCCCGGCCGTCCCCGGATGGCCGGGTTTTTTTTGTGTTTGCGTTTTCGGGCCTGCACGATGCTCCGAACGCGGCGGTCTCCCCCGGTCTCGTGCCCGGCGGGCTCCTCACGCTTGTTGAACGGCCGCGGCCTCGCTACACTAAGCAAAACATGCGTATTCTCGTGGTGGAAGACGAAAAGCGAATTGCCGACTTCCTGTCGCGAGGCCTGGAGAGCGAACGCTATGCCGTGGACGTGGCGCACGCCGGCCTGCCCGCGCTCGACCTGATCCACCACACCGACTACGATCTGGTGATCCTGGATCTCGGTCTTCCCGACATCGACGGGATCGCCGTGCTCGAGAAGATCCGCAACCGCAGGACGTCGCCCCCGGTGATGATTCTTTCGGCGCGGGATTCGGTGGACGACCGGGTGAAAGGGCTCGAGCTGGGCGCTGACGATTATCTGGTGAAGCCGTTCGCCTTTGTCGAGCTGGTGGCGCGAGTCCGCGTGCTTCTCCGCCGGGGCCAGCCCACGCCGGAGCGCCTCCAGGTGGGCGACCTCACGCTCGACTGCATCCGCCGCAAGGTGACCCGTTCGGGCGAGAACATCGAGCTGGCTCCCAAGGAGTTCAGCATTCTCGAATATCTGATGCGCAACCGGGGACGTCCCCTCAGCCGCACCATGATCGTCGAACACGTCTGGGATATGGACTATGACGGGCTGACGAACATCGTGGACGTTTACATCCGCCATTTGCGCACCAAGGTGGACGACCCGTTCCCGGCGCGAATGATCCACACCGTGCGCGGCATCGGATATATGCTGGAGGCGTCCGAGAAACCGAACGACCAGCGGTAATCGCGTGCTGCCCACCGTAAAGAGCCTTCGCTTCCGCCTGGCGCTGGGATACGCGCTGTTCTTCAGCGTCCTGCTGGTGGCCCTGGGGCTCATCTTCCGCGCCAACCTCGCCTCCATTCTGGACGCTCAAATCCGGGAAACGCTGGAGGAGGAGTGGGGCGCCGCGAAAGGCTACCTTCGCGTCGAGAAGAGCAAACCGGTCTGGTACAGCGATCCCAACGATCCCGAGGAAGCTTTCGTTGTGGAGCACCTGCGCCATGTATACCTGCTCGCCGATGAACACGGGATCCCGCTGCAGGTGTCGGAAACCTATCAGAAACTCGGCGTCGACCCGCCGGGCGAAATTCGCTCGGCTCTCAAGTCCGGCCAGCCCGTGTTCCATGAGCGCGCGGACGGCGGCGGGGTGGCATACCTGATTCGCGGAGGCGTTCTTCGCGATGGAGGCCGGCAGTATTACCTGGCGATCGGCCGCTCGCTGGCTAATCCTGACGAAACGGTCTCCCGCTTCACTGTCAACTATTTCGCCCTGCTGCCCGTTCTGATCCTCATCGCCAGCTACCTGGGCTGGCTGCTGGCGGGCCGCGCCTTGGAGCCGGTGAACTCGGTGGCGCTCGCGGCGCAGCGCGTGGGCAGCGACAACCTGTCGCTGCGGATCCCGTCCCGCGGCGCCGGCGACGAACTCGACAACCTCATCGACCGGTTCAACGAGATGGTAGGGCGGCTGCAAAAGTCGTTCGAGCAAACGCGTCAGTTCGCCACCGACGTTTCCCACGAACTCCGCACCCCGCTTACGGCCATCCGCGGCCAACTGGAAGTCGCGCTGCTGACCGCTGAAACCGCGGACGAGTTTCGCGAGTCGCTGGAAAACGCAATGCGCGACGTGGAGCGCCTGACCAGCATCGTCAAGGCACTGCTGTTGCTCTCGCAGGCCGAATCGGGACATCTCGCTCTGCAGATGCGGAACATCAATCTAAGCGAGATCACCGAGTTCCTGGTGAGCGAGTTCGAGGTCCCCGCCGAGGTGGGAAAAGTGTCCTTGACCGCGCGGGTCCACCCCGGCTGCGTGTTGCAAGCCGACCGCATTCAGATGGAACGGCTGCTGTCGAACCTGATCTCAAATGCCCTGAAGTATACGCCGCAGGGCGGCTCCGTTCACGTGTCGCTGGAGCCGGACGGCGATCAGGTGCGGCTGTCCGTCCGCGACACCGGAATCGGCATCCCCGACGAAAAGCTGCCGCATATCTTCGACCGTTACTATCGTGTCCGCGAACGCAGCGACTCTTCGTCCCAGGGGCTTGGTCTCGGGCTCAGCTTCGTGGCCTGGATCGTGAAGGCGCACGGCGGCAAGTTGGAAGTGGATAGCACCGTAGGCCGCGGTTCCACCTTTACCGTGATGCTTCCACGCCGGCAGGAGGCCGCCGCGCCGGTCGCAACCCCCGTAAAAGAGCTACACTCGTGATTGCCGGTTCGTACCCAAACCGGAACAGGGGATCGGGATGGGCCTGGAAATTACGGATCGGATCAGGGAAGGCGTTGTCATCCTCAGCCTGCGCGGCAGAATCGCCGTAGGCGAGAGTACCAAGCTGCGGGATCGGGTGACGGACTTGCAACAGGCGGGCCACACGCGGCAGATCTTCGACCTGGCCGAAATCGACTACATCGACTCCACCGGGCTCGGCTCCATGGTCATTTGCCACACCGCCCTCACCAAGGCGGGCGGCGGCCTGAAGCTCCTCAACCTGAACAAAAGAAACGTCGAATTATTGGTCCTTACCAAGCTGCACACCATTTTTGACCTGTATAACGACGAGCAGGATGCCGTAAACAGCTTCTTTGCGGACCGGAAAGTGACCCGATTCGACATCCTTAGCTTTGTACAGGAACATGCCAAGGATACCAAGGAAGAGCTGTAAGCTCTAGTTCAATAAGGGTTTAGCATACCGGAATACAGTTTCCGCCACTTTCTGATTGCCTTCCGCCGTGGCGTGAATCCCGTCGGAT
This sequence comes from Bryobacteraceae bacterium, assembly GCA_019748195.1. GTDB lineage: Bacteria > Acidobacteriota > Terriglobia > Bryobacterales > Bryobacteraceae > JAIEPW01. The sequence goes on from JAIEPW010000149.1 coordinate 3,751, forward strand.
TGCATGTATTTGCCGTCCACCGTGGCCACCCCCTCCAGGAAGAACGGAATCAGCGGTAGCTTGTACTTCCGGGCGAGATCCTTGTAGATGTTCTCAAACTGGCGGATATACTGCGGCCCGTAATTGGGGGGTAGGGTCATGCCGGCCAGCACCACCTGGATTCCGGCGCCGCGCAACCGGGTGATGATCGCCTCCAGATTCGACCGGGTCTGGTCCAGCGGCAAGCCGCGCAACCCATCGTTGCCCCCGAGTTCCAGAACCACAAGATCCGGCTTCAGCTTCAGAATGGATTCGATCCGGTTGAGGCCCCCGGCGGTGGTTTCGCCGCTGATGCCGGCGTTCACCACACGCCAGCGGATGCCCTCGCGGTCCAACTTCTTCTGCAGGAAGTCCGGATAGCTGAGTCCGGCGTCCACCCCGTAGCCCGCCGTGAGACTGTCGCCGAACGCCACCAGTGCCGGCCTGCCGTCATTCCGCCCGGCGGCCGCGGCCGCGTCTCCGCCCGGATTCAGCGCCTGTGCCGGAGGCGCGGCGGACTCCGCGGGAGCGGCTTCGGGGCGGTTGCCGCAAGCTACCAGCAGAGCGGCGGCACTAAAAAGCAAGAAACGATACATCTAATGTCATCATAGAGAATAGATGTCCATTTCGAAACAAGCCATTGCCGTACGGGGCCTCACCAAGGTGATCGACACCGGAACCCACCGGGTGGAGATCCTTCGCGGAATCGACTTCGCGGTGCCGGCGGGGCAGTTCCTGGCGATCATGGGCGCTTCCGGCTCGGGTAAAAGCACACTGCTGGGCCTGTTGGCGGGTCTGGATTCGGCATCCACCGGTTCGGTGGTGCTGGATGGCGTGGACATCACCGGGCTGGGCGAGGATGAGCTTGCCCTGGTGCGCGGCAAGAAGCTCGGCTTCGTCTTCCAGAGCTACCAACTGATTCCGACCCTCACCGCCGAGGAGAACGTGCTACTGCCTTTCGAGCTCGCCGGCGGAGGCTCGCGCGAAGGGTTGTCGCGAGCCCGCGAGCTGCTGACCAGCGTCGGCCTGGCCGACCGCCTGGATCACTACCCGGTCCAGCTTTCCGGCGGCGAGCAGCAACGTGTCGCGCTGGCGCGCGCGTTCATGGTCAAACCCCCGATCCTGATGGCGGACGAGCCCACCGGCAACCTGGATTCCGTCAATGGCCTCCACGTGCTCGAACTGCTCATCTCCCTGAACCGGCGCGAACAGACCACGCTGGTTCTGGTGACTCACGACAAGCAGCTTGCGGCCCATGCCGACCGGGTGATCACGCTGAAAGACGGGCTGATCGTCGCCGATGAAGTGCAGCAGCCGGCCGAGGTGATGCAGCGATGAACGCAAGCTTCCCCATCGCCACCGCCGCCAAGATCGCCTGGCGGGAGACGCGAGCCTCCTGGAGCAAGTTCGCATTCGTGGTGCTCGCGGTGGCGGCCGGCGTCGGCTGCCTTTCCGGCGTTCGCGGCTTCTCGGAATCCTTCCGCACCATGCTGTTGAAGGAAGCGCGAGTGCTGATGGCCGGGGATATCTCCGCGCGCATGTTCCAGATGCCGACGCCGGAGCAGACCGCGGTGCTGGAGGAATTGGGCGGGAAGGGTGTCCAGCGAACGCAGATCACCGAAACGGTGTCGATGGCGCAAGGCGATCCCGGGCGCCCGCCGCTGCTGGTGTCGATCAAAGCCATCGATCCGGCGAAGTATCCCTACTACGGTTCGGTGAAGCTGTCGCCGCCCGGCGACATCCGGCAGGTGCTGACGCCCGGTACCGTGGCCGTGGCTGAGGATTTGCTGGTGCGGCTGAACCGCAAGCTCGGCGAAACCGTGCGCATCGGCGGCAGCGACTACCGCATCGCCGCGATCGTGGAGGCCGAGCCGGACCGCATGTCGGGCAGCTTGAATATCGGCCTGCGGCTGATGATGACGCGGGAGGCGTTCGAACGCACCGGCCTGGTGCGTCCGGGCAGCCGCGCGGCGCAGCGGTTTCTGTTCAAGCTGTCCCCGCAAGCGCCGCCCGTCGAGCAGGTTCGCGATCGCCTGAAGAAAACCTTCCCCGAAGCCCAGGTGATCGACTTCCGGCAGACCCACCCGATCATCACCCGCGGCCTGGACCGCTCCACCATGTTCCTGAGCCTGGTGAGCCTGATCGCGCTGATCGTCGGCGCCATCGGCGTGGGCATGGCCATGCACGCGCACCTGCAGCAGAAAATGGACAACATCGCGGTGATGAAATCCATCGGCGGCCGCAGCGGGCAGATCATGAAGATCTACCTGCTGCAGACCCTGCTGCTCGGCTTGCTGGGCGGAGTGCTGGGAGTGATGGTGGGACTCGGCGTGCAAGTCGCGTTTCCCGGACTGATCGAGAAGTACTTCCAGATGCGGCCGGAGTTCCGCTGGTCCAGCCTGGCGGCGTTGCAGGGCATCGTTACCGGGATGCTGACCACTCTGCTGTTCACGCTGCCGCCGCTGCTTTCCATCCGGAAGGTGCGTCCGGCGATTATTCTGCGGCGCGACACGGCCGAGGTGAAGAAGAGCTGGCGCGAGCGCCTGCTGGACAACCGGCCGGCGATCCTGGCCGGCGTCGTCATCCTGTTGGGCATCGGCGGCATCGCCGCGTGGGTGGGGGCATCGGCGCGCACCGGCGGCTACTTCGTCGGCGGGCTGGTGGCGAGCCTGCTCTCGCTGAGCCTGGTGGCTTGGGCGATGATGCGGTCCTTGAAGGGCTGGCTGCGCAATGCCCCGCGATCGCTGCCTTCCTGGCTGCGCCAGGGCATGGCGAATCTGTACCGCCAGGGCAACCACGCCCAGCCGGTGCTGGTGGCGCTCGGCCTGGGCGTGATGTTCACGCTGACTATCTACCTGGTGCAGGACTCCCTGCTGCGCGACCTGATGCGCACCGCGCCTCCCGGAATGCCCAACGTGTTCCTGATCGATGTCACGCAGGCGCAGGCGGACAACGTCCGCGAGTTTCTGAAGTCGCAGCCCGGTCTGCAAGGCGCGCCGGAATTGATTCCCAGCGTGGCGGCTAAGTTGACGAAGGTGAACGGAACGCCCGTGAATCAACTGGACCTGAAGGGCTGGAATCGCCGTTTTCTGCAGACGCGTTCGGTGATGTTCGAGCGTGCGCTCCCAGAGCAGACCACCGTGCTGGAGGGCAAGTGGTGGGACCCTTGGACCACGGAGCCCGTGGTGTCCATCGCGCACGAGGCCTCCAAGGACCTGGGAGTGCACCCCGGCGCGAAACTGGAGTTTTTCTCCAACGGCCGCACTATCCAGGCCACCGTCCGCGCCGTGCATCGCACCGACGCGATCCGCGTCAGCGCGGCCAATGAGTTCGTGTTCAACCCGGAGCCGCTGCGGGACCTGCCCGCGATGTACTACGGGGGGGTGCGGATGAGGCCGGATGCCGTGGGGGC
>JAIEPW010000150.1 GCA_019748195.1 Bryobacteraceae bacterium
ATGCGGTTCTGCACCTGCATCAGCTTCTCGGCCTCGGTGACCGAGATGCCGGGCAGCGTCGACGGCATGAAAAGGAGGGTGCCTTCGTCGAGCGGTGGCATGAATTCCGACCCGATCTTCTGGTAGATCGGAATCGTGGCCACCACCATGGCGACGGCTCCCAGGATCACTACGTACTTCCAGCGGAGCGACCAGCGGCAGACCGGGTCGTAGATCCGGATCAGGAGTTTGCTGATCGGATGATTCTCCTCGGAGTGGATCTTGCCTACGAGCACGGCGTTGGCGGCGCGCGCCAACCAACGCGGCCGGAAGCTGAAGTTGTTCATGTGGGTGAACAAAAGGCGCATCGCCGGGTCCAATGTGATGGCCAGGACCGCCGCGATGATCATCGACAGGTTCTTCGTATAGGCCAGCGGCTTGAAGAGCCGGCCCTCTTGCGCTTCGAGCGTCAGTACCGGGAGAAACGAGACCGCGATCACCAGGAGCGCGAAGAAGCTCGGACCACCCACTTCCTTGACCGCGTCGATCACCACCCGGTGATAGTCCTTCTGGCGGCCCGTGCGATCCCACTCTTCCAGGTGCTTGTGCGTCTGTTCCACGACGACGATTGCCGCGTCCACCATGGCCCCGATGGCGATCGCGATGCCGCCCAGCGACATGATGTTGGAACTGACGCCCATCAGCTTCATGGGAATGAACGACAGGATGATGGCGATGGGGATGGTAAACACCGGGATGATCGCGCTCGGAACGTGCCACAGGAAAACGAAGATCACCAGGGCGACGATCAGCATCTCCTCGATCAGCGTGGACTTGAGGTTCTCGATGGACCGGAGAATCAAGTCGCTCCGGTCGTACGCGGTGACGATCTTGACGCCCTCCGGCAGGCCGGGCTCCAGCTCCTTGATCCTGGCCTTCACGCGGTCAATCACTTGAAGGGCGTTCTCCCCCTGGCGCATGACGATAATCCCCGAGACTACGTCGCCTTCGCCGTTCCAGTCAGCAATGCCGCGGCGAATGTCCGGGCCCAGGACGACATCGCCGATGTCCTTGACCCGAACCGGGATGCCGGATTCGGTGTTCAGAAGGACGATGTTGCCAATGTCGTCCGTGCTCTTGGCATAGCCTCGGCCACGAACCATGTACTCCGTTCCCGAAAACTCGAGCAACCGGCCGCCGACGTCGTTGTTGCCGTTCCGGACGGCTTCGACGACCTTCATAATGGGGATGTTGTAGGCCTGGAGCCGGTTGGGATCGACGTTCACCTGATACTGCCGCACGAAACCGCCAAGCGGGGCCACCTCGGCGACGCCAGGAACGGACTTCAACTGGTAGCGCAGGAACCAGTCCTGCAACGACCGCATATCGGCCAGCGAGTGCTTGCCGCTCTCGTCCACCAGCGCGTACTGAAACACCCAGCCGACGCCCGTCGCGTCCGGACCCAACTCCGTCTTGACGCCTTGGGGCAATCGCGGAAGAACCGCGGACAGGTATTCGAGAGTGCGGGAGCGCGCCCAGTAGATATCGGTTCCCTCTTCGAAGATGATGTAGACGAACGAGTATCCGAAGTCGGAGAAGCCTCGAACATCCTTCACCTTCGGCGCGCCCAACATGCTGGTGACGATGGGATAGGTGACCTGGTCCTCCATGATGTCGGGACTGCGGTCCCAGCGGGAATAGACGATCACCTGGGTGTCGCTCAGGTCGGGGATGGCATCCAGCGGAACATGCTTCATCGACCACAGTCCGGCGACCACCAAGACGCCGACCATGAGGAAGATCACGAACTGATTGCGGCCGGAAAACTCGATGATCCGGTCAATCATGCTTGTGTTCCTCAAGCCGTGCTGGCGTTTTCGGCTCCGCTGGTTTCGAGGCCGGGCTTCCATGCTGATGGCCCGCCATGCCGGCCGCCGCCGCCTTCAACTGGCTTTCGGAGTCGATGAGGAAGTTGCCGGAGATCACCAGCCGCTCGCCCGCGCGAACACCCTTGATGATTTCCACGCGGTTGCCGATGCGCTCCCCAATCTCGACCTGCCGGGGCTCCAGATACCCGTTGCCGCGGTCGACGAAGACCGTTTTCTTCAATCCTGAATTGAGCACGGCCTCCGAGGGCACGGTGACCCGGGTAGGCATCCCCACCTGGAACTCGACGTCCACAAACATCTCCGGCTTCAGAAGCATCTCCGGATTCTCGGCCTCGATGCGCGCCTTCAACGTGCGAGTCGCCATGTCCACCTGCGGCTGGATGTGGTCGACGCGGCCTTGGAGCTTGCGCCCGCCCGCGTACGACAAAGAGACGCGGACCGGCATGCCCACCCGGATCATGGACGACTCGTTCTCAAAGACGTCCGCCATGATCCAGACCTTGCTCAGGTCGGCCACCGTGTAGAGTTCGGTTTCGGGGGTGATCCGCTGCTTGGGAAACGCGTTGCGCATCATCACGTAGCCGCTGATTGGCGAGTAGAGCGTGATGTTCTTGAGCGGCTTGCCGGTGCGAGTGATCTCGGCGATCTGCGCGTCGCTGAGGTCCCACAGCTCCAGCCGTTTCTTCGCGGCCTCGATCAGCGACTCATTCTGCTGCCTGGTTCCCGCGAGCGGACTGTCTCGCAGCATGTCGCGGCCCCGAATGGCGAGCAGGTACTCCTGCTGGCTGGCTAACATCTCCGGGCTGTAGACGGTTAGCAAGGGTTGACCTTTTTCGACGAGCTTGCCCGTGAAGTCTACATGGACTTCGTCGATCCAGCCTTCGATCTTGGTCTGTACCTTGGCGATCCTCGTCTCATCCATCGCCACGCGTCCCACCGCGCGGAACGTATGGGTGCCCGCGGAAACCGTGGCCTCGCCGTACTTCACCCCGATCAACTGCTGCTTTTGCGGGCTCACGCGAATGGCGCCCATCGGCATCGACGCAGGATCGTCCGCGTAGACCGGCTCGAGATCGTTCCCTGTTTGCGGATTCACGCCGGGCTTGTCGGACTTGAATTCCGGGTTCTTGGGGTCGCGATAGTAGAGGACCTTTCGATTCGCCGGAGCTTGCGGGGGCGCATCCTGCGGGTGACTGGGGTCATCGTCGGGGACCAGCTTCATCCCGCAAATGCCGCAATCGCCCGGCTTATCCGACCGGTAGCTGGGATGCATCGGACAGTGGTAACCCTTCGGCTTCTTCGCCTCCGTGATTCCGGCCTTAACGCGCGGGCCGTACCAACGGCCGTAGCCGAATCCGATGAGGATTCCGGCCGCGACGAGAACAACTCCGATGAGGATGCGTGCGAGTTTCATGGGATTCCGTTAGGGCGTCAGGGCGCGCGCCGTCATCTCCTCCAGCCGCGCCAAGGCCAGATAGAAGTTCTGCAACTCCTCGTAGTAGTTCATCTCATACTCGACAATCGTGATGTAGTTCATGAAGACGGTTAGGAAGTCGACCGCGCCGGTTTCGTAAGACGACAGCGAGGATTCGAGCGCCAAACTCGCTTGCGGGATCACGGTCTGTCCGTAGAGCCGGACCAATTGTTCGGAGGTCTGGCTCATCAGGTAGTCGTCCTGGATGCGGAAATGGATCCCTTGGTTCGTGGCCTCATAAGTCTTCCGGGATTGTACGAGGGTCTGCGCCTGCTCCGTCACAGCGGCGCGCTGCTTGCGGAAGTAGTACAACGGGATTTTGAAGTCCGCCCGGAACATGAACATGTCCGGCATGCGCCCCATGTTGTAATACCCGCCGTTCAGCGTGACGTCGGGATAGTACTCCTTGCGCGCCATGTTGACCGCCACTTCGGCGCGCTGGATCATCTTCTCGTCGCGGCGCAGCATCGGCGAGTTCTCGCGGGCTGCCGCGTACAACTCTTCAAGCTGGACCGGCAGCGGCATCGGAGTGAGGGCCGTCGGCCGGTTCAGCGATGAACCTGGAGGCCGGTTCAGGAGGCTGTTGATCTCGGCCTCGCGGGCGCGCTTCTCGCGCTGCAACTGGACCTTCTTGGTTTCGAGAATCGAAATCTGCGTTTGGGCCTTATAAACGTCCTGCTGGGCGGCCTTACCCACCGAGTACCGGGCCTCCGTGATGCGCAGGAACTTCTGGAGCAATTCCAGATTCCTGTCCAGGACATCGACCGCGGAAAACGCATAGGAACGCCGATAGTATGCCTGCTTCAGCCGCGCCACCACGCTCAGTTGGACTTGCTGGTACTGCTGCCACTCGGCCTCTGACTCCTTGACCGCCATGTCGCCCGCGAGCTTGCGCTTGCCGGGAAAGGGCAACTCCTGCGAGACCATGAAGCCGATCTGGCTCGTGGGCTCCATCCCCAGGCCCGCGCCGGGCCACGGCCGTCCATTGCTGTTGTAGCCGGGGGAGAACATCGGATCGGGGAGACTGCTCACCTGAGTGGGCCGCTGCCGCGAAGCCTCGTAGCGCTTCTGCGCGGCCACGATTTCGGGATTCGCGCGCAACGCTTCCGCAAGGAGGTCGCGCAAGTCGGAGCCCGCTGGTTGCGCGGCCAGAACGGCAGCACAGGCGGTCGCCGCCGCCAGAAGACGCAGCGTGCGAACGGAGCGGGCACGGGGGTTTTCGCGAGTCTGCACTGTCCAGGAAAAGGCACTCGCCGTGCCATGCCACGGAACTGTCCGGATGTTGTTGAAAACGTGTGCCATGGCTGGTGAGAGCACTAACGCGACGGCTCCCACGAACTGGAGAATCTCGGACTACGACTGTGCAGGATTCGCCAACGCGAAGTGAGTTCCTTGCCGGAGATCTTCTATTTCTTCAGGATTCCCCACCATGAGGCCCAAATACCAGGATTGGCAAGTGGCATGCAATCTGTCCCGAGTGTGACGAATCTGCGGCCGTTCCTGGGTTTGCTTCTGCTTGGATCCAGCCCGGGTTTTGCGCTTGCCGATACCGAAAGTCCTCACTGGGCTAAAGTCCTCGATGAACTCCTGGCCAGGGCGGAAGCGGAGAGACTCGGTCGCGCGCCCGCGGAAACGGCGGGAACGCCCGCGAGCGCTCCACCGCGGAATGCGAAGGCCGGCGGCAGACTGCCGCATCCGGTCGTGGCGACGTTCATCGAGTATTTCACCGGAGGTTCAGGGGCCAAGCACTGGCAGGCTTCCCGGAGCCGGCTGGAGTCTTACAGGGCCATGATCGAGCAGGTGTTCGATCAAGAAGGGCTGCCTCGGGAGTTACTGTGGGTCGGCCTCGTCGAAAGCGGTTACAACCCGCTGGCCCGCTCGCCGAAGAACGCGGTCGGCATCTGGCAGTTCATGCCCGAGACCGCCGAGGCGTTCGGCCTGCGGATCGCGGGACCGGATGAACGCAGCGACCCCGCGAAATCAACCCGGGCCGCGGCCCGTTATCTGAAGCTGCTCTATGCTAGGTTTGGTGACTGGCTGCTCGCGCTCGCGGCCTACAACGCGGGTGAACGTGCGGTTCAGGCGGCGGTAAGAAAGGGGCAGACGACAGACTTCTGGCGGCTGGCCGACGCGGGGTTGCTCCCCCGCGAAACGCAAGCCTACGTTCCAGCCGTCCTGGCGGCCCAGCATCTGGGAGAAGGGCGGCCAGGCGAACTCGATGTACGAACCAGGGATGACTCCACCCGTCCAACAGGCAAGATCGTTTTCGCCACGGCCGGTGTCTCGCCGTGAGCACCGCGAACCCACGAGGCGGTCATGAGCGTGGACGTCGAACGGCGGACGGCCACCTGGCGGTCGCTCGCCCTGGTTGTCGCCGGCATCGCCATCACCAGCGCCGGGCACTACCTCACGCCACCCGAGTACCGGCTCTGGCACGGGATCTTTCAACGCCTCTACTACATCCCTGTCGTCTACGCGGCCATCGCTTTCGGATGGCTTGGAGGCTTGGCGGCGGGCTTCGCCGCCGCTCTCCTGTACGTCCCGCACATTCTGATGACGTGGTCGCACGAAGAGCACTATGCGATGGAGCAGTACGCGGAGATTTTCATGTTCCTGGCCGTCGGTGCGGTGACCGGAGTGCTTTCGGACCGGGAGCGGCGCCGTCGCGCGGAACTCCAGTCCACGGCGCACAAGCTGAGACAGGTGTATCGCGAACTCCAGGACACCTTCGAGCAGGTGAAACGCGCCGACCGGCTGTCCGCCATCGGGCAACTCGCGGCCGGTCTGGCCCACGAGATCCGCAATCCGCTGGCGAGCATCGATGGGGCCGCCGAAGTGATGGAAGCGGCCGAGCGGCCCGAAGAAGTTCTCGCCGAAACCATGAGCATCGTGCGGAAAGAATGCGCGCGGCTCAACCGGTTGCTGACCAATCTCCTCGACTTCGCGCGTCCCCGGCACCCGGAATGGCGCGAGGTCAATGTCCCGCGCGTGCTCGATTCCGTCATCGAGCTCGTCAAACACTCCGCCGGCAAGGGAATCCGCTTCAAGCGCAACTCAGCCGACCGGCTGCCGCCGCTCTGGGCGGACGAAGAGCAAATCGCCCAGGTCATCCTCAACCTTACGATCAACGCCGCGCAAGCGATGCCGGACGGAGGCGAGATCGAACTGACCGCCCACGAGATGAATGACGGAGTCCTCATCCAGGTGAAGGACGAAGGAGTCGGCGTCGCCGCCGAGCATATCGACCGGATCTTCGATCCCTTCTTCACGACGAAGGATACCGGCACCGGACTCGGCCTTTCCGTCGCGCACCAGATTGTCCGCCAGTTGGGCGGAGCCGTCAGCGTGGCCCGGAATGAAACTCGCGGCATGACCTTTTCGCTCTTCTTCCCCCAGGCTCCTGGAGGATCGGCATGATTGGGAAGCGAATTCTGGTGGTGGACGATGAGGAAAACCTCCGCCGCGTCACCCAACTCAAGTTGCACCAGGCCGGATACGAAGCGATGACCGCATCCGACGGCGCTCAGGCCTTGGATCTGCTCACCCGGAATCCCCAGGACCTCGTCATTACCGACCTCAAGATGCCCGGCATGTCCGGCATGGAGCTGCTCCGGAAGATCCGGGAGGAGTATCCGGAGGTGATCGTCATCGTGGTAACCGCGTTCGGCACCGTCGAATCCGCCGTCGAAGCCATGAAGCTCGGCGCTTACGACTACATCATCAAGCCCGTCAACTCCGACGCGTTGAAGCTCGTGGTCTCGCGAGCCCTGGAGCACCATCGTCTCCAGGAGGAAGTGAGGAGCCTCCGTTCCGCGATCGACCGCAAGTACGGGTTCGAGAACATCGTGGGTCAATCGAAGGCCCTCCTCGCTACCCTCGAGAATGCCGCGCGCGCCGCGCAAAGCGATTCCACGGTGCTGGTTCGCGGCGAGACGGGGACGGGGAAGGAACTTCTTGCCAAGGCCATCCACTTCAACAGCCCGCGGCGCGAACGGCCCCTGATCGTCATCAACTGCGGGGCGATCCCGAAGGAGTTGCTCGAGTCGGAGTTGTTCGGCCACACGAAAGGCTCCTTCACCGGCGCGGTCGTCAACAAGAAAGGCAAGATCGAGATGGCCGATCAGGGAACGCTGTTCCTGGACGAGGTCGGCGAGATGCCCCTGGCGCTGCAGGTCAAGCTGCTGCGCCTGATCCAGGAGCGCGAGATCGAGAAAATCGGCGCCCTCAATCCCACGAAGGTGAACGTGCGCATCATCGCGGCGACCCACCGTAACTTGCAGGCCATGGTGGAGGATGGGACGT
>JAIEPW010000001.1 GCA_019748195.1 Bryobacteraceae bacterium
GAGACCGTGTTGACGATTGATCGGTTGGGTCCGACTACCGGGTCAGTGCATCGAGTAGCGTGTCCGACCGGTTTTCCGGCTGACGAACGAACTGATCACCGGGATTGACCCTCACCCGGTACTCGAGCCAGATCACGTGCTCGTTCGTGTTGTTGTCGTAAGTCTGCTTCAGCTTCTTGACCGACGAGTTCAGTCGGTTCGGGAAGCCGAGTGCGCCGTCAATTGCGGTGAGTAGTTGGTTCCATGCGTTCATCGGTGTGTCCTCCTTGTGTAGTGACCAAGGTATTTACACCGATCGACATCGTGGAACTGCGGATCACCACTGTCAGTTTCGATACCAGTTTGCGTTGACCACTGGTATCCGCGTGATTTCCGCGATCAACTAACTGCACACCAACAGCTGTGATAGGTGTTGGTGGGATGGTAGATGTGGCAGATGTGGAATGTACTTACTTCACCATCTGCACATCACTACGTTGCTACCCTCAGAGCAAGCAATCCGCCGAGGACCAACAGCCACACAGAGATCTGTGGACTCTCAGCCTTGCCGTTCACGAGCCAGTGGACGAATGATTCGCAGTTCCACTGAAGCACATCGTACTGGCGCTGTTCCTGCAATGCGGTTCTGAGTCGCCGCCGAACCGCCGGAAGATCGACGGAAGAAATCCGTTTCTCCACGTAAACCGGCTGCCCAGAAGAGAACTCCTGGAACGACGTCATGCACACGCCTCGACCCGGCAAACAATGGGCAACCATACCGCCCGGGAACTGAACTCCCTTATGCAATGCGAACCCGCCTGCCTTGCGCCGTGACAACACTGCGATCGAATCAACCATTGATGCCTCCAGAAAAACGGGGACGGCCCATTCGCCGTCCCCGAAGTCGAGACTACCGCTTGCTATTCGGCGTGGTGTGCACCGGCTTCCAGGTGTGGCCCGGCTTACTCGTCGGCGGCAGTGGCTTGTGATCCGGCACTGCCGCGAAGTTCGGCGTAGGCTTTCCGCTTGGGCCAACTTCTTGAAAAATGCCACCACCAGTTCCGGTATTCGAACCCGGTTTGTTTCCTGTCTTCATGTTCCGTTCCTTAAGAAAAAGGTGATCGAAGCGCACACCACCGAAAATGGCGTGCGTACCACTACCCGGTCGCTGCCGGGACGAACGCAGTCCAAGTCTCAGCCTGCAGTGCACGGTTGAGTGTGTCAGCGAATGCCCACACCTTCCGTGAGCCGCGAACCTCATGGCTGCCCTGGCTGAAACGCTATTCGTTGTGGTTGTGCTTCATCGGAACACCCCCTTCCGGCTGGCGATTCAGAACTTCCGGAACTGGGGTATTATCGACAGTCGGTGTACCGTTCGATCCCAGATCGGACGCCCCGTCGGCACAGCCGACAACGGGGGCGGATAGAGCCAGGGTTGCAGCCCTGGCTCTTTTCGCTTCTTGGGGCGAGATCCTACCACGCCGCCGTTCCGGCAGCACGTCTCCGGGTCACTTCTCCGCGCTGCCTCATAGGGAGACGTCAATGTCACTTCCGCTGACATGTCAGTAATATTGACTTCCCGGCGGGCAGGTGTATCCTGGCGGCATGAGCGGTGTCAACCAGCGGTTCGGCGAGAGACTGCGTGAGCTTCGGGTGTCGGGAGGGATGTCTCAGGAGGCCCTCGGCAAGGCCGTGCGCGTCAGCCGCACCGCGATCACGAATATCGAACGGGGTAACCAGGGAATTACCCTGGATATGCTCTACCGCTTGGCGGAAGCGCTGAGCCTACCGCCTCGAGATCTGCTTCCACCCGAGACGCTTGGGGCAGACAACGAGCAGGTGCGAGCGCTGGTCGGAAACGCGCGAGACACCAAGCTATTGATGAAGGAGTTATCGACAACGCAACCGGGAGCGGGCCATGGGGCGAAACGTAGAGGAAAAGGCAGAGGAGCTTCTCGCACAGACGGGAATTGATTCAGTACCCGTCGATCTTGAATGCATCGCCGGCCACCTCGGTATAAAAATACGCCTCAAGGTCTTCGAAGGTGACCTATCAGGGGTACTGATGCGTCCCAGGAGCGGTGACCCGGTAATTGCTATCAACCGGTCGCACAACAAGAAGCGGCAGCGCTTCTCTCTCGCGCACGAGATCGCACACTTTCAGCTAGGTCATGCCGGAGAGCTGTTCGTCGATCAGATGGTACTGAACCGCCGTGATGTTCGGTCCTCATATGCGATTGATCCTCAGGAGATTGAGGCGAACGCATTTGCGGCTGCACTACTGATGCCGAGGCAGTTCGTCTTCGATGCAATGGTTGCAATGTTCGAAGACGGGAACGTGCAGGAGCAAACGGAGATCATTGGAAAGCTCGCGAGGACATTCGACGTGAGCACCCAGGCGATGGGATATCGGCTTATCAACCTAGGGCTCCTTACGAGCGTAGGGGACTCGTAACACCACCCGCGTTGATCTCTCCTGTTGGAACACCCCGGTGGTGAATGACGTCGACAACGGAAGCCTAATACAGACGCTGACCACCATGAGGTGGTCTACTACGCCAGGTTAAGGCGCAGCTCCGTACTCGAGCTCACGCCCGGCCAGCACTAGCTCGAATACCCTCTCTGTTGCGGCAACCACGCGCAGCGCTCCGTCAGCCTGCAGCAAAGCCCCAACGTCACGACTACGTCTATTGTCGGGCTCTGAATGCGCGATAGCTTTGCGGGTTGACCAGATCAATTCACAGTCGGCCGAATCCGCTCCCGTCAGAAGACGAATTTTAACTAGCGGGCTGCTATACCTGAATCGGCCTTCGGCATACAACGCTGGGTTCCGAACATACGCCACTTCTGTTGCCAACGCTTCTATCGCCGCAGCAGCAACAAGAATCGTGGCAGTTGTAAGCGCAACCCGCTTGGCCTCATCAGCCTCATGTTCCGCCAAGTTCGCTAGCGTGCGAGCCTGGCTAAGCAATCCAGCGTGCTGATAGACGCGAACGGAAACCTCGTCGTGTCCGGATGCCCTGTCGGTAATCGTTGGAATTGTCAGGACCTTTCTGATTGCACATCATGATGCCGATTGAGTGCGGCCAAGTGCATAAAAGCTGGGAGCTTCCGTTGACCCTCGAACTTGCCAGGCTGACAGGAGGCCACAGCTCGAATCGTAAGAGAGGATCAAACCTGCGCATCAACTTCAAGTAGATACAAGCACTTCTCATGAGCACTGGTAGCCGATTGGTAAGTCCTTATGGCTCCATCTCCGCCAGATCCAGTCAGGATAAGCCCCCGGAGGCACTAAAGATCCTGCACTTTGGGTCGTACTTACTTGTGCCCGTAAACGCGTCGTCCCTTGCTACCGCGCGGTAGCAGTTCAGGGTTCGATTGCTTGCCATCTAGGTGTCGGGCGTTTTTTGGAGTACGTATCATGAGTAAAATAGATTCATCCAATGAAGTGCAGGCGACTGAAGTGGAATTGCAACGTTGTATTGTGGACTTTCGTCTACCTGCACGCTGCTGGTTATGGCCTGAAGAGGCCGTTCAGGCCATGGTCGACACAACCGCGGGCTTGTTCGGCGACTATGTCGCACAGGTTTTCGAACGAGAATCGCCGCTTGGTACTTCGGCGTTCTCGGAGGTTGTGAAGGTCGTCGCGGCTGACGATCCCACAAGTCTTCTTTACCGCTCGCTAGTCATTATCGACCTTCCCGCACCCCTCGTGCCGGAGTTCTTCGACCGCGTCCTTCCACGGGACGAAGAAGAAGAGATGTGGGCGGCGTTTGAAGATGGACTGATCTTCGAAGCGCGCAACGCAGCGGCAAAAATCAGGAGTGATATCGCAGCGGGAGCCTACGCCCGGTAACGGGAATGGGCTTTGCCGTTGAGGTGTCTGTCACCTGTTGAAGGCCCGCCGTGACGCTAGCACACGGCGGGTTCCTTACTGTCTACGCTTTCCACATACAGTCCACACGCCCAGAACATACGTGCGTGAAGACGTTCGATAGTAGTGGAGGCTACGGCGCGCGCTACACGGTCACGGCGAAACCTCGCCGATCCGAGTCGATTAGCTAGTCTTTCCCTCCCGGACCTCGGCGTAGTCGCCCGCCATCATCCGAACAAATCCGCCTACATGAACCGTCTCGGGAACGATAGATTCTGGTTTGTCTCCCCCGGGTCCTTCACTACCGTCGGCCAGTCGCTCTCGAAGAACGCGGCAAATTAGTCAAGCACCCCTCTGTGGTTGAACAGCAAGCTGGCCTCGTGGTTCTCTCCAGCGGCTTCGTCGGACCACGAGTGTGGCGGAGTGTTTCGATTTCTCCTCGACATCCCTAATGCTGAATGCGTTGCTGCGTAGCCGAATCGTCGGAGACACTCCCCGCCATACCGATATCGCACGGGATCTGACAATCGGTAAGACACCGGTAAGATGGCTCTCAAGATTCCAATGCATGGTTCGGCTAGCGGATGACGCTTTTGCGCCTTCCCTTCTGGAAGCCGGGAGTCTACTAAGAGCCTCTGAACGGTAAGCGCTCTCCGGGCGTCGGGGCAGTCGGCTTCGTTGCTTGACGACCAGACGTGACGCGCCTAGCATCAATGCGCTGTTCTGACAGGGAGAGACGCATGGCCACTACGAAAGCCGTGAAAAGGAAGTCTCCTGCAGTTGATCGGAAGCTGGTCAAGGAGCTCCAGACCATGCTCAAAGGACAGAAGGGTATCGATGTCCTAGGACATCTCGCGGTTCCAGCGTATTGCTGTGGCAATGGGACCGTCGCGCTCGTCAAGATCGATAGAGGGCGCCCCCCCGAGAAGAAGTGAGGAGTTGCGGGTGGCGAGCAGCAGGCCGCAGTTCCTTCAGAGAGATGTCGAGCTTGTAGCACAAGCCGACGGCGCGTATCTGGCGCGCCGCGGAAGCGTTGTCCGCCATCGCTTGAACAGAGCCGAAGTACTAGCCATCGGCCTGCTCGCTCACTATGGCGAGAGGCGCGCTGCAGAAGCGGATCTCAATGCGTGCCTCGGTGGACGGCGGGGGACCCCGTGGATGGACCGCGTCCTGTCGCGATGGGCAACGTACCTTGGGGATGGCCCTCCAAGACAGTTCGATCGTCAGTGGCTGACTGTGCTCAACGAGCGCACTTGGTGTATGCCTACCAAGAAGAGCGCGGAAGCCGCGCCGGCCTCGCTGTCGTGGCTAGTCACTCTCACTTGCAATCGAAAGTGTCCGTACTGCTATTACAAAGTCCTGCCTTGGGATGGCGAGGTAGCTCAATCGCCTGCCGACGCGACTTTCCCAATGCGATCGGTGACTCGCATGCTCGACGAAATGGCTCAAGTCGGCACCGCGGACTTGTTCCTCACCGGTGGTGAGCCACTTCTACGGCCCGATCTACCCGAGATCATCGGTCAGGCATCTGCGCGCGGAGTTCGCGCGCACGTCAACACGAAGTTTCACGTGGACTCGTCTCTCGCAAGGAAGCTCGCAAAGGCGGGGGTCACGCGGGTCACTTTCTCTTTGGACGCGGCCAGCTCGCGGTTGGCTGATGGCCTGACAGCGTCTCGCGGATTCCTGAGAGAGGCAATCGAAACGATCGGCGCACTCCTTCGCGAGAATGTGCCGCTACGGATCAACGCTGTGGTATCTCCCATCAATTCGACACATATCGACAAACTGGTGGATCTCTGCGTGTCCATGGGTGTTCCAGCATTGACCCTAAGCCCCTACATGGAACCAGCTCATGCTCGCGGCCTTCCACGTGACGGCCGCAAGCCTTTCGAGTCATTGGCCGTGTTAGTCGCGCGCCAAAGGACAAGGTCCAAGGGAAAGATTGGTATTGAGGCGGGCAGCGGGGAAGCTTTCGAGGGTGGACGCGTAGATTGCGGTGATCGCCTCCTTTGTGAGGTCGGGATTCGGTCGCTGGATGTGCTTCCCGACGGACGCGTTACACGATGCCGATATGACCCAGCAGCCTCGGATCTGATCATAGGCGATCTTTCTCGACAGTCCCTAATGGATATCTGGACAGGACCCGCGCTGGCGGCGTTCAATGCACCAGCAAAGGAGCGGTTTGAAGGCAGCGCCTGTGGAAGCTGCGGTGGGCGAGATAGTTGTACTAGCCGGGGCCGGTGCGTCTTGGGCGCACGCCTACAGTTCGGACGTCTGTATGCTCCAGACGCGGGCTGTACGAGGGACTCATGACCCTTTCTCATCCAGGATTGGGCCCTCAATGGGCCTTGCGCGTCTCCGACCACCACGCTCGCATCCATCGGCGCTCAGACAATCAAGCCGTCGCCGCACTCGCCCCTCTCGAAGCATTGCTGGTGGGATTGATGAACGGGCGTCGGAGCACACGATCACTTCGGGAGCATTTTTCCCGAGCTCTCGGTCCCAAGAGCCTCTCTCAAGTGGACCAAACGCTCCTCCGCCTAAGTCCGTTGCTAGTCGAAAAGTCCAGTCCCGCGGACAGCCCATCTCTGGCGGATCTCGGTTCGGTCATAGAGCCCGACGATACTGAAGGGATTCGATTGTTGCCGGGGCCTCGGGTACTGCACTGGCACGTTACGCAGTACTGCCCCCGGCGTTGTGTCTACTGTTACGCGGAGCCCAAACACGGGAAGCGGGCCTTAGATGCGACTCTAAGCCGCGAACGCTTGACGGAGATCTTTTGCGAAGCGTCGACCTTGGGCGCCACTACCCTATTGGTGTCCGGAGCCGAGCCATTTTTGCGGCACGACTTGCCTGAAGTGCTTGGCAGCGCCGTTGCCGCGGGCCTGACTATTCTGCTTACGACGAAGCATCCCATTTCGGTCACTGTCGCAAAGCGGCTCGCTGATGCACGGGTTCCGCATCTTTCATTCTCTCTGGATGCTGTTCAGCGCGGCGATAACGCTCGACTCATTGGGTCATCCACGTATGCCGAACAGGTGCGCAAATCGATGCGGGCCTTGCGGGCACGTGGTGTTGCGTTCTCCGTTCAAACTGTCGTGACGAACATGAACACGACATCTCCGTTCGAGGTCGCTGCATTGGCAGAAGCAGAGGGGGCGCAGGTTATGCAACTCGTCCCGTTCAAGCCCGTCCGTATTCCCATAGCGACGCTCTCGAACGAGCATCTACAGCTCAAAGACGACTCTATTGTTGATGATCTTGCGGCAAACTTGTCCGAGCGACACCCAACGCTCAGGGTTGAGCGCTTCCGCGAGGCCGGAACGAGCGGCGGCTTTCACTGCGACATCGGACAGACGAAGCTACTCTTTCTGCCTGACGGCTTCGTGCATCGCTGCTACAAGTTGACTCACGACGAAAGACTGCGCGGCAAGGATCTTTGCGTCACGTCGGTGGCATCCGCGTGGCATGACCCGGCTTTCACTGACGCGACCTACCCTAGTCGTTCCGATTACGGCGGGACACCTTGCGCAACGTGCGGACAGTTCGGGACTTGCGGACGAAGCGGTCGTTGCATTTACGATGCTTTAGTTCACCACGGACGGTATGCGGCTCCTGACCGCAACTGCATGGGGCGAGCATCCCAAGGGAGAACGATTCCGATTCGACCTCTCCAGTGAGGACACGCGTAGCCGACGTAGGGTGGTTTCCTCGGCCTATACGAATGAATCAGCCTCTGTTGAATTCCGAGTGGGTGATCTATCGTCAGTGAGAGCTTAGCAAGGGGGGCTGAGATGAGCGCCAAG
>JAIEPW010000058.1 GCA_019748195.1 Bryobacteraceae bacterium
GAGCCGCGACGGTAACGGAGCGGCAAACGTTCTTCTGCCTCTGCGTTCTTCGTCAAACTTCGAGGTTACCCTCTGCGGGCCGACGGACGGTTTCGCCTGAAATCCAGCACCGGCAGACCCGTAGAACCTTCAGGCCCCGCGATGTCTAAGTGAGAGCCGCGACGGTAACGGAGCGGCAAACGTTCTTCTGCCTCTGCGTTCTTCGTCAAACTTCGAGGTTACCCTCTGCGGGCCGACGGACGGTTTCGCGTGAAATCCAGCACCGCCAGAACCGTAGAAACTCCAGGCCCGCGATGTCTAAGTGAGAGCCGCGACGGTAACGGAGCGGCAAACGTTCTTCTGCCTCTGCGTTCTTTCCGGGCGACGGCGCCAGTTCCGCCTGCTCCGTGTCCCGAGTAATAGGAACACCGTCCTCGGCAGACCAAGCGCCAATTTTTCATAATTTGCACCTATCGAAGCCTGCGCAACGGCGACCAGCCGGAACACGTGGAACTGGCGCTTCCCCCTGTCATCGCTTCCTCACCCCGGCGTCGTAGAACCGCCTTCAGGCGGTGCGGGCCTTCAGGTATGCCACCAGGGTCACTTGCGCATCCTCGCGCTTCTGCCAGCCCCCGTAGAACCGGCTTCGGCCCCCCACATCGCAACAACCCCGATACTCTTAGAAACCGTTCAGCAGCTTTTTCAGGTTGTTGGACACCATGATCAGCGCCGGTCCCAGTGTTACCAGGATTACGGAGGGGAAGATCAGGAAGAACACCGGGAAAATCAGCTTCACGCCGATCTTCCTGGCCCGTTCCTGGGCGCCCTGACGGAACCGGATGCGCAGGTACTTTGCGTGGGAGCGCAGCGCCGGACCCAGACCGGTGCCGAAGCGGTCCGCGTCGATGAGCAGGTTCGCGATCTTCCGCAGTTCCGGCTCCTGGTTCCGCTGCGCGAAGGCCCGCAGGGAATCCGCGCGGCTCGACGAGGCCCGCAGTTCCAGGTGCAGACGCGTGAACTCCTGCGCCAGGTCGAAGTGCGTATTGCGCAGTCCCCGGCTGGTGTCCAGGATGGCCTGATCCATGGCCTGCCCAGCCTCGATCCCGAGCACCATCAGGTCCAGCGCGGCGGGCAAGCCTCGCCGCAGTCGTCCCGCACGGCTTTTCGCCACGTATCCCAGCAGGATGTCCGGCGCCACATAGCCGAAGCCCACCCCGCAGACGATCGGCACCAGCGCGCCCAGCGCGTCTCCCTTCATCTGCGTCGCCACCCAACCCGTCGCTACCGCCATGGCCAGGGCGAGCGCGCACTTGATGCCGTAGAACACTGAGAACGCCGACGGCCAGCGGTATCCGGCGGCGATCAGCCGCTGCCGCAGTTCGCTGTTCTCATCCCGCGATCCCGGCATGGCCTCGCCCATCAGACGGAACATGTCGATGATTACCGCCTGCCACGGAGAGCGGCCGTTCGTGGGCGAGGTCAGTTGCGCCGGAATTCGGGCGTCTCCGCGCTCCGCTTCCTGCGGGCGCAGCA
This sequence comes from Bryobacteraceae bacterium, assembly GCA_019748195.1. GTDB lineage: Bacteria > Acidobacteriota > Terriglobia > Bryobacterales > Bryobacteraceae > JAIEPW01. Next base: position 1,513 of record JAIEPW010000058.1, read on the forward strand.
CGAACACGTATCCTGCCGCCGTCACCGCCGCCATCACAAAGAGAAATAGCGAAATTAGCAGTCCCGCTTCGCTCATATCTTGATATCCACGATCTTGCGGATCACCAGGTGCGCCAGCACCAGGCAGCCGAGCGCGGCGGCGATCAGGTCCTTACCGATCGGATGGTCCACCAGCGTCTTCATGTAGCCGGGATTTACGTACGTCATTACCCCCGCGATGAACACCGGCAGCATGCTGAGAACCAGGCCGGTCAGTTTCCCGTGTGCCGCCAGCGCGCGGACTTCGCCGGTAAGCGCCACGTTTTCGCGCATCGTCTCCGCCAGCCCGGACATCACTTCGCCAAGCCTGCCTCCGGTTCGCGCGTGCAATTGCACCGCGGACACGAAAAGATTTACTTCCAGCAGTGGCACACGCCGTCCCAGATTCTCCAATGCCTGTGACCATGCCATTCCCAGGCTCGCTTCCGCCGCGGTGCGCCTCAGTTCTACGCCCACAACCGACGACGCTTCGACGGCCACCATCTCCATGGCGGTCGCGAACGGATATCCCGCGCGCAGGCAGCGCGCCGCCGAATCGAGTGCGTCGGGAAACTCCTCCTGGAACTTGCGGAATCGCTTCGCCCGCTTCCGGCGCAAGTAAAGATATGGCGCGGAGCCCGCCAGCGCACCCCCTCCCAGCGCCACCCACACCGGAATCGCCGCCACATTGACCAGAATCGCCAGCGTCACCGTGGACGCGAGCAGCATCAACGAAGTCAGCCGCCCCACTGACCAGTCGAGTTCGGCCTGCTCCAACTGACTCTTCAGTCCCTGCACGAAGTTGAACCGCTTGAGAAGGCCGTCCCAAACGGAGATCGTGCTCAGTTGTTCATCCCGGAAGATGGAAGGCTCGTCCGCGCCTTCGTTCTCTCGCGCCAGCTCTTCGGATTGCTCCTTCCAGGACTTGCCGATTACTAGCCACCCTGCCACCACCGCGATCGCGATGAGCAGGAATGTTATGGCGAAGAAAAAGAGTGCGGAAAGTATGGCCACGCCGGGCTGCCTCCTGTCAACGCGCCTGGGATTCGCCTCGCAGCAATTGCGGCATGCGAACTCCGGAGCTGCGCGGCTTGCCCTCGTCCAGCGGGTTCCGCAGCAGCAGCCGCACTCGCGCCGCCGAATCCGACAACGCCAGGATGTCCGCCTCCGCCGGCTTCGCCAGCAGCGTCACCACCGGAATCAGCCCCAGGTTCTGCCCGCCTCCGCCCGTCGGGACGCCTTTCTCCCGAACCGACAGCACCGCGAGATCCTGCAGTACGGTGCGCACCTCTGGCTCCGTCCCCGCTTCCTTCGGCTGGTAAACCTGAACATCCACCTTCTGCCCCGGCCGCAGCAGTTCCACCACGCCCGATGAATCGAACACGTGAACCGAAATGGCGCGGTATCCCACCGGCACAACGTTGCCGGTGGCGTTCGGATCCGAGGACGCGAGCTTGGATTTCAGCACCGGCTCGCCCTCCGCGATGGGATCGAGAACCTTCATCCCCGCTGCCTGCCCCGCCTCCTGGAAAGCGCCCTTGGGAATCGCCCCGGCCGTCCAGGCCACGGTCGCGAGATCCTCGCCGGCGATCACCGCCCCGCGGTCCAACGCTTTCGCCGCCACCACGATCTGCGCGGCCCTAGGCTCCACACTGCTGTTCAGCTTGCCGACAAACAGCCCGTAGAAGACGCCCGTGGACGCCACCGCGACCACAAACGCAATTCCCAGCAGAGGAACAAGGTTTCGTTTCATAGCCCCACCCCTTCATCGGCTGTTGCGGGGACTGGCAATAGCGTTCTCTTGTGGCGGCGTTAGAATGAAGAAATGGCGGACCTCCTTCGCATCGCCGGCCGCGACTTCTCCTCCCGGCTCCTGGTCGGCACCGGCAAGTACCGCAGCTTCCAGGAGATGGCCCGCTGTCACGCCGCCAGCGGCGCGGAAGTCGTAACCGTGGCTGTCCGCCGCGTCAACTTGAGCGACCAGGGCCAGGAATCGCTCCTCGATCACATCGATCGCGAACGCATCTGGATCCTGCCGAATACGGCCGGTTGCTACACCGCCGACGATGCCATCCGCACCGCATTTCTGGCGCGCGAAGTGGGGCTATCGCACTGGGTGAAACTCGAGGTGATCGGCGATCCGGAGACCTTGTTTCCCGACAACGAAGGCCTGCTGGAAGCCACCAAAGTGCTTGTAAAAGAAGGGTTTGTAGTAATGCCGTACACCAACGATGACTTGGTGAACGCGCGCAAGCTGGTGGACGCCGGTGCCGCCGTCGTGATGCCCCTGGGCGCGCCCATCGGCTCCGGGCTGGGCATCCAGAATCTCGCTAACTTACAGATTATGCGGGAGAAAATCACTTCCGTCCCGCTCATCGTGGATGCCGGCGTGGGCACCGCCTCCGACGCCGCGATTGCCATGGAATTAGGCTTTGACGGGGTGTTGATGAACACCGCCATCGCGGAGGCCGAAGACTCGGTGCAAATGGCTGTAGCGATGAGACTTGCCGTTGAAGCGGGCCGCCATGCCCATCTCGCCGGGCGGATGCCGAAACGGCTTTATGCGTCCGCTTCGAGCCCCTTAGCGGGCGTTATAGGCTAGTTTTTAAGCCACTAAACGGCGCGTTTTGCCACCATAACGCGAGCCGGGTAGCCGTTCTGTTTCAGCCGGTGGTCGAGTTCCACCTCGAATCCGTAATCCGGCAGCATCGGGGCAACGGTCTGCTCCACCTGCCGCCCCCAGAAGGACGGAACCAGGCCGCCGCCCACGCGGTACCAGAAATTGAAACCGGGCGAGTTTTCGCCGATCATCACCAAGGTGAACCGCCCACCAGGCTTCAGCACCCGGCGGATCTCCCTTAAAGTCAAGGAGATATCCTCCACAGCTAGCAACTCGAGCAAAAGGCAGCACATCACCGCGTCGAAGCTTTCGCCGCGAAACGGCATGTGGCGGACATCCACCGCCTGGCAGTGTACATTGGCGCCCGGGTTTTGGGTTCTTGCGAGCCGCTGCGTGCGCGCCGCCATGTTCGGCGACAAATCCAGCCCGATGGTGCAGCCGCGGGGGTTGGCTTTCACCAGGCGGCGGAACATCTCGCCCGAGCCGGTGGCGACCTCGAGAACCCGCATCCCGTCCACAATGCCTGAATTCTCCACTGCCCAGCGGTGAGCTTTCGCGTGGAAAAAGAACGTACTTGCGGGGTAGATTCCGGCCAGCAGATCGTAGGTGCGGCGGGTGCGCCCGGCGATGGTCTCCGGCAGCCGTTCCGAGGTCAGGGTTAATGGGACGTTCCAGTCGCTCACTTTAGCTCCGCCTATGATACCGCTGCCAGGGTGGTCTCCAGGGCAGGCAGTTCGATTCCGGTGGTGGTTCCTTCGCCGGGCTTGGAATCGATCCACATCCGGTAATCGTCTCCAAACAACACTTTTAACCGTTCGTTCACGTTGGACACGCCAATTCCCTGCTCGAACAGCGTGGCGAGCTTGGCTTCCGGAATTCCTACGCCGTCATCTTCCACTAAGACGTGGAGGCGGTTTTCGGACAAAAAGCTTCGCACCCGCACCCGCCCTCCGGTCACCTTGCTGGACAGGCCGTGCCGGATCGAGTTCTCCACAATCGGCTGCAGCATCATGCTGGGCACCAGGCGGTCCAGCGTTTCGGGTTGGATATCGCGCTCAAACTTGAGCTTGTCGCCGAAACGCACCATCTCGATGGACAGGTAGTCATCAATGAACGCCAATTCCTCGCGCAGGGGGCTGAGCCCGTCGCTCTTGCGCAGCAGCCGGCGCATGATCGCCGCGAGCTTGAACACCACCTGCCGGGCCTGGTCGGGATTCACCCGGATCAACGAGGCCACGGAGTTCAGCGTGTTGAAGAGGAAGTGGGGATTGATCTGGCGGCTGAGCGCGGCCAGGCGGGCCTCATTCAAAAGCCGCTGCTGCGTCTCCAGGATCTTCTCCGTGCGGCTGGCGTTCCAGATCTTCAGCGGCAGGGAGACGCAGAAGAGAGTGGAGACGAAGATCGCGATCAGGGCGAGTGGATTCTGCGTTTCCCAGTACCGGGACAGCGAGAACATCCCGTGCACCGGGAAAATTTGCGCCACGGAGATCCGGATCAGTTCCGCCAGGAAGATGGTCATCACGCAGGTGAGGCCGAACGCGGTCCGCTTGATTTCGCGGCGGCGGATGAGGCGGTACAGGTTGAGGTCGAAGAACGGGGAGAAACGCCAGATTTCCTCTTTTTCGGGAGCGATGTCGCGCAGCAGGCCGCCGAGCACGCCCGCCGCCGCGAATACCGGCATGGTCATCCATTCGCCGTTGAACATGGCGGGGATGGAGATCATGATGCCGCCGAGCAAGCCGGTGATGTAGCCGCCCACCATGCCCAGAAGCAGGCTGCCTTCCAAGCCGAGGTCGACTGCCTGGTAGGTGTTGCGGGTCAGGATGCGGGTGGCGACGCCCGCTCCGAAAAGGATGGCGGAGCCGAACGCAAGCTGCATTCGCTGATGCAGCGTGCGCTCCTCGCGCAGCAGCATGCGCTGGAAACGGCCGGACCGGGAAAGGATGCTGGCCAGGGAAGCGGCCACTGCCAGTTTCACCAGCAGGATCACCAGATCTTGTTGTTCCCGCATGAGCAGATTCCGGACCGGCGCCGCGCGGTGACGCTGAAGCTCATTATAATGAAAGATTCAGCGTACTTCTCCCATGGCAGCCATTCCCGCCCTACGTGTCTTGAAAGTGGCCGAGGCCGACTTCCCCACCCGCTTCGGGCAGTTCCGGATCTGCGGGTTCGAGGCCCGGCTGGACGGGAAGGTGGAGGAGGCGGTGGCGCTGGTGATGGGCGACGTGATTTCCGGGGCTCCCCCGCTGGTGCGGATCCACTCTGAGTGCCTGACGGGAGACGTGTTTCACAGCCTGCGGTGCGATTGCCGCGCGCAACTGGAACTCGCGCTGGAGCAGATCGCGGCGGAAGGCCGCGGCATTCTGATTTACGAAAAGAAGGAAGGCCGCGGGATCGGGCTGCTGAACAAGCTGCGGGCGTATCAGTTACAGGATGAGGGCGCGGACACGGTGGAGGCGAACGAGCAGCTCGGGTTCGAGGCCGACCTGCGCGATTACGAGTTCCCCGCTGAAGTGCTGCGCATCCTGAACGTCGCGTCCGTGCGGCTGATGTCCAATAACCCGGAGAAAATTGAGGCGCTGGAACGCGCCGGAGTGAAGGTTGCGGAGCGGGTGCCGTGCGTGGCCGCGCCGACCGGGAACTCCGAGGGGTATTTGCGGACGAAGAAAGAGAAGCTGGGTCACCTGTTCTGATCGGGGTGGGTGGTACCTCGGCCCAAAGAGCAGTCGAAGTAGAATGAGGGAAATGGCACGTCAATTCGATGTGGTGATTGAGCGGGACGAAGAAGGCATGTAGGTGGCGCCGGTACCCCAAATGCCGGGCTACCATACCCACGCTGCATCGTTGGAGGAGCTGATGCTGGAAATCCGCGAAGCCATCGAGCTGTGCCTGGGAGTGCAGGATCGGGAACCACCAACGCACCTCGAGTTCATCGGCATCCAACGAGTCACCGTTGCCGCATGAGCACGCTCCCGCGTCCGACGGGAAAGGAACTCGTTCGCGCCCTGGAGCGTGTTGGCTTCCTTGCAGAACGCACGCGAGGCAGCCACTGCTTTCTTCGGCACTCGGATGGACGCGCGACCGTTATTCCGCTGCGTAACCGCACTCTGGGTCTGGGGCTGTTGCGAAATTTCTGACCGGTTGTTCGATTGAGCCAGAACAACTCCGGAATCTGCTGTAACGCCTGCCCTGGCCCAACAAGCACGCCATTCAGTCTTCGGATTGGAGCCGGAGCGGGTGCCGTGTGTCGCCGCGCCCACCGGAAGCTCCGACGGATACTGGACAAGAAAGGCAGGCATTTGGGGAGTCCCCGAACCCCGCCTGCGTGGCAATCCTCGGCTATGGCCCAAAAGATTCGGGGGAGGTCCCCCTGAATCCCCGCACTGTATACTTGCCCGCCGAGTATGCCCGCCACTACGGCGTGGCTATCCTCGGATATTGCCTTATGCCCAACTATGTCCACCTGATTCTGGTCCCCCGCGACGCGGAGGCTCTGGGGCGGCTATTTCGCCGGCTCCACGGGGACTATGCGCGGGCGATCCACGTGCGGCTGCGCTGCAAGGGGCGTTGGATGAAGAACATTTCCG
>JAIEPW010000120.1 GCA_019748195.1 Bryobacteraceae bacterium
GCGGCGTGCTGCCTGCCCGCATTCAGCCAAACCCCGACCGTGGCCGCCGGAGGCATCCTCAACGTGGCCAGCTACTCTTTTAGCGGCCTGCCCAACTCCGCCATCGCGCAGGGTTCGCTCTTTACCGTCTTCCTGACCAGCAACTTCCCCGTTCCCACGGAACGGGTCGGCGCTTACCCGGTTCCCACGACGTTCCGCGGCTTTTCGATGCGCGTCACCGTCGGCGGCCAGAGCCGCGACGTGCCGATGTTCTTCGTCGCCGCCAACCAGATCGGCGGCATCATGCCGTCCGACACTCCGGTCGGCGCCGGCGAACTGCGCGTCACCTACAACGGGACCGCCGGACCGCCTTCGCCCATCCGAGTCGTGGCGCGCAGCATCGGCATCTTCACGCTGAATCAGGCCGGCAGCGGCCCCGGCGTTGTCACCAACAGCAACTTCCAGGCCTTCACCCCCACCTTCGCCGCCAACCCCGGCGAAACCGGCGTCCTGTGGACCACCGGCGTGGGTCCCATCACCACCGGCGACACCACCGCGCCCCCCGCTTTTGACCAGAACCCCCCGTCCTTCGAACTCTGGGTCGGCAACGTTCAGGCCCAGGTCGCCTATCGCGGCCGCGCCCCGGGTTTGGCCGGAACTGACCAGGTGAACTTCACCTTCCCCCAGAACGTATCCGGCTGCTACGTGCCCGTCCGCGTCCGCGTCGGCGATATCGTCAGCAATACCGTAACCGTGCCCATCGCCGTCAACGGCCGCCGCTGCTCCGATCCCAATGGGCTCAGTAGTGAGGATCTGGCGAACCTGCAGAACGGCGCCCTGCGCACCGGCACCATCAGCCTCAGCCGCACCGCCTTCCAGTTCTCCGCCGGGCCCATCAACATCGACAGCCGCACCGACTCCGGCTCCGCCGATTTCAGCCGCTTCACGTTGGACCAGTTCAACGCCTCCCAGGGCTTGTTCCAGCAGCCTTCCAACGGCGCTTGCGTAGTGTTCACCTTCCGCGGCGACGATACCAGCCCCGTCGATCCCGTGCAGTCGACCCCGCTGGACGCCGGCCCGTTCATTGAAGTCACCGGTCCGGCGGGCACCAAGCAACTCACCCTGCGCACCACCGGTCATTACGACGCCCAGCTCGGCGGCGGGATCGCCATACCCGGCGGGCCCGCGCCCATGCCCGATTTCCTGAATCCCGGCCAGTACACCATCGTCGGGCAGGGCGGCCGCGATGTCGGCCCGTTCCGCGTCACCTTTAACAATCCCCCGGCTCTCACCTGGACCAATCGTAATGAAGTGAATAACGTGGTTCGAGCCCAGGGCCAGCGGGTCACCTGGACCGGAGGCGAGCCTGCGGGCTTCACCATCATCTCCGGCTTCTCGGCGAACGCCAGCGTCGGCGCGGGGTTCATTTGCATCGAACGGACCTCGGTCGGCCAATTCACCGTACCCGGCTTCGTGCTCCTGGCGCTGCCGCCCTCGGAAACCGTCGAAGGCGTGCCCACCGGCTCCATGTTTGTAGGCAACAGCACCGTCCCGGCCCGCTTCACCGCGAACGGCCTGGATGTGGGCCTGGTAACCGGCTCCAGCCTGACCTTGAAGCAGGTCGGCTACAACTAAGGCGTCCGGAAACGGGAAAACGGCCGTGTCGCCTTCCCGGCGGCACGGCCGTTTCGCTTAGCCGCGGATGGCCAGCGGAGCGTAGGCCCGCAATAACTCCTGAACCTCGGCCACCTTATCCGGAGGCCATAACAACTTAGCGGGCTGATCCGCGCCGCTCAATCGCAATTCCGGCCCTTCCCACTGATATTGCCGCACCTGCTCCCACAGCATCGCCCTCTCGCGATGCGTGTCGAAGTCGCGGAACGCGATTCCCTTGGCGTGAAAACGGACTTTCTGCTCGCCGCGCGCCAGAAACAACGCCACCAGCCCGCCCCAGGCGCCGCCGGCCGCGATCCCGGACCAGCGCAAGCTGCGCCCTTCGCTGAAGTCCGCCGCGAAGTTAAACGACTGGATTACAACGATTACGATCCAAATCCAGCGCAGTTCCCGCCGAACCGGTATCTTTGCCTTGTATTCGCGTTCGATGGCTCCCAATTCGGGCATTTAGTGACGCCTCCCGATCGATCCAGAATCGGCAGAACCGGCGCCGAAGTGTAGTCCAGTCGCGTACCGGGCTCCATCGCGTTGTGGAATCTAGGGTTTCCGCGCCCGCGCCATGCCCGGCGCCGGGCCAGGATCGACGCGACGCGGAATCCCCTACCTCCCCAGAAACGCGCGCGTCTCGCGGAGGAACAGATCGAGCTGATCGTGATGCACCCAGTGTCCCGCGCCGGGCGCCTTCACTACCTTCCGGTTGGCGATCACCCCCGCCCGCTCGTCGGTGTCCGGGTCCGTGGCCCAGCTCTCCATCCCCCAGAACAACAGCGTCGGGCAGGAGATCCTGCGCATCACTTCCTTGGCGTCCTCGATCCGGTTCCCGTAAGGTGGAAACGGCCGCGCGTAGTTGTCGAACTTCCAGATGATGGAGCCGTCCGCGTTCCAGTTGGTGCCGTGCAGCGTCAGGTGGCGCGCCTGTTCGTCGGACAGGTGCGGATTCGCTTCCTTCATGCGCGCCACCGCCGCGTCCAGGTTCGGATAACTGTGCGGCGTGCGATGTTCCGCCTGCCGCACCCGTTCGATCCAGTCCCGCATCCGCTCCGGCGCGGGGCGGTGGATCTTGTGCTTCTCCGGCGGCCCCAGCCCCTCGATCGCCACCAGCTTCTTCACCTTCTCGGGAAAAATCCCCGAGTACATCAGCGTGATGATCCCGCCCAGCGAATGCCCCACCAGATAGACCGGGAAGTCGTCGATGATGTCGAGAAGCGCCGACAGATCCAGCACGTGCTCGGCAACCGTGTATAACGCGCCCGGCGCCCACCCGGAATTGCCGTGCCCCCGCAAGTCGAGCGCATACACATGGAAATCGCGGCGAAGATCCTTCGCCACCCAGTCCCAGTTGCGGGCGTGATCCAGCCCGCCGTGCACCAGAACCAGCGACGGCTTGCCTTCCTGACCCCAATCCCAGAATTGAAGCTTCAGGCGATGCGAATAGAAAAAATGCGAGACGGGTTCGAGAAACTCAGAATCGGCCAAGGTGATTCACTCCAGGTTTTCCATGGTACCGGAGAAGGCCGGCCCGGAGCCGGGCTGGAGGGGTTGGACAGCGACTTCCGCGGGAGTCTGTTGTTGGGGAATGGGTCGCCGCGGAAGACGCTGCCCGGGTTGTTTCCAGAGTACGAGTCCGCCACCGCAATCCGAATCGCTTTGGGGCGGGATGCGGGATTCCTGTGGTGAGCCTGGAAGCTCGCCCCAACCTGCTCAAATCGCAGGGACTTTTGTTGCAAACGGATCGCTGCTTGGGACGTTTAACACCACCGGAGGATATAATCTCGCCATGAGACTACTCGCAATTCTCGCGCTCGCGTGCGCCCTTCTGCCCGCCGCCTCCCTCGATGAGGAGAAGAAAGCGGTCCGGCAGGCTTCCATGGACTACATCGAGGCGCTGTACAACGTGCAGCCGGAACTGGTGGAACGCTCGGTCCACCCCGAGCTCGCCAAGCGCGGCTTCCACAAGGCCAAAGCCGGCGATCCCTATCGCGAGGGCAAGATGTCCTACGAGCAGCTTCGCGACCTGGCCGGACGCTGGAATAAGGACGGTAAGCACGTCACCCCCAAGTCGCCCAAGGAAGTTATCATTCTGGACATGGACGATCAGACCGCTTCCGTTAAGATCAAGGCCGAGTGGGGCTTCGATTACATGCACCTGGCCAAGTACGACGGCAAGTGGAAAATCGTCAACATTCTCTGGCAGAGCTACTCGTCCCGGTAGCGCCCGCATTCCCTTCACCTTGACGCGCATCGCCCGGTCCTCCATACTGGTAAGTGACCGGGCGATCCCGCTCGATCGCAGCCTACCTGAACTAAGTCAGGCATCCTGATCCCCTCCTCTTAGCCGAACCCACAACCGGGGAGGTTGCCTTGTTCAAATCTTCTTTTCCGCCGACCGAACGCGAATACACGGCCATCGCTGCGCTTCTTTCCACGGCTCTCCTGGTGATTCCGGCCCTGCTGGTCATCTCCCAGCCGGTGAGCTACCTGGCGATCTCCGCCGCCGTGGCGGGCAGCGCGGCCTGCATCGCCGCCGCCGCGGTGCTTTGGAAGCGAAGCAACAAACCCGCCATCGCCGTGGTCGCCGGGCGAGGCGCCGCCAAGTGAACGCCGCCGCCAACACTTTGCTGTTCCTGGGGATGCTCCCGTCCGCCTGCCTGGCTGGCGATCTCTCAACGTATCGCGGGTTTCAGTTCGGAATGGATCTCGCCTCCGCCGCCAAGCACGCCGGGCTGGATCCACGCGAGGCGCGCTCCATCCACCAGCGCCCCGTCCTGCTTCAGGAAATCGACTGGCGTCCGCGCGGTTCCTCCGCTTCCCTCGACACGGGAGCCATCCGCCATGGCCTGCTCTCGTTCTACGGGTCTCAACTCTTCCGCATCGTGATCAGCTACGATCGCGACCACACCGAGGGCATGACTTCCGAGGATATGGTGGAAGCCGTCTCCAACCTGTACGGCGCCGCCACGCGGCCCAACGTGCAAATCTCCTTTCAGTCCGACCATGCCGAGGTCGCCCCGGTGATTGCCCGTTGGGAGGATGCGGACCATGCCTGCGACCTGGTCCGAACCGGCTACGGCGGCAGCTACGCCCTCGTCCTGTACTCGAAAAAGACCAGCGCCCTCGCCGCCGCCGCCGTCCGGGAAGCGTTACGCCTGGATGTCGCGGAAGCGCCGGGCCGGGAAGCAGCGGCGAAACGCAAACAGCAGGAGGCCGACCGCGCGGAACTCCAGAAAGCGCGCTCTTCCAACGCGCCTAAGTTCAAGCCTTGACACCGCCTCCACGGAAGGGACCGATCATGACGAACCCCCAGGTCCGCCGCATGCTCGACGGCGATGCCCGGTTCTTGGAAATCCAGGCACGCGGGCCTGCGCCGGCAACCCGCGGCGCCGCACCGGCCGGAGACAGCCCTTACCATGTCACTTTGCAGGAGTAGGTCTCAATTCATGAAACTCGTCACACTCAAACTCACTTGCGAGGAGCTGGAACTGCTCACCACCATGGCGGCGGATCAGCTTTTTCGCAAGGAGTTCATCGATCCTAAAATGCCCGGCTACCGGCCCAACACCGAGGAAATCCGCATGGGCAAGGCGCTCATCGGGAAGCTTCGCTACATTCTGGATCCCGCCGCGGCCGCCCGCCGGATCCCCACCACGCAAGGGTAGCCGGAGAACCATATGTTCATTGCACGCTGTCCGCACTGCCGATCCGTCGACTTCCGCGGCGTCGGGCTCCGCAACTGGCTGGAGCGCATGGCGCGAGTCCTGCTCGCGCCGTACCGCTGCTCGCTCTGCGGGCGCCACTTCTTTCTGTTTCGCTGGGCCGCCCCCGCCGAAGGCACCGCCTGACGAGAGGTTACTGGCCTCCCGTCCCGGACAGCGTCTTCACCATGTTCTCCAGGTTGTCGCGATTCAACTTGTCCGGCGCCTGGGCCAGCGCCTTCTTGGCATGTTCCAGCGCCTTCGCCTTGTCCCCCAGCGCCTGATACCCGCGCGCCAGCCCGACATGCACCGGCCAGGTATCGCCGTTCCGCTTGGCATTGAGCTGGAAGATCGCCATCGCTTCCGCGTTCTTGTTTTGGGCCATCAGCCGCCGCCCGTATTGATGCAACTGCAGCACCGTCGTGGTGGGGTGATTCACCGCCTGCTCCATGGCCGCCTTCGCATCCGCCTCCCGGCCGAGCTTGGCCAGCACCTGCGACCGCAGGTCCAGCGTCGCGAAGCCCGGATTCTGGGCCACCGCCGTATCCGCCCAGCGCAATGTTTCCTGCGTGTCCGGATTGGCCGTCAGCCCGAACTGCGCGGCCGCCAGCCAGCCCTGCCAGGTGAACCCCGGTGTGGTGCGTAGCTGCTCGCGGATCTTTGTCAGATAGATCTCGTTGATCTTGTCCACCCGGATGGTCCACGGAACCGCGATGCTCTCCCATTGCAGCTCCACGGTTGCCTCATCCGGCTTCCGCTCGGTGAATTCGTAGGTCAGGTACTCCCGGTGCTCATTCTTGCGCGGCTTCAGCTTCACCCGCAGTGCGTCCTCGCTTTCCTCGTAGAAGAAGCTGCCCCATGATGTCGAGTTCCTCGACAGAATCAGCGTCCACTCGTTGGGATCCACGATCATGTGCAAGCCATAGCGCCCGGCGGGCAGCGGCTTGCCCCCGATCTGCACCGGATGCGACACCTCGAAAACCGTGTTCTCGTTCGCTCCGGCGCGCCACGGCGAGGGCTTCCGGTGGCCAAAGCCCAGATCGGTGAGCCCGTAGGGCACCAGTTGGCCCCAGATCTTGCCCCGGCGGTCCTGCCCGTTGCCCGCCGTTACCGCCGGGCTGGAATAGTCGATGGAGACCTTGACGGGTCCGATGAATTGCGTCACGAGCGCGCGTTGGTTGTTGCCGCTCGTCGGCAGCGTGTCCGGAGGGAACTGCGCGTACAGTGCGCCCGCGCAGACGGAAAGCATTGCGATTCTTTCAAAGCCGTTCATGTGTCCAGTAGACGGCCGGTGATTTCGCTGGTCCCGCCAATTGGGGCGAAACGCGTCCCCCGTGGGGCGTTCCGGTCACCCCCGAACGAGAATTATATTTGCAGCAATTACAGTCACTTCCCGCTCCCCGCGGCCCGCCGCTCGAATGCCGTGTGCTACAACAATGGCCGAAGCGTGAAGGGCTGGCCAGCCTGCTTTACAAGCCGGGATCGATCCCGCACCGAATTACATGCAGCAAGGCCGCAAACTTTGGAAGCGGGGCCATCCCGCTTCCGAAGCGGCGGCGAAGCACCCTGGTTCCGGCCGAAGTGTGCCCGCTCGGGTCAGGCGCCCACCAGGCGCCGCGCTTCCGCCGCCGCCTCGCCGATCTCCCGCTGATAGGCGTCCAGATCCGCCTGCGATCCCGCTTCAAACCGCATCACCAGCACCGGCTGCGTATTGGAGGCGCGCACCAGACCCCAGCCGTTGGCGAACTTCACCCGCACGCCGTCCACGTCGATCACCTCGCGCTTGCCCGCAAAATACCGGGCAACCTTCTCCACCACCTCGAACTTGATCTCGTCCGGACAATCCACGCGGATCTCCGGCGTGGAAACCATCCTGGGCAGCCCCGCCAACTGGTGCGACAGCGGCTTGCCCGAGTTGGCCACGATCTCCATCAGCCGGCACGCCGCGTACAGGGCGTCATCGTAGCCGTGATAGCGATCCTTGAAAAACATGTGGCCCGACATCTCCCCCGCCAGCTCCGCATGCTCCTGCTTCATCTTGGCCTTGATCAGCGAATGTCCGGTCTTGTACATGATCGGATTGCCGCCCAGCCGCGCCAGCTCGTCGTACAGCACCTGGGAGCACTTCACTTCGGCGATGAACGTGGAGCCCGGCTTGCGCGTCAGGATCTCCCGCCCGTAGATCAGCAGCAGCATGTCGCCGAAGATCACTTCGCCCTTCTCATCCACCGCGCCGATGCGATCGGAATCGCCGTCGAAGGCGATTCCCAGGTCGGCTTTGTGCTCCCGCACCGCGTCCGCCAGATGCTTCAGGTTCTTCGGCACCGTAGGATCCGGGTGATGATTGGGGAACGTGCCATCCATGTCGAAGAACAGCTCCACCGCGTCACAGTTCAGGCGCGACAGCAGCTTCGCCATGGTGGGACCGCCGGTGCCGTTGCCCGCGTCCACCACTACCCTGATCCGCCGGTCCCAGTGGAACTGCGCCGCCA
>JAIEPW010000102.1 GCA_019748195.1 Bryobacteraceae bacterium
GCGGGCGTTCATTTCGGGCACCAGACCAAGCGCTGGAATCCAAAGATGAAGGAATACATCTTTGGCGAACGCAACGGTATTTACATCATCGATCTGCAGAAGACCCTGAAGCTTTTCAAGGACGCGATGCGCTATGTCGGCGAGATGGCGGCCCAGGGCAAGACGGTGCTGTTTGTCGGCACCAAGCGCCAGGCGCAGGAGGCTGTGGCCGAGGAGGCGACGCGCTGCGGGCAATATTACGTGAACTCGCGCTGGCTGGGCGGGTTGCTCACCAACATGGTGACCGTGCAGAAAAGCATCAAGCGCCTGAAGGAACTGGACGCGATGTCGGCGGACGGCAACTGGGGCGGGCGCACCAAGAAGGAAATCGGACGGCTGGAGCGGGAGCGCAAGCACCTGCTGTCGAACCTCGCCGGCATCAAGGACATGAACGGCCTGCCGGACCTGCTGTTCGTGATCGATTCCAACAAGGAAGCGATCGCCGTGCAGGAAGCGCGCAAGCTGGGCATTCCGGTGGTGGCGGTGGTGGACACCAATTGCGATCCGGACATGGTGGATTGGGTGATCCCCGGCAATGACGACGCTCTCCGCGCCATCCGCCTGTTCACCACCAAGGTGTCCGAAGCGGTGATTGAAGGCCGCGCGCTGGCCACCGAGCAGGACTTCGCGGCCGAGAAGATCGTGAGCGACGAGACTCCGGCGGAGGAGATCCCCGAATACCAGCAGTACGCGGATCCCAAGTACGCCGAGCAACTGATGTCGGAAACACTGGGCGACGAAGCCCTGGCGGGCCTGTCGCTCCCCAAGCGGGGCGCGACTCTCACCGAAGAGTTCGGCACCCGGGAATAGTTCACCCGTTCGAAATGGCGCACCGGGCCGGCGGACACGCCGCCCGTGTGCCTGAGATCTGGTTCTGAGATACAGGCGGAAATCATGGCGGAAATTAATGCACAGATGGTGAAACAGCTTCGCGACCGGACCGGCGCGGGCATGATGGAGTGCAAGAGCGCTCTCACGGAAGCCAAGGGCGACCTGAGCGAGGCGGAAGTGGTTCTGCGCAAGCGGGGCATCGCCTCGGCGGCTAAGAAAGCCACCCGATCGGCCCGGCAGGGACTGGTGGATATCTACATCAACGCCGACGGCTCCACCGGTTCGATTGTCGAGGTGAACTGCGAATCCGACTTCGTGGCGCGCACCGAGGATTTCCAGGGCCTGGTGAAGACCGTGTCCCGGCTGGCGGCTGAGAATGCCGTGAACGGCGTGGATGGATTGAGTGCGCTTCCGTTTCCGGGCGAAAACGGCACCGTGGCCGAAGCGCTGAAAAGCCGCATCGCCAAGCTGGGCGAG
The DNA here is from genome assembly GCA_019748195.1 of Bryobacteraceae bacterium. GTDB lineage: Bacteria > Acidobacteriota > Terriglobia > Bryobacterales > Bryobacteraceae > JAIEPW01. The sequence goes on from JAIEPW010000102.1 coordinate 1,348, forward strand.
AACATGACTCTGACGCGGCTGGAGCGGATCGCCGGGGCGGGCTACCTGGGTTCCTACATCCATGCCGGCGCGCAACTCGGCGTCCTGGTGGAGACCTCGGGCGGCGCCCAGGGCGCGGCCCTGGAGGAACTGGTGAAGGACATCGCCATGCAGGTGGCGGCGGCCGATCCCAAGTTCGTCTCCAAAGACGATGTCACGGCGGCCGATCTGGAACGCGAGCGCGACATCCAGCGCGCTCGAGCGCTGGCCGAAGGAAAGCCGGAGAAAATGATCGACAAGATCGTGGACGGCCGCATGCAGAAGTATTACGAGGAAGTCTGCCTGCTGGAGCAGCCCTTCATCAAGGACAACGCGATGACCATCGGGGAGCTGATCAAGAGCAAGGCGTCCGCGGCGGGACCCGTGCGGGTGAAGCGGTTCGTTCGCTACAAGGTGGGCGAAACGCAGCCGGCGGACGTTCCGGCCGAGAACTAATCCGAACCGTGGGGCATCCGGACGGCACGGGCGGTCCGGGCGCTCCCGATGGAACGCTGATGCCGCAATTCAAGCGAATCCTGCTGAAGCTTTCCGGCGAAGTTCTCGCCGGCGACGGCAGTTTCGGTATTGATCCCGCCCGCGTGCTCGCGCTAAGCCAGGAAGTGGCGGAAGTCGCCCGAACCGGAGTGCAGATCGGTCTGGTGGTGGGAGGCGGGAACTTCTTCCGCGGAGTGGCGGCAGCGGCCCGCAACATGGATCGTGTTGCCGCGGATCATATGGGCATGCTCGCGACGGTGATCAACGCGCTGGCCCTGCAGGACGCGCTCGAAAAGCAGGGCGTCCCCACCCGGGTGATGACCGCGATCCGCATGGATCAGGTGGCCGAGCCTTACATCCGGCGCCGCGCCATCCGCCACCTGGAGAAGGGCCGCATCGTGATCTTCGCGGCGGGAACCTCGAATCCGTACTTTTCCACCGACACCGGCGCCACCCTGCGCGCGCTCGAGATCCACGCCGAGGTGGTCGCCAAGGCGACACGCGTCGATGGGGTTTACGACAAGGATCCGCTGAAGCACCCCGACGCGGTGCGCTTCGACGAAATCAGCTATCAGGACGTGCTGACCCGGTCCCTCGGGGTGATGGACGCATCGGCGGTGGCCATGTGCCGCGAGAACCGGCTGCCGATCCTGGTTTTCAATCTTCGTGTCCACGGCAATATAATGCGAATGGTTCAGGGCGAGCCGATCGGCACGCTCATCCACTGAAGGGATCTATGAAACACGAACCGGCAACATCGTCGAACACGTTCCAATCCGTGAAGGATGTGGAAAGCAACGCCAGGAGCCGCATGGAGAAAGCGGTGGCGGACCTGCAGCACGAAATGGCGTCCATCCGCACCGGGCGCGCCTCGGTCAGCCTTTTGGACGGCGTGAAGGTGGATTACTACGGCACACCCACGCCGATCAACCAGATTGCCAACCTGCACGTGCCCGAGCCTAGCCTGATCACCATCCAGCCCTGGGACAACTCCCAGATCTCAGCGATCGAGAAGGCCATCCGCAGCGCGGAACTGGGGCTGAACCCCGGCAATGACGGAAAACTGATCCGCGTTCCGATCCCCCCGCTCACCGAGGAGCGGCGCAAGGAGTTCGTCAAGAAGCTGCATCACGTCGCCGAGGATCACCGCGTGGCGGTCCGCAACGTGCGCCGCGACGCGAACGAGCACTTGAAGAAGCTGCTGAAGGACAAACTGATCAGCGAGGACGAGGAGCGGCGGGCGTTGGATGACGTGCAGAAGATGACGGACACCAACATCGGCAAGCTGGATTCGCTGATGAAGGCGAAGGAAAAAGAGATTCTCGAGATTAAGTGAAGCTGGATCGGCGGGAAAAGAAGCGGGCCACCGGAATGGTGGCCCGCTTTGTTTGTCTTGAAACGTCGCCGTAAGGCCCCTGCCGCCTGAAGGCGGCACTGCGGCACGCCACCCCGCAGGCTCTGCATCTGTCGATTACGCGCGTTGCACTGTAATTCTGCGTTCACGCAGCGCGGCCCATTCAGGGCCGCCAATCAACACACCCCATCAATACTTCGGCACCGACGGGTCCACCTGATCGCTCCACGCCAGGATCCCGCCTTTCATGTTCTTCACCTTCCGGAAACCTGCCTGCTTCAGGAAATCGATCGCCTTCCCGCTGCGCACGCCGCTCTTGCAATGCGCCACCAGGTCCCGCGTCATGTCGAGCTCCTGCACCCGCTGGGGCAGGTCGCCGAGAGGGATCAGCTTCGCGCCGGGGATCGAGCAGATCTGATACTCATGCGGCTCGCGCACGTCGATGAACTGGAAATCGTCGCCGCGGTCCTGCCGCGCCTTCACCTCGACGGGCGTGATTTCGAACTCGACGGCTGACTCGGCGGCGGCGGGCTGCGCCGGAATTCCGCAGAACTCCTGGTAATCGATCAGCCCGGTGATGGTGCGATGCTCGCCGCAAATCGGGCATTCCGGATTCTTGCGCAGCTTCAGCTCCCGGAACTTCATGCCCAGGGCGTCGTAGAGCAGCAGCCGTCCGATCAGCGAATCGCCGGAGCCCAGGATCAGCTTTACCGCCTCGGTCGCCTGCACCACGCCGATCAGACCCGGCAGGATGCCTAGCACGCCCCCTTCGGCGCAGCTCGGCACCAGGCCCGGAGGGGGCGGCTCCGGATACAGGCAGCGGTAGCAGGGGCCATTTTCCGTCGCGAACACCGACGCCTGCCCTTCGAAGCGAAAAATGGAGCCGTAGACGTTTGGCTTGCCCAGGAGCACGCAGGCGTCGTTCACCAGGTAGCGAGTGGGAAAATTGTCGGTCCCGTCCACCACCAGGTCGTACTCCCGAATGATCTCGATCGCGTTTTCGCTGGTCAGCGCGACCTCGTGCTTCACGATCTCGATGTGCGGGTTGATGTCCGACATGCGATCCGCCGCGGAGTCGAGCTTCTTGCGCCCCACGTCCTTGGTTCCGTGGATCACCTGCCGCTGCAGATTGGAGTAATCAACGACGTCGAAGTCGACCAGGCCGATCCTGCCCACGCCCGCGGCTGCCAGGTACAGGCCGAGCGGCGCGCCCAGCCCTCCTGTGCCCACCAGGAGCACCTTGGCCTGTTTCAGCTTCAACTGCCCGTCCATGCCGACCTCGGGCATGATCAGGTGGCGGGAGTAACGCTGAATTTCTTCCTTGGAGAGCGTCGCCGGCTCCGCCGCCGCGAGAGTCGAGCCGCCGGCAATAGAAGGCACGATGGACACCACGTCGCTGTCCTTTACGGGCGTCGAGTCCTTGCTCAAATAGCGGATGTCCTCGTCGTTCAAGTAGACGTTCACGAAGCTGCGCAGCTTGCCCTCGTCGTTGTAGAGCTGCTTGCGCAGATCGCCGAACTGGGTGGTGAGGGTGGTCAGGACTTCGCCAACGGTCGCGCCGCCGACTTCAACGCTGTCTTTTTTGTCCGCGTATTGCCGCAGCGGGGTGGGAATCAGGACTTTGGCCATTGCAATTCTTCTTTCTCTGCCGCGGTCTGGTCCGCATCCGGCAGAAAGCTGTTGGCGTGATCGAACTTGCCGTTCTTCACCGATAACACAACGAAGGAGTACCAGGGGCAGGAGTTCTCCAGATCCGTCTTGGAGAAGTACGCGTCGCAGTCGGGGTGGGAATGGAAGATGCCGATGAGTTCGTGACCCTGCTCGCGAGCCTGGCGGTCGGCGCGCATCAGGTCGGCGGGATCGATTTCGTATCGATCCTCCTGCTTGCCCTGATATTTGTTCTCGAGCGCGAGGGCGCTGAACACCGTCTTCCCCGCGCCGGACGACGAGCCCAGCATCACGCCGCAGCACTCGTTGGGATAGAGCGCCTGCGCGTGATCCACCATCACGCGCCAAGCCTCGGGCTCGATCTTAATCATTCCAGAAATGCTCGCTGAGGTACTTGGTGGCCCCGTCGCACAGCACCGTGACAATCACGCCCGCCTCGCCTTCCGCGGCCAGGCGCTCGCCTATGCGGCGGGCGGCGTGGACGTTCGCGCCAGAAGAGATCCCCACCAGCACGCCTTCTTCGCGAGCCAGCCTGCGGGTCATGGCGTAGGCGTCCTCGGTCTCGATCCACAGGTTGTCGTCGGCGAGCCGCGGGTCGTAGATGCCGGGTACGATCGCGGTCGGCATGTGCTTCAGGCCTTCCAGGCCGTGAAAGCCGCTGGAGGGTTGCGCCGAAACGCACTGCACGCCCGGCAGCTCGCGCTTCAAACGCCGCGATGTTCCGGTGAAGGTTCCGCTGGTGCCCATCGAGGCCACGAAATGCGTAATGCGGCCGTCGGTCTGCTCCATTATCTCCAGCGCGGTGGAATCGTAATGAGCCTTCCAGTTCGCGGGATTGTTGTACTGGTCGGGATAAAAATACAGGCCGGGATTCTCTTCGTAGATCTTGCGGCACATCAGAATCGCGCCATCCGAGCCTTCGCCGGCGTCGGAAAAGACCATTTCCGCCCCATAAGCCCGCAGGATCTGCTTTCGCTCTGGGGAGGCGTTGGCCGGCAGCACCAGTTTCACCCGATACCCAAGCGCGGCGCCGATCATCGCATAGGCGATGCCGGTATTGCCGCTGGTGGCGTCCAGGATGACGCGGTCCGGCGTCAGGCGTCCGGTGCGTTCACCGTCCCGAATCATGTTCAACCCCGCCCGGTCTTTCACGGATCCGCCGGGATTGAAAAACTCGGCTTTTCCGTAGAGCTCAACGCCCGGCAGATCCGCATCCAACTTCCCCAGGCGGAGGAGCGGCGTGTTGCCGATCAGCTTAAGCAACGAAGTGGCTTTACTTTGTTGCACTTCGATAGCAGCAGGGTAAAGCATTGGCACCTTTCATTCTAGGTATCTCCACAAAGTCTGTCAAGATAGGGGAGATTCCTCGCTCCACACTCCATTAGAGGCACGAATCGGGCTCCGGTTGCAGGAAAGCGGCGCGGCTGCGGTAGCATGGCGAAATGCGATTTCTGATCACGGCGGTCGCGCCCGCGCTGCTGATGGCCCAGACTGGCCCTTACCCGCAGAAAATACGAACTTTCTACGCTCCCAGCGATCCGCGGGTGCCGGCGGCGCTAATGACCGCGGAACCGGCCCGGCTCCCGCTGCCGGGGGTTCAAGCATGGGCGACCTCACCGGGTGGAATCCAATGGTTCGGCACCGCAAGCGGAATGGTCCGCCTGGACCCCGCGGCGCCGCCCCGAGACCGGGTGCAGTACTTCGCGTCGCGTCGCTACCTGCCGGACGATGACGTGCGGGGCATCCTCCCGGAATCGGGCGCCGTTTGGCTGCGGACCGCCACGGGCGTGTCGAAGATCGAGTTCCGCCCCATGACGCTGTTGCAGAAGGCGGCGTATTTCGAGAGGCGGATCGCGGAGCGGCATGACCGCCATGGCATGACCGCGGACTCCCATCTTGAAATCGCGGGCGACCTGAAATCCAACCAGTTGGTGTCGAGCGATAACGACGGTCTCTGGACCGCGATGTACGCCGCAGCCGAATGCTTCCGCTATGCCGTGACGAAGGAGCCGGGTGCACTCGAACGAGCGCGCCGGGCGACGGAAGCGGTCCTGTTTCTGGAGCAGGTGACGGGGCGGCCCGGATTTCCGGCCCGTTCTTATATCCGCAAGGGCGAGCCGAAACCCAAGGACGGATTCTGGTATCCCGCGGCGAACGGCGACATCGAGTGGAAGGCCGATACCAGCTCCGACGAAATTGTGGGCCACTTCCTGATCTTCGCGCTGGCGCATGACCTGCTTCCCGATGCCGGGCTGAAGCAGCGTATCCGCCAGACCGCCTCCCGGATCATGGAGCACATCGTTTCCAACGGCTATTACCTCATTGACGTCACCGGTAAGCCGACGCGCTGGGGCCGCTGGTCGCGGGAGTATTTCGACACGCCGGGCGGCAAGCCCGACTCGCCGCTGAACGCCGCGGAATTGCTGATGTTCTTAAAGGTGACTCATCACCTGACTGGAGACGCAAAGTGGGATCGCGAATATCGCAAGGTGGCGTTCGACCTGGGTTACGCGGAGCTCGCCGCCCGGCAACTGGAACTGATGGAGGAACTGAATTACTCCGACGAGGAACTCGCCATGCTGAGCTTCTACCCGCTGCTCCGTTATGAGAAGGATGCCAAGCTGCTGGCAATTTACCGGCGGGCGATGGACGCCTGGTGGAAGAACATCCAGCGCGAGTCGAACCCGCTGTGGACATTCATCTACATGGCCGGGAATCCGGGGGCGAAGATCGATCTGGACAGCGCTGTGTGGGTGCTGCAGCGCATTCCGCTGGACCTCATCGCCTGGGATGTGAAGAACAGTCATCGTCCCGATGTGCGCATGGCGACCGGCAAGGATCGCCATGGCCGCGGTGAGGCGCTGACGTTCCTTCCTCCGGATGAGCGCCCGGTGATGAAGTGGAACGGGAATCCGTTTGTGGTGGACGGAGGTTCGGGCGGCAGGCGCGAGGATGACGGCGCTTTTTATCTGCTCCCTTATTGGATGGGGCGCTACCACGGGTTTCTGAAGTGAAGCGGCGGCGGTTGTGTCCGCGGGTCAAGCGCGTCGACTGAAAACGCAACCGAATGGGTCCTCCACGCATCAGATGGTGTAGCTGGGAGATCAAAATGAAAACCGCCAACCGCCAAAGAGTCGATGACCTTCTGCACCTGGCCGGGTACATCCG
>JAIEPW010000053.1 GCA_019748195.1 Bryobacteraceae bacterium
TCGCCGTGGGCGCGGGCTTTCAGGATTTCCTTGGGAAGCTCATTGCGCAGCTCGTACTCGAGCGTCGCGATCTCTTCCTCCAGCTTTTTCTTCAGGTCATCCATTTAAGACAGCTTCATTATAAGCCAGGGGGCGGACAGATGCGAAACATCGCGGCGGGCCTTTACAATGGACGGTTTATGCGTTGCCTGCTGACCTTCACTCTCCTCGCCGTCACCGCGGCGGCCCAGACCAGGTGGGAATACTGGCCCGGAGTCCAGTACGATCCGGCGATCCCGACCACGCAGAAGGTGCTGGGACACGCGCCCGGCGACCGCATCGCCTCTCATGCCAGCCTGATGAAGTACTTCGAGGCGCTGGCCGCCGCCGCTCCCAACCGCGTCCGGGTGTTCGAGTACGCCAAGTCGTGGGAAGGCAAGAAGCTGATCTACGCGGCGATCGGGTCGGAGGCCAATATCCGGCGCATGGCGGAGCTGAAGGCGGGCATGCAGCGCCTGGCCGATCCCCGCAAGACCGGCGCGGCCGAGGCGCAGAAGCTGATGGCGGGCATGCCCGCCATCGTCTGGCTGGGGTACGGCGTTCACGGCAACGAAATCTCCTCGCCTGACGCCGCGATGCAGACCGCGTACCACCTGGTGGCGGCGCGGGGCGATGCAACGGTGGACCAGATTCTGGCCAACGTGGTGGTGCTGATCGATCCCACGCAGAATCCCGACGGGCGGGACCGCTTTGTTCATCATTTTGAGATCGCCGAAGGCCTGGAGCCCGATCCGGATCAGGCGGCGGCGGAGCACAACGAGAATTGGCCCGGCGGCCGCACCAATCACTACTACTTCGATCTGAATCGCGACTGGCTGACGGCCACGCAGCCGGAAAGCCAGGGGCGCATCCGCATGCTGCAGGAATGGTATCCGCTGGTGTGCGTGGATCTTCACGAGATGGGGACCGACTCGACGTACTACTTCGCGCCCGACGCGGTTCCCTTCAATCCGCACCTGACCAGGGAACAGAAGCAGAATCAGAACTGGTTCGGCGAAACCAACGCGAAGCTGTTTGACCGCTTCGGCTACAGCTACTTCACCCGCGAAGTCTACGACGCGTTTTATCCCGGCTACGGCGCATCGTGGCCGTCCTACTACGGCGCGATCGCCATGACATACGAGAACGGCTCCACCCGCGGTTTGATCGTGAAAAAGAGCGACGGCAGCACGATTACGTTCCGGGAGACGGTGCGGCGTCATTTCCTGACGTCGATCGGCACGCTGGACACGGCGGCGCGGAAGCGGGCGGAGCTGCTGAACGAGTTCTACAAGTACCGGGCGACGGCGGTGGAAGAAGGCCAGCGGGACGCGATCAAGGAATACATTCTGCCGCGGCGGGGCGATGTGTCGGCGGTGGACAAGCTCGCGCTGGTGCTCGCCGGGCACGGGGTGGAGGTGAAGAAGGCCGCCGCCGCGTTTTCCAATGGCGGGAAGGAGTATCCGGCGGGCAGCTACGTGATTCCGCTGGCGCAGCCGGCCAAGCGGCTGATCCGCACACTGCTCGACGCCAATGTCGCCATGGATGAGGCGTTCCTGACGGCGGAGGAGCGGCGGCGCAGGCGGCGTTTGGGATCGGAGATCTACGACGTTACGGCGTGGAGCCTGCCGCTGCAGTACAACGTGGAATGTGCTTCCGCGGCGGCCGCTTCGGCGGGCAATTTCGAGATGGTGAAGCCGGGCGCGGCCCCGGCGGGCAAGTTGAACGGCGGTCCGGCACAGGTGGCGTATCTGGTTCCGTGGGGATCGCAGGCCGCCGGCCGTTTTCTGGCGGGCGCGTTGAAGGCGGATCTGCGGGTCCTGTCGAGCAATCGCAACCTGAAGATCGGCGGGCGGGAGTATCCGGCGGGCACGCTGGTGATCAAGGTGCTTGACAACGCGGCGACCGTGCATGAAACCGTGAGCAAGCTGGCGGAGTCGTCGGGCGCCGAGGTGTTCGCCGCGGCATCCAGTTGGACCGAAGAGGGGATCACCTTCGGCAGCCGCCATGTGGTGAACGTGAAGAAGCCGCGCATTGTACTGGTGTGGGATCAGCCGACATCGTCGAACTCCGCCGGACATACGCGCTTCGTGCTGGAACGGCAGTTCGGATATCCGGTCACGGTGATCCGCGCGCAGCGGCTGGCGGGCGCGAATCTGACCGGCTATGACGTGATCATCATGCCGGATGGGGGCGGCTATCAGCAGGTCTTTGGCAACGGCCAGCGGCTGCGGGAGTGGGTGCAGGCGGGAGGAACGCTGGTGACGATCGGCGGCGGCACGGATTTCGCCATCAGCGCGAACATGCTGTCGACCCAGGCGGAAAATCTGGCCAAGCCGGGCCAGACTTCGCCCCCGGCTCGCACCGGAGCGACTGCTCCTGGCGCGCCGGGCGCTGCGCCCGCGCCGGCGCCCCAAAACGCGCCGGGAACCGTGCTGGCCACGGAAGCGGATCTGGAGAAGGCCATCACGCCGGACACGGATTCACCGCTCAGCCTGCGCGGGGCCATCGCGCGCGCCAACACCGATCAGGAGCACTGGCTTGCCGCGGGGACCGCGCCGTCGGTGAACGTCGTGGTAGCCGGCAGCCGCATTTACGCGCCGCTGAAGGCGAACGCCGGGGTGAACGTCGCCAGCTTTGCGGGACCGGATCAGGTGCTGGCCAGCGGCTACATGACCGAGGAGTATCGCAAGCAGTTAGCGTTCAAGCCGTTTGTGATGATCCAGCGGCAGGGACGCGGCAACGTGATCGCCTTCACGGCGGATCCCAACTACCGCGCGTACCTGGACGGCCTGAACGTGCTGTTCCTGAACGCCGTGTTCCGCGGTCCGGCGAACGCGGGCGGCGGCTTCGGCGCCGAAGAAGAAGAGCACGACCGCCACTAAGGCTTGCGGGAGCGAATGGCGGCCACCATCTCCTCGATGGTGCGAATCACGGCCCACGGCCGGTCGTTGTGGATCATGTGCCGCGCTCCGGGGACGATGGTCACCAGGCCGTCGGTGGAGAGCTTGGCCATGCTCATGCTTCGCTGGATGAAGCGGATATCGCCTGCGGCCCCTTTCTCCAGGTCCGCGCCGGCCAGCAACAGACGCATGGGCAACGCGCCCAGGGGCCGCCGCGCCTTGCGGATCGCCTCGGTGGAATCGGGCGTGTGTTCCATGGTGTGGATCCACTGCGAGTAGCGGTCGGGCTCGCGCGCCCTGTCCAGGAGCGCGGCGCGCATCGGGGGGAAGAAGTGCGTTGCGTTCAACATGCCGGCGCACTGCTCCAGCAGCTTGGGATCGCGGTCGAAGCGCTTGTCTTTCGCCGCTTCGCGGCACTTGCGCATGGCCTCGATCGCTCCTTCGTAATTGGGGCTGGTGACCGCGTAATCCCAGTCGGAGCCATCCACGGTGACGATGCCCGCGGTGTCCTGGGGGTATACGCTGGCGAACCAGCGCGCGATCATGCCGCCGTAGGACCAGCCCACCAGCACGTAGGGGCCGGGCAGGGATGCTTGATTCAGCAACTCGCGCAGGTTGCGGAGGTTGGCGTCCGGCGGGGGTTTCAGCGGACCGGGGTCGCTGAAGTTGATCCCGGCGCGATCGTAGCTGCACACGCGCGCCCTGGTTTGCTCGGCCAGCGTCTGCTGGATTCCCGCCCAGGCGATCGCGCCCCAACTTGCGCCGGATTCCAAAATGATGGTCGGCTTGCCCTCGCCGAAGCAGTACAGGTTCAGCCGGAAACCGCCGATGTCGACCATCCTGCCGGGGGCGATGGCAAACGCGGGAACGTTCCAGGGGTCCTGCGCCGGCGCGCCCGCGGGGGTGATCAACAAGACAAGCAGTAAGAACAGCGGGACCATGCCTGAGGCTACCATCCGGATCGCGGCGGGATCGATTGGATTGGGGCGGACTCCGTGACAGACCAAACCGCGTAGAATATCCGGAACACCATGCGTCTACTTCTCCTTGCGGTTGCTTCCCTGGCCCTGATCCCGGCGGCGGAGGCCCAGCCCGCCAAGAACGACTATTCGAAGGCCGAAACCTGGTTGTGCCGTCCCGGCCGGCAGGACGCCTGCTCGGCGGATCTCACCACCACGGTGGTGCAGGCCAACGGCAAATTGAAGCGGGAGAAGTTCAAGCCGGCGGCGAAGCCGGCGATCGATTGCTTCTATGTGTATCCAACGGTGTCGCTCGACACGACGCCGAACAGCGACATGAACGCGGGTCCCGAGGAGAAGAGTGTTATCCAGGTGCAATTCGCCCGTTTCGGCTCAGTGTGCCGCACCTTCGCGCCGCTGTATCGGCAGGTGACGCTGACCGCGCTGCGCGCGGGGTTGACGGGGCGGCCGATGCAGGCGGATCGCACGCTCGGCTACAACGATGTCCGCGATGCCTGGAATCATTACCTGGCGAACGACAATCAGGGCAGGGGAGTGGTTCTCATCGGCCATTCGCAAGGCTCGGGCGTGCTGACGCAACTGATCGCCAATGAGATCGACGGCAAGCCGGCGCAGCAGAAGATCGTGTCCGCGCTGCTGATCGGGACCAATGTCGCGGTGCCGAAGGGCAAGGACGTGGGCGGCGCGTTTAAGAACATGCCGTTGTGCCGGTCTGCATCGCAGACCGGTTGCGTCATTTCGTACGTCACGTTCCGGTCCACGGCGCCTCCGCCGGCAAACTCGCTGTTCGGCCGCGTCCGCACCGCGGACCAGGAAGCGGCTTGTACCAATCCGGCAGCCTTGTCGGGCGGATCCGCCGATCTGCATGCGTATCTCTCGGCGGCGGGGCGCGGCAATGGCTCGTCGCTGGAGCCGAAGCCCTGGGTGCCGGAGAAGAAGATCGAAACTCCGTTCGTCAGCGTGCCGGGCCTTTTGAAGGGCCAGTGCGTTTCCAATGACAAGGGATCGTACCTGGAGGTGACCGTGCAGGCGAATCCGAGCGATCCGCGCACGGATGATATACCCGGCGACGTCGTCACCAACGGGCAGGTGCAGGCGAACTGGGGGTTGCACCTGATCGATGTTCAGGCGGCGATGGGCAATCTGGTTGAGGTTGTCGGCAGGCAGGCGAAGGCGTACCGGGGTGCGAAGTAAGGCTAAGGCGTTCCGGCGAGCCACTGGTCGAGCACCGGTTTGGTGTCCACTCCGGTCGCCTGCCGGAAGATCGCCGGCAGTTCCTCGATTCGCCATGCCCGTTTCTCGCGCGCGGACCAGGCGATCAGGTGGCGCAGCGCGTCGCGCAGGCTTCTGGCGCCGTTCGTTTGCTCGCGGATCAGCTCGTCCATCTCCGCGGCCATCAGCGCGCCGCGCGAGAACAGCGTACGTCCCACCCGGAAGTCCTCGCTATAGCGGGTGGAGCCGATGAAGGACAGCTCGTCCAGTCGCATGTCGCGCAAGAACGCGGGCGCCTGCTTCAGCCAGTTTCGAAAGCGATTGTTCAGCAGTTGCTGCCGGGCGGAATCGTCGGGGAACAAGGCCGCCGCCGCCGCATACTGACCGAATCCCTCGGCGAACCAGATGGAGTCCAGGACGGGCGCGAGTTCCCAGCGGAACGGGAAGTAGCCGGTCCCGTAGCTCCGCTTGGGGATCCAGGAGTGCGCGAAGTGGTGGGCCAGGTTGTAGCGGGTGCGTCCGTCCTCGGCGATATCCTCGGGTGACAGGTAGAACGTGCCGCTGTTCAGATGTTCCATGCTGAAGCCGTAGCGGTGTTCGGGCGATAACGGCTTCAGGACTTCGAAGTGGACGGTGTAGTGCGGGAAGGGCGCGCCGCCGAAATAGTCCGCCACCCGCTCCATCGCTTCCGAGGCAAGACGCAGGAGGCGCGCGCGATCCAGCTCTCTTTCGGCATACAGCGCGAGGTAAAGCGGGATCTTTCCGGGCGCCTTTTCCACCGCCATTCGCGGCCCCATGGCGACCTGCGAATCGGCCAGTTCGTAGAAGTTCGCGGCACGCAGAGGGCCGCCGCGCGGCGCCAGGGTGGAGAGCACCTGCCAGCCTTCGGGAGCGGCGATCGTCAGCACGATCGGATCGTTCTCGCGGCCTTCTACAAATCCGAAGATGGAATACCCCAGCAGACCCGCGTAGCCGTCGCGGAGCTTGGAGGAATCGGAAGCGGCATGGATCTCGCGTTCCATGGCGCGAACATCCACGGAGTAGGTGATCCGGCGCGAGCCATCGAGTTTCCAGCGCGGACCTTCTTCGCGACGCCCGGTTTGGAGGTCGCGGACGAACCGGTCGTAGTATTGCTCGCCGTAGCCCATGGGGATGGCGCGGGGCATGATGAACGTCGCGGGCGCGGGAGCGGAATCCGGAACGCGAATCTCCACGGAAACGCGGTCGCCGCCCGAATAGGTGAGGCGGTATTGCAGAGGGTCCCGGTTGGCGAGGGTCGCCGCCGCGACACAGCTTAGGCAAAAAGCAGCGAACATCGGCCTGATTGTAGCGCGGACACACTTCGGCCTTGAACGGGGGCATTGCCAGCGCGCCGCGGAGCCCTCATCGAGGGACGCGGCGCGCGGCCTTTGCTTTTCGTTGCGGGATCGATCCCGGCTTAAAGAAGCAGGCTGGCCAGCCCGTCACGCTTCGATTGTTTTATCGCACAGGAGTTTGCGGCACGGCGTGCGGCGGTGTCGCAAGTTGCTCAAAAGAGGGCCAAAATTTCATAACGATCGGCGTGAACGGCGTTAACTTCCCGGCTGCACCGGAGCCGCGCTTTCCGCGGGCTTCTCCTGCCGGCGGTCGGGCCCCGAGTGTCCGCGCTCGTCGTAGCGGCCGAAGATCATCTTGCCGGCGGTAGTCTGGAGCACGCTGGTCACGGTGATGTCGATGGTTTTGGAGATCATGCGGCGGGCGTTGTCCACCACCACCATGGTTCCGTCATCCAGATAGGCGACGCCCTGGTTGTATTCCTTGCCTTCCTTCAGGATGAAGACGCGCATCACTTCACCCGGCAAAACGACCGGCTTCATGGAATTCGCGAGTTCGTTTATGTTCAGGACGTCAACGCCATGCAACTGGGCGACTTTGTTCAAGTTGAAATCGTTGGTGACGATCTTGCAATCGTAGAGTTTAGCGAGCTCGATCAGCTTCATGTCGACCTCGCGCACATTCGGGAAATCGTCTTCCACGATCTGCACCTGCAGACCCGGCGACTTCTGGACCCGCTGCAGGATGTCCAGCCCGCGGCGTCCGCGATTGCGTTTCATGGAGTCGGCGGAATCGGCCACCAGTTGCAATTCGCGCAGCACGAACTGGGGAATCACCAGGGTTCCGTCGATGAACCCGGTCTCGGCGATGTCGGCGATGCGGCCGTCGATGATGACGCTGGTGTCCAGGATCTTGAAGCTGCGTTGCGAGACCTTTTCGCCGCCGAACAGGCCGCCGAACGCCGCCAGGTTCAGGAGGTCGCCCTTGGCGGCGCCGACCACCAAGCCGACGTACCACATCAGGAGCAAGGTGAGCAGTTGGAGAAACGGAATGGTCGTGGTGTCGTTGGGGACGGCGCGGGACAACACCAGGGAGATGAGGAACGCCCCCAGGATCCCCAGGACGGAACCGGCGGCCGCGCCGATGAGCCGCTTCATGCTGATTTGCTTAACGCGGATTTCGAAGACCACCATGGCCACGCCGCAAACCGCTCCAACGACGGCCGCGAGGGGGGCGCCCAAATCCCAGGGCCGCAGGTAGAATCCAGCCGTGGTCACCAGCAGTACGAAAAGGGCACGCAGGATATATAGATCGTTCACAAGGACCACCCCGTCATCCGCACCCCAAGCGCGCGGGATGTGCGACGTGTCAGGCGAGTATATCACTGATTGCAAAAAGAAAATAACCTCCCGCGGGCGCGGGAGGTTATGGAACATCGGATGCTTCCATGCCGAGCGGGTGAACGAAGTCGCTCAGAACATGCGATGGGCGGTTACAGAGCCTTGGCCAGTTCCTCGGCGAACGCGCTTTGCGGGCCGCCCTGCCCCGCGCCACGCTTGCCTCCACCATTCGGCCGTTTACCGGCCGGACGGCGGTTGCGATCGGGCGGCGCCACGCCGCCCATCATCGGACGTTGCGGTGCGCCCACCTGGCCCTTGGGCTTCGGCGGCTGCGCGGGATTGGCGCGAAGCAGGCGATCTTCCAGGGGAGCGCGATCCAGCCGTTTGATGATGGCCTGCATCTCTTCGGCGTTGGGCGCGTCAATGAAGGCGAAGCCTTTCGACTCCTGCGTTTCGGGGTTGCGGATGACTTTGATTGAGTCGGCTACGAGGTTGTCAGCAGCGAGCCACGCCTTGATGTCGTCGGCGGTGAC
>JAIEPW010000048.1 GCA_019748195.1 Bryobacteraceae bacterium
GCAGAGAACATCCGCGGTGGAGTCGCGTACTTGAAATGGCTCGCGCCCCTTTGTGGCGGAGATCGCAGGCTGATGCTAGCAAGCTACAACGCTGGGCAAGACCGCGTCTTGAGGCGAGGCCTCGAGTTCGAGTCCGAGGAGGTGCAGGTGTACGTCACGCGGGTGGCTTACCTGTATCGCCGGAACCGGTGGGAGTCAATGCTGCTGAGCCAACGACGAGGAGGTAACGAATGAACCGAGCAATTGCAGCAGCATGCGGTGCCCTTGCCATTCAGGTGCTCGCACAAGTGAAGCCGTTGGTCAGCGAGCGGCAGATGACTGGGCAAGTGAACGTTGTACGTGTCGCGCCGCGATTCGCAACGGCGATTCGGATGCCGGAGGCGGTCAGTTCGGTGATCGTGGGTGATCCGCAGAAGTTTCTGGCCGAGCATTCCGAAAAGGAGCCGGCGTTGGTACTAGTGAAGCCCGTGGTCGAGGAAGCTGCGGAATCCAACCTTCTGGTAACGACCGTGAAGGGACGCCAGGTCAGCTTCGTGTTGCGGAGTGAGGGCGCAGGCGCGCATCCAGTCGACTTCCTGCTCAACTACCGGCCCGCAGGCTCGTTCCTTATCGAAGAGAGCGAGGCTCCGAATGCAGCGGAGATACCGGAGACGAAAGCCGTGTCCGTCAGGCCCGTGGGGGCGACCGCCGCGCCGCCAGCCGCGCCTGAGCGCGATCCACTGGAAGAACTCGTGGCACGGCAGCAACGGGCGCAGCTTCCCGTACTTTTCGGAGAGCGTGCCCCCGCGCCGAATGCGCAAGGCGATCCGGTGAAGGTGGGCGTGTCGGAAGTGGTAGACCAAGGCCGCCAGGTTCTGGTGCTGTTTTCTGTAGTGAATCCGCAGGCGAAGGCGATCGCAATCCTGCCGCCGCAAGTGCAGCTTGCGGGCAAGGTAAAGAAGGGCGTGTTCATCCGGCGCAGCCGTTGGGGCACGAGTGAGCAACTGGCCGTCAGCCAGTATCGGCTAAGCCGCCGGAGGATCGGCCCCGGCGAACGTGCCGACGGACTGGTGGTGTTTGATCGGCCGAGCTTCAAACAGTCGAACGAGACCCTCTTCCTCCAGGTTGCGGAGAGCGGCGCGGTGGATCGCCCGGCGCTGGCGCCGATTGGGTTCGGGGTGTCGTCCACGAGAAAGGATGTGCGCGATGGCGAGTGAGAACGAATCGAAGCAACCGCTGGAGAAGGCGGGCGTGGGAACTCCGCCTCTGCCTCCCGAACTGGAGGAGAACATGGTCATCGACGCGGAAGCAACGCCGGACGCGGCGACACCCATCGCGGCCAAATCCGGAGAATCCAAAGGCGAGAGCCGTGAATCCAAGACAAGCGAACGGACACGAGCGTTGGTGCTGCTCGTGGGTGGCGCTGTGGCGTGCCTGCTGTTGTTCTTCGCGTTGTTCACCACGGACGGTTCTTCCAGCCGAAAGGAACGCAGGACGAAGCCGAGTTTGGGCCGGCCAGAGGCGTCCGCCGCCGCGAACGACCAGCCGAGCCGGTCTCCGGTGCCCCAGTTGTCCGTCAACCAGGTGCCGAACGAAGAGACAGGTGAACTCACGGAGAAGGATCTGCTGGGGACCATGCGCAATCGGGGAACTGTAGCGCCGAAAGACCCGCCGCCACCTCCAGCCCCGCCGAAGCCCGCGGCGCCGCGCCGCAATTTGGCGAGTGTGAACTTCGACGATCCGGCGCTCGCCGAAGCGTATCGCCGGCAGGGGCTGACACCACCGCCGCAACGGACGGAAGTCGTGGACTGGAATGCGGCGATCCGGGACTACCAAAATCAGCAGCAGCGGCCAGCGGCCCCGGTCGCGCCGGTAGTGAATCCTAGCGAGGCGCTGCGGAAGTCTTCCATCGTGTACGTGCGAACCGCTGTTTCAAATTCGGTTGGACCGATCGCCTTGCAGCCTGCGCTGGAGAAGAAGCCAGTTGGGCTTCTCCCACAGGGCACGGCGCTGGTGGCTCGCCTTCAGCATGCGGTCAGTTCGGCTGCGAAGGTGCCCGTGGTCGCCGTGATCGAGTACAACTACGAGGACAACGGGCAATTGATCGTGCCTGCCGGTGCGAAGGTCTATGGTGAGTTGGCCCAGGCCACACCGCAGGGTTGGGTCACGCTGAAGTTCGACGCGCTGGAATTCCCGGACGGAACGCGGGAGAAGATCAACGGCTCCGCGATCAGCATGGATCGCCAAATGTTGCGGGGATACGTCAACGGGCGGAACACGGGCATGAAGGTGCTGACTCGGGCGCTAACCGGCGTAGGCACCATTGCCGCGTACGCGGTTGGTGGACGCAGTGCTAACGGCGGGATCGACAGCTCGATTCTGCTGCGGGAACGGCTGGCTTCCAATGTCGCTCTGGCGGGCGAGCAGCAAATGGCGATGTTGGCGTATCAGCAGAACATCGTGGTGACGGTTCCCGCGAAGACGCAGTTCTACCTGGTGCTGCATGAGGCCGGGATTTCGCCGAGAGTGACGCCGGATTCGGGCTCGCCGGTGATTCCGTCATCGGCGACGCTGCAACAGACCGCAGTGAAGACGAGCCCTTCCGCAGGGATGTCCGAACAGGAGATGCGGGACTTGCTGCAACTGCGCAACGAGATGCGGGAAATGAACCGGCTCATGCAACAGAGCTTGCAGTCCGCACCGCCCAGACCGGAGCCGGTTCCGGAGCCTCGTTGAACGAAACCCCGTCGCGCTTTCCGCCGTCCACAGAATCGTATATTCTGAGGACGTTTAGGGCGGAAGCATCACATGCCGCACTACTCCAAGCCCGGACAGATGGCGCCATTCAACCTTGCCCACTGGCTCGGTTGGTGGGTGGGTGCCGGTGCGGCCAAGATCGGACGAGAGGTCGAATTCCTCGCTGACCGGACGCGGCATGCGACGACGTCTGAACGCGCGGCATGGATCCAGCGTTGCGTGCTGTCCACGTTGCTCGTGGGCGGCGAATACCTGTTGATTCGCCTTTTGACCCCAAAGCCGGACTCTCTCGTTGCCCTGGCCGGCGTATGGACCGTTCTTCTCGTCCTACCTCGGCCGACCCCACGCATACCCCTCTGGTTCGCCAGAGCCTTCGCTTTCGTGGCCACAGTGAGTGCGCTCAATGCGTACTGGAAGCTGGCAAGTAGCGCGTCACCGAACTTGGCAGCGTGGGACGGCGTATTCACGATCTGCTGGGGATTGCTCAGTTTCGCAATGATCGTCTGGGTCTTCCTGGCGCTCCGAGGGGCGAGGGCCAGGCAAGCACAGGTTCAAGCCGGTCACCAGGAGCTCGTCCAGCAGTCGCCAGCAAGATGGTCTAACATTCCGATCGTGCGCTTCCGGGATGTCGGGGCGCTTGAACCGGTCAAGGCCGATATCCGGACCCTCGCCGAGAATAGATTGCGCTCCCGGCGCCATTCCTCCGTGCGTAACGGTATTCTGCTGTACGGGCCGCAGGGGACCGGCAAGAGCCTCATCGCTGAGGCGACGGCCGGAGAGTACGGCGTGAACTTCCTTCATGTTCGATGCCCCGACCTCGTCGGCCAGTTCGTGGGCACGACCGGAGCGGAGATCCGCGCCACCTTCGAGTCCGCGGCGGCGAATCGACCGGTGGTCATTTTCCTCGATGAGATCGACGCAATCGGAAGTCGGCGGCAAGCCCAGGGCCAAGGAACCGACGCTGGTGGCGCGGGGCGCGAATACAACACGGTCACCACGCAACTGATGTCCGCCGTCGACAAGTACCGCTCCATGGATGGTCTCCTCATCATGGCGGCGACCAACCAACTGGATGGCCTTGAACCGACGCTAATCCGTGAGGGTCGATTTGATGTGAAGCTGCGGCTGGACCTGCCGGATGAGGAGGCGCGCGGGCAAATCCTCGAAGCTCTACTGGCGCAAGCGAAATGGCGACCGTTTGACGTCGCAGGCGTTGCGCGGCGCACACCGAATTGGAGTCCGGCACGGTTGCGCGCCCTGGTCGACCGTGCATCGGAACTGGCTGCCGGTCGGCCGATTGAAGAGCAGCATGTCGTAAGAGTGCTCGAAAGTTCCGGTGGCCGGGACCGGCCGCCCATGGAGCCAGTCGGGTGGGATGATGTCGTGCTCCCTGAAGCAGTCGTCCACGACCTGAAAGTCCTGATCGAGTTGATGCAACCTGGACGCGCTGAGAAGCTCACCTTGCCTGTGCCCAACGGCCTGATTCTGACGGGCGCTCCGGGGACAGGAAAGACTCTCACGGCGAGGTTGATCGCGACGCAGTCGAATCGAAGCTTCTATGCGCTCTCACCGGCCGACATTCTCTCAGGCGAGATCGGCGGATCCACGAAGCGCCTGCAAGAAGCGTTCGCGCGTGCCAAGGAACAAGCGCCATCGATCTTGTTCTTCGACGAAATGGATGGGCTGTTCCCGGCGGTGCATGGTCCGGTCGGCCAGCATGATGTGCAGTTGGTTGAACAGGCACTCATCGAAATCAGCGCTTTGAAACGCGAGCACAACGTATTCCTTATCGGCACGACGAACTACTTAGATCGCGTCGATCCACGAATCCTCCGTGGAGGCCGATTCAGCGAAAAGATCGAGATCGGTGTCCCGGATGCCAGCGGCTATCGGAAGTTGCTGGCGCGTTATTTGGGAACCGCTCACTTGGCAGATAGCTTGCGACTTGAGGATCTCACCAACCGGGTAGCAGGAATGTCGCCTGCGGATTTCGAGGCCACAGTCACTGCGGCCAAACGCGCGGCTATGCGGCGAATGCTTCCGAACTCTGACCATATTCCGCCGCTCTTGGCAGAAGACTTCGAATCTGCGTTGACGCGGGTTCAGGCGCGATTCTGAAGGCGCAGGCCGAAACACCAAGGAGCAAGAAGTCGATCTCTGGTTAGCCACCATCCAACCCATCAGGCGCGGGATAGACAAAATCCGCCGTGTGGATTCGCCGCGCTCCTGCGCCGATGACTATTCTCCGTCTTCTGTCTCGTCATCCTCTTCCTCGTCGTCTAGATCAAGCCAGAAGTGCCAATCTTGCTCGTGGCTGTAAGAAGCCGCATCCGTCTCTGCCAGCTTGTCCAGTGTTCGCTGAGATGCCGACCGCATTCTCGCATAGAAGCGGACGTTTCGGCTCGCGAGGAAGGAAAAGATCGGATGCGTGCCAACATGATTGTTGCCACCCACTGAAGGCAACCATCCCCTGACGCCAGCTTCGTAGCTGAGGAGCCAGTTTTCACCGTCCAAATCATCGCTGGTTATGAAGTTTCCCCATGTTGTCAGATCGAGATCGGGGGCCAATCCGCGCTTCCCGGCATCGAGCGCTAGCAGGGAAACAAATGAATCATTCATGGTAGAAACCGCCACGCAAGCGTCTTTAGATAGCGGAAGCATAAACATCATTGACGCCCACAGCATCCATGCCACCTCGGATGCATTTCCGTACGGTGCGTGTTCCACAAGCATCGTGTGAATTGTCTCCGCAAGGAGATCCAGATCGATATCCAGACCTTCGACTCGAGCGCGAACAAGTGCGCGGACGAATTTGTGTGCAGCACTGGGTTCCGCCGCGAGTGCCTGATGCAGAAGCGGCTGAACGATCTGCCACTCGCGAGGGGACCAGTTTTCCTTCTCAAGACGACCGATAGCGTAGGCCAGCACGTACTCGCCAGGCGCATTGGCCTTTCGTTGGAACGCCTCATCGAAGAACTGAATAATTTTTGCACGGGGATCCCCGGTGGCGGTAAAACTAAACTCCCGTACATACAGCCACCAATCAGAAACAATCCTGACCGGTAGTTCCACAATCTCCGTCTTAATCGAATTCAGATGCAGCCCAAATTCAAGGAGAATCGACTGGAGAGCAGCCTTAGCTTCTTCTGCTTCCCTTGGTGTCCTGAATACAAGCTCGTAATCGTCGTGATGACGATATCCGCGCACCGGTCCGATCCGCCTTTGGAGTGACTCGTCAACCGAACCAAGAATGACCTCAGCCAATACGAGAGAAGTGTCAGGCCCGATTGGGATTCCATTTGTTTGGCCGTTCTGCGAGGCTTGGACAGCCGCATCTATGCGATTCCCCAGCAGAGTCTTGTCGCGTAACCGGGCCTTGGCCACAGCTTTTGTATGAAGTGCCCAAGGTATGCTGTGCGTGTATACGGAGCGATAGAACTCCGCAATGTCAGCTCGCAGAAGGTATCTCCCGACTGAGCGAGCATCGACACGCAGGAACATGACGTCGGCGAGGGGGATTGCTGGCACGGCCGCTCGTCCTTGTGTCGACCGAAGGGTTGGAACGCTACGCGATAAACTTGACCTTCTGGCAAGTGCACGCAAATCTTGCCAGTTTTCGGAAATCTCCTTCGCAAGCGCCCAGTGTGTTCCGGGATTGGGCACTCCCAAGACTCGCCGGACTTGGGACGCTCGCGCCAGGGAATGGTTCAGAGTCCATGTCCATTTCAGTGGCTGGGAAGCATCGACAAATGGAAAGCCAGCCGCTGTTGGGTCGAGCGCTCGTGCAAAACTAGCCGTCTTGAAGGAAGGCGGCACTTCCTTTGGGAAATAGCCCTTTCGGAGGAACTTTTGCGGTTTGGGCATTTTGATTGAACGTCGCTCTCGATTGTATTAGGTTCGTCTTCAAAGATACATTGGCGACAACCTTACCTCGTGAACGGAGGCGCAGGATCCCAATATCGGTGGGACAGTTGACCTGGACGAGCGGCTCGTCACCTATGCTGCGAACCAAGAGTTAACTGTACGGAATCTGCCGCATGTTGACTCCCAGAGCCTGCTCCTCGGCTTCGCAGTGCGGCTCGTCCAGACAATTCCCCTGGAGGCTCGAACGTATCGCCAAGGCGCTGATCTGACGAGGCCCGCGCTCCTGGCGATCCACTCATTTTGAGTTTTCCGAATCCTGGTTTATGTTTCCTTCCAGGCGCGAGTGAATGCTCGGGCCGACATTGAAGCAAGGGAGGTACCCCCTATGAACCAACTTTGGAGAACGCAGCCGCAGGTTCGGCAGTGGGCGGCTTTGACACTCGTGGTGTTTCTCCTGGCCTTGTCAACGGGTAGCGCGGTGCTGATGGCCCAGAACCTCGGGGCCGCGCCTCAAACCAACGTGGCTGTCCAGGGCCAAACTGGAGCGCAACCGGAAGGCGCGTTTCTCAACCTGGTGAACTGGATCGGCAACGTGATCGCGCCGGTGGGCGCCGCTCTGGCGATCGCTGGTGGCTTGGTCAGCTACATCGGAGGCCGCGGCGTCATGCGGTACGTCGTCACGGCGCTCGGGTGTCTGGCTGTTTCGGGCGTCACGCGTCTGCTGGAGTTCTGGATTCAGCAGGGTGGCGGCGGCGTGTCCTGACGCCGCGACCGAGTAAAGAATGCGGGCTCGCCCGCGCGCGGAGAGCCCGCTGGACAACCCACAAACAATTTTCAAGCGAGATGAGAGATGCCCTCTTTGCTGTACGACATCATGCGCGTTCTGCTGGCACTGGCTCCGGCGGCGGCGTTCGTCTGTCTGTTGCTGGCAGGCATCTCGCTACGGAAGGAAGGCGGAACGGTGTTCTGGGTGGGCGGCGGATTTTCACGCCACATGACGTGGGCGGTGATCTTCCTCGCGTTGGAGCCGACGCTCACGTGGTTTCAGGCATTGGGCGTGCCGGTCTTCTTCCCGCCCGGCGCGGCGATTGGCAACGGGTGGTTGGCGCAGATGCATTCGGGAATATCGACTTTCGTGAGTTCGTTTGTCGTTGCCCGGATTGCGCCCGTGGCGGCGGCGTTCTTTGTCCTCCGCTCGGTGCTGGACACCGCGAGCGGCGCCGGGCCGCTGCCGTCGATCCTCAGCGCGATGTTTTTGCTGGCGATTTCCAGCACGCATGCGCTGATTGACGCGTGGACGCCGGTGGGCAACCGGTTCTCCATCGCGTTGGGGCTGGAATCGATGTGGAACTACACGGCCAGCCGGATCTTCCCCATCGCCGCGGGCCTGGCAGTCTGCAGCGCGATTGTGAGTTTTGCGTTCAACCGGCCTGGGTACCTGCGGATGCTCGCGTGCGCCGGCGGGTTTCTGACCGTGAGCGCGTTGTGGATCTTGATCAACCGAATGATGTGACGTAAACGGAGGTAGTCCCTATGAACGACCAGGCGACAACGCTGCTCCTGCTCGGTTGGCCGGGCTTCCTTGGCCTGTTGAGCATTTTCGTTCTGAGTATGCCAGAACGCCTGGCTCGGTTCCTCGCGGCCATCCTCATCGTCACGTGGCTGTGGATCTTCTTCGGAGGGTTTGAGCGATGGATTTCCTGACCGGCCTGACGAATCTCACGAACTGGTTCGGCAACGTAATCATGCCGACCCTGGCAGGGTTGTTCTTCGTCATCTCCGTCCTGCGCTTCTCGCGCAATGCGCCCTTCCAGTATTCGCTCTATGCCGGCTTCACGGCACTCATGGTCTCCGGAATCCTACGGGGCATCGAGCGATTTGCCACGCAGCGGGCGTGGAACGATCCCGACGCCGTTTGGGTGACACTGCTTGGGCTCGTGAACTGGTCGGCCAATGTATTTCTGCCGCTCTACGGCGTTATGCAGGTTGTGCTCGGAATCATGCACTACGGCGGGATGGGATTCCGGATCTATCCAGGCGCACCGTGGGCACGGCACGTGTTGTCGGCGATGGCCTGCTTCGGTCTATCCGGCGTGCTGCGGCTCGCTGAGTTCTTCGTGGCGCAAGGCGGGGGCGGGGTGAGTTGAAGGAGGCTTATGGCACTTGAAGTGACACCGGTCCAC
>JAIEPW010000009.1 GCA_019748195.1 Bryobacteraceae bacterium
AAAGCAGGTTCTGAGTGCTTTGGGGGTGGGGAATTTTGGACCGGAACTGTGAGGAATTTTCAGCCGGTATTGACACAAGGGGCTGAGGGGGCAAGGCTTAGCCTCGAAATCGCCGGCGGATCGGCGCCAGGTGGTGCCTGGCACCGATGTTGGCGCGGTCGGCGGGGCCTGAAGGCCCCTACCCCCTGAAGGCGGTTCTACGGGCGGGGGCGCGAGAGCGTGTAAGAGAGAATGTTTGCCGCTCGCTTACGCGTTGCGGCTCCCAATTATTGCTCTGGCAATCGCGAATCGGCGGCGAAGCGATTGTCCCGCGCTTCATGGCGCGGGCGGATCGGTGTCAGGTGGTGCCTGGCACCAATCAGGGGCTGGTGTTTTCGGGATCGGTGGATGGGCGGCTGCGCGCGTATTCGACTCGGGACGGGCGGATCGTGTGGGAGTACGACACGGCGCGCGAGTTTCCGACGATGAACGGGGTGAAGGCGAACGGCGGGTCAATGGACGCGTCGGGTCCGACGTTCGCGGGCGGGATGATGTTCGTGAATTCGGGTTATGGGACGTGGGGCGGGTTTCCGGGGAATGTTTTGCTCGCGTTTGGGGTGGGTTGAGGTTGAAAGCACCGTTGGAATGTTTGCCGCTCGCTTACGCGTCGCGGTTCCCAACTGGTGTTTGGGCCTGAAGGCGCTTCTAACGGGGCGTGACGTCGCGGGTACGATCAGGCGGTCCCAGGGTCGCACGGCCGGGGTTGGGCTTGCTAGAGATGGGTCAGCGAGCGAGGCCGGGGATGCCGCCGAGGGTGCGGGCGAGGCGGACGGAGCGGGCGATGGCTTCGGCGACGGCTTCGGCGGCGGCGACGCCGAGGGCGTCGATGGGCGCGCGCTCGCGTCCGAGCGACAAGGCCACCACGACATCGCCGTCGGACATTGTGTTCACGGGCGAGATCGCGCGGGCGACGCCCAACTGGCCGAGTTGCGCGAGTTTTTGCGCCTCCGCCTTGGTAAGCAGCGCGTTGGTGGCGACGCAGACGAGCGTCGTGTTCTCGCGGGAGAAGCCGCCGCGGGTGGCGCGCTTCATCAGCGTGTTGGAATCGGCGAACTCGGGCGAGGTTTCGGACTTGCGGGTGCCGGCCAGGATGCGGCCGTGGGGGTCGCGCACATCGCCGACGGCATTGACGGCGGCGAGGGCCGACACGCGGACGGCGGCGTTCGCGCCGTCGAGCGCCACGGTGTACGATCCGACGCCGCCCTTCATGGCATTCTTCATGCCGGCCAGCTTGCCGACGGTGGCGCCGACGCCCGCGCCGACGCATCCCTCCTCGACGGCATTGGCGGAGGCGGCGGCGGCGGCCTGCTCTCCCATTTTGAGGTCCGGCCGCGCGGAAGCCTTGCCGATGGCGAGGTCATAAAGGATGGCGGCGGGGACGAGCGGCACTTTTCCGGCGGCGGTGGGGAAGCCGATGCCCTGCTTTTCCAGGTAGCGGCGGACACCGGCGGCGGCTTCGAGGCCGAAGGCGCTGCCGCCGGCGAAGACGAGGGCGTGGACACGACCGGTGACGTTTAACGGGGTCAGGAGATCGAACTCGGAAGTGCCGGTAGCCGAGCCGCGGATGTCGGCGCCGCCCACGGCGCCGCCCTCGCACAGGATCACGGTGCAGCCCGTAAGTCCCTCGAAGTCAGAGGCGTGGCCGACGCGCACGCCGGGGATATCGGTGAGGCCTTTCATCGGGCTTACTTCGCTTGTATGTTAGCATCGAAGGTCTGGGAGAGCGGCGCTTTGCTGGATTTCCTGAAGACTCCGATCCAGTCCTTGCAGGATTTCGTGATACTGGGCGGCAGGACCTTCGCCAACCTTTTTCGACGGCCGCACTACGCCGATGACATCGCCATCCAAATGGACATCATCGGCGTGGGCAGTCTGCCCATTGTGCTGCTGACGGGTTTCTTCAGCGGGGCGGTGATGGGACTGCAGATGTCGCGGGCGCTGTCGACGTATGGGGCCACGGGGCAGGTGGGCAACATTGTTTCGATCACGCTGGTGCGGGAGCTGGGTCCGGTGCTGACGGCGCTGCTGGTGGCGGGGCGAAACGCTTCGGGCATGGCGAGCGAGCTCGGGTCCATGAAGGTGACCGAGCAGATCGACGCGATGCGGGCCCTGGGGACGGATCCGGTGCAGAAGCTGGTGAAGCCGCGGCTGATCGCGACGTGCTTCGTGCTGCCGCTGCTGACGATCATCGCGGACTTCGTGGGGATGTTCGGAGGGTGGGTGATCGCCGCGACGATTCTGCAACTGGCGAGCACGCAATACTGGTCGAGCGCGTGGCGCGCGTTGAGTTATTCGGACATCGCGCAGGGTCTGCTGAAGCCGTTCGCGTTCGCGATCATCATCTCACTGGTGGGCTGTTTCTACGGCATGCGGACCACGGGGGGCACGCAGGGCGTGGGCCGGTCCACGACGCAGGCGGTGGTGGTGGCGAGCGTGTGGATATTCGTCACGACGTTCTTCATCACGCGCATCTTCGTTTCCATCTGACGCAATGCCGGACCAGCCGATCGTACAGTTCGACAACGTATCGGTTCAATTTGACTCGCTGGTGGCTCTTCGCGACTGTTCGTTCACGATGAGAGCCGGGGAGACGAGGGTGATCCTGGGGGCGGCGGGCGCGGGAAAGACGGTGCTGCTGAAGACCACGCTGGGGCTATATCGGCCGTCGGCGGGACGGCTGCTGGTGTTCGGGGAGGACGTCACGCGGCTGCCGGAGAAGGAATGGTACGACATCCGGTCCAAGATGGGGGTCCTGTTTCAGGAGGGCGGTTTGTTCGACTCGCTGACGATCGAGGAGAACGTATCCTATCCGCTGATCAATCAGAGGGTGGCGAGGCTGGACCCGCACCGGGACGCGGCGGTGATCGAGGAGCGGGTGCGGGAATCGCTGCGCTTCGTGGAGTTGGAACATACGCTGGGGAAGTTCCCGAGCGAGCTTTCGGGCGGCATGAGGCGGCGGGTGGGGATCGCGCGGGCGGTGGTGACGTCGCCGCCGCTGGAGCTTTACGATTCGCCCACGGCGGGGCTGGATCCGATCACGGCGAACAACATTGTTTCGTTGATCGTGAAGGAGCGGGACTCACGGAACACGGCGACAATGATGGTCACGCACCGGTATCAGGACGGGCAGTTGATGGCCAATTTCCGCTACAATCCGGGGAAGGGACGGCTGGAGAAGGCTTCGGAAAACGGGTCCGGCGCACCGCCAATCCGGACGGTGTTCATGGTTCTCAACGACGGGCGGGTGGTGTTTGAAGGCTCGCAGGCGGAGCTGGAGTCTTCGCAGGATTCGTATTTAAAGAAGTTCGTGCGACAGGAATAGGATGCCGGTCGAGAAAAAAGCGCAGTGGGCGAGGCTGAAGGTGGGGATCATGGCGATTGTGGCCATGATAGTGCTTGGCGTGCTGGTGTTTCTGCTGACCGGGCGCGAGAGTTTCTGGTCGAACAAGGCCACGGTATACACCTATATGGACGACTCGGCGGCGCTGGCGCCGGGGTCGCCGGTGCGTCTGAACGGGATTCTGATCGGGTCCGTGGAGAAGGTGGGGCTGTCGGGACTGACGCAGCCGAACCGGATCGTGCGGCTGGATCTGCGGATCGCGGAGGACTACTTCGCGCAGATTCCGGTGGATTCGGTGGCGGCGATCGCTTCGGAGAACGCGCTGGGCACGAAGTTCATCAACATCAAGAAGGGGACGAGCCAGACCACGGTGCGTCCGGGAGCGGAGATTCAGGCGCTGGACACGCGCGATTTCGACGATGTCGTGCAGCAGGGATATTCGCTGCTGGCGAGCCTGCAGGGAGCGTTGAAGCGGATTGACGCGATCATCGGGCAGGTGGAGGTGGGCAAGGGCACGATCGGCAAGCTGCTGGTGGATGAGACGCTGTACAACCAGTTGGTGTCGATCGTGGGCGAGGTCCGCAAGGTGGCGGTGGCGTTGTCGAGCGGGCAGGGCACGGCGGGCAAGCTGATCTACGATGACGCGCTGTACACCGATATCCGCAAATCGCTGGGGCGGGTGGACGGGTTGTTGGAAGGGCTGCAGGCGGGCGAAGGCACGGCGGGGAAGCTGGTGAAGGATCCCGCGCTGTACAACGAAACGCGGCAGACGATCGCGGAGGTGCGCACGCTGCTGGCGGACCTGAATGCGGGCAAAGGCTCGGCGGGGCGGCTGCTGAAGACGGATGAGCTGCATAACCAGGTGTCGGGCGTGATCCGCAAGCTGGATACGACGATGGACAAGCTGAACTCGGGCCAGGGCACGCTCGGGCAGCTTCTGGTGAACCCGGCGATGTATGACAACCTGAACGGCACCACCGTGGAGTTGCAGGGCCTGCTGAAGGATTTCCGGGCGAATCCGAAGAAGTTCCTGCGGATCAAGCTGGCGCTTTTCTAAGATGCGACGGGGTTTGTTCCTGCTGCTGCCGCTGGCGGCGATTGCCGCCGATCTTTCCGGGCTGAAGCAACTGAGCGTGATGCCACTGGATGCCACGCTGCATCACGTGCAGGGGATCGATGTGGATGGCGATCACCTGTACGTCACGAGCGTGGATCGCAAGACGAAGAAGGGCTGGCTGCACCTGATTGACCTGAAGTCGCGCAAGCTGGTGCGCGAAGTGGAGGTGCAGGAAGGCGAGCGCTACCATCCCGGCGGGATTTCGATGGACGCCGATTCCATCTGGATTCCGGTGGCCGAATACCGGCCGTTGAGCAGTTCCACGGTACAGCAGCGGGAGAAGAAGACGCTGCGGCTGTTGAGCCGCTTCGAGGTGGCGGATCACCTGGGGTGCGTGGCCGCGACGCAGTGGAAGATCTACGGCGGCAACTGGGATAGCAAGCAGATTTACGAGTGGGATCGCGATGGGAAGCAGGTGGCGAAGCGCGACAACCCGTCCGGGACCAAGTATCAGGACCTGAAGTTTCTGCGCGGGGAGCTGGTGGGTTCGGGCAATCGCGACGCGGAGTCGGGGGCGATCGACTGGCTGGACGCGGGGACGCTGGAGTTGAAGCGGCGGATCACGGCGGGGAAGACGGATCGCGGGGTGCGCTTCAACAACGAAGGGATGACGATTCGCGGAGGCAAGCTGTATTTGCTTCCGGAGGATGGTCCGTCGCGGCTGTTCGTGTTCGAGCTGCGGTAGCCGCTACACTCGAAGGGAATGTCACCGGCCCGCCGCGCTGCCTGGAATGTCCTCCGCAAGGTGTCGCAAGGGGCGCACGCGACGGATGCCCTGATCAAGGAGACCGCGGGGCTCGACGCCCGCGACGCCGCGCTGGCGCACCAGATCGTATACGGCTGCCTGCGCTACCAGGGGCAACTGGACCATTTGATCGAGGTGTTCAGCGGCAGGCCGCAGCCGAAGATGGACCCGGACCTCCGGCGGGCGCTGCACATGGGCATTTTTCAACTCCGGTATCTAGACCGAATTCCGCCGCACGCGGCGGTATCGGAGAGTGTCGAGCTGGTGAAGCGGACGCGCAAGCCGGCGGCGGCGAGCTTCGTCAATGCGGTGCTGCGGCGTGTGAACCGCCGCAAGATCGAGTTCCCGGATGCGGCGGCGGAGTTGTCGATGCCTCACTGGCTGCTGGATCGCTGGATGGAGGAGTTCGGGCCGGAAGAGGCATCGCGGATGGCGAGGGCGGCGATGCAGGAGCCGGATACGTACATCCGCATCCCGCCAGGGGAGTCGCCCGAGGAGGGCCAGATGGCGGAGCCGACGGATGTCCCCGGTTGCTTTCTGCTGCGGGAAGGATCGCCGGGCAGGTTCCGGGTGCAGGACATCGGGGCGCAATCGATTGTTCCGCTGCTCGAGCTGCGGCCGGGGCAGCGGTTTCTGGATCTATGCGCGGCGCCGGGGAACAAGACGGCGCAGGCGCTGGAGACAGCGGTGTGGGCGGTGGCCGCGGACCGGCAGTTCGGGCGCATTCAAGACCTGGTGGGCCTGGAGGCGCCGAAGGTGGTGCTGGACGCGGGGAAGGGGCTGCCGTTCGGTGCTGTGTTCGATCGCGTTCTGGTGGACGCGCCGTGTTCGGGCACGGGGACGCTGGGCCGCAATCCGGAGATCAAGTGGCGGCTGCGGGAAGAAGACCTTGCGCGGCATCATGAGCGGCAGGTGAAGATCCTGGTAAACGCGATGGACGCGGTGAAGCCCGGCGGGCGGCTGGTATACAGCACCTGTTCGCTGGAACGGGAAGAAAATGAAGATGTTGTGCAGACAGCGCTGGAGCGGCGGCCAGGGTTCCGATTGCTCGAAACCGGGCATCGTCTACCCGGCGTCCATCCTGGGGACGGTTTCTTCGCGGCCGTGCTAACATCAGGGGTTTCCGAGTCCGATGCCTGAGATCCTCCCGTCCATTCTTTCCGCCGATTTCAGCCGCCTGGGCGAACAGGTTTCGCGGGTGGAGGAGGCGGGGGCAAAAATCCTGCACATCGACGTGATGGACGGGCACTTCGTGCCGAACATCTCGATTGGAACGCCGGTTGTGGAATCGTTGCGCAAGGTGACGAAGCTGACCCTGGATGTGCACCTGATGATCACGGATCCGGATCGCTATGCGCCGGTGTTCATCCAGGCGGGAGCGGACTCCGTGCTGGTGCACCAGGAGGTGTGCCCGCACCTGGATCGCACGATGCGGATGATTCAGGCGGAAGGGGCGCGGGCGGGGGTCGTGTTGAACCCGTCGACTCCGGTGGATCTGCTGGACGATGTTCTGGATCTGGTGGACGTGGTGCTGGTGATGAGCGTGAACCCAGGATTCGGAGGTCAGCGGTTTATCCCGAATGCTTTGAACAAGATCGCGCGGTTAGCGGGTAAGCGCAGGGAACGCGGGCTGGCGTTTTTGATCGAGATCGACGGCGGGGTGGGCAAAGGGAACGTGTTGCAAATCGTCCAGGCCGGATGCGACCTATTAGTAGCAGGGTCATCTATTTTTCACACGGATGACCCTGGGGCGGCATTTGGGGAGTTGCAAGCGCTGGCGAGGTCGGCCTCTCAGGTGTCCGCCTGAGGAGCAAACGGCTGTAAACACTTGTTTTCACGGCAACCGGGCCGGGGAGACGGTACGTCCAATACTAAGGTATTCTAGATTTTTGGAGTTGCGATGAATCTCTCAGCACAATGGATGGCTCGCGGCGCGGCGCTGCTTCTGGCCGCGACGCTGGTTTCCTCCTGCGGCTTCCGGCGGGTGAAGTACGAGAACCCGATCACCAAGGACACGCAGCAGCCGGACAAGGTTCTGTACGACAAAGCGGTCCGCGACATCGAGAAGAACCGGTTCGAGGTGGCGCGGATTACGTTGAACACGCTGATCAACACCTACGACACCAGCGAGTTTTTGGCGAAGGCGAAGCTGGCGATCGCCGATAGCTGGTACCGGGAAGGCGGATCGAACGGGCTGGCGCAGGCGGAAGCGGAGTACAAGGATTTCATTCTGTTCTATCCGACGCTGGAGGAAGCGGCCGAGAGCCAGGAAAAGATCTGCATGATTCACGTCAAGCAGATGGAGAAGCCGGATCGGGATCCGCTGCACGCGTTGCGGGCGGAGCATGAGTGCCGGCAACTGCTGATTCAATTCCCCAACTCGAAGTTCGCGCCGATTGCCGAGCAGAGGCTGCGGGAGATCCAGGAAGTACTGGCGGAGGGAGATTTCCGGGTCGGGAATTTCTATCACACCAAGGGCAGCCATCCGGCGTCGGCGAACCGCCTGAACGCGCTGGTGGATCAGTATCCGTTGTACAGCCACGCGGATCAAAGTCTGTGGCTGCAGGCGGACTCGTATTCGCGGATGGGCGACCGCTTCAAGCAGAAGACCGTGGATTCGTACGCGCGGATTGTGCGGGAATATCCATTGTCGCCTTACGCGGAGGACGCGCGGAAGAAGCTGAAGGAAATGGAAGCGCCGATTCCGGAGGCAGATCCGGTGGCGGTGGCGCGGATGAAGTACGAGCAGGAAAATCGCGACAAGCCGGGCATTGCGAGCAAGGCGTTCGGATTCATGAAGAGGGGTCCGGACACGTACGCGGCCGCCAAGAGCGGATCGCCGACGATGACGCCGTCCCGTCCGACGATCCCGGCCAGCGTGCCGACGCCGGAGCAAATCGCGGCGTTTTCGGGCGAGGTGACGGCGACCACGGTGCAGGATCCGACGGCATTGGAGAAGAATCCGGACGCGCGGCAGATCCAGCCGGGGACGGGTCCGGCGCCGCAGCCGGGCCCGGCGACCAACTCGCAGAACTCATCGTCTTCGAAGAAGAACAAGAAGGAAAAGAAAGAGAAGAAGAAGTAGCCGCGCCGCCGATGAGCCGAATTCTGCTGGCGGATGACAGCCCGCACGCTCTGCGGATGGGTGAGCGGATTCTTCGAGACGAAGGTTTCGAGGTGGTTTCGCTGACCGACGGCGAGACTGCGTTCGTGCGGCTGCCGGATGTGGATCCGGACGTGATTCTCGCGGACGTGTTTCTGCCCGGGCGGGGCGGCATCGAGTTATGCCGGCACGTGAAGTCGAGCTCGCGGCACAAGCATGCGCGCGTGGTCCTGACCGCCGGGATGCTGGAGCCATTCGACGAAGACGAAGCGCGGCGCGCGGGATGCGACGCGATTCTGAAGAAGCCGTTCGAGGCTTCGGTGGTCATCGCTACGATCCAGCGGTTGATTGACGAAGCGCAACTGGCGCGCGGGCTGTTCGCCGACGAGATCGCGGCGGCGCAAACCGAGCCGGAAGCGGCGCGGCAGCCGGCGCCCGCATCGCCGGACATCGATCCGGAGCGGATTCAGGCGGCGATCACGCTGGCGCTGGACGCGGCGATGCCGGCGTTGACGAAGGAAATTACAGAGCGGGTGCTGATCGCGCT
>JAIEPW010000041.1 GCA_019748195.1 Bryobacteraceae bacterium
TTTCCCGCACAGGTAGCAGTCCATAACCTTCGCGACAAACCCATCCTAAGCCGAAAACGCCTTACGCGTACCAGGAAAGCTCAGTACTAAGTAGCTTTCTTATAAGAGAGCCAGCCCAACCGTAGGATGGCTCTTAAGGTGGAACTCTGAGGCGTAGGCCCTCGTTGGAGGATACTGACGCTTATAGATAGTTATCGGCAATTCTCGATGAACGAACAGGACCAACCGCTCCGCATTCCCATCACCGATGTCTTCGATCTGCACTCCGCGCCGCCGCGCGATGTCGAAGCCGTGGTGGAAGAATATCTGATCGAAGCGCGCCGCGCCGGCTTGCGGGCGTTGCGAATTATTCATGGGCGCGGCATCGGAGTGCGCCGGGAGACGGTGCGGCGCGTTTTAGCGCGAACCCCTTTCGTACAGTCTTTCCGGGATGCCCCGCCCGAAGCGGGCGGTTGGGGCGCCACGCTGGTGGACCTGAACGGATCCTAATCGATTGAAAAATCAATACTTGGAAGCTGACACCCAGTGCTGTTCGAGGTGTAACCCATCTGTCATGAATATGCGGTAACATCAAGCGATCGTTTTAGAGGCAGTGGTCTCACCACAAACAAAGGGGTTTTATGAACACCATTTTGCGCGTCCTTCTGGGGGCGCTCCTGGTGTCTGGCCTATTCGCGCAAACCGCCGCGAACAAGGGGCAGATCGTTGGTACGGTCTTCGACCAGAATCAGGCAGTGATTCCGAACGCGAAAGTGACAATCAAGAGTGTCGCCACGGGCGCCGTGCGCGAGCTGACGACCGGTGGGGAAGGGCGTTTTCAGGCGCTGCTGCTCGATCCGGGAACCTATGAAGTGCGAGTCAACGCCCCCGGCTTCGCCGAGGCGGTATTCACGGGAGTGATCGTGAATGTAGGCTCGTCGGTGGATTTGCCGGTGTCGGTGGCAGTGGGCGCGACCTCGCAGTCGGTGGAAGTGGGCGCGCAGTTGGTCAACGTGGATCTTCCCGCGCCGCAGCAGATCACCTCGGAAATGCAGATCCGGGACTTGCCCATCAATGGCCGCCGGTTCCAGGATTTCGCGACGCTGTCGCCGACGGTGCAACTGGACACGGAGCGCCAGGCGATTTCGTTCCAGGGCCAGCGCGGCATCAATTCCAACATCATGATTGACGGGACGGACTACAACAATCCGTTCTTCGGGGGCATTCGCGGCGGGGAGCGGTCGAACTTCGTATTCACCGTGCCGCAGAGCGCGATCCAGGAGTTTCAGGTGGTGGTGGGCGGCTATGCCGCCGAGTACGGCCGCTCGACGGGCGGCGTGCTGAATGCGATCACCAAGTCGGGAACCAACGAGTATCATGGCGACGCCTTCTACCAGGTGCGCCATAAGGAGATGGGCCGGCCGACGCCGTTCGGGGTGCAGCAGTTGGAGACGCTGCAGCAGTTCGGCGGGTCGTTCGGAGGGCCGATCATCCGTGACAAGCTGTTCTTCTTCGCCGCGGTGGAGCATCAGCGGGTGCGGCTGCCGCGCAATGTGCGGTTCGCGATCCTGGATTCGGTGGTCCGCAACGACAACAATCGCGAGGCGTATGACTTCTTCCGCAGCCAGGAAGGGCCGCTGGCGACTTCCAACGACGGCACGGCGGTGACCGGCCGGGCCGACTATCTGTTCCGCGGCGGCAGCCGTCTGG
This sequence comes from Bryobacteraceae bacterium, assembly GCA_019748195.1. Classification (GTDB taxonomy): domain Bacteria; phylum Acidobacteriota; class Terriglobia; order Bryobacterales; family Bryobacteraceae; genus JAIEPW01. The sequence goes on from JAIEPW010000041.1 coordinate 1,690, forward strand.
CGCTGCGCTACAACTGGAGCGACGCCAGCGCCAACAACGCGGTATCGACCGGCGGCGCGCTGCCCACGTTCCTGAACGAGGCGGCGTCGAACCAGGGCAACGAACTGAACGGGACCAATACGGGCGTGGCGCAGTGGACGGCGATACTCAGCCCGCGGCTGGTGAACGATCTGCGCGTGTCCATTACGCGCGAGACGCGCCCGCGCACGGCGAACTCCGAGATTCCGACGTTTTCGGCCGGACCGATCGGCTCCTTCGGGGCTCGCAGCTTCCTGCCCACCACGCAGAACGACACGCGTTACCAGTTCAACAACGGGCTGGCGTTCACGGCAGGCAATCACACCCTGAAGTTCGGCGGCGATTACAATTACCTGGACACGTTCCAGCGTTTCGGCTTCTCGCAATTCGGCCAGTTCAGCTTCACGGTCTCGAACGTGGATCAGATCCTGGAGAGCCTTTCGGTAGGCGGCCCGACGGCCAACCGGCTGGACAACCCGGGCATCATCCAGTACCAGCGGCAGATCGGCAACCTGGAAGCGGGTTTCGACCAGCACCAGGTGGCGTTCTACGCGCAGGATGCGTGGAAGGCGACCCGCAAGTTGACGCTGAACCTGGGCCTGCGTTGGGAAGGGCAGTACAACTTCACGCCGGACGTGAGCAACACCAGCCTGGTCAGCCGGCTGACGGGCTTCACGTTCCCGAACGGGAAGCAGTTTGATCCGTCGCGGATTCCGGACATGACCAACCAGTGGATGCCGCGGTTCGGATTCACGTATACGCCGTGGGCGAACTCGTCCCGGCTGGTGCTGCGCGGCCATGCCGGTATTTTTTACGCGGCCACGCCGATGTTGCTGTTCGCGGATCATTCGAACAACTTCCGGCTGCCGCCGGGCAACGTGACGCTGTTCGTGCAACCGACCGGCGCCGGACGCAGCATTTACCAGGACATGCTGTCGATCGGCATCGACCTGAACCGTACGCCGCTGGGCGCGCTGCCGGTTCTGACGGTGGATCAGGCGACGCGGCTGGCCTCGATCGGCGGCGGCGCGCCGGATCCGTTCCGGGGCGCGAGCGTCACCGGCCTGGCGAACGATTTCCGCAACCCGCGCAGCGTTCAGGCCGGCTTCGGCGCGGACTGGGAAGTGGTGCGCAACTGGGTGGTGGGCGGCCAGTTCAACTACGTGAATACGGTGAACCTGCAGCGCAACGTGGACTATAACACGCCGCTGCCGCAAATTCTGGCGAACGACCTGTCGCGCCGGCCGAACTTCTCGGCGCCGCGGCCGTTGCCGACGCTGGCGTTCGTGCGGTTGCGCGAGAGTTCGGCGCGTTCTCTCTATCGCGCGGGAACGTTCTCGACGTCGTATCGCGGCAAGAAGATGCAGTTCCAGGCGAATTACACGCTGGGCTGGAACTTCTCCGATGACGACAACGAGCGCACGGCCACCAGCCTGTTCTACCAGAATGCCTACGATCTGCGCCAGGAGTACTCGTTCGCGCGGCTGGATACGCGGCACAACTTCGCGAGCAACGTGGTGTACCAGTTGCCGTGGGGCTTCTCGGTCTCGGCGATTTACCGCTATCAGTCGGGACGGCCGTTCGATGCATCGACGGGCGCGGATTCGAACGGCGATCGCAATATTTTCCGTCCGTCGGCGGCGGTGCCGCAGACTTCGGATCGCCCGTTCTCGGCGCCGGGAGTTTCGTTTGCGCGCAATTCGTTCCGCAATCGCGACTTCCAGACGTTCGATTTCCGCCTGCTGAAGGACTTCGCCTTCGGCGAGCGGGTGCGGCTGCAGTTCAGCGCGGAGGCGTTCAACCTGTTTGACTTCGACAACGTGGTGTATGACGGCCCCAACCTGTTGTACGGCGTGGGCGTATCGCCGGCGAACGGGCAGACGGTGGCGGCGAACGCGAACTTCATGCGGCTGCGGCTGCCGGATGGCCGGTACGATCCGGTGAATACGCAGCTTGGGTTCCCACTGCAGGCCCAGTTCGGCTTGCGGTTGTTCTTCTAAGCCGGCCGCTGATTCGGGTAGGTCGAAAGCCCGCCGGGGAACCGGCGGGCTTTTTGCTTTTTGGGGGGTACCTGGCGAGGCCTGAAGGCCCTGCCGCCTAAAGGCGGCTCTACCACCTGTCATGTGTCAAGGATGTGTTGGCAGTTGATGCTGAGGCCTCGCGCGTCTAACAGTCTTTCCGGTGAAGCATCGTAGTGCCGCGTTAACGCGGCGCGGCCCTTTCAAGGGCCGCCGAGGGGTTTACCTGGCGGGGCCTGAAGGTCCCGCGCCGCCTAAAGGCGGCCCTACCAGGCTGTGTACTTGACGTGCGAGGGGAAAAGGGCACTACGAGGCTGTGTATCGGAGGGGCAGGGGTGGCCGAAGGGGTGGCAGGCCACGCGGCTGATGGCGACTGGGTAACAGGCTGCGCAGGCGCGTGGCTAGCGCCGGACCAGGACCTCGCGCAAGCTGTCCCGGCTGAGGAAGAACTTCACGGACTGGAAATCGCGAAAGGTTTTTTCAATGCCGCGATTGGTGAAGCCGTGGATGCGGTGCTTGCCGCCCTTGGGCTGGATGGAGATCGACTTGCGATCCGCGACGCGATACGTCTCCGAGATCGCCTCGGTGAGGCGTTCGTCGCTGTGGAACAGGCCGAAGAGCGCGCCACCGGGACGGACAATGCGATAGTAGCGCTCCACCATCAGGGACAGCAGGGGCTCGCCCAGGCATTCGAGCACATTCCAGAGCAGGACGCCGTCGAAGTGTCCGGCGGGGAACTGCAGGGTCTGATCGAGAAAGTGCATGGCGCGGCGCGCGTCGGCATGCTCGGACGGGTCGTGGCCCTCGCCGTAGAAGAGGTCGAGCGAGCGCAGCATCTCATCGGAGTACAGGGAGTGCCCGAGCGAGGACACAAAGGCGACGGTGGACTGGCTGGCGCCGGCCAGATCGAGAATACGCGCGGTTTCCCGATCCTCCAGCGCCCCCCAGAACTGATCGAGTGCGTTGCTGGGGCGGATGGGCAAGGCTTACCGTTTCGGCTCGCTGGCGCGGGCGGCCATCGCGGCGGGGGGAGCGGGCGCGGCCTCGGGCTCCGCCGCGGGTTTCGCCGGGGGCGCCTTTTGCGGTTCCGCCTTGACGATGTCGATGTTGCCCTTGAAGTAGGCGCCGTCCTCGATGACGATGCGGGCGGTGCGGATGTCGCCCACCAGCTTGGCGTCGCGGCGGATGTCGATGCGGTCGGTGATTTCGACGTTGCCATGAATGGTGCCGAGAACCACCAGCTCCCGCGCCTGGATGTTGGCTTTGATCCGTGCGTTTGGACCCACGGTAAGCCGGTGATCGGCGAGGTCCACGGCCCCTTCCACTTCGCCATCGATGGTCAGATCCTCGCGGCTCAGGATGGAGCCTTTGACAAGAACGGATTTGCCCAACACGGCCTGTCCTTTCACGGAATCATGGGATTCTGGGACCCTTCCGGGTTGCGTCGACATGGGGATGCCTTCGCGGGACAGCTCGGAAGGCGCGGGCGGCGCCGAGACCGGACGGGGCAGAGATTCTTCTTCTTTTCGTCGGTTCCACATGATTGCGTTTACTCCTAAATGGAAAACTGTTCTCTCATCCTACTACTTCCGGTTTGGAAAGACATCAGACGGGCTGAGGCAGGTTGTAGGGGAATGGGGAGCGGGGAACGGCGCAAACGGAGGGTCACGGTGGAGTGGGCGCCGCCCGTTGACAACCGCACCCTCCCGCTGATACCTTCGAGCCAATGCGACAGCAGTCCCAGTCCATTCGTAAAGGTTTGAAAAGTTTAGCCTTTATCTCATCTTTCAGCCTTCTCGCCGGCGCCCTCCATGCACAGGGGCGGATGAGCGCGGAGGATGCCAAAAAGCTAAGAAACCCCGTGAGTTACACCAAGGCGTCCATCGCGGCCGGGCGCAGCACCTACCAGCGGCAATGCACCGGCTGCCACGGCGCTGACGGCAAGGCGACCGTGGACGTCGTGGCGGATGCAACCGACCTGACGTCGCCGCAGTTGTACAAGAGCGGGATCAGCGAGGGCGAGATCTTCCGCAGCATCAAGGACGGCGCGGGCGAGACCATGCCCGCCTTCAAGGACCAGATCGCCAAGGACGAAGACATGTGGCATCTGGTGAACTTCATCCGCAGCCTGTGGCCGGAGGGCAAGAAGCCCGCCCTGCAGGACAAGTAAACCGAATTTCGAGGAGCATTCCATGCCAGAGAAAAAAGAAAAGCCGGTGAAGCCGGAAGAAGCGAACGGCGCATCGCGCCGCAATTTCCTGAAGGGGCCCGCGGCGGGCGCGGCCGCGGCCGCGATCGTCACCTCGACCAAGGTTTTCGGCGAGACCGTGCTTCCGTCGATCACCATCCCCAAGGAAATCCCCGAGACGATGAACGAGCCGGCCAAGCCGGGGTCGTTTGAAGGCAAGGGGATGACCGGGGCGGAAGTGTTCGCCAAGTTGTGCAAGGAAGAAGACCTGGCGGCGATGTTCTGCTGTCCGGGCAATTACACCGTGATCAATGCGATCGCCGCGGCGGGCGTTCCGGCGTACGGCGGACGCACCGAGGGCTCGATGTGCGCCATGGCGGACGGCTTCAGCCGGGTGACCGGGGAAGTGGTGGCGACCTCGGGCACCGAGGGTCCCGGTTTCACGCACATGATCATGAACATCGCGTCGGCGAATTCGGCGCGGACCCCGCTGCTGGTGCTGGCGAGCAACATGCAACTGGCGGGCGACGATCGCGAGGCGTTCATCCAGACCGGTTATCAGCAGCCGATCACCACCGGGATGAAGAAGTACGGCAAACGGCTGATCGACCCCAAGCGCGTGTGGGAATACGGCGCTTACGCGTTCCGCAACCTGAAGAGCGGCATTCCCGGTCCGGTGCATCTCGACTTCCCCGGAGAGGTGGCGCGCGCGCGCTTCACGGATCCGGCGACGCTGACCGACTTCTACTCAAAGGAGAAATACCGCACCGAATCGCGTCCCACCTGCTCCAACAAGGAAGTGGAGAAGGTGGCGGACATGATCATGAGGGCGGAGCGCCCGGTCATCGTCGCCGGGCAGGGTGTGTTCCAGCGCAAGGCTTACGAGCCGCTGATGGCGATCGCCGCCAAGCATGATGTCGCGATCGTGACCTCGGGCCCGGTGCGCGGGCACTTCCCGGACGATCACAAGCTGTCGGCGGCGTGTTCCCCCGACGCGCTGATGAGCGCGGACCTGGTTCTGTTCATCGGCCAATACTGCATGCCGAGTCCCGGCGAGTACCGCTTCAGCCCGGAGATCAAGGCCGTGCGCGTGCATCCGGTGCAGGAGGATCTGGGCCGGAACTGGCCGCTCGAGCTGGGCATTGTCAGCGAGGAGAAGTGTTTCCTGGAGGCGCTGGCGAACAAGCTGGGTCCCAAGAAGAGGGACGGCTGGGTGCAGGAGATCGCCACGGCGAAGGCGAAGTTCGAGAAGACCAACCTGGATCATTACGAGCTCGGCTTGAAGTATTCGAAGGACACCAACACGGTGCATCCGGCGGTGATGGCGAAGGAAGTTCACGACTTCCTGTACAAGGGCGACATCGATCCCAAGCAGACAGTTACCGGATCGGGCGGCTGGACCAGCGGCCTGTTCGCGGGGCGCTGGCTGCGGGCGTTCCGTCCGGGCCAGGAAGTGATGTGCCCCTACCAGTACGGCGCGATCGGGCCGGACCTGGCGATGATGATCGGCGCGAGCGCGGCGGTGCAGCGCGGCATTGGACCGCAGGCGCCGTATAAGGGCGCGCCCACGCTGGTGATCACGTCGGACTCGGGTCTGGCGTACTCATTGTTCGAGCTCGACACGGCGCAGAAGTACAAGCTGCCCACGATCTGCGTGGCTTACAACAACGACTCCTGGGGCATGTGGCCGAACGCGACCGCGTCGGCGCGGTCGATTCATATGTACCTGTTCCAGCAGAACCTGCGCTACGACAAGATCGCGGAAGGCCTGGGCGCGCGCGGCGAATACGTTCGCACGCCGGAGCAGTTGCGCGAGGCGTTGAAGAAGGCGTACAAGGCGGCCACCACGGAGATGGCGTCCACGCTGATCAACGTGCAGGCGCTGAAGGAATTCACCTCCGGCCGGCACTATCCTCCGGGAGTGGCTCTGAATCCCGAGCCCGGCGTTGGCGGCTTTGTCCACTAAGAAGGCGATCGTCCGCAAAGCCGCGGGGGTTCGCAAGGCTCCCGCGGCTTTTTCGCGTCCGGATGCGGTGGAAACGGTGGCCGGAGTCCTGGAGAATTACGCCAGCCGGGGCGTCTTCCGGGGCTTCAGCCGCGGCGAGGAAGCGAAAGGGAAAGCCGCATTCCGGATGATGTGGCACAAGGACCGCTTCTACGAATTCCATCTCGACGTGAAGGCGGAAACGATTACGATCCCCGTGGTGTTGCCGGACGTCCCGGCGAAGTCGGAGATGAATCGCGAGCTGGCGGCGTTTCTGGAGTCGCGGCATTCCGAGGACTTGCCGCCGCACCGGAGAATCGACGCAGCCAAGGCGGAGCTATTCGCGGCGAATCGCAAGTCGCAAGTGTCGGTGGGGATTCGCGTGAAGGACGGAGACTTCGAGTACGCCACCCGCAAGCTGGTGGGCGCAGTGCACGAAGTATTTCTCGACTTCTTGAGCGACGGGCGCTATTACGAGTGGGTGATCGAGACGTATGAGATCGATCCGGACCGGATGGCCTGACTTACACCTTCTCCACGTCCACCTTCGCGTCATGAAAATCGCCGCCGCCGCCCAGGTCGCTCAGCCCGTCCGGCGTCAACACGTTCACGCTGGCCTTGCCCTTCAGCCGTGACGCCCACCACCCCTGCGGGATGCTGACCACGCGCGGGCGGACACCGTCCTTCACTTCCGCGCGCAGGCGCATCTCGCCGCGCTGGTTGAAAACGCGAACCAGATCGCCATCGCGGATGCCGCGAGGGGTCGCGTCGCGGGAGTGCATGCGCACCGTGGGCTCGCCTTCCGCCTTCATGTGTGATTCGGCGTGTCCCATCGAGGAGTTCAGAAAATCGCGGGTGGCCTTGGAGCTCACCAGGTGCAGCGGGAAGCGGCTGTCGGTGTGGACCGGGACGTGGGCCGGCAGCGGGTCCAGGCCCTTGGCGCGCAGCGATTCCGAATAGAACTCGCACTTGCCGCTCGGCGTGCCGAACTTGCCGCCCGCGTAGGGCAGATACGGAGAAGGGACTCGCACCGAAACCCA
>JAIEPW010000143.1 GCA_019748195.1 Bryobacteraceae bacterium
CGGTCTCCGCATCCCGCTCCTTGCCGGTGAACTGCATCTGCCTAAGGCGCGGATCTCCGACGGTGCGATTCAATCACCTGGAGGAGCTTGCTCTCGTCGGCGAGATTGGTCAGCGGAACGAAATCCACCCTCGCCTTGATCCGTCGCGCCAAATGGCCAGCAGCGTTTGCAGGCGCATACTTCCAAACCTCCTCGATCATGGTTGGTTCTTGGGTTCGCGACGGGACGTTCGCATAGATAATTTTGTACTGCGCTGAAATCGTACCTGCGGTGGTCCGCCACTTCCCGGAAGCAACCGAGTAGCCCTCCTGATAGAGAACGTGCATTTGTCCGTCCGGAGTCTTGTAAAGATAACAGTAGACGATGGCGAGGGCTCCGTCTGGATTTAGAACAAGTACTTGCCCCGAAGCCATTCTTGGGGCGGGCTGCCCAGGCCGATCACCACGCTCCCACTTCAGCGGATCGTTAACGAAGACTTGAATTGCTGAGCTCGGCGGTACCTGCCCAGTTAAGATGGCTGCCAAAGTCAGCCAGAAAAGCAGTAGAAGGTGCATAGTCAACGCCTCCGCACCCAGACGGGCACCGCCGGCGTTCTGCGGTAGTCAAGCTGTTCAATCAGCCGCAGTGTCCGTTCTGATCTTTCGCAGATGCAGCCGTGAGTGTAGTCACCTGGCCGCGTCTTACCGTCCAGGTACTGGCCAACGAAATCTGGACGCGTCTCTCCACGCGGTTCGTTCAGCTTCGCGCGAATGGAGCCCCACTCGTAGCGCACGTCGTATCCACCAACGTCTGCCGGAATGTTCTGGATTCCGTAGAAGTTCTTTAGCTGAGCGCCACCTCCACCCGGAAGAATTGTCAAGTCAGATGCGTCTGCCGTATCGCGAAGGCCGGGCCGAATCATAAACGTACCACCCGCGATCGGTCCTTTGTCCTCGGCACCACCAGAAAACGCAGGTGAGGTCGCTATAACCTTGTTCTGATCATATAGCGTCAGCGTTCCGGTTGCAGCCCCAGATCGGTTTGTTCCGGTCTGCTGGAAGACGAGCAGTTGCGTATAGTTGCTTTTGATCGGCTTCTTTTTCCCTTTCTCACCGTCTGGGTCGTAAGTATCCCCCTCATGCCATTCCCAGCTCCCATTGATTTGAAACCAGTTCCGGCCATCGGGATCGATGCGGCTTAGGGGATTGTTCGCCGTGTAGCTGTAGAGATTCCACGTCTGCGGGTTCTCCAGACTCGCAAGAAGAGGGAGATCCGGGCTTGTAAACCTCCCCTGCGCCCCAGAGAAATACCGAGCTCCGAAGTAATCGAGGCCGGTTTCGGCATCTCGTTCTTTCCCCGTAAACTTCACCCCCGTCCGCTCCGTCGAGCTCGGGTACCCCACCGCCGGATACTCTTCCCCAAACGGCAGGTAGTCCATCCGCTTCACCACCGCCCCGCTCTGATCCGTCACCATCCGCGTCGATCCCAAGTGATCCACCGTCAGGTACCGCACTCCGATCCCGTCCGCGGGACCGTACTCGGCCGCCAACTGCCCGAAGGCATCGTACACGAACACCGTCGTCGCCTGCCCGGCGACCTCTTTGCGCACCCGCCGCCCTTCGCCATCGTAGCTGTACGTGATCGCCGGCGTGTTCGGCATCGTCGCCGTCTTCACCCGATTTTCCGCATCGTAGGTGTAGGAGCGCCCGGTGCCCGCCGGATCGTTGAGCACGTTTCCCGCGGCGTCGTAAGTCAGGGCGGTCCAGCGGTTGTTGGGGAACAGAACCTCCACGCTGGACGGCTGTTCGTCGGCTACCAGCGGCGTGAGCGCCGTCACCGGGATGGGGCCTCCAGCCAGCACCGCGCGATTGCCGAACCGGTCATAGGAGTAGGTTTGCGAGCCGGCGCCGGGCCGCGTGTAGGTCTTCAGGCGATTGAGCGCGTCATAGGCGTAGCTGCCTGTGCCTGCCTGCTCACGTTCCAGTTGCCGTCCGACGTTCAATGGTGAAGGCAAGCCTCAGCGAGTGCGAGGGGAATAGGGCGACCGTCCCGCGAATCCCCCGCGAATCCCAGCGGGGTAATTATCGACAGAAGATTTTCTTCCGCGCCGAAGACTATCGCCTTTACTTGAACTTGCTCGCCGACTATGCCCGCCACTACGGCGTGGCTATCCTCGGCTATTGCCTTATGCCGAATCATGTCCACCTGATCCTGGTCCCGCGGGGACGCGGAGGCCCTGACTGTCCCCGAACCCGTTGTTTATGGAGGGAGGGCTTCTAAATCTAACGAGCGGCAACCGGTGACTCCGGTGACGCTCTTCTAGTCACTACCCATAAAAGCCCTTCAGCGACTATAAGGGCAATGCACCATACCACGGCGTGGTCCCCAACGTACCCCAGGAGGCTGGACGATTCCTGATCGCCTGGTTGTGGCAGGCGATGCCAATGCCAGATGCTCGCGTAAAGATCCCGAACCGGGCGCGACCACGGCATGTTCCAATACCACGTAGATGTTGAGATCTCCAGGAGCAAAGCCATGAATTGCGAGATAACAATCGGCAGGAGGATACCCACGCGCACAGCCCAGTTGCGAGCGGCCCATAATGACGAGCGCTGTAGGAGTAGACCGATCGCCAAGCAGATTGGAGCGAGAATTGCCCAGCAAAAGAGCCGCTCGGCCTCGTAGGTCCAAAAACCCGGATAGGCCACACGTAGCGTATCGGTGGGAGCGCGAGTCCACAGCCACCAGGAAGCAGCCAGTTCAGCTACAAACACCATCAGCACAAGGAGCATGGTTCGGACGGCCATACTCGCCTCATTTCCACCACAAGAACGGCGTGCCTACGGTGGTCCGACTTCTGTAGACCTGCAGCTTAGGGAAGACCTCGCCATAGCGCATCGAGCGAAACGCTGGCCCGTGAGCCCAACTGTTCACCCCTGACACCGCCTCTCGCACGCCCCAACCGAAGTCGGCAGCCATCGCTTGGCGTGGTATCGCCGAGTTGTTCAGAAGATTGGTATTCGAGAGCACCATGCCAAACTTGTCATTCACTCCAAGAAGATGCGCAAACTCGTGGGCGGCAACCCCGCTCCCCAAGTTGTTGATGTTCCAAACTCCTGTATCGGGCCCGCCGAGCAAGGCACGTGGTCTGACGAAGCTATCAGCAGTCGCGGTCGCGTTAGCACTGCTCAACCCGATCACGTTTTGTGCGCCGCTCTGCATGGCTGCCGCTTCAGTTGTTGCCACCTGGACGTTGACTGTGGTGGTTACGTTGTACGTCACCCCGTCCTGCTGAAACTGGCCCGTCCAGGCGCCTTGAATCGAGTTTTGAATTGTAGACGCCGCAGCGTTCATCTGTTGCTGGGTCAAGTTACTGCCAGCCGCCGCGTAGACCGCAATACTGGCGGAGACATTGACCTGACAGGTCGTCTGGTTTTGTTGGTTCGTAGTGCAGGTTGTGGAGACCTCAGCCCTCTCGCCAGTGGGATCAACGTATCTTAGCGGATTGTTCCGGGCGTACGCGAATTTGTTCCAGCTCTGCGGATCGGCGACATTAGAGTCCTTCGTGAATTCGTCAGGCGACGCAAACCGCCCCTGCGCCGCCGACATGTACCGAGCTCCAAAGTAATCGAGGCCCGTCTCCGCATCCCGTTCCTTGCCGGTAAACTTCACCCCCGTCCGCTCCGCCGAGATCGGGTACCCCACCGCCGGATACTCTTCCCCGAACGGCAGGTAGTCCATCCGCTTCATCACCGCCCCGCTCTGATCCGTCACCATCCGCGTCGATCCCAAGTGATCCACCGTCAGGTACCGCACCCCGATCCCGTCCGCCGGACCGTACTCGGCCGCCAACTGCCCGAAGGCATCGTACACGAACACCGTCGTCGCCTGCCCGCCGACCTCCTTGCGCACCCGCCGCCCTTCCCCATCGTAGCTGTACGTGATCGCGGGCGTGTTCGGCATCGTCGCCGTCTTGACGCGATTCTCCGCATCGTAGGTGTAGGAGCGCCCGGTGCCCGCCGGATCGATGAGCACGTTTCCCGCGGCGTCGTAGGTAAGCGCGGTCCAGCGGTTGTTGGGGAACAGAACCTCCACGCTGGACGCCAGTTCGTCGGCTACCTGCGGCGTGAGCGCCGTCACCTGGATGAGGCCTCCAGCCAGCACCGCGCGATTGCCGAACCGGTCATAGGAGTAGGTTTGCGAGCCGGCGCCGGGCCGCGTGTAGGTCTTTAGCCGATTCAGCGCGTCATAGGTGTAGCTTTCCTGCACGCTGCCGCTGGGAGGGTGAGATTCAGTCTGCAAGCGCGAATTGATCGATCCAAGTAACCCGTGTGGCGCATACGCAATGTTCGACGCGTAGTTCACGTTGGCGGTTGGGACGCCGTTGATCACCTTGTTCACCCGGCCCGCTGAGTCATGAGTGTACGACACGTTTCGACCGGAGGGATAGGTGATCCTGGTGAGGCCGTCGGCGAGACCGCTGGTTGCTTGGGAGCTTGTGGTCACTCTGCCGCGTCCGTCGTAGGAGAAGCTGGTGGAGAAATTTGAGTTCGAGACCGAGCTCAACCGATCTGCACGGCAAGCGGACCCCTTCGAGCCCGCCTGCCGCAACCCAACCTCACGCCAGCGGCGCGGCGATCCACCACGTCAGCCCGTTCGGCCCGATGACGCCCGCGGTCCGGTGCCCCCAGGGCTTGTTCTCCGGCGCCGATTCCGATGCCGCGCCCGCCTTCATCGCCGCCGCGTATGTCTTGTCCGCGTCCGGCACCCACAAGTAAATCGCGGCCGGCATGGCCTTGCGCGGACCGCCGGCTTGTCCCAGCATCACCAGCGAATCGCCAATGCGCAACTCCGCGTGCATGATCTTGTTGTCTTCCGTGCGCTGGCATTCTACTTCAGACGCGTCAAACGCCGCCTTCAGGAACGCGAGCTCCGCGTCCGCGTCGGGAACGCAGAAATACGGGGTAACGGTGCGATATTGAGTTTCAACCATGGGGCCAAGGTAGCAACCGCCCGACGCCGGGTCTTGGAAAAATCCGACACTTGACACGGCCGTGGTGGTACATTACCATCCGGTTATGCAACCTGGCGGTTATAAAACTCTGGATGCCACCTTCGCCGCCCTTGCCGATCCCACCCGCCGCGCCATCCTCGCCCGGCTCGCCTCGGGCGATGCCTCCGTCACCGAACTTGCGGGACCGTTCGCCATCAGCCAGCCCGCCATCTCCAAACACCTGAAAGTGCTGGAGCGCGCGGGCCTGGTCACACGGGATCGCGATGCCCAGCGCCGGCCCGCGCGGCTCCGCGCCCAACCCCTGGCCGAAGCCAGCCGCTGGCTGGAGGACTACCGCCGCTTCTGGCAGACCTCCTTCACCCGGCTCGATCACTTGCTCGGCGAACTGCAAACCACACCCGAACGGAAGAAGAAGCGCAAACAATAAGGAGGCGTCATGTTTTATCCCGAAAGCTTTCAGGTCTCCACGCCCGGCGACCTGGAAATCGAAATCACCCGCGATTTCCACGCCCCGCGCCAGCTCGTCTTTGACGCCTTCACGAAGCCCGCGTTGGTGCGGCAATGGCTCTTCGGTCCCGAAGGCTGGACCATGCCCGTCTGCGAAATCGACCTTCGCGCCAGCGGCCGCTATCGCTATGTCTGGCGCAAGGCCGGCGTGAAGGACATGGGCATGGGCGGCGAGTTTCTGGAAGTGGAGGTCCCCAGCCGCATTGTCGCCACTGAAAAGTTCGACGATGCGTGGTATCCCGGCGAGGCTCGCAACACCACGGTGTTTACGGAGCGCGGATCGGTCACCCGCGTCCAGATCACCATGCGCTACGAATCGCAAGAGGCGCGGGACACCGCCGGCCGCTCCGGAATGGAACGCGGCATGGTCGCCGGCTTCAACCGCCTGGAAAAATTGCTGGCCGCCGGTGCGCGGGCGTCATAACTCCAACGCCCAGGTCTCCGCGATCAGGTTCTGCCCGAAGCTGTTGTGCGGAAGCTCGGAGATGATGTGGTAACCGGCCTTGCGATACATGTGCCGCGCCGCCAGCAGGTTGCTTTGCGTCCACAGAATGATGCGGCGGTAGCCTGCCTGGCGCGCGAAGGCGTGGCAGGCGTCGATCAATCGCCAGCCGATGCCCAGCCCGCGCGCGTCCGGCTCGACAAGAAACAGGCGCAGCCGTGCCGCGTCGCCTTCCTCCCGCGCCAGGGCGATCGAGCCCAAGCGCTCGCCGCCGCGCTCGGCGATCCAGCAGCCGTCCGATTGCGGATCGAAGCGGCCCAGGAACTGCGCCGCGATTTCCGCCACCACCCGCTCGAAGTCGATCCCCCAGCCGTATTCCTGCTCATACAGCACCGCGTGGCGATGCACGATCCACCCCAGATCGCCCGGCTGGTGCGTCCGGATGCGCACCGCGGCTTCTTCGGCGTTGCCGCCGCCCAGCAGAGTCTGTACTTCGCGCAGCGATCGCAGCAAACGATCGCGCTGGGGCGGCGCCAGCGGCTGCAGCAGCTCCTCCATTCGCAGCCGCGTGCGGGCGTCGATCTCGGCAAACGCTTCGCGACCGGACCGGGTCAAGTTCAGGTGCGTCCGGCGCGCATCGGATTCCGAACGCTTTCGCGCCAGCAACCCGCGCTTCTTCAAGGCTCGCAGGATGCGGCTGACGTAACCGGCGTCCATCTCCAGCGTGCGGCACAGGTCGGCCGCGGTCATTCCCGGCTGCCCGGAGATCTCGTACAGAATCCGCGCTTCCGCGATCCCCAGCGGGCCGTCCAGGTGGTGCTCGTCCAGAACGCCGATCAGCCGGGTGTAGAAGCGGTTGAACTCGCGAATGCGGGCGACCGGAGCCTCGATGGTTGACATAGTCAACTAATATTACTTGACTGTGTCAAGCATTTGCGCCGCTCAGGCTCGCCCCGAGCTACCGGACGCCGCGTTCCACCGGGATCTCCACCTTCGAACCGGGGAGCAGGCGGATGCGCGAGTCCTCGCCGCCGAACGTGTCGCGATCGCCGCCCGCCAGCGAAATGCGCACGCGCCAGCCCTTCGGCACGCGGACGGAAGTGGGGAGCATGGCAATCTCGAGTTCCGTTGGATTCTCGACCGCGTCCTTCTTTGAAAACGAGTAGTACCCCCCGACCACGTCGTAGGGAGCATCGTCCTTGCTCCTGCCGTGGATCGTCCGCAGCAGGCCCTCGGTGATGTACCGGGCTTCGCCTTTCTCGTTCACCAGATCCAGGTAAGCGAAGATCTTCGTATCGGGCTTGGACAGCGCGACGCGCAGCTTCAGCACCGGCTGGCCGGTGATCACGACATCCTGCCGCAGCGGGGCGGTAGAGAAGCCGAACAGGGGTTCGATGTGCATTTCGCGCTGCGCGTAGATCACGTCGCCGCCGCCCATCTGGGTGTGCCAGCGGTTCTGAGTTCCGGTGGTGTGGCCGGCGGAGAGCCTGCCTTCCATGGTGGAATCGGCGGTGGGCGGCTTGAATTCCACCAGCGTGTTGCCGCCGCGCGGATACAGGGTCCAGGTGCCGAGGCCGCCCGGCGGCCATTTGCCGGTGCTTTTCCAGCGATTCTCCCCAAGGGTGAAGTAAAAAATACGGCGATCCTCCCAGCGGAAGGGCGGGGGCTGCTGCTTCAAATGGATGTCGAAGAAGCGGATGGAATCGGCGAGTTCCTGCTCGCGAGTCGGATAAACAGGCGTGTTCGACGCGAGGAAGGGGTTCGCGTCATTGGTTGCGCCGTGGCTCCACGCGCCCAGGTAGACGCGCTGCGGGTTACGGAAAGTGCGAAAGCGATGGATGGCCCCGGCGGCGGTGGCGGCGTCATACCAACTGGACCAGACCAGCATGGGGACATTGGCCTTCTCGATCTCCGCCCGCAACCTGTAGGTGGATTGATCGCGAAGGGAGAGTCCCAGGCCGGATTGCACGTCATCGGCGAAAGTCACAGCCTTCAGGTTGGCGTAAAGGTCGAAGTTGGCGGCGTGTTCGGCGATGGCCTTTTTGAGGAGCGCGCGGTCGGAGTCGCCATCGACGGGTTTGGCGGCGCCGCCCTCGTCCATCCTCTTCGTGGCGGCGGCCCAGGTGCGAACGAACCACTCGTTGAAGATACCGCCGGGGAACAGCAGGTCGGTGTAGTAATCGAAGTCGGGGAAGCGGGGGATGACGGCTTTCACGGCGGGGTGGCCGGTGGCGGCGAGGAGTTCGGCTGTCGTGCCTTCATAGGAGACGCCGATGGCGCCGACGCGGCCGTTGGACCATGGTTGCGCGACCACCCAGTCGAGAATCTCGCGCATGTCGCCGAGGGTGGGCTTGCCGTAGCGGACGGCGCCAAAAGAAGCTCCGGTGCCTCGTTCATCCACGGAGATGCGGGCGTAGCCGCGTTCGGCGAAGAAGCGGTCGAGCGGAGGGATGGATCCGTTCACCGGGGCGCGGCCGTAGCGGGTGATCCGGAGTATCGCCGGGATCCTGGAATTGGCCGGTAAGTCTTTTGGTAGTAACACTTCCACGGCGAGGCGGACACCGTCCCGCATGGGCACATAGAGGGAGCTGCCGTGGACCTGGGGATAGGCCGGCGGGGGAGCGGAAAGGCTGTCGAACGGGTCCTGCGCGGACGCGACCCCGCGTAGGATCAGTAAGATGAAGAAAACGAATGGCATAGGCTGGAAATTGAGGATTAGCAGATTTGGGTTGCGGGGTCAACCGCGCCGGCCCCCTGCTTCCCAGCTAAACAGTTGCAAGATCAACCCTTTCCGGGCTTTTGGCCGGACTCCGTTCAATGCCGGATATGCCCATACAATTCCGAATCCGGACGTTTTAATCCCTGAGCCTAGGACGGCCGTGCGGCCCGGCTTATACTAAGCCAATCAACCGGCGCACTCCGAGTGCCCGGACGACTTCGTGAGGAGAACCACGGAAACTTCAACTTATGCATAAGCCAATCAAGTACGTGGAGAAGGCCGTTACTGTCGCAGCGGGCGCTGCCTGGCAGATTTTCGATCGTCTCAACCAGATCAAACAAAACCCGTCGTTTACGCCCAAGTGGTCGGACAAGCCGCTCCTGAAGTCGTGGGAGAAGCAGAAGCCGCCGCTGGGATGGCCCCG
>JAIEPW010000135.1 GCA_019748195.1 Bryobacteraceae bacterium
CCGCAGCGCCGGGTGCAGATGTTGCCCAGGATCATGAACGTGGCGGTACGGCGGTTCCAGCAATCGCCGATGTTGGGACACGCCGCGCTCTCGCACACGGTATGGAGCTGCAGGCTCCGCACCAGGCTTTTCAGCTCGCGATAGTTGTCGCCCACCGGCGCGGGAGCTTTCAGCCACGCGGGCCGCGCCGACTTGGATTCGATGGTGACCAGCACTACTTCAATTATCGCCTAACTCAGAAGCTGCTCCAGCCTCGATCCCTTGCGCAGGATGGTTTCGTTGCGTTCCGGCCCGGTGGAAACGCAGCCGACCTCCACGCCGGTATGGCGGGTCAGGAACGCCAGGTACTCCCGCGCGTTCCCCGGCAGCGCGTCCCAGTCCGTGACTCCCTTGGTGGGCGCGCCCCAGCCGGGCAGCATTTCGTACACCGGCTTCACCCGCTCCCAGCCGCGATACGTGGCCGGGACTTCCAGCGAACGGCGGCCCTCCACCTCATAGGCGACACACACCGGAATCTCGTCCAACTGGTCGAGCACGTCGAGCTTGGTGATGATGAACGTGTCCAACCCGTTGATACGCGCCGAGTATCGCGCCAGCGGAACATCGAACCAGCCGGTCCGCCGCGGACGGCCGGTGACGCTGCCGAATTCGTTGCCGGTCTTGCGGATGAGCTCGCCGTCCTCGTCCAGGCTCTCGGTGGGGAACGGTCCGGAGCCGACGCGCGTCATGTAAGCCTTGGACACGCCGACCACGCCGTCGATCTTCGTGGGCGGAACGCCGGTGCCGGTGCAGGCGCCGCCGGCGGTGGCGCTGGAGGAGGTGACAAACGGATAGGTGCCGTGATCGACATCCAGCAGCGTTCCCTGCGCGCCCTCGAACATCACGCGCTTGCCCGCGCCGATCGCGTCATTCAGCAGTTCGGCGGTATCGCAAACCAGGGGGCGGATCCGCTCGGCGTACTCGAGATACTCGCGCCGGATGGCCCCGTAATCGATGTCGTCGGGGATTCCGAACGTTCGCGCGATCAACTTCTTGTCCTCGGCCAGCGTGTTGTACAGGAGCTCGAAGCTTTCCTTGTCGAACAGGTCCGCCATGCGGATGCCGCGGCGGCCGATTTTGTCCTCGTAACAGGGTCCGATGCCGCGCGAGGTGGTGCCGATGGGAACGCGATCGGCGCGAGCCTCCGACATCTTTTCCACCAGGCGGTGGAAAGGGAAGATCACCTGCGCCCGGTTCGAGATCCGGAGCTGGGCGCGAACGTCGATTCCGGCGTTCTCCAGCGTGCGCATCTCCTCGAGCAGCGCGGCGAGATCCACCACGACGCCGTTGCCGATGATCGCCTCCACGCCCGGGCGGAGGATGCCGCTCGGAATCAGCTTCAGCACGAACTTCTTTTCGCCGATGAACACGGTGTGTCCGGCATTATGGCCGCCCTGATATCGCGCCACGATGTGGAAACTCTCGGAGAACAGGTCGACAACCTTGCCTTTGCCTTCATCGCCCCACTGCGCGCCCAGAATGATGATGTTGCTCATGAATTGACCAAACTTTCCATTGTAGATGGTTGCCGCGGCGCGGGGCTTACTTCAGCAGCGCCGCCACCGCGTCCAGGCACAGGCGAGCGGCGTGTTTCGACTCGGGAATCAGGCCCCCGAGCGCGGCTTCCACATCCGCGGCCCGCAGCTCCGCGATCCGCGCCCGCGACTTCCCCAGCATCAACTCCGTCAGCGCGGAACCGGCCGCGATGGAGGCGGCGCAGCCTTTCGCCTTGAAGCGGATGGCGGTGAGCCGGTCCCCTTCGAATCGCGCCGTCAGGCGCAGAATGTCCCCGCAGACGGGATTCTCCACCTGCACGGCGACCGCGGGCGGTTCGAGCTCCCCGCTGTTGCGCGGATTCTGAAAATGATCGAGAAGCGTTGCGCTATGCATCCGTGCTGGAATGAATCTCTAGTGTCGCAACTCCAGCCGAAGCTCGTCCATGCGCCGGAAATCGGACCCGTGTGGCTGAACTCCCCGCCGCTTTCCATGCGCGGATTGAGAGGGCGTGCCGTGCTGGTGGATTTCTGGGACTACACCTGCGTCAACTGCATCCGCACTCTGCCGTATCTGAACGAATGGCGCCGCCGCTATTGGGACAAGGGCCTGACGATCGTGGGCGTTCACGCTCCCGAATTTTACTTCGCCGGGGTGCCGGAGCTGGTCGAACTGGCGCTCGGCGACTTCGGCATCGAATATCCCGTGATGCTCGACAACGACTATCAGGTGTGGCAGGCGTTCGCCAATAAATACTGGCCTTCCAAGTATCTGATCGATGCCGAAGGCTACCTGCGCTACGCCGCGTTCGGCGAAGGGCATTACCGGGAAACGGAGGAGGCGATCCAGCAGGTGCTGCGCGAGATCGATCCCACGATCGCGCTGCCCGAGCCTATGGCGCCGCTTCGCCCCATGGACGCGCCGGGCGCGATCGCCGCCTGCCGCCGCCCGACGCCGGAATTGTATCTCGGCTATTCGCGCGGGAAAATCGCCAACCCGGAGGGGCTTCGCCCGGACGAGGTGTATCCGTACCGCTTCGGGGCCGGCCCCGGGCCGGACACAGTCGAGCTCGACGGGCTCTGGGAGTCGCGAAGCGATTGCCTGGAAGCGAAAGGAGAGTGCCGCCTCCGCCTGCGTTATGAGGCGGCGGAAGTCAATCTGGTGATGTCTTCCGGAGTCGAGTGTCCGGTCGCGAGCGTCGAGATTCGTGACAGCTTGCGCGGCGTGTCGCGGGTGGAGGTCAGCCGCCCGCGAATGTATCGCCTGCTGGGTTCGGACCGATTCCAGGAAGGGACGCTGGAGCTGCGCACCTCTTCGCCGGGCCTGCAGATGTTCGCCTTCACGTTTGTGAGCTGCTTGTGAACGCGGGCCTGGTCTTAGTGGTGGCGGCAGTGCTGGAACGGGAAGGGCAAGTGCTGATCGCGCAGCGGCGAAAGCAGGATCGCCATCCGCTGAAGTGGGAGTTTCCCGGCGGCAAGGTGGAGACAGGCGAAAGCCCGCGGGAGGCACTGGCGAGGGAGCTGTGGGAAGAACTGGGGGTGGAGGCAGCCATCGGAGAACAGATGGCTGCCTACGAGCATCAATACGCGGGAGGCGCCGGGATTCGCCTCCTGTTCTTCCGCGTGACGGAGTGGACGGGCGAGGCTCGCAACCTGACCTTTGAACAGATCGTGTGGGAGTCGCCCGCGCGGTTCGACGAATACGATTTCCTGGAGGCCGATCGCGATTTCGTGTCCCGCCTCCGCCGCGGTGAACTCTAGCCGCGCATCCGCCGGCGTACCAGCGATCCGAGCACCAGCCCCGCTCCCAGCATCCCGAAGGTAGCCGGTTCGGGAATCGTCTCGCCGTCCAGCGAAACCGCATCCACACCCAGCCCGGCCGGACCGGTCCAGGTCTGCGGGACCGCCACCTGGAATCGCAAGGTCAGCGTGTTCCCCAGATTGGCGTTCAGCAGCGACGTCACATCAAAGCTGCGGGCGGTCCAAGCGTAGCTGCCCCCTCCGTTCGCGTTGAGGGTGTAGAAGTTCTGAAGAACTGTCGAACCGTTCAGGATATCGACAGAGAAGACGCGATCCGCGCCGCTGATCGACCAGGTGGCCGCGTCCGACCACGCGAGCGTGGCGTTCAGCAGCGGGATCAGGCCCACGGCGAAGCTCTGGGTAAGGGAATAGGTGGTGGGACTATCCGCGTCGAACATGTTGTAAGCGGCGTAGGTTCCGGCCGGGGGTGCGCCGGGGTTCGAGCAGCCGGTTGCCCCGCCCGTCGAACCAACGACCCAGTCCCGATTCCCGTTCGGACAGGTGCCTGTGGTCCCAAGCCCTGTGGTTGTCCAATTGGTCAGGTCGCCAGTTTCGAACCCGCCATTCTGTATATAGGTGACGGGAGCGGCCAGACAGATCCCAGTCATCATCCCGGTGAGTAACGCAGCTCTGATCATCAAGAGTAATCTCCTTCGAAAAACTCGGTATCCCAACACTAAAGGGAAACCGCAGGAACCAAGTAGCGGTGGCTGGAGTGTTATCCCGGCAACTCAAACCTAGGCAAGCGTTGCGAAAGGGCCTAAGGGGTCTACGTCGAACTACGTAGCACTTTCGATGGACCCGTACCAAACGGTACGCGGCCGGAGCCCGAACGTTGAGGCTCAACTCTCATCAAGATGTATGCGCCGACTACGCGGAGCCCATCGCCCAGCCACCCCAATCATGTCCGAAAACGGCTAGTCCATCCTCCCGGCATCGGTTACTCTGATCTGGTGGAACCGAACCGGAAGATCTGCGAAGCGGCCCGGCTGTCGCGGGACCCGCGCTTTGACGGCAAGTTTTTCACCGCCGTGAAGACCACGCGGATCTATTGCCGTACGGTATGCCCTGCCCCGCCGCCCAAGGAATCGAACGTGATTTACTTCGCCACGGCGGCGGCGGCGGCCGAAGCCGGATTCCGGCCGTGCCTGCGCTGCCGGCCCGAATCCTCGCCCGGGACGCCCGCATGGTCCGGAACCTCGGCCACCGTCTCGCGAGCGCTCCGGCTGATCGAAAGCGGCGCGATGGACGAAGCGGGCGTGGACGAGCTGGCCTCGCGGCTCGGCGTGGGATCGCGGCACTTGCGCCGCCTGTTCCTGGAACACCTGGGAGCGGCGCCGGTGGCGATCGCGCAGACGCGGCGGCTTCACTTCGCCAAGAAGCTGATCGATGAAACCGCGCTCCCGTTCACCGAAATCGCGCTGGCGTCCGGATTCGGAAGCATCCGGCGGTTCAACGCTGTGTTCCAGAAGCTGTACAACCGCACGCCGGGGGAGCTTCGCCGGTTGACGCAGCGCAAGCCGCTGCCCGCCGACGCCTATCGCTTCCGGCTGCCGTTCCGGCCGCCATATGACTGGCAAGCGATGCTTGGATTTCTGGAAGCGCGCGCGATTCCCGGCATCGAGGAAGTGCGGGACGGCGTCTACCGGCGATCCGTTCGCCTGGACGGCAAGTCCGGAGACCTGCGGGTTCGCATGGGGAGCGGCGTTCTGGAGGTGGAGCTTCACTTCCCGGAGTCACGCAGCCTGATGTCCCTGCTGGTGCGGGTACGGCGGCTGTTCGACCTCGGCTCGGATCCCGCCTCGATCGACGATCACCTGAGCCGGGATCCGCTGCTCCGGCCGCTGGTGCGCCGCCGTCCGGGGCTGCGCGTGCCGGGCGCGTTCGACGATTTCGAGCTCGCCGTGCGCGCCATCCTGGGCCAGCAGATTTCGGTGAAAGCGGCGTCCACCATGGCGGGACGCCTGGTGAGCCGCTTCGGCGGCATCGAATCCGCTCTGCTGCGGGACGCGCCACTGGAGGAGGCGGGCCTGATCGGCGCTCGCGCGGAGGCGATCCGCGAACTCTCCCGGCAGGGCGTGGAGCGGATCGCCGGGATTCGCGGCATCGGACCCTGGACCTTGGAGTATTTCCGGATGCGGGCGTCGGGCGAACCCGATGCCTTTCCCTCGGGCGACCTGATCCTGCAGCGGGCGGCGGGCGCCGCCACCGCGCGCGAGCTCGAACAGAAGTCCGAATCGTGGCGTCCGTGGCGGGCCTACGCGGCTATTCACTTGTGGCAAGGAGTCAAAGACGATGCGAGCATTCACCACCATCGGGAGCCCCGTCGGGCGGCTGTTGCTGTCGGCTGACGATGCGGGCCTGAGAACCGTCTGGTTCCTGGACGGGAAACATTCGATAGAGCCGGCGCCGCACTGGCGTCAGGACCGCGCGCCGCTGCGCCCCGCCATCGAACAACTGGAGGCGTACTTCGCCGGTGAACTGCGCGACTTCCAACTGCCGGTGGCCCCCGAGGGCACGGAATTTCAGCGGATTGTATGGCGGGCGCTGCAGGACATCAAATACGGGGAGACGCAGTCTTACGGAGAACTCGCCGGGCGGATCGGCAATCCCAAGGCGTCCCGCGCGGTGGGGCTGGCGAACGGCTCGAATCCGATCTCGATCGTCATCCCGTGCCATCGCGTCATCGGCGCGAGCGGCAAGCTCACCGGGTACGGCGGGGGGCTGGAAATCAAGGAGAAGCTGCTGGCGCTGGAGCAGAAGCAGCTTGTGTTGCTGTAGAACTTACCTGAGGTTGAGAACTCGCGCCACGGTACCGCGTTCCTTCTCCACCTTCTTCTGCAGCAGCATGATGGAGTAGATCAACTGCTCCGGTCGCGGCGGGCAGCCGGGAACGTACACGTCCACCGGGATCACCTGATTCACCGGCACCAGCGCGTAATTCGAGAACACGCCGGTGGAGGTGGCGCAGGCGCCCATCGAAACCACCCACTTCGGTTCCGGCATCTGCTCATACAGCCGGCGGATGACCGGCGCCATCTTGTTCGAAACCCGCCCGGCGATGATCATGAAGTCGCTCTGCCGCGGCGATCCGCGCATCACCTCCGCGCCGAATCTCGAGATGTCGTAGCGGGACCCGATCATCGACATCATTTCAATGGCGCAGCAGGCCAGGCCGAAACTCATGGGCCACAGCGAGTTCTTGCGCGCCCAGTTGACCGCCGAATCGAGCGTGGTCATCACCAGGCTGTCGGAAAACGACGACAGGTCTTCGATTTCGTCAATCCGCTGGAACAGTTCGGGCGGTTGGCTCAACTGGAAATCGACATTGGTAAACAGGTTGGTGTTATCGCCGCTCACAGTTCGATTATCGCATGGGCAGAGGCGGCTTCCGAACCCGATAGAATCGAAGTTCAGCCTTTCCCCGGATGAACTTACACAGCACACAGGAGGTCACGTTCCAAGCCTCGCCCGACTATGAGTCCGCCGTGGAACGTGCCGCCGAGGAGTTCGGCCTTGAGCCGGAATACATCGATGTGATGGGCGAGCGGCAGCGGGCCTCGCTCCAGGTGAAGCGCGCCCTCTTGCAAGCCATGGGCGTTCCCGCCGACACCGCGGAAACGCTGGATGAAGCCGTGGAAGCGCGGCTATGGGAGCAATGGTCTCGCCCGGCGCCGGCGACGCTGGTGGTGAGGGCATTAGACGGCCCCACGGCGCTGCGCTTGCCCGCCGCGGCTTTGTCCAACGCCGTCGAGCTGACCATCGCCTTCGAGGAGGGCGGCCGGTGGGACGCGGTGTTCGCCCCAGCCGCCGCGCAGCCCATGGAGAAGGCGCTGCTGCGGGGCGTGCACTTCACCTCCTTCGCGATGCCGCTTCCAGACCCGCTCCCGCTGGGCTACCACGACCTGACGGTGCGCATCGGGCCGGCGGAGTATGAAGCCAAGCTGATCGCGGCGCCGGCATCGGCGTGGCTGCCCGGCGGCAAGCCTCCGCGCTCCGGGGGTATCGCCATCAGCCTGTTCGGCCTGCGCAGCGAACGCAATTGGGGCTCCGGCGACTTCACGGACCTGATCCGCTTCTGCCGCTGGGCGTCGCGCGAGACCGGCTCAAGCTTCGTGGCGCTGAACCCGCTCCACGCCATCGCCAACCGCCAGCCCTACAACACCAGCCCCTATCTTCCGCAAAGCGCGTTCTACCGCAACGATCTGTACCTGGACCTGGAGGCCATTCCGGAGTTCGCCGCGTCCGAATGGGCGCAACGCTGGCTGTCCAGCGGGCGCGTGCAGGCGGAGATCCAGGAATTGCGGAATTCCGGGTTCGTCGAATACGAGCGCGTGGCGCGGCTGAAGAATACCGGATTGCGGATCGCGTTCCGCGAGTTTCTGCGGCATTCACGGCAAGGCTCGCGGCGGTCGGCCGCGTTCCAGCAATACGTGGAACAGGAAGGCGATCTGCTGCACCGGTTCGCGATGTTCCGCGCCTTAGATGAGGTGCTGCATCGCGCCGATCCGGATTTGTGGCTATGGACGAAGTGGCCGGAGCCATATCGACATCCGGATTCGCCGGCGACGATCCGCTTCGGCGAGGCCCATTGGCGGCGCATCCTGTTCCACAAGTGGGTGCAATGGCTGGTGGATTCGCAATTGGCCGAGGCCCAGCAGGCGGCGGTCGCCTGCGGCATGCCGCTGGGGTTGTATCACGACCTCGCGCTGGCGACGGATCGCTTTGGAGCCGACCTGTGGGCGCATCGCGATGCGTTCGTGGAGCGCGCGCGGGTTGGCGCGCCGCCGGACGATTTCTCGCCCGAGGGTCAGGACTGGTCCTTCCCGCCGCCGGATCACAGGTATCTGCAAGCCTCCGGGTATCGATTGTTCATCGAGACGATCCGCAAGAATATCCGGCATGGCGGCGCGCTGCGAATGGATCACGTGATGCGGTTCTTCCGCTTGTATTGGATTCCCGAGGGGCTGCCTGCGAAACAGGGGGCTTACGTCCGCGATCGCGCGCGCGACCTGCTGGGCATCCTGGCGCTGGAAAGCGTCCGCGCGCAATCGCTGCTGGTGGGCGAGGACCTGGGCACCGTGACCGAGGAAATGCGGGCGGATTTGTACCGTTACGGGATTCTGAGTTATCGCGTTCTGTACTTCGAGAGGGATGGCGAAGGGCGGTATCGCGCGCCGTGGGAGTATCCGGAACAGGCGCTGGTTTGCTCCACCACGCACGACCTGCCGACGATCGCCGGCTTCTGGACCGGACGCGACATCGAGGCGCGGCGGGAAGCGGAGCTGATTACCGGGGAGGCGTACCAGGCGATGCTCGACTCCCGCGCGGCGGAAAAGCAGAATTTGCTAGCAACGCTGCGCGGGTTGAACCTGCTTCCGGACTGGTATCCCGCGGACGCAGCGGCGATCCCCGAGTTCACGGGCGAGTTGCACAACGCGGTGATGGGCTTCCTGGCCATGACCGGCTCCGCGCTGCTGCTGGTGAATCAGGAGGATCTGACGAAGGAGACCGAGCAGCAGAATCTGCCGGGCTCGACTCACCAGTATCCCAACTGGCGGCGCAAGATGAAGTACACGCTGGAGGAATTGGAGACGTCGCCGCGGATTCACGATTTCTGCGCGATGTTCCGGGGCTGGCTCGAGCGAAGCGGGCGTTTGCGGGCATGATCGGATACACTAGAGAGGATCGGGCCGTGGCGCAGCCTGGCTAGCGCGCTTGCTTGGGGTGCAAGAGGTCCCGGGTTCAAATCCCGG
>JAIEPW010000153.1 GCA_019748195.1 Bryobacteraceae bacterium
CCTCCCCCGTATCTGGCCGCCGCCGCGGAGCGTCCCGTTGCGGAATGCGCGGGTTGCCACATCGCCAATGCGCACGAGGACATGGTCTATGTGAAGATCTACAAACCGATCCTCGACCCCTTGCCCGCGAAGTAGTAGGATTCACTCAAACTGCCCACGGACTATCGGCCCGGATAGCCGTACCCGTTGTGTCCCGGCTAGCAAAAGAATGACTGGATTGGAGATGCGCTATGAGTTCAACCAATGGTCGCGGTCGATATCTGTACATACAGACCAACGACATCCGTGAGGGCCGAAATGCGGTACTTGGCTACACGCGAAAAGATGACGGCACGCTGGACCCTTTGCCCGGAAATCCGTTTTATACGGGCGGCACGGGAGTAAACAACGATACCCACGGGAAGCTCGGGCCCAATGACAATGATACGCCGCTCGTGATCAGCCAAGACGGCATGCGCCTCTTTACCGTCAACACGCACAGCAATACGATCGCCGTTTTCGACATCCGCCAGGATGGCTCGTTACAGCATGTGACCGGGTCACCGTTCTCGTCTCAGGGTGTCGCTCCGAATAGCCTTTCGGTGAGGGGTACGACGCTGTTGGTGTCGAACCGAAACGAAGACTATCACCAAATGGACGCGCTCCGTGGTGCGGCGAAGGCAAGCTACGTTTCGTTCGCAATCGAGGCCAACGGGGCACTGCGCGCCGTATCCAAGATCGAAGTGGAAAAGTTCAACAAGCCGACACAGGTCTTAGCCTCCTCGTCGTTTCCTAACATCGCGTTTGGTAACGATTTTCAGGTTGATGTGGATTTTGACGGCGAGGGGACTCGGTCGTTTTTGGCGGGTACCGAACCCAGGGTGCAAGGGCAGCTGCACGTCTTTCAGGTTGGTCCGGACAGCCAACTGGTGGAGCGTAGTCTCATACAGTTGCCGGAGACCAATGCGGGCTACAAGTACAAGGGAATGGACGGGGTGCCATCGATGCCGCTAGGCATTTGGACTCATCCGACCGAACCGCTGCTCTACGTCGGCTTCGTTACCCGTAACGAACTCGGGGTTTACCGCTTTACCCGTGACGGCGAGATGAGTTTTCTCGGGTCCGTCTCCAATAGCGGCCAAGACATTTGCTGGATATTGGCGAACAAGAGGGGGACTCGGCTCTACACGGTGAACAACCTCCCGCGGAGCGACAAAGATGACAAGGCAGCGACGGTGAGCACCTATGACATCGCCGGCGAGCGAGCAACAAAACCAGTCGAGATCAGCCGGCTACAACTCCCCCATCCAGGCGAGTGGTTCATCAATAATCGAATGTTTTCTCAGCCTGGGAGTACGGCGTTTCAATGTGCGCTAAACCCAGAGGAGACCATTCTGTATGTAATGTGTCAACGGATCAACCAAACCAGCGAGAACACGGCCGAAGAAGGGAACATCCTACACAGCCTGAAACTCGATGGCCAGGGCATCCCGTCAGTCGCCGGGTCGCGCCACCTGAGCCAGGACGGAGTGTACTTTCGTTCGCGACCTCAGGGTGTCGCGACCATCGATCGTTGATCAGCAAGAAACCGATCTGATCAACGCTCTGCAAAGAGGTAAAGTGCCCGTCCACATCGGGCACGCGATCTAATAGGGACAATGATGAGATGGGCGGCCGCAATATCGGGCAGGTTCGCAGCTCTCGCGGCGGCGCCCTGGAATGCCCCTTGCAACCGGAGGTCTTTGCAGAGTCTCGAACTGGCAATCTCGGCCGGCCCGAAGCACCCCATTGCCGCGGCGATTGCCGACCACCTCAATTGGACGTAACTCCGGTGCCGGCTTTGTTTCCTCGACGGGCTTCGACACGATGACTCCGCGTCGTCTTTCCGCCGCTATCATTTCCTCTGCGGACATGTTTCCATGATGAACGCCGTCGCAGAAGCCTTGCCTGTGCTGGGCGGTTCCACCGCAACAGGTTCACAGTGAACGTTTCGAGATGTTCCCGTTGCGCGGACGCGTGTGGTATCAAAGGGGAAAATGACAATTTACCTCGCTGCGCTATTGAGTCTGGGGTTGTTCGCCGGCATCCTGGCACTATTCGAGTATGGGCGTCATCTCAGCGCCCGCCGACGCACCCTCGAGCCGGAGGGCGGGCGAGGCGGAACCGGCACCGTCGACGCGGCGATCTCCGCGCTATTGGGATTGCTGCTGGCGTTCACCGTGAATGGTGCCGGTTCGCGGTTTGATACTCGGCGTCAGCTAATTGTGGAGGAGACGAACGCGATCGGTACTGCTTATCTGCGACTGGACGTTTTGCCGCCCGCCGCCCAGCCGCCGTTGCGAGAGGCGCTTCGCCGCTATGTGGGCGTACGCCTCGACGCCTATTCTAAGATCGGCGATGACGCCGCAGTCGCTGGTGCGTGGACACGCGGCGAAGAGCTGCAGCAGGAGATTTGGCGCCAAGCCGTCGCCGGTATCCGTGCTGATGGCGCGGCCCCCCAAGCGAGCTCAGTCCTGTTGCCGTCTCTCAATGCCATGATCGACATCACGACGACACGTGCCATGGCGACACGAATGCATCCACCGCTCATCATCTACATCATGTTATGTGCGCTGGCTTTGCTGAGCGCCTTTCTCTCGGGTTACAGCACGGGCGGGACGACGACACGCCCGTGGCTGCACATGTTGTGCTTCGCGTTCGCAATCGCGATAACGTTCTATGTCACTCTGGATCTGGAGTCGGATTCTTCCGCGTGGACGATTTCGACCAGGCGTTGATCCATCTACGCGACTCAATGCGCTAAACGAATCGGCTATGAGCACCCACCATGTTCAGTGGCGAAGAGTAGGATTCCGCCGACGATCGTGGGGGACCTGCGAGCGTGTGACGGGCAAACCGGAAATGGCCGCTGGTCCACCGAGTAGATCCCCGACAAACGCCATAGCGGCCCGCATCCACGGTTTTGGCTCGTGGCAAGACACCGCGCACGCGCCGTGGTGATCTCGAGATCATCGACACGGCGACCGCTCGCGAGCAGGATGGACGTTTGCCCCTTCAGCAGATTCTAGGAAGTTGTTCTCCAAGCTGGATCGGAATGACCCGATGCCCACCAATCGCGGTTTTGGCTAGCACCATCCCTTTACGCTCTGCTACAGCGGTGCCGATGATCGCGGCGTCTCGCCCCAAAGGGTGATTGCGCATGGCGCTCAAGACACCGTTGGCGACGGACGGATCGACAAAAGCGACCATCTTTCCTTCGTTCGCGACAAATAGGGGGTCGAGGCCGAGCAGTTCGCAGGCCGAGCGCGTTTCTCCGCGTATGGGCACAGCGGCCTCCTCGATCAGAACACCGACATCGGAGGCGCTCGCTATTTCCTGAAGCGTCGCGGCGAGCCCCCCGCGCGTCGGGTCGCGCATCGCATGAACACGGTCGCTGCCTCCCGCCTGCAATAAGACCCGCGCTAGATCGTTGAGCGGAGCACAGTCACTCAGGATGGAAGACTCGAACTCGAGGCCCTCCCGGACACTCATGATCGCCATTCCGTGATCGGCGATGTGGCCGCTAACTATAATGACGTCACCGGAACAAACGCGAGAAGGGCCAATGTTGACTTGATCAGGGACTACACCCACACCTGTTGTGTTGATGTAGCATCCGTCTCCATGCCCGCGCTCGACTACTTTTGTATCGCCAGTCACAATCTCGACTCCAGCGAGCCGCGCTGCTTCGGCCATGCAAGCCACGATGCGCGCGAGGTCGGAGATCGGGAACCCCTCCTCGAGGATAAAACCGGCGCTAAGATACAGCGGTGTCGCGCCGATCATTGAGAGGTCATTCACCGTGCCGTTTACGGCCAGATCTCCGATTGTGCCGCCGGGGAAGAAAAGGGGCCGGACGACGAAGGAGTCGGTGGAAATTGCGATGCGGCCTTGCGGTCGAGCAAGCACTGAGGCATCGCCCAAGTTGGCCAGGGCCGAATTCGAAAATGCCGGCAGAAACAGATGCTGCACCAACTCGGAGGAGAGCTGGCCGCCCCCGCCGTGACCCATCACAATGTTCGGATAGTCGCGCAGAGGGAGAGGGCAAGACCAGGTCGAGAGATCAGGCATGGCTCAATTCTTGAATCTGGACGAAGCGGCCGTAGTTGTAGTAGGCAGCGCAGGCGCCTTCGCTCGAAACCATCGTGGCGCCCAACGGATTCCGCGGGGTACACTCCTTGCCAAAAGCGGGGCATTGGTTTGGTTTGATGGCTCCTCGCAGCACATCGCCGCTTCGGCATAGCGGAGATTCTATCGTGCGAATGTCACTGACTTGGAAGCGGTGTTCCGCGTCAAACTCGCGATACGCCGGGCTAATGCGCCATCCGCTGCGTGGAATCACGCCGATCCCGCGCCAAGCTCGATCACATTCCTCAAAGACTTCGGCTAACAATTTTTGCGCTTCCCGATTTCCGTCGAGTGTGACGACGCGTTCATATGCGTTCTCCACTCGGGCTTCACCTTTCTCTAATTGCAGCAGGGTACACCGAATGCCGTTCAGGATGTCCAGAGGCTCAAATCCCGTGACAACAATCGGGACCCGGTAACGTTCCGAAAGGAGTGGATACTGCCGATAGCCCATGACGCTACACACATGCCCTGCCGCTAGGAAAGCCTGGACTTGGTTTCCTTCCGATTCGAGGATGGCCCGAATGGCTGGCGGAACAAGCACGTGTGAAACCAGCATGGAGAAATTCTCCAAGCCCAGCGTGCGCGCTAGGTGAACAGCCATAGCGTTGGCCGGCGCCGTGGTCTCAAAGCCGACTCCGAAAAAGACGACCTGCTTTTCGGGGTGTTGCCGCGCAAGGTTGACGGCGTCCAAAGGCGAGTAGACGATGCGTACGTCGCCACCGGTGCTCTTGACTCGAAACAAGTCCCGGTCTGTTCCGGGCACACGCAACATGTCCCCGAAGGAGCAGAAAATGACATTGGGAAGCGCGGCAATGGCTAATGCGCGATCGATGACCTCGAGCGGCGTTACGCAAACCGGACAGCCTGGCCCGTGTACCATCTCCACATTGGACGGCAACAGTCGATCGATGCCGTTCCGGATGATCGAATGCGTTTGCCCCCCGCATACTTCCATAATGGTCCAGGGGCGGGAGGTCGCTTGCCGGATTTCCCGGACAAGACGCTGGGCGAGCTCTCCGTCGCGGAATTCACTCAGGTACTTCATCGAGGCTCCTCCCTCATGCCTTCTGGGCTCAGCTCTTCCTCGAGGAGCCCCATTTCTTGAAACGTGTCCAAGGTCCGCTTCGCGGACTCCTCGTCTATTTTGGAAATCGCGAATCCAACGTGAACGATCGTGTAGTCGCCAACTGTGAGGTCGGGAAGATATGCGAGGCACACGTTCTTCACAATGCCGCCGAAGTTGACCTTGCCCATTCGGACACCGCCATCTTGCATGATCTCCTCGACCCGGCCGGGGACAGCTAGACACATATTGGGGTTGCTCCTTCACTGCTGGTCGAAACTCTAGCCTCCGGCTCGAACACGGCGGGCAATTTCCAGACTGTCACACGGTTGTTGCCAGAGTCCGCGACGGCAAGGCGCGTGTCGTGACAGCAAAGACCATAAGGCCAACAAAGCGAATCGTGGGTGACTGCCTTCCAACGGTTTTCACCACCGCTGATGAACCCGTCCTGGCCGAGCACATGGGCGGCGGGAGAAAAGTTTGCACACGGAATCGTATCCCAAACCAACACCCGATTGTTGGCCGTGTCGGCGACTATCAACCTGCCATCGTTGGTAGAGAGTCCATAGGGGAAACGCAAGCGCGCGGGCCCCTGCGGGGTATGTGGAAGTTCGAAGGTAGAGCCGAAATCAGATTGCCCAGCAACGAAGTTTGCACTGCAGTCCTCTCGCGGCCTGGAAGACCAACCCAGCACACGGTGATTGCCGGCATCAGCAACCAAGAGCGTCTGCTCGTGTCCCGCAATTGCGTGCGGCCAGCGAAACGAGCGCGCTGACGGCGCCCCGCCTCGATTTTCTTCATTCGCGGACTCGGAAGGCTGGCCAAGCACGACGTGGGCCATTTCGCCGCGATCCGGAATCGAGGGCCATCCCAGCACACGCCTGTTGCCAGTGTCGGCGATCCAGAACCAACCGGCCGCAATACCGATTCCATAGGGCCAGTACAACGAGAGCGCCGAAGGGAGACCACCGCGATTCGGCTCAACGGAATTCAGGTCCGATTGCCCGATCGCATAGTCAGGAGCGGTGCAGCTTCGCTCGGGTACACGATTCCAGACGAGAACGCGATGATGCCACGAATCGGCAACGAGGAGCCGTCCGTGATAAATCAATACACCCGTTGGCAAGTGTAGAAGCTTGGGACCCTCGGTGGTGAAGTCCGGCTGCCCAAGGACCAATTCAGCGTGAGCGCCATCTGCCTCCGGAAGCCCTCGCCAAAGGAGAATCCGATGATTGCCGCTGTCGGCGACGACGAACCACTCGTCGTTGAAGAACACCCCTCTGGGTGCGTACAACTGCGACGTGGATGGATTCGCAGCCGGTAGCGCAAGACCGCCCGGTGAGCGGGCTCCGAGCCAGATCGGCGTTGTCATTTCGCGGTCCTTACCAAGATCCGACCTCGTTCGACCCTTAAGGGGAGAGCTTCTAGCTGCGCCTCAGGCGCGGTGATGCATTCACCGGAGGCACAATCGAAGCGGAATCCGTGCCAGGGGCAAGTGAGGATACCTGACTCAAGGTCGAGTCTGCCGCCGTCCAACGGCATGCCCAGATGCGCGCACTCGTTGCGATAGGCGTGGAACTCGCCTTGGTACTGCACGATCAATACGCTGACACTCTCGTGATCCCATCGCGCGAGTTCGGCGCCGGACACCTCAGAAACCAGCGGGCCCATCGCCCAGCCTGCTTCCACTTTCAGGGGTGTCGTTAATGAATCAAGGGGGACGAAACCCAACGTTGCTTTCTCCGGCTCATTCGGCGCGACCTCGACGGATTGAATCTGTGGCAAATGCTGTTTGATTGCCTGCTCGACCGTATCGCGCAGCGTCACGGCCGACAGTGAGCAACCGTTGCAGGAACCAGCAAGTTTCACGACAACCGTTGTCTCATCGACATCTACCAACTCAACATCGCCGCCGTGGGACTGCATGTACGGGCGAACCATGTGAAGGACCCGGCTCACACGGGTTCGCAGATCCGCACGGACGAGGCCATGCATGGAAAACAACGCATGGACACTCGGATCGTCGACGAGTTCGAACAACAACTCCTTCCCGCGAGGATCTTCTTTCATGCGCCGCACGATCTTGGTGAGACCGATTTTGTGAAACTCCTCAATGGCGCTTTTCAACGCCATCGCCTTTGCCTGGGACTCCGCAGGCAAGGTACGTACTTCGGCCGTGGCCCTGTCCACCCGCTCGGCCAGTTGATCGAGATCGGAATTTGCAAGTGTTGGCGTAGACGGAATAGTGGCCATCTCTAATCTCCCGGCACGGGGGCAGCTTCAAACGCCGAATGCTGCTCCAGGAGCTCAGCGGTCTTGCTCTCGAACACCTCGGAGAACACCGACTTAGCTGCCTGAATCAGCGCTTGCTCTACCGAAACGGGATGTCCGATTGCTCTTGGCGCCGGTAGCGAGCTCAAAGCACGCAGGACAAAACACGCACCTTCGGCATTGTTGATGAGGAAATCGTCGAAGATAGTATCGACGAACTCTGGCAGCCAGATTCCCTCGCCAGCACGGTTCAAGCGAAGACGCGACAGCGCACGTGTGGCACCCTCGTTGCGCTGCTCGAGGCGCTCCACATAGCGTTCGACCGCGGTGTGAAGCAAGAAGTCAAACTGTTGTCTCTCGTACAGCTCCATCACTCGCGCCTTTCTTCGATCTTGCTGTTGATGTCACCCACCAGCTCAAGAACCGATGCCGCCATGTCAGGCTCACCGTGCCAATGAAAGAGCTTGTGCGCTTCGTTTAGTTTGGTCGTGGCTGGCTCAAACATGCCCAAGTGTGCCAAGGCGTTACCTTGGTTGGCCAGGGTCCGCGCATATCCCAGCGGGTCTAGAGCCCGATTCCTTACTTCCAGCAACTCTTCGTACAGGTTCACCGCTTGCTGGAGGTTTTCCTCCGGATGCGAGCTCGGAAGATACTGCAGCGCGTTGGCTAAATTCATCTGAGCCGACGCCCACATCTCAGGATGTGTATCGCGGCGGAAGACTTTCAGCGCTTCGCGCAGGCACTGGACGGCTATGCCCATGCGCAGTTGGTCGCTGGCCTCGCGGGCCGGAGTGCCGAGGTAGGACAGCGCAAGATTCATTTGCGCCGTTGCGTACATCTCAGGCATGTGATCCAGGCTGAGACCGCAACGGATCGATTCCTGGAACGCCTTGGCGGCTTCTAGCAGCGGGCCGCGCCGGCCTTCTGCGGCCAACTGCCAGGCGATTCCGAGGTTCATCCACAGCTCGGCACGCAGCGACGTCAACGGCGTGCTGCCGGCAAGTGCGATGGCTCGGCGATAGCGCTCGATCGCTGTTTGCGGATGCGTGCTGCGCTCAAGCGAACCGATCTGATTCAGGATCTGTGCAGCTAGGAGCGGTGATGCAGACTCGGCCTCCGAGAACGCGCGTGCGAGGAGCGCAGCCGCCTGTTCCTGATCCTCGCTCTCCAAGAACTTGGAAGCCGCCGTCGCCAATACCAACGCTAAGAGTTCGCCGTCTAACCCATCACCGGTTGGAGGCTCCTCAGCCAAACCTACCGCGAATGCCGCCGCATCCAGCATGCCGCGCATATCCGGTGCGATTCGCAGCCGCAGATCTTGATAGGTGTTGGCGTCTGGGCGAAGCACAAAGCGGTTCCAATGATCGATCTCGCCCGAACCAGTGATAGCCTCATACGCTTCCTCAGCACGACCGTCCAGTGCAAGACGATAGAACCGAAATTCGCGAGGGAGCGAGCAGTGCGAATCGCCCATCAACAGTGCAGCCAGAGCGGCTCGATTGTCGGTCTCGGGCAGCAGTAGAAATGCCGCTGGCAACTGATAGATTCCCACCGGTTGGGGTCGAAGCTTGACGAGGGCCGACATTTGCGTTGCGGGCATAGACATTGCTAAAAACCGTTTTGGACGGGCAAGTCCCGATCAGCGGTTCGCTCAAACCACTTTGCAGCTACTCGCGCCTGATC
>JAIEPW010000003.1 GCA_019748195.1 Bryobacteraceae bacterium
CAACAAAAAATGTATGTGGTGGTGGTTGTGGCGCTCAATCCGGATAGTCGCTTGACCGGCACGTTGCGACCGAAACGTTCTCGTCGCGGCCGCCAACATCTGCAGTGGCATCTTCCGCTTCGGCCTCGCTTTGGTCAAACAGGCCAAGGGTCGCCGGCGGCTTGGCTGGCGCGGGCGCTGGCGGAACCGTTTTCGCTTTGGCCTTCTTGGCCCGCTTCTCATCCGCCGCTTCGCGTTCAGCTTTCTCCGCGGCAGTCAATTCGTCCTTGACGCGCTGAATATTGCACGCCGCCTTGGCATGCACATTGGTGAACTCGCGAAGTTGTGCCGGCAAGTCGCGGTCTAGTTCCTCGGGACTCGCCGTGATGCAAAGGGCCGTCGTGAGCACATCGCTCTCGTCTTCCTTCACCTTCTTTGGGATCACGTTCAACGTGACCTGCCCGGTGCCGTTTGCCGAGACGGTCAAAATCACCGTTCGGTTGGCCAGCAAAGGCGCAAGACCCTGAAAAAGGCCTGTGGGTTCGGTAGTCATGTGTTGTTTCTCCTGTGTTTTCCGTCTTCTCTAACTGGATCTGAGGTGCCTTTGTGAATTCGCCAAATGGCCGTATCCTATTCACGTGCCCCCCAGTGTTTTAGAACCTCGTCTCTTAGCTGAGGCAGTGCCAGTCAATGGCTTCGCTCATTGCCGTTTCGACGACGGTGAAAATGCGGACGTTCCCGGCATCCTCGGGCGGTTCCTCAAGCGCCAGGATCAACTGCGATTCCTGGGCGCTGCGACCGAGGTCCTGATCGAACGCCAAGCCAGCCCACGGTGCCAGCAACTCCTGCACACAACAATTGGTGATGCTCGCCTCCCGAAGATCGGACAAAACGGTCAGGCCTACATTCGCGCGGAACTGCCTGAATGCAAAGAGGGGCCTCGTGCACTATTCCTATCGGCAGACGCGGTTCGCCGGTACTTCTACGCGTTCAGCGAAGACCCGCGGCGCTCGTTGTATCAGTTCCTCAATGTGCCCGAGACGGCGTCCCCCGAACAGCTTCGAATCGCTTGGCGAATGCGTTCACTTGAACTGACGGTAGCAGGGGCAGAATCCCGCCAGATCTCCGGCGTGGAGCGCGCTTTCAACCTTCTTGCGCATCCCGACCTTCGTAGCTGCTACGACGCGATGCGCAAGGATGAAGACGCCCTTCCGCTCTTCCCGTACGGCGGCTTCGGAGCCATCCTCGTGGAAGGCCACATGTCCAAGGAAGGGGACGCCTTCTTCGCCGATCACATCCTGGCTTATAAGCCCGAAACAGTCGTGCGCACGGTGAATTTCCTGCTCCGCCAATGCGATTTCCTCGCCGATCGCGTGGTCTGCCGCGACGGGCGGCGGAAACTGGAGGTTTGGCTTGATTCCAACATTGTCCCGGGCTTTGAATGGGATCTGACCTGGAATCATTGGAAACAGTGGCTGTCGACTCGGCTTGCCGTCGAAGCGACCTTCGTCACGTCTGGCAAGCATCGGCTGCACAAGGGAGAGTGGGCACTCCAAAAGTGGCAAGTCGCGCTGCCCTCACGGCTCGGGGTGCAAATGCCAGCCTCTCTCGCCACGGATACTCGTAGCGCCCTCGAGATTCACTCCCTGCTCGGTCAACATTCCGACCTGGTAAGGCATGTTCGCAAGCAGTGCGAAAAGGTGCCGGTCGAGCACACACAAGTCCAAGACTGGTTCGAACAGGTTGGGGCGTCGTCCCTTCTGAAACCCCACTACGTAACGTGGCGCCCTGACTACGAGACCTTTTACTTTGACCAGCTCCGCAAGCGAAGCCGGACCTGGTTCCTATTCCGGAATGAGTACCTGTTCGTATGGGGCAGGGTCTTGGTTGCGGAGATTCCCGAACCGGGGCACGCTACCTACGTGTTCGCAAGGCCGGACAACCTTGATGCCTTCCTGGATCGCTACGCTAAGCTTACGCGCAACGACATCCGGCGCAATCTTGACAATGTCTCCAGCGCGCTGGGCTTTGCCGGTCGCGTGGTCCGCGGCAAGCGAAAGAAGCGCTGGTTGGCATCCGTGCTGAAACTAGCGGGCGAAAAGGCGGAGTACCTTGAGGCATTCGACTAGCTGCGCGTGCCCCAACCCGCCCGTCGCTACTGTTCCTCTGACGAATCGAGCTATGACGCCTCATCTTCGGATAGCCGCAACTTACGACCACCGTTCTTGACCAACATGCCGTCGAGGTCCGTCGCGAGAGTAGCCATTCCCTGTTGTACCCGCGACCGCAGCCCGCTATTCGTTCGGAGGTCATCGGCACCGACACCCTGCAGCAGCTCGCGCGCGCGGCCGACCAATCCCTGCAGTTGCCGGTCATCG
Organism: Bryobacteraceae bacterium; assembly: GCA_019748195.1. Lineage (GTDB taxonomy): Bacteria > Acidobacteriota > Terriglobia > Bryobacterales > Bryobacteraceae > JAIEPW01. The sequence goes on from JAIEPW010000003.1 coordinate 2,358, forward strand.
GTCACGTTGCGGAACGAGAAGTTCGACAGGAACTCGACTAGATTTGATACCGTCGATTGTTTGAACTTGAGCGGCTTGCCGTCCGCGCCGTCTTTCAGCCGCTCGGCCATGTGCGCGACCAGATCGGCCATCGACTGACGCAACACCTGTTGGATTTCGCACGACGCCTCCGCCATGCGCTGGGCGGCCTTATCGCGTTCCTGCTCCCACACTTCCTGGGAGATGCCCTTGAGTTGATCCGGCACGCCAAAGCTGACGTATTGCCAGGAGAGTCCAAACTCGCGGGCTACTTCGTCAGCGGGCGGATAGTCGGCCGGATTGTACAGGCCGCGAAGGCGCCGGGCTGCGTCCTGACACAGACTGGGATAAACGGCGAGGAACGCCGTCACGAGAGCCTGGCGGTCTGCGGCGAATCTGCGGAGGCGCGCTTCGACGGTTTCCAAAGCAGCAATGGGCAGCAAATGGATGCCGATCTCGAATGGCAGGCAGAGGTTGTAGAGGAATCGGCGAATCTCGCCGTCGAATCGGCCGATCGCCTTCAGTTCGGCCGAGTCCAGCAAATGCTTCGAAACGCGCAGAAGATCCTTGTCGGCGTCCGCCTCGATCTGTGAGGTGGATACTTTGCGTGTGTTGCCCATGGTCGATAAGCGCAGCTTGATGCACACTGTTTTCTTTGCAAGGTCCACGCCTGGGTCGTGAACTGTAACGGGTCCCGGTGGACGCCCGTTGTCGCCGTGGTCAGTCATCGCGGTGTCCGCGAGTATCGGAAGAAACGGCTCGGCGGTCGCCACGCCGCCGGACGGAAATAGAGTTGCTTGAGTCGCCATAGTGGCCACCTCCTGATTGGATTGAATTGAGAATCGGACGCTACGCAGGTGAGCCCGCGAGCGGAAAACCGGTGATCTGTACGAGTCCTTCTTGGGTGATCTGGACCTCGCATTCCTGCAATTGGAAGTCTTCCTCGCGGTAGCGACCGCTGAAGAGCCGGAGTATCTGATTGGCACTGGTGCGGAGAGGAAGCGGACTTGGTTTGGCTGCGACGAACCGCCCCAAGACCGCGAAGTCGAGATGCTGACTAACGTCGCGCCAAGTCGCGCTCGCGTCCAGTTCACGCTCCGAGTAACCGGAATACATGCCGATGCTGAGACTCGGGCGGCACGCCTTCAGGATCGACATGAGAGAGGCCAACGCCGGCCCCTGCTGCATCGGCTCGCCGCCAGAGAATGTCACACCGTCGATGCCGGCGACGCCTAGAATCTGCGCTGCGACATCCTCCGCGCCGCTTCGCGTTCCACCAACAAACGCGTGCGTCCCTGGATTCCAGCAACCAGCGCAACCGAGGTCGCATCCCTGGAAGTAGACAACGGATCTGACGCCAGGTCCGTTTACTCGGCTATGGGTGATGATCGCGTGGATCAACATATGGACCTCCCGGCTCACGTCACGTCCTCTTCGATAGGCTTCCCAGACGGAAGGCCGAAGGCACGGGCCACGGCGTCCGCAGCCCTCAAATACGCACCCGCGCTTTCGAGTTGGCCGACATCTACTGTGCCGTCTACATGAACCTCGATGCAGGGCAAGTCGCTGTGGTCGAGGCGGGGCGCCTCAAAGAACTTTCCATCAAACCCAGCAAAGCACGCGCCGTCGTAACTGCCACCGGCGTCATGCCATCCACGAAACACGATCCCCGTGCTGGCAAGCGTTTGAAGGGCTGTTATGTTTCCATCCGGTGCTTCTACGTCCACCATGGTGACCAGACCGGACGGCAGTCCAGACCGGAATTCCTCAACGAATCCAGCTCGTTCGAACAACGCCGCATCCGCCTCGCGACATGTGAGTTCCGTATAGGCTCGATCTCCCATGTGTCCTCCTACACCTTGCGTTGCGTCTGCTTAGTCGTTGCAACCTGCGCGTAGAACTCGCGCTTCTTGCTCGATTGAGTGACGGCGTCGTCGCCGCGAAAGTCCTTGGCTACGTCGCCGCAGCCTTGGCCCTTGAAGCCTGCGAGGTCGATAGTGCTATTGCCCGCCTCGTCGATCTCGACCACGATAAGTTTTTCCTGCATGACGTCCTCCTACCGGACCGCGAAACGCAGTTGAACCCTGGGTCCTTGCGGCGTCTGAACCACTTCGCGGCCGCGGAACAGGTAGCCTTTTGACCTCGCCACGGCCATCGTCTGCTTTTCCTTGTACGCCTGCGCAACCCGCCCGAGCCAAGCCTGATCGAGCCCAAGGTATTGGCGGTCCAGATCGTCGATTACGGCCTGGAAGACACCCGTCGCATCGCGCCCGAAGCCGACCGGCGCCAGCGCGCCGCGCAATTGATCGCTTGGAATGATCACCTGGACGGGTCGGTTCCAAGCAACACCTCCGTAGCCTCGCAACGCAGTTCCTTCGTGCTGCACTTCCGGCTTGTAACCCAGTTCTGTCAGGGCCTCGACCAGATACTGCTGATCGTTCATAGTCGTGGTGAGTTCTTCGTACTGGCTCATACTGCCTCCTTCATTCGGTCGCTCGAAATGCCCGGCGTCCATTTGGCACAGCACTCTCGGACTCGGCCGAGTACACACCGGGCCGCGCTGCGCTTAAGAATCGCCCCGACGCCTGACGGCGAAGGGCCTCTATCTGATCCGCCGCCGATCGCGAAACCGGCACGATGTATTCGGCCGATTCCTGCAGTGACAGATTCAGCCGCCACGCTTTGCGGCAGCACTCGCGAATCTCGGCGCCGGTCCAGCCTTCGTCGTTGGGCCGCTCGCCCTGCAGATTCCATTTCGCGAGGTAGATCTTCCAGATCGCCTCGCGCTCCTCGGCGCAAGGGAGATCGAAGAAGAACGTCCCGAGGGTGAACCTGCGGCGCAACTCGGGCGGCAGGCTCGTGATGGAGTTGCACGTCGCAATCCACAGACTCTTGCCCTGAGAAATCGCATCGACCACCTGGAGGGCGGCACGAAGGCGTTCCCCTGATCCGCCGACTAGCGAGCTCTGCATCGCTGAGAGATCGAACGCCACGGTGGGAATTCCGGCCGTGCTTCCCGCCGCCTTGGCGATCATCGACTTCGCTGCGCCGGGCGGGCCAATGGCGATGATTCCGTCGGCCCCCCGATCCTGCATCCATCCGAGCATCGTTCCGGTCATCTCGGTCTTGACGCCGGACGTGTCTGTGCCCGTGCCCGCGAAGGCCTTTTCGATCTCGTCCACGAAGACGACAACCCGTGGTGCCTCCTGCCCGGTCAACACTGCACTGAGGAAGCGCTTGATGTTGTCGCAACCGCCGACATCGGTGAATGTTTCTCCTCCGCGCCAAATCGTGAGGCCTGGAGCCTGTTCGACCGCCTGTCGCTTGCGATCCCACAGGCGATCAATGTCCAGACCCTTCTTCGAGAGCGACATCGCCAGTGCTTGCTCGGCTGGGAACGCCGCCAACCCGACGAGTGCGTCAACAGCCCGGCTCACGGCGTCGTCATCGGGCGCCGCCAGTTCCGCGGATTCGAATAGGCCCGGAATGAGGCCGCGCAAATCATCCGCCGACGGAAGCGGCTCGTCGATCACCATTACGTCGTTCTGGAGCTCAACCGGAAGCACCGCTCCCGGCGAGGTCACAAGGATGAGCATCTGGCCGCCGACCTTGAACACATCGCGTAGATTCCAAATGCCCTGCACGATATCGACCTGCTCCCACATCCGTTGCGGATTTATGAAGAACACGATCGCGTCCGCGAACTGCTTCACCGCAGCACCCTTTTGAAGCGCGAGCAGCGCATCTGCCGGACCAGCAATGGCGGCGCGCTCCCCGAACACATTACTGGCCGCTTCCTTCGCCACTCTATTGCGCCCGATGATGCCGCCCATGATGTCCCAGGCGAAAACGGGCACGTCGTCCTTTCCGCAAATGCTGGCGGAGGCCTGAGTCATGGCGCTGGCCGGATCTGCGGTTCGAATCGCAAGCAGCGGCGTACCCGCCCGTCGAGCAGCCTTGAGCGAGCTGCGGAAATCTTCGGTGGATCGAATCATAGGATTTGCTCCTTGGAGCGGGACACAGTCCAACTCAGGTGTGGAACGATGGGAACGGTCCGTCAGTGAGAATGCGGCGAAAGTGCACCTTCGGGCGCGGCTAACGCTGAACCAGTACGGCCGACGCTGCGAAAATTACTGCGTTATACGCCGCATGCGCTAGGAAAGGGGCCGTGGTTGAATTCGACTTGATCCGCAACCACCCGTAGACCAAGCCCATCACAAAGATGACGCCGATCTGGAGTCCCGTGATACCGGCCTTTGGGAGGTGACAGAGCGCAAATACGGTAGCGATCGCAGTGCCAACAATCCAGCGCGCTTGGGGAACTCTCTTCCGAAGCCCCCACTCCGCCATGCCAAAGAGATACCCGCGAAATATCGCCTCTTCCATGAGCGGTCCGAGCGTAATTCCGATCCAGGCATCCTGCCATTTGAATGGTGCGCCTTTGTACAAGGACTGGAAAAGCAGTGCGACTGCAAGACCGCACACAGATCCGAAAGTCAGCGCCTCGGCGCTTTCGCGGGTGCTGGTCTTGCGCCAAGCCAGGAACTCCAGCCCGAACGCATTCAAACGGCCACGCCCTGCCCAAGCAAGGGTCAACAGCGCCACCGTGAAACCGATGCCCGCGAAGTCGAGGGGATGAATCGAAACACGAAACATGATCCGCCCTGTCTACATGGGAATCATAGCCGCCCGCCGCCTGAACTCCAAAGGACTTGGCCGACTAACGCTCGACTAGCGGATCCGAAGGTGACTGCCGGTCACAAGCCGCGCGCCGAGCATGAGTTCGTTGTTCACGAGCGACGCCCGGACGGACTCGCCGTTCACCTCCCAGCCGTCCTTCAACAGTGCTTCGAGACGGCGGCGTGCGTCGCCTTCTGGCAGTTGGAAGAGGATTTCCTGGAACTCGGTTTTGGTGAACCGAACGGACCGCTCGAAGAATCGCTCAGCGACCTGCGACGGATCATCGACGACAAGGGATGCGCTGCTATTGCGTTGCATCCCGATGTCGCTCTTCTCGCCTTCCAGCTTCTTGATGCCGCGAGCCTTCATGAACGCGAAGAGAAAGCCTTTTAGTCGAGTCACACGATTCTCGGCAGCCTTCTTTCTGGCCGCGAGCCGTTCGGCTTCCTTCGCGCTGATGTCGGCGATCGACTGTTGCCAGCGCCAGTAGCCGACGATCTGATCGACCTTCTGCCGGTAGGCCTCGAGGTAGGCGTCAATCTCCTGGGCGAGTTCCACGCTGATCGCGGCGCCCGCCTCGGCCGCCTCCTCCACCATGCCCATCAATTCGATCAGACGGTCATCCAGATCGAACAGAGAGCGATGGTCGCGTTCCGGCCTGCGCGTGATCCGCCGCCGCAGAGCTTCAACAAGCACCGTCGCATGCTCCCGCGCCGAATCAGGAAGCGGAGATCCATCGGCGCCCTGTTCCAACAGTTCCGCCAACCGTCGGGAGAGGCCAGCCGTGGTTTCGGCTGGCGCGGGCAAGACCGCAAGTGCTGACATAGCTCACCTCCGCGCAACACTCAAAACAGTGAAAGTTGGACCATGGGGCCGGCAGGTGGATCGAATGGTCGAACCCAAGCGGTTGCCTCTTCAGGCTCCGGAATTGTGGGCGTCGATTCGACCGCCGCCAATGAAGTCTCGGCCTTGCCTGACCTCTGAAGGAGTCCCCGCCAGACTTCTGCGGCACCCTGGCCCACGCCTTGGCGTGTTACCAGATCACGGGCCATCGCGGTCAACAAGTCGTCGTCCGCATCCATCGACTGAAGCCCGTCGGCATGCAGCTTGCCTTCCATCGGCAACGAGGCCAACAGCTTCTTTCCCATCAGGCGCAGGCACGACTCTTGTGCCGTCTCGGCGTACGTCAGAAATCCGACACGAATGGGATGTTTCTGCCCAATTCGCCAGCTTCGGCGGCTCGCCTGGCGGAGCGTGTAGGTCGAGTACCCAGTTTCATAGAACAGCAAAACCGGGAAGTCCAGAAGATCGAGCCCCACGCTGCAGAGCTTAGGATGCGCGATGCACACCTGCATGCCGTTTCGAAGGTGACGCTCGTACCAGGCCTCCCGTTCTGCAGGCGGGACCTCCGCCGTCAGAATCTCGACCCGGACTCCTTCCTTGAGGAGAAGGTCCCGGAGCCTTTTTGTGACGTCGCGTTTGCGCGTGTAAACCGCAAAGACGTGAACCTTCCGGCCCACGGCCAGTTCGCGTTTGATCTCATCAATCAGACGACGCTCCTTGGCATAGCTCACGCCCTCATCCAAGTCGGCAGGCTCGGAGATCACGAAGCGTTCGCGCTCTCCCGTCTCGGGATTGCGGTCGAATCCATAGAGCGTGCCCAGTCCGAAGGGCCGATCCGGATAGAGCAGCAGTGCGTTCATTGCCGTGCTGACTACGGACGCATTCCGGTGATGCTCGCGCAGCGCGTCGCGCACGTCGTCTTCCAGTTTCGTGTACGCCTGCTTCAGCGCAGAATCCATCTCAACCGAGATCACTTCTTCCTCGTAGGGTGGCAGCTCGTCCGAAATGTCTTCAAGCGAGACGAAGGCGGCCAGATTCATTAGGAAGCTGCCGAACAGCAGCGGCGAAGCTCCCGGGCGGCGTTTCACCGTGGTCGTGACCTTGGCCTTGGAGCAGGCGTTGTCGGCGGCCTCTATCGTGGTCACCTTTTCGAGCACACCATAAACGCTGGCAAACTGACGCACGCCAGCCTCGCCGTGATCGAACCCTTCCTCGCGCATCCGCTTGGGCTCCACGCGGTAGAGGATGTTGAAAACATCATCGGCGTA
>JAIEPW010000066.1 GCA_019748195.1 Bryobacteraceae bacterium
GCCACCCGCCACGGCATCCCGCTCGGCTCCGCGCGCTTCGTGGCGGAGTTGGAGGAGCGTTTCGGAGTCGCGTTTCCGAAGCCGAAATCCGCGCCTCGAAAAGTGGTCCAAAGCCAAGAGGGGTACCTATTCGAGAGTCTTTTTTTCACAGCCTAAGCTGCTGCATGGAAGACGGATAGCCTTGTCTCCTCGTGCGGATCGGTGCCTGGCACCACCAGGCACCTATGGAAGGCACCGATGAAGGGACCGACTCAGGCGCGGACTCAACGCACGGACTCAACTCTGATTCCCACAAGCTTCCCGATCAGCGGGATACCCTGCAAACCAAGGCGATACAACTGAACTATGTCCGGACCCGTAAGTCTGCCGTTTTCGAATAGGATTGCCAGAAGGGGAGGAATGGCGACGGTGACAAGCAGAAGTAACAGTACAGCCTTCTGAAAACTAAGCACGTAGAATCCACCAACGCCGAATCCCAACAGAACGACCAGCACGATTAGCTTGTGAATGTGCGGCGTTGCTTGGGGGACCTCAAGGTGTTGAGGGTTGAGCGCCACCGCCACACGCCCATCTTGGCTGCTGATCGTCAGGATTCGTTTCTCGTGTATGAGTTGATTGAGCGCTACCAGGAAACCTTCCTTGCCGGCCTCGAAGCATTTGAGCGTGTCTGCGTAGAAGTAGTTCTGCGGGCCCTTGGCATTGTACAACCGTGTTAGCTCAGCGAGAATTTCTTCACGATAATTCATCAGTAACTTCTCCTCTCCCTCGAACTATGGTGTGTATGAGGGCACCGCGAAAGCCTCGGTGCCTGCGCGCGTTTTGATGACCCGCAACGACACTCCTCCTCCGCAACCGACGATGTACGCGCGGTGTCCAGCCGTCGCAAACTCGTTGGCCAATGCACCTCGCAGCTCAGGTTGTCGGAACGAATATCAGGACGACGCCCCCTCGGTTCCTGTAGCGCAATCCTGAACTGATTAGGGACATTTATTGCCGCCCCGAGTACCTCCTCTGTCCATCAACGGCTCCCATCAACATCTTCGTTGCCTTTTCCCCTCTCCCTCGTCTAACCTATACCTAGCCTCGCCTAGGGGCCGCCCATGACCACGCCTCAACCCGAATTCCTCCCCGGCACCCTATACCTCCTCATCCTCCGGACCCTCGCCTCCGGACCCATGCACGGCTACGCGATCGCCAAACGTATCCGCGCCGCCTCGCGTGACGCCCTCGCCGTCGAAGAAGGATCGCTGTACCCCGCGCTCAACCGGATGCTGGTGAAGGGCTGGCTGGCCGCCGAATGGGGCGTTTCCGAAACCAATCGCAAGGCCCGCTTCTACCGGCTGACCCCCGCCGGGCGCAAGCAGTTGCATCAAGAGGCCGCCGAGTTCAACCGCCTGATCGCCGCCATCGGCCTGGTGATGAAGGAGGCATGACGTGTCCTGGTTTCAGCAACTCAGCAACAAGGCCAATCACACTAGAAGCCGCGAGAGCTTCGACGAATCGCTGGCTGAAGAAATCCGCCTGCACATCGAAGAGCGCGCGGAAGAATTAAGGAGTACCGGAATGCCGGAAAAACAAGCCTTCGAACAGGCCCGCCGCGAGTTCGGAAACACCGTCCATGCCGCCGAGCAATCGCGCGAGGCATGGCGCTGGACCTGGATCGAAGACCTGGCTCGCGACCTGCGCCATGCCTCCCGCGCCCTGCGCAAGGAGCCCGGCTTCGCCGCCACCGCCATCGTCTCCCTCGCGCTGGGCATCGGCCTGAACACCACCATCTTCAGCCTGACATCCGAGTTCCTGTTCAGCCAGCCCAGCGTCCGCGATCCCGGCACGCTGATGGCCGTGCAGTTCGGCGGCTCCACGCAGCTTCCGTTCCGCGAGTACAAGTTCGTGCGCGATTCGCGCATCTTCGACGGCCTGGCCGGCGAGAATCCCATGCAGGAGGTGAACTGGCGCATCGCCGAAACCAGCCGGCGTCTGTTCGTCACCCGCATCACCGAAAACTACTTCGACGTCGCCGGCGTGCCCGTCGCGCAAGGCCGCGGCATCGCCGTCAACGAGCGCAACGTCGCCGTCGTGTCGCATCGTTTCTGGCAGTCGCGGCTCGCCGGCACTGCCGGCGTGCTGGGCACCGTCCTGATCCTGGATGGCGTCCCGCACACCATCGTCGGCGTGCTGCCGCGGGGCCATCGTACCCTCATCGGATTTGGATACGCGCCGGACCTGTATCTTCCCCTACCCAACGAAAACACCAGCGTGTCCGTCTTCGGCCGGATTCCAGCGGACCAGAACGCCGCCGGAATGCGCGAGCGCATGAAGACCATCGCCGCCGAGCTCGACCGCGTTTACCCGCAACCCTCCACCCGGTATTCTGATCGCATCTCTCTCACCAGCCTGGTGGGCGTGGAGCGGCTGAACCGCGGCTTCCTGACCACCGTGACCGCGTTCTTCGGGCTGATGCTGGGGGTTTCGGCGCTGCTGCTGCTCATCGCCTGCGCCAATGTCGCCAGCCTGTTGCTGGCCCGCGCCTCCGCGCGCACCCAGGAATTCGCCATCCGCATGAGCATCGGCGCCGGCCGCGGACGCCTCATCCGCCAGTTGCTGGCCGAATCGCTGTTGATTTCGCTGCTGGGTACCGCCGCCGGACTGTTGATGAACTACGGCCTGACTCGAGTGATGAACCGGCTGGAGGTCGCGCTGCCCTTCCCCGTGCAGCTCGCGATCACGCCCGATTGGCGGCTACTGCTCTACGCCTCCGTGGTCAGCGTGGCCGCCGCCGTCGCCGCCGGATTACTGCCCGCTCTCAAGTCCACCAGGGGCGGCGCGAACACATTGCTGAAGTCGGGCGAGCATCAGGTGGGCGGGCGGGCGACGGTGCGCAACCTCCTGGTCGCCGGACAGCTCGCCGTGTCCGTGGTGGTGCTGATCATCGCCGCGCTGTCCATCCGCAATCTGGTGGCGGCCGCGAGTCTCGATCCCGGCTTCGACCTCCGCCAGACCGCATGGGCGCAGATGCGGCTTGTGCCTGAGGCTTACCCCGAACCAGCGCGGGCGCGGGCCTTCGTCGCCTCCACACTGGATCAGTTGCGCGGCCTTCCCGGAATCACGTCCGCCACCATCGCCGTGTTCGTTCCGCTGAACGATCACTTCGCCACCCGCACGCGGACCGTGTACTCGGAGGCGACCCGCAACGGACTGCGCCTGGAGCACTCCTGGAACGCCGTCGGACCCGACTATCTCCGCACCATGGGCATCCCCCTGGTGGCGGGACGCGAGTTCAGGGCCCTGGACCGCGAGGGCTCGCAAAGCGTCCTGATTGTCAACGAAGCTTTCGCCCGGCAGGTGTTCGGCGACGCCAATCCCCTCGGCCGCACCCTCCGCTTCGGCCGTGACGACCAGAACGAAAAGACAATCGTCGGCGTGGCGCGCAACAGCAAGTACTCCACTATTGGGGAAAAAGACCGGCCGGCCGTGTACGAAGCGTTTCTGCAAGTGGGCGCGGCGCGCGGCAACCTGAACTTCCTGATTCGCTCCTCGGGCCCTCCCCAGGAGATGCTGAAGCCCCTGGCTGCCGCTCTGCTGAAGGCCGATCCCGCCGCTTCCATCGACGCCAAGCCGATGCAGGGCGCCACGGCGTTCGCGCTGCTCCCCAGCCGCATGGGCGCGGGTCTGCTGGGAACCACGGGCGTGCTGGGGCTTGCGCTCGCTTCGGTAGGGCTGTACGGCGTGCTCGCTTATTCCATCAGCCGCCGCACGCGGGAGATCGGGCTGCGCATGGCGCTTGGCGCGCAGCGCGGGCAGGTGCTCCGCCTGGTGCTTCAGGAAGGGGCGTGGATTCTGGGCCTCGGGCTCGCCGCCGGAGGCCTGATTTCCATGCTGATCACGCGCCCGCTGGTTCGATTCCTGGTGCCCGGACTGCAACCGACGGACCCTGCCAGCTATTTGCTGGTGGCGCTGGTGCTGGTCGCGGTGGGGTTCGCCGCGGGATTGCGTCCCGCCGCCCGCGCGCTCCGCATCGACCCGCTACGCGCCTTGCGCTATGAATAGAGACGGATGTCCAGCGGGGAGAAGCCATCCGCGAAGCCGTTTGTTCCCGAAACCAGGGTCCTGCCTTCCCTGCGCGAGGCCGTGCAATCCTGCCGCGGCTGTGACCTGTATCGCCGCGCGACGCAGGCAGTGTTCGGCGAAGGAGCAGCCCGCGCCCCGATTCTGATGGTGGGCGAACAGCCCGGCGATTCCGAGGATCGCGCCGGCCGTCCCTTCGTGGGACCCGCCGGGCGCGTCCTGCGCGAGGCAATGGAACAGGCGGGCCTCGACCCCCAGCCTGGTCTATCTCACCAATTCCGTGAAGCATTTCAAGTTTGAGGAACGCGGCAAACGGCGCATCCACGCCAAGCCGCGCGGCGCCGAGATCGCCGCCTGCCGCCCCTGGCTCGAGGCGGAAATCGACGCGGTCCGGCCGCGGCTGCTGGTCGCCTTAGGCGCTACCGCCGCCCAGGCGCTGACGGGAAAAGCGCTGCCCATCACCGCGAATCGCGGGAAGTTCCTACAACACCCGCGCGCCGAGACGATGCTGGTCACCATGATCCTTCGTTCCTGCTGCGTGTTCCGGTGGAGCAGCGCGAGGGCCTCTTGGCTGACTTCGTGGCCGACCTGAAACTGGCCGCCGCTTTTCTGCGTTAGACGCCCGCTCCCCACTCCTAACGATTCCTTCTCCGCCACGTCGCACCACCAGGCATGGCGGAAACCCATTTTTGGCGCACCGAGGGTTACGAGGTCTTCCGCGGGCTCGGCATGACGCACGAGTACCCTCGCCACTGGCATGAGGAAACGTTGCTGTGCACCATTGATGGCGGCTACGGAGAACTCTATTATCGCGGCGCGTGGCGGCCCACCCCGGCCGGCAGCACGTTTTTGATCCCCGCGGGCGAGATTCACGCTAACCGTGGCCATTGCGACCACCACAACCTCTACTTGAGCGGAGAATGGAGCAGGTTCTGGCGCGACCCCATCACCACGCGCGGCGACCTCCGTCAGTGCCTCCTGGAATTGTGCCGCCGCGTTGCCGAGCCTGCGGAAGCGCTCGCGCTCGACGAGGCCCGTCTGGACCTGGAAACGGCTTTGGAAGGCAGCGGCGAACGGCCTCCCGGCTACGAGGCGGGCGCGGTGCGGCGTGCCCGCGACTATCTGATCGAGAACTGCGGCCGCAACATCCGCCTGGAACAGTTGGCCGCCGTCGCCCGGCTGAGCCCCTTTCACTTCACCCGGGTGTTCCGCCGCGGCACCGGACTGCCGCCGCACGCCTTTCTGCTGCAGATCCGCCTGGCGCGGGCGCGCACGCTACTCCGGGAAGGCCTGGACCTGCCCGCCGTCGCCGCGGAAACTGGCTTCGCCGACCAGAGCCACTTCACGCGCCACTTCCGGCGCACTTTCGGCATCACCCCCGGCGTCTACCGGCAGAGCAAGAACCTTCTATACCGGCAGAGGAGTTTAGCGCAAACTACCTCCTGACCTAGCTGAAAGGAGCAAAGTTTCGTGAGACATTCTTACCGCCGCATGGCGCTGCTGCTGATCGCCGGAGCGCTGCCGGCGCTACCGCAAACCCGAGCCGCCTTCCAAGCCGACCTGCAGCGCGAGTTCGACGTCTATCGCGACCGTCTGTTCCAGCTTGCCGAAGCGATCCCGGCGGACAAGTACGGCTGGCGCCCGGGCGGCGACGTACGCACCATCGGTCAGGTGGTGCTGCACGTCGGCCTGAACAACTACATGCTGCTCGAAATGATGCGGCGGAAGGCTCCGGATTCGATTTATCCCGGCTTGCCGGAGGGTCCGCAGCGCGTCCGCGCGGTGGCGGACAAGAACCGCGAGTACGAGGCGAACATCCAGGATAAAGCGCGAATTCTGGAGCTTTCCAAAGCGGCATTCGCCGCCGCCGCCGAGCCGATCGTCCATGCGCCGGCGGCGAGCCTTGACGAACCCGCCATGTTTTTCGAGCGCAAGACTACGATGGGCGGCCTGCAGTTGCGCATGGTCGCGCACCTGCATGAGCACCTTGGCCAGTTGATCGCTTATGCTCGCGCGATTGGAGTGAAGCCTCCGTGGACGAGATGAATTCGGTTTCGAGGGCGAAGGTTGACGGAGTCAAGTATTAATTGTTGACTCCGTCAACTATTACTGCCGCGTAAAGCGCTCCAGGGCCCGCGCATCGAACGGTCCCGTGTACCGCGCGGTGATTTTGCCCGACGCATCCCATCGGACGACGACCGGCCATTTGTCATCGGTGGCCTGCAGGACAGCTTTCCAAGCCTTTTCGTCACGGGTGAGCACAAGCGACCGGGCGTGGTAATCCGGGGGCATCCCGCTCTTCATCCCGCGGCGGATCATGCCGCGTACCAGGCGCGGCGCTGCTTCGATATTCGCAATGGAATATGCGTCCACGCCCGCTTTCCACAACGGGTCCATCCAGGCACGGGCGCTCTCCCCAGCTTCGCGGCTGAAGGTGAAGACGCAGACCGCTGATTTACCCGCGAGGAAGTCCGGAAAGCGGACTTTCTGCCCGGCGAGAGTTTCCGCCTCGCTGGAAGGGAGAGCCTGCGCGGCCACGATGCCCGCCAGCGCGAGGAACAGGAAGATGGTGAAACGCAGAGGCAGAATCTTCAGTGTAACGCCAAGCGCCTGCCCTGACGCTATGCCTCACCGCATCCGCGGCAGGCCGCTCCATTATCCTGCGTTGCAGACGCGATAATGGAAAAGCAATGCTGTGCAGGCTTGCAAGTATTGGAATCGCATTATTCGCGCAATCGTTGGCGGGCGCGAATCCGGCAAAGAATTACGACATACCGCCGAAGCTGATCCACAAAGTGGAGCCTGTATATACGAAAGCGGGGCGAGAAGCCGCCGTACAGGGAACCGTGGTGCTGGACGTCGTGATCGGGGTGGACGGCAAGATCGGCGAAATGCGCGTCATCAGTCCCATGGGGTTCGGCCTGGACGAGGAAGCCGAGCGAGTGACCCGGCAATGGCGCTTTGCCCCCGCGAAGAAGAACGGTCGGCCGGTGCCGGTGATCGCCACGGTGGAAGTGAACTTCCGGTTTCGGGGCGCGTTTTTCGACCGGATCGCCGAGCGCCGCCGCCGCGAGTACAACACAGCCGTAACTCAGATCAGCTCCGGCGAGCGCGTGCAGCAGTCGCTGTCGAAATTGCGGGCGCTTGCAGATCAGAAATATCCCCCGGCCCAAGCCGCGTTGGGAGGCTTCCTGCTGAACGGGCGGCATCTGCCGCGGGACATCGAGGGAGGGCTGGAGCTTCTGAGAATGGCGGCCGGCGCGAACGTGGTGTCCGCCCTATATGCGCTCGGCTCCCTGGAAGTGAAGGGCGAACTGGTGGCGAAAGACGTCAGTGCCGGCATATCCAAGATCCGGGACGCCGCCGTTCTGGGGAGTGTTGCGGCGCAGTACGACCTGGGAGTTCGCTACGAGCAGGGCGATGCGGTACCGGTGGACCTGGAGAAAGCGGCGCGGCATTATCGCCTGTGCGCCGCGCGAGGGAACCGCATGTGCCAGATGAAACTCGGCAGCCTGATCCTGCGCAAGCCGGACCCCAGTCCGCGTGACATCATCGAGGGCGTTGCCCGGCTGGAGCTGGCGGGAGACCGTAACGATGAGGTTTCCGCAAAGCTGCTGGCCGCCGCGAGAGCCGGGCTGGCCGGTGAAGCGCCGGCGCAAGTGGAGGCATTGAAGGGACAGTTGCTGCGGGCGGCGGGGCGATGAGCGGGACCGGCGTGGGCGGTGGCCTCCACCCAGACTGTCCGTCGCGAACCGCGCGGGCACGTCAGAACGGGAATAACGCGGCGAATGAAGAAGCCGTCAGTAAAGGCTAGATGACCGCGGTGTCAAAGGCCACGGTGCGCGGTAGAACGCGACTTCCGTGACAGGTCTGCTTTCGACCTCCGTTCCGTTTGTACCGGTCCCTCCCGCACGCTCCAGGTGTCTCTTACGCCAGTTCCCGCATGTTTACGATCGGCTTGTGAAAGCGAAGCGTGGCTTCCCGTCAACTGGCAAAGTTATCGCGACCACGTGCCCATTTGCCGCCACGGCTGAATGACATTCGTGTGATCCACCGCCTGCAGGTAGATCCGCTTCAACCCTGCGAACGCCGGCGCGAGTTCCAGGTTATAGGTAACTGTCAGGTCCGATCCCACCACCGTCCCGCCCGATCCCGTCCCCCTCAACGTACACTGGCTGTTCGACACCTGCCCGCCGCTACCGCCCACAAGACCCGACCACGACGTCCCGGCATTGTTCAGCAGGAAAAACGTATTCGATGCCCGGTCGTAGTGAATGAAACACCCGTTGAATCCGCTCAGACTCGCGTTCATCACCATCTGCACGAACGGAATCGTCGATCCACCATCTCCGTCCCGCACCACCGCCGTGAATGCCTGCGATGCTCCCGCTCCCGAACTCGGTGTGAGCGAAATCAGTTCCACCGCGCCCGGATTTCCCGTGTCGTTCCAGGTCCCCATTCCCTGCCACCCGCTCGTGTTGCCCTGCGTGTCCGCCGAGAACTGGTAGATGTTCTTCACTCCCGCAAATCCGGAACGGAAACTGAGGTCGATGTTGGTTACCAGGTCCGTGCCCGATCTCGACGACCCGCTGGTTGCTCCATGAATCGTGCATTGCGAGTTCCCCACCGTGCCCGCCGTCCCGCCCAGCAGGCCGAACCACTGCGTCATGTCATCGTTGAGCAGATAGAAGACATTGCCCACAGGATCGTGGCTGATATAGCAGGCGTTCGCCGCGTTCAGGCCGGACTTCGTAAACAGGAACTGCGCGTACTGAATATTCGTCGCCGCCGTAATGTGCCGCGCACGGAAGTTGAACACCTGCCGCCCCGCCGTGCCCGTCACCGGCGTCAGCGACACCGGAGCCGTGCCGCTGTTGAACACCGTGAAGGACCTCGTTGTTGAACTCGACGTGAAACTCCCCGCCTTGGCGACAACACGCCAGTAAAATGTTCCGCCGTTTGTCAGCGTCCCAGGCGCGAAGCTCGTGGTGGTTACGTTGCCCGCCAGCGGGGGCGGGTTGGTCGAGCCGAAGTACACATCATAGGACGTCGCCCAAGGCGCCGCGGTCCACACCAGCACCGGCGTGTTCGACACCTTCACCGCCAGGTCGGTCGGGAACAAGAGCGCCGGCGGATCCGCGGTGGCGAGAATCGTCGTTGGGTCTGACGCGCTCGCCACAGGCGACCCGCCGCCCGACACCGTGACCTGATTCGTCACCTGCGCCGCCGCATTGGAAGCGACATTCACCGTC
>JAIEPW010000076.1 GCA_019748195.1 Bryobacteraceae bacterium
GGATCAGCGAGTTGCGGCCTTACTACCGGTAGTTTGTGGCTGTATTCGGTCTGGAGAGCATTTCCGGACTGACCGGCAGGGAGTTGTGAGGGTTCTGGAGTGGAAGCCGGGATTTGGTGGTAGCCGGTGTGCGCAGCGCGCGCGAATAGGCCGGTGTGATGTGCGCGTGGTGGTGAGTGGGAAGGAATGCGTGGACGGAAGTGGAGTGTGGCGAAGTGTGCGCGAGCAGCGGTCGCGGCGCGCGGAGATCGAAATCGAAGGGAGACATCGGACATGGCATACGGAGCATTTGCGGAGACGAGAGCGCGGTACCGCGACCTGGAAGTCCTGATCGACTACCGAGCATATGACGGCGAATGGACGACCTGGTTCGAAGAGAACTGGTTGAAGCCGCGGCTGAAGTCGCTGGGATATGCACATGTGCGCTTCTTTGGCGGCAAGATCTGCGAGTACGACGGTAGCTTTCGGGAACGGGTTTGCGAGTTGGTGAAACAGTCCGGTGGCCGACCGGAGTACTTGGTGTACGGCTGATGGCACGTGGTCGCTCACCTGAGCGGCGCTGAATCAACAAATCAAATTGAGGAGACAAGAATATGTACGTGAACGGAGCAGCAGTTCCGCAAGACAATTTGGCGCCGCCTGTCGCGACGGCACCCGGCATAGATGGATTGGTTACGCCGACCGGAATCTCGCCGGCACGGCTCGAAGAGATCCGGCGGCAGTTGCTCGATCCCTTTGACCCAGCCGAAATCAAATGGCGGGTGACAGCGACGTCGACGCAGAATGGCCGGAATGGCACGGTCAAGCGCGGTCAGTTGGTGGCTTACGCCGACCAGCGCGCCTACACCGACCGGCTCAACGAGATTTTCGGTGAGTGGGGCTGGACGCGCACCTACAACGTTCAAGTTGCTCAGAACTTCGAACGCGTCACCCGGCATGGAGCGAAAGGCGAAAAGCAAAGCACAATCTGCGCGAAGGTCGTGGTGGTTTCCACCGTCACCGTGAACGGGCTTGGTTCCCACACCGGCGTCGGCGAGGAGTGGGCGGACGACGAGAATTCCGCCACGCGCGCCGAAGCCCAGGCGTTCAAGCGCGCCTGCGCCTGCTTCGGACTCGGCCGTTACCTGTACGATCTGGACAAGGTTTGGGAAGATCTGGACCAATACAATCGTCCGGTTCGCGAGCCCAACCTGCCGGAGTGGGCGATTCCGGCGCATCTGAGACGGCAGCCGCAGCCGCAAACACGGCGTCAGTCGGCAGCGCCAACGCAACCGCGTCAAGGTTTGGTGCAGCAGGAGACGTTGGCGCACGTGAAGCAATTGTGCGAATGCGTCGGCTTCGGCCTGTCGAAATTTGCGCTTCAGAAATACGGCGGGGTGACCGATCCGTCAAAGATCGGCTTCGCGAAGCTCACGACCGTTCTTGAAAAGCTCACTGACTTGGCGAAAGGCGTCGAGCGTCTGCGCGCGGCGTCGGCCAAACTCGGCGACGGACGCTACTCCGCAATCTGCCGCGAGCTGAATCTCGCGAGCGATTCACTGGACGATGTCCCCGATCGCGACGCGTTGAGTGCATTGCTGAACCGCGTCGAGTTCGAAGGTGGCGGAACACGGCCCGCTCCAGTTTACGCCGCGTCGACGGGCAAGATCGAAGCGCTTCGCGGTCAACTGCTGCAAGCGGCGCGCAAAGTCGCCGAGAGTGGACGCCCCGGCTGGCCTTCGAAGTTCGGCGACGTGATCGCTCAGGCCACCGAAGGGAAGGTAACTCTTGATCGACTGAAGAGCTTGACCGACGCTGACACTGCGGTCATCGAGGCGGCCGTCGCGAGGTTGGCCTCCTAGTCGGTTGCAACTGGCCGGTTGCCGCGGTGCAGCCGGCACTTGCCTGCAGCGCCAGCACACGAGAGCAGGGCCTAGTCCGGTCGTCTGTCAGGCGCGAGAATCAAAGTTTCGGCACTATATGGGTGGAAGTCAACAATGGAATTGAACAACTGGTCGTCCCGCAGCCGGTGATGCATCGCATCAGGGAACAGATGAGGTTCTAGCGGGTGACGTGCGTTCGGGTTGTGGTAGACATTGAGTCCTTCGCCCCACTTCTCACAAAAGGACGGCTCGTGGACAACTTGCTTGTACTTCAACGGAAGGGCGGCATTCGGGTCCGGGTTGTAGCATACACCGAACTTCATCATCTTCACTTTTTGGCTTCCAAATCCCGCCAATTGGCCAATACGATTGAACTTCGAGAGCGTAGCTGTCGGATTCTGAATGACAGCGCTTATCATCTCAGCGCCTGGCAAGTAGAAGAACCCTGATTCGATGGTCTTGCTTCCCCACCGGTGCTCCTGGATCTTGTTGAGCTTTACGCGCAGGGTCCCATTGGGTTCAAGGTACGAAAGATGTTCAACGCCATAGAGATATGGCGAAAGCGTCGAATTTGTAAATGTCATCGAGCGTCGCGCGTGAAAATCTTGAATTGCCAAAACGATGGGCTTCCCCTGAACGTGTGGCAGCTTCCAGTACTCCTTTCGCAGCTTGCTGACCAGTGCGCTTCCCCACTTTATCGGCATGTACTCCCGAAAGTAGGCCCGAATTTCGTCGCTTGTCCGGGGCGGATCTGGTTCAACCAGCAGCCCGCCTACCTTGGTTGGATTGACGGTGACGGCTTCGACGAAGATCTCCTGTCCTCTTCCCTCGCAAAGGAAGTCCGGCGCGGAGAATGATCGGTCGAAGACAAAGCCCTCTTCAGTCAAGAGTGAAAAGACATATAGCTCCCAGAAGCGAGAATCAAATCCGTCGCTCTGGAACTGCTGAACGAAGTTACCGTCTACGTCTTCGTAATAGTTCATGAGAGCTTCGATTAGCCCACGAGCAGGTGAGAACCCCTCCGCCGTTGCGAGTCTAACGAACGCCTCGCTGAGCTTGTTTGCCGCGACCACAGGCGTGAAGAAGTCGACAGGCGCCGCCTGCCTGTCGCCTTGAGCAAAATCGAAGTCTGACTTTCGCGACCATTCCGACATACGTTCGAGCAATACAGGAAGCGCCTGATCCTGTTCAGGCGCAAAGCCGGTTACGTCTACACACCGAAAGCGGTGTCCTTCATCGCGCCCCATCACGATTCCGCCGAAGTCGTCATCTGTTCGGTCTCGTATTAACACGCCCAAGACTCTGTGGTTGGCGTGCTCCAACCAGGTGAGTTCTTCAGCGAACATATGCGTGGACGGCTTTCTGCTGAATCCGGCAAGAGCATCGAATCGTTGCCGCGAAATAGGCTTGATATCGTCATCCGCTGCTAGCGCTGTTGTGTTGAGAAGTATTGTGCCCAAGCAGACTCCTCTTTTACCTCTACCACGACTAGCTCCGCACGGACTCCCGAAGGATGGGCGACAAGAGTCGCGCAGGGGGGTGATCCTCCACTAGGGGGCCGAATCCCACCCGGGACAGTGAAAGCGCTTGTTGTAGCAGAATCACGCGCTATTCGGAAACTGGGTTCAGGATACATAGATCTCGTAGCGCGGACGCCGACTTCGCGAGCCCCTGTCGACCAAGCGTCTCCAAGTATTCGTCCATGGTGCAGGGTGGATTCTTCAGGCTTTGTCGGTGTGACTCCGCCGCCGCCATCACCGCTCCTGGTGCCAGATCGAGCAGATGGAGGACGAATTCATCGGGATGTTGGGTCTCAATGCCGAATGCTCCAACTACGTCAGCGGGGAAATCGCGCAGATTCATTGTGACGATCACATTTGCTTGGCCACGAATGGCGGCTGCCAGGACATGTCGGTCGTTCGGATCGGGAAGGCGAAGGCCGGGGATGAGATCCTCGTAGCCGGTCACCAGCGCGTCGACGGCATGTAGATCCATCAGCGCTCGGGTTCGCTCCAGTTTGTCGCGCGTCAGATCTGGCCGCTTTTCCAAAAGGGCTGAGATCCATTCCTCGTGAACATCCGCAGACCACTTCGCGCGGAACAATCCTGTGAGCGCCAGATGCATGAGCAGATTCCGCAACTCTGCCGGGTAGAGGACGTTGGCGTCATAGAATGCGGTGAACGTCGCCACAGCTAATTATTGGCGCGGACCGGCAAAGTTCCTAATCACTCAGAGACCCAGTTCTTGGTCGTAGGCGGCGAGTTCGGCGAGGACTGCTCGGCGCTCAGCATCCGCGCGCCGCTTGTAGGCCATGAGCGCTTCGAATCGGACTCGGCGATGCGTGCCGACGCGGCGGTATTCGATTTTGCCCTCATCGAGAAGCTGAATCAACGACGGCCGCGAGATGTTCAGCATGTCCGCCGCTTCCTGAGTGGTGAGTTCGGCGTGTACTGGAATCAGCGTCACTGCGTTGCCCCGCGCCATTTCCTCAAGAATGTGGACGAGCATCCGCACCGCTGAAGCTGGCAGCTTCACGGTCCCTGCGGAGGGATCGTCGAGCAAGCGGAGTTGCAAAGGGTCCGTCGTTTGGGTTCGCGACGCGAGGACCAGACTGGTCTCCTTGGCGAGAATCGCCTCGGCCTCAGACGGAAGAGTTGGTGCGAGAGTTCCTTGCGCCATGGCTTGATTGATCCTGGACTCATCCTATCACAATTCGCAGCAATCGAAAGCAATCGAAGTAAGCGAAAATGAGCAACTGTCCTTATATATAGCGACTTCCGAACGGAGCCCAAACCTCAAAAGGAGAACTGAGATGACTGGAAACGTTACCGTATGCGCGAGCCAAGTGCTCAGCACGCAAGACTTGAAAGTACGGCCAGAACGGGATGTGACCGAGATCGTCGGGCACTTCCTGAGCGCGGCCGAGGCCGTGGTGGCTCATTGGGTCGAGTACTCGAAGGGGCTGCTGCTCTTCGTGATGGTTCCGGGCGACGCCCGGTCCGGCGAATTCTACGTCTATGACCGCAAGAAGGGGACGTTCTGGCTGTTGAGCTTGGCGGACAGCGTCTTCGGCGGCTACTCGCTCGTCGACATGCGCCAGAAAATCAAGGACTTCCGGCTGCTCGACTTTGCCGAAGATCCGTCCCGGTTGCGGGCGGCCAAGGGTTAGCCACAACTCGTTTTGCGATTCCGCAAATCGGGTGTACAGAAGAGCTATGCCACAACTCCTGCTGGCAACGCCCGCAATGGCCGCCGAGTACTCGAACTGGTTCGTCAACCGGCGCGCCTACACGCGGCAGTCCGACCGGCCTCATCCGGAGTCGGGTCGGCACTTCTACTACCGGCCCGGGTCGAAGGCCGGCGCGGAGGTCGCATTGGAGATAGAGGACGTTCGACGCCACCTAGCCGGCGAAATCACCTTGGGGATCTACGCGATCAACCCGGGGAACCAGCGGGTGAAGTGGATGGCGATCGACGCCGATTACAGGCGCTCGCTCGATGACCTGCTGAAGTTGCAGTACGAACTTCAGCAAGACGGCATTCAGGCGGCCCTTGAACAGAGCCGCCGCGGCGGGCATCTTTGGATCCTGTTCGAGGCGCCGGTGCTCGCCAAGCACGCCCGCGTGTACATCCGGCACCTGGCTGGAAAGCTGGCTGTGCAGGTGAAGTCGACGGGGCCGTCCGATGGAATCGAGCTGTTCCCAAAGCAGGATCGAATCGATCCCGCGCAATTCGGCAACGCGATCCGCGGGCCGCTCGGCGTTCATCGGGCAGTCAATCGGCGTTACTGGTTCTACGGTGCCGCGCACGACCTTGAATCGCAACTGGCGTATCTGCGCCAACTCCGGCGCGTGTCGGAGGTGCAGTTGGCCGGCCTGATCGCGGATCTGGAGATTCCCGAAGAAGTACCGCTACCTCAGGTCGGGTCCGCAGCCCATAACAGGCCCGGTTTTCAGATCTTGGAGTTTTTGGACCGGAACCAGTTGCGGCGGGTCGGGCGGAACTGGGTTACGCGATGTCCAAGTTGTGCAGCAGCGGGCCGCGATCGCGGCAAGGACAATCTGGCCATCTCCGTGGAGGAACCACGGAAGTATCTCTGCTGGGCCGGTTGCAGCAACTTTCAGATCAGAGCCGCGCTCGGTGCGTCGGCTCCGGTGCTCACGCGTTAGGACACGAAGATGGCAAACGAATCGCGCCTTGTGCTTCCAAAACCGATGCTCGCCAAGCTCAACTCGCTCGGCATCTACTGCCAGACATGGGTCACAGCGGAAAGGCAGGAACGGGCAAAGCGTTGGGTCCTGCGCGGTGTTGAGAGCGGCGGCAGCGCGCGGGAATTCGGCAGGTACATCTCCTTCTTCGCTCCAACGGGGTCTCGCCTGGAATGGCTGCAAAAGGCGGATCGCATCGGGTCGAATGGAGTTCACGCCGTCGTGATCGGCGAGGTGCTGGTAGGCGTCGAGGTGGCGCGCGTGGAAGAGACGTATCAGTTGGTGATCGCGAAGTACGAACTCGGAAAGCCAACGGTCGGCGGGAAACGGCCACCGGTCGAGTCATCAGTAGTGTTTCGGGGAATGGACGGCCAACTTCCCGAAAAGCTACGCAAGCAGGGGCTCGCGCCGGGCTTTCTCACCCGCAGCGGCGAGGTGAAGGCGGTGCCAAGTGAATATCTGGAAGCCGTGAAGCTCGTGGCGACTGGTGCAACATGTGCCAACTGCAAACATGTTCACGGCCTGATGAGTGGAACGCCCGCCGCGCCGGAGCCGGGTGCCGAGGTAGTTTCGATCGCTTCTTGAGATAGACCATGACACGAACCCAGAATGAATGCGTCATCGACTTCCCCGCAGCCTTCGCCTACCTCGTGACACTGGCGTGGATCGCGACGTCGATTTGGATCGACGCCGTGCCGGGTCCGCCTCGGCACTGGCCCTTAGTGATCTTGTGGATCTGCGTCGTGGCCGCCTGGCTCAGCTTTCGGTTTGACAGGAGTTGGGCGGCGACCGGTGCACTCGCATTCTGCATCAGCATCTTGATCATCGCCAGCGGCGGCAGAATCGCATTCCTACTGTAGGCAAAGGGGGGCACGGTGAGAGAGTACCTGACGAAGATTTGCATGTTCCTGTTTCTGGCCGCGGCCTTTTCGGGCCGCACCAATGAGCTTGGCGTCGTTACGGGAGCGTTCACGGGCACCATCCTGTTCTGGCCCCTGTATCGAAAGCTCGTTCCGGCTCCCAAGCGCAGACGAGTCGTCGTCTTGGACGAAGAGTCCGAGACCACGGAGCCAGCCGAGCACGTCATGGAGTAAGGCGAGAAGGAGGACGGCAATGACCCTTGGGACCAAAAGCGTTCTCTACGGGGCGCACTGCGTGCTACTGCATCCATTGCTGGTTGCCTGGGGGTGGACTCGGCTCTTCGGCTTTCCATGGGACCCACGGCTTTGGTTTGCCTTCGCCCTTCACGACATCGGCTATTTGGGCCGGAAGGACATGGACGGTGCCGATGGCGAGCAGCATGTCGTCCTTGGCGCACGCATCATGGGTGCGCTGTTTGGGGCAGCGTGGGCGGACGAATGCCTTCGGCACTCCCGATATTGGAGCCGTCGAATCGGACGGCCCATCAGTCGCCTATGTCTAGCTGACAAGCTGGCCTTCGCGCTCGCGCCGGCATGGCTCTATTTACCGATGGCCCGTTGGACAGGCGAGCTAGACGAATACATGGCTCGCTCGCGCGAACGCCAAGCGGGTGACAACGGGTTCACGGGAGAAGAACTGAGGTTGATTCGATCCGCAAGCGGCAAGGAATGGTTACGAGGACTCCAAAGCTACACACTGCGCTGGGTGGATCGAAACCGGGATCAATGGACCGCGTTCCAACCTGGAATGGGAGGCGACCATGTACGTACAGATGAGGCTCAGGCGTTACGATTGCGCTGACTGCGGCAATCCGTGCAAGAGCACGTCACCGAACGCCGAGCGTTGCCGCGCCTGCGCCAAGCTGCGGCTCAATCAGCAGAGCCGTGACTATCAGCAGAAGGCTTTGGCCCGCAAACGAGCCGCCCGCCAGAACGCGGCGATCCAAAACCTGACGGCCAGCGCATAGCCGCTGATCGTAAATCACATTCAGATTCATCGGACCACCTTGGGCGCTCGTCGCTTCGGGGTGCGTCCGCATTTCAGCACGGACAAGGAGACACACAAAATGTTGGGATACACGAAGATTCAGATCATGGGCAACTTGGGTGGCATGCCCGAGATGAAATTCCTGCCGAGCGGCGACCCCGTCGTCAATTTCTCGGTGGCGGTCAATCGCCGATACAAGGACCGCGAAGGCAACCAGAAGGAAGCGACCGACTGGTTCCGCGTTTGCGCATTCAATGGAGTGGGAGAAGCCTGCGCCAAGCATTTACAGCGGGGCGACGGAGTATTCGTAGAGGGCCGCTTGCAGGTCCGCCAGTACGACTCGAAGCAAACCGGCAAGGAGGTATCCGTCGAGATCATTCCGAGCACGGTCCGCTTCTTGGGCTCTGGCCGAAGCGAGCACACTGGCCGGCCAGCGACTGGCGCGACGCCTCACGGGGACGCATCACAGGACGGCGCTGACGGCGTGGACCAAGACGTTCCGTTCTAGCCCTGAAGGAGCCACCAATGGGAAACAAGTGCGACTTCTGCTCCGCGCCGGATCCAACTTGGAGATATCCGGCGCGGAGCTTTATCGGCTATGTGGCTTGCGGAATCGCCGGCGAGAGTGTTGGCGATTGGGCCGCCTGCGGAGAGTGTCATCGGCTGATTGAATCCGGTGACCGGACACTCTTGACGGCGAGATCGGTTGACGCATTCGTCACGGCACAACCGGAACTGGGTGAGATCAGCGCTGAACTGACGTTCGAACTCGGCTCCCTGCACTCGCTCTTCTTCGAGAACCGCCTTGGTCCCGCAGCGGTGATCGTATGAGGTTGGAAGGACGGATGCGGCTGGGATACTACCCACTCGATCAAACCGAGGCTCAGCGCATGCGACGATTTCTGGCATTCACTCCAGACCCGACGAGTGCGGTTGACCCCTGCGCGGGCACGGGCGCGGCGTTGCTCAACTTGACGACAAACAGCTCTTCCAGGCGGTATGGCGTCGAGCTCGACGCGCACCGGGCAAGCGAAGCGAGCCTGGTATTGGATGAAGTGATCCAGGGCAACGCTTTCGACGTGAAAGCGCCAGTCGAGTCTTGCTCTCTGCTGTACTTGAATCCGCCCTATGATTTTGAGATCGGCGAGGGCAAGAACCAACGAATGGAGAAGCTGTTTCTCGACGAGTTCTTCCGCTGGCTGAAACCAGGCGGCGTTCTGGTGCTCGTGATTCCATTCGATCGAATCTACGAATGCCGGAACGTTCTGAGTCCGCACTTCAAGGACAAGGCGGTCTACCGGCTGACCGAGTCGGATTCCGTACGGTACAAACAGGCGGTGGTGTTTGGCGTTCGCAGATCCGCGGTCGAACGGAATCGGCTCGGCGATCATGCAGTGAATCAGGCGAACTGGAAACTCCAGGAACTCACGCGAAGGTATGACTCGATCCCGGCTCTGCCGGACGAACCCGATCGCACCTACGCCGTCCCCGCGAGTGGCTCGGTTCGGATGGATT
>JAIEPW010000127.1 GCA_019748195.1 Bryobacteraceae bacterium
GCGCGGGCGGTGGACGGCGGCGTGATGCCCTTGGTGCGCAGGTAGCCCACCATGTTGCCGTAATGCTCGTTCCACTGAATCAGCAGATCGATCATGACGCCCACCGGATAGATGGTCCGGGCGCCCATCGTGACCGGCTGCACCGCTTTGGCGTCGGTCATGCCGGTGAAGATGGGATCGCAATACGCGAAGCTCTTCTTCAGGGCGGCCACCAGTTCGGGCTTGCTCTTGCCCGGCGGCACCGCTTCCTTGGGGACCTCCTGCCCGGCCATCTGCGAGCAGAAGCGATAGTTCATCGCGACGTTGTGCTCAATCCACTCCGCCCAGGGGCGCTGCGCCGGGCTGAGCCGGTATTCGTAATTTTCTTCCGGCATCACCTCGGCGCTTTCCACCAGATTCTGTTTCACATAGTTGTATCGGGCGAGCACCGTTTTCATGATCGGGTCGCCCGACTGCGCCGCGGCAAAGCCCGCGAACGTAAGGCCGCAAATCCACAGTCTCATGCGCTCCAGATTATCAGTTTCGGGGCTCGCTGGACGGCGGGACCACGCCCTTCATGCGCATGTAGGTGGTCAGGTTCCCGTAATGCTCCCAGGTGTGGCCGTTCATGTTGTAGACCATCCCGATCGCGGGGACGTCGCGCTGGCCGTTATTCACCGTCTTCTTCTCATCCAGCGTGTCGAACACGGGCGCGCAGTAGGCTCGCACGTCCTGCAGCGCCTTCACCAGCTCCGCCTTGGTCTTCAGCGTCTTCTCCAGGTCCTTGCCGGGGTTGGAGGAGTCGCCTTTCAGCCGTCCGCAGAAAAAGTAATTGGTCTCGGCGATATGGCCCAGGATCTGGCCGAAGGTCCGGACATCCTTGGAGGGCTGGAATCCATACAGATCCTCGGGAGCTTTCTGCGCGGATTTAGTCACGAAATCGTGCGTGACGTCGAATTGGCGTTTGGCCATGGACTGCAGCGTCACGGGGCCCTGGGCCTGGGCGAACGCGACGGTCGCCATTGCGAACGAGAGAACGAGTTTCATGTGGGGATCACCTCCCGCGTGTAGACGGCGTGTGGTTCTATTCGTTCAAGAAAAGGGGCGAGCTAGCGCGGAAGCGGGGCAAAACGGGCGGGTCTCACGCCCATTGCTTCAGGGTGGCCCTGATCTCCCGGAGGGCAAGCCGGAAAGTCGGCTCGCGCTCAGCCCGATGGAAGTCAAGCAGCTTGATGATGTCCTCGACATACTCCATTCCCCCAAGGAGAGGAGTGATCCCGCTAGCACGAATCTCATCTTCCAACAGGTTCTTGTATGCGTTCTTGTCGCACTTGATGGCTGGAAGCGTACAGCCGCGGCGGAACAGTCTTTGAAAGGCAACCGGGTCCACTAACATCCAGCGCTCAATGTGCGGGTCGGGAATCACGTACGTGACCAGATCCTGGTACGGGGGATGATGTTCCACTATCGCGGCAAGTTCCTTCCTGCGTTCCGTGTATCCATGACAATTCGCGTCCGCCGCCAGCACGATCAGGTCCGGCTGCGGCAAAACGTTTCGTTCCAGATCGCGAAAGAACTGGCGGCATTCGTGCCGCATCCTGGGAAACCCACCTGTGGCGCTCAGCGGCTCTACGCTAAGCCGGCAGTGGATCTCGGCTGCGAGCCGCCGGATGAGCGCGGCAAGGAAGGCTTCATGAAAAGAGTCTTCGCAGAACAGAAAGACCTTACGCATCCAGATCGCCCCGCATGAGCCGGCGGGAGACCGTCGAGCCGCCAGCGTCGTCGAGAGAATCCTCGATTTCCGCGGGGCGTCCAAGCGGTCCCCAGGATGCCTGGTACGGGCTTATCGAAGTCTTGCCACGAGTTCGCCGGCAAAGGAAAAGCGACTTGTCATCGACGTAATCAGGAAGTATCGGAGAGTGGGTAGTGACGATCACCTGCGCGTCCTTGCGCGCAAGCGCCGAAAGCATTCTCGCGACCTCGCGGATTCTACGAGGATGGATGCCGTTCTCCGGTTCCTCAAAACCAATCACGCTGGGAGTGTCCTTTGCGCCGAGCAGAGCCAGCAGACCTAGGATACGGAGGGTTCCTTCTGAAACCACGCGTGCCGGGACTTCAATCCCATCTTCCAGGATGCTAAGTTCCACCTCGCCAAACTTGTTCACCTTGGTTTGAATTCCCGTAATGGACGGAATCAAGTGATGAATTGCCTTCTCAATTCCTTGGAATTGCTTCGGATCGATCGCCCGCAGTGTGTTCAGAAATGACGCAAGCTCCTCGCCCATCAAGCCGATATGACGCACTTCCTTCACGCTGCTCGCCGCCCGCATGCGCTCACGAGGTTCCAGATAGTAGAAGAACCAGCTTTCAAACTCCTTCTTCAGTGCCGTCAGGTGCGGATAGTGAGGAGGGTAATGGGGCCGCGACAGAACGGTGTGGTCGAGACGCAGGTCCAGGTAGGATGGGTGGGACTGCCCTTCCATTCGCAGGTGAAGCCGGTGCTCCACTGTCTGCAGGAAGGGGAGAGGCTTGGCTTTAGGGTTGCCGGCGCTGTTCAGGGGCGCCAAGTACTCGTCCAGGACAAACAACTGTCCGGTTTTGGGCGAAATGCCGATCTCCACCGCATATCGAAGGAGACGGTGGTGAATGTAAGACTTGAGAACACCGGTCTCGGGCATCAATCCAGGACGGCCTCGCATCTCCGCGATCTGACGGTCCACGGCGTCGATGATCCTGGGAGCAAGATTGACATCAACTTCGATGGAAAAGGACGCTAACTTCTGATGAGTCAGACCTTCCAAGCCTTGGTCACCAAACCAAAACGACTCCAATGGCTTGCCACGGTAAGGCGACGCGAAGGCTTCGACCAGGGTTCTCGAACTCGCGAGCCGCGACATTAATTGCAGCGCGTCGAGAAAATTGCTCTTCCCCGCCGCATTCGGCCCAATCAGCACCGTAAGGTTTTCAAGGCGTAGATCGAGATCCCGAAGCGACTTGTATCCGCGGATCGCGATTCGCTGGATCAAGGCTGCCTGCCCTTCAGGAATTTCGCGACCCCCGCCTTCATCTCCGGCGTCATCCGGGCGATCGCATTGAAATGCACGCCCGATTCCAGCGCGGCCTCGAAATCCTGCCCATCCATGTGATACAGCAACATCTTCGACAGAGTGACCGCGGACGCGGGCTTCGCCGCTAATCTGGCGACATACTCCGCCGAGCGCGCGTCAAATTCGGCCGCCGGATACACCTGATTCACCAGACCGAATTCGCAGGCCGTGGCCGCGCTCACCGGCTGCCCTGACGTGATCAGCTCGAACGCCCGCTTTTCCGACACGCTACGGCGCAGGATCGCCATCACCATGGCGGGCACGAAGCCGATGTTCACTTCCGGGTAGCCGAACTGCGCGTTGTCCGCCGCGAGAATCAGATCGCAGGCGGTGGCCAGGCCGCAGCCGCCCGCCAGCGCGCGTCCCTTCACCAGCGCGACCACCGGCTTGGGATGATGGCGGATCTGCAGGAATGCTTCCGCCATGTGGCGCGCGCCGTTCATGTGATCCATCACGGACGCATCGGCCATCTTCTCCAGGCCGGCCAGGTCCGCGCCGGAGCAGAAATCGCCGCCCGCGCCGGTAATGGTAACCGCTTTCGCCCCCGCGTCCGCCGCCGCGTCCCGCAAGCCCTGCTTCAGCCCGCTGATCAGCTCGTCATTCAGCGCGTTCTTCTTCTCCGGACGGTTCAGCGTGATGCGCGCGACGCCGTCCGCCACCTCATAAATCGTCGGGAACATCGATCTCCATCCTGAGCAGCGCCGCTGAATACGTCTTCCCCTGCGGATCCGCCTTCAGGGAAATCGTCCCGCCGCCGTCCAGCGATTCGTGCAGCAGGAAGTTCAGCGCGCCCAGATTGGGCAGTTCAAACCGCTCCACCTTGCCGCGGCAGATTTCCGAGAAATGCTGCTTCACGCGCTCCGCCGTCACTTCGCCGACCAGCACCGGATAATGCTTCGCGTCCAGCGCGATCAGTCCCACGTTGGCGGTATCGCCCTTGTCTCCGGATCGCGCATGCGCGATCTCCACCAGTTTTCGGCGCGCCATTATGCCTCCGTCACCGTCACTTCCGGCGTCACTTCCGGCTTGGGCATCAGCGCCGGCCAGTACGCCACGATCTCCTGCACCTGCGGACGCCCCGAGCCGAACCCGGTGACCACCGGCGGTCCGTTCAGCGCCAGCGGCGCCAGCTCCTTGGTGAAGCGGTCCACGGCGTTCTTGTTCTGCGATCGCACCCCGATGCGCAGCAGCACCTCGGGCAGGTCCGCCGGGGGCGTCCCGGCGAGCTTCAATCCATGACACGCGCCCGCGCCGACGAATTCACTCACCACGGCGTCAAACTGCAACCCAATACGGTCCAGCCGCTCCCGCAAAATGCGGTCGGCGAGCTGCGCCTTGGCGAACGCGTCCGGCCAGGAGTAGACCAGCGTTCCGGCGGCCTTGAATCCGTTCGAGTAACTCACGGAGACCTTGTAGAAGGGCGTGGCGGGACGGCCCTGGATGCCGCTGAAGCGCACCCGGTCGGGTCCGGCGTCGGCAAGCTGAATGGAAGTGAAGTCGGCCACGCAGTCAGGCGTGATGTACTCGCGCGGATCGCCCAATTCGTAGAGAAGCTGCTCCTTCACGCTGGGGATGGACACCCGCCCGCCGGTGCCCGCGTGCTTGGTGATCACGAAGCTGCCGTCCGGTTCGGCTTCGATGATGGGGTAGCCGATGTCGGCGTAGTTCGGCATGTCCCGCCAGCCCACCTGGCAGTTGCCTCCGGTGCACTGCGCGCCGCATTCGACGGTGTGTCCGGCGATAGTGCCCGCGGCCAGTTTGTTCCAGTCTTCCTTGCCCCAGCCGAACTCATGAATCATGGGCGCCAGCGCGAGTCCGGTGTCGGTGACGCGGCCGCAGATGACGATATCGGCGCCCTGCCGCAGCGCCTCCACCACCGGCCACGCGCCCAGATACACATTGGCGCTTTGCACGAAGGGCCGCACGGAACTCAGCGGCTCGCCTGTCTCCATGTTCTTCAGTTCCACGCCGCGCGCCAGCAGGCTGTCGAGATTAGGCATCAGGTCGTCGCCGGCGACGATGCCGATCTTCACCTTGCCCTGGAACCCCAGCCGCTTCACGACCTCCGCCACGGCGTCGCGGCAGCCCTGCGGATTCACGCCGCCGGCGTTGGCGATCACCTTCACGCGCCGCTCCACCAGGTCCGGGAGCACGCGCGCGATCATCTCCACGAAGTCCCGCGCGTAGCCTTGCTTGGGGTCGCGAGCCTTCTGCTTCTGGACGATGGACATGGTGATCTCGGCCAGATAGTCGAGGGTGAGATAGTCGATGGGTCCGCGGCGGACCTGCTCGACGGGCGCTTCGAGGGAGTCGCCCCAGAAGCCTTGGCCGTTTGCGATTCGAATCATATTGGCGGGGCTTAGCGCCCCGGATCCCCCTTCACACTGGGCGGGGCTTAGCGCCCCGGATCCCCCTTTACACTGGGCGGGGCTTAGCGCCCCGGATCCCCCTTTACACTGGGCGGGGCTTAGCGCCCCGGACCCCCCTTTACACTGGGCGGGGCTTAGCGCCCCGGATCCCCCTTCACACTGGGCGGGGCTTAGCGCCCCCGTCCCCCCTTTACACTGGGCGGGGCTTAGCGCCCCGGATCCCCCTTGCACGCTGTGGCTTCGAAAGCTCGTGCGGAGTCTCCGCGAATCACCACCAGTGCCGCCATACAGCCTGCATGAGCTTTAGAATATCCGGCTTGCATGGCCCGGTGGGGAACGAGCTGACCGTCAGCGTTTTTCTGCGTCAGAATAAGAATGCGCCACCGGGATTCGCCATGAAAACGTTCCGCCAGGTTCTCGAGAATCCGGAGCTGCGGCCCGAGGAGAAGCGCTTGGACGAGTTCGGCCTTACCATCCCGGTAGCCGGGCTGCCCGATCTGGTGCGGATGAAGTTGAACTCCTTCCGTCCCAAGGACGAAACTCACCTGGAAACGCTGGACCAATGCGGCCTGATCACGCCCGAGTTGGAAGCCGCCCTGCCCGAAGTCCTTCGCGAGCGCCTGGCGCAGGCACGATCTCGATTCAGCCCCGACGAATTCGAAACCTGATCAGATCTTGAACTGCTTCGCCAGAATTTCCTTCATGATCTCCGACGACCCCGCCCCGATGGTGTGCAGCCGCGCGTCGCGCCACATGCGACCGATCGGATACTCGGTGGAGTAGCCGAAACCGCCGAAAATCTGCATGCAGTCGTACAGCACGCGCTGGCTCAGGTCGCTGGTGAACAGCTTCGCCATGGTGATTTCCTTCACGCACGGCACGCCGCGATTCATCAGGTCCGTGGCGCGGTAGGTCAGCCACCTGGCCGCCTCCACTTCCGTATACATCTCTGAGATCCGATGCTTCCACACCTGAAACTGGCGCACCGGTTGTCCGAAGGCCTGCCGCTCCAACCCGTATTTCATGGCGAATTCCAGGCCGCGCTCCATGCCGTAAACGTTACCCAGGGCGCTGGCCAGGCGCTCTCCCTGGAAGTTATGCATGATGTAGTAGAAGCCGCGGTTGAACTCGCCCAGCACGTAGCGCTTGGGCACGCGCACGTCATCGAAGAACAGCTCGCCCGTATCCGAGGCCATCATGCCGACCTTGTGAATGGACTTGCCGACGCTGAAACCCCTGGTCTTGGTGGGCACCAGCACCAGCGAGATGCCCTTGTGGACCTCCTGACCGGTGCGGACGCCCAGGATGATGAAATCGGCGCGAGGCCCGTTGGTGATCCATAATTTCTGGCCCTTGATCACCAGGTCGCCGCCGTCTTCGCGGGCCCAGGTCTTCATGGCCGCGACGTCGGAGCCGCCGCCGGGTTCGCTGACCCCCAGGCAGGCGATGAGGTCGCCGGCGATGGCGGGTTTCAGAAACTCCGCCTTCTGTTCGGCAGTCCCCAGTTCGTCCAGCACCGGCAGCGTGATGTCGCTTTGCACCATCATCGCCATGTTGACGCCGCCGGAAGTGGAATAAGAGAGGCCCTCGTAGTAGGCCGCGCTCATCCACCAATCGGCGCCCGCGCCGCCGTAGGCCGGGTCCAGGCGGATGCCGAACATGCCGATATCGGCCGCTTTCTTGAACAACTCCTTCGGGAAGATGCCGGCGTGATCCCATTCTTCCGCGTACGGCGCGATCTCGCTCAACGCGAACCTTTTCACGGTGTCGCGGAACATCGCGTGTTCTTCCTGGAACGGCGGGAAGGCGGCCTGCGCCTCCGGAGCCGCAATCGTGGTGCTCATGTAGTCTCTCCTGCTTCCTTGGCCAGCGCCCCGATTTCGATCAGCATCTGGCCGGGGGCGACGATATCTCCTACTTTAACCAGAATCGATTTCACGCTTCCATGCACGCCGGCGCGGATGGTCTGCTCCATCTTCATCGCTTCCAGGATGACCAGCGGCTGCCCGGGCTGCACTTCCTGGCCGATCTCCACCGGGATGCGCAAAACCAAGCCCGGCATGGGGGCGTTCGCGGTCTCCTGATCCGCGGCGCCCGAAGCCGCGGGATAACGGGGAGCCTTGACGACCCTGTGGGACCGCCACGGCGATTCGATCCAGAACCGGTCGCCGTCGCGCGCGATATCGAATGCCGCCTGCAGCCCGTCCACCGCGGCCCGCAGCCGGCCCTCGCGCCAATCCAGCACTCGGACTTCGATGGTCGCATCGCCGATCCGCACGTGGTACAAGTCGCCTTCCGAGCGCCAGGACACGACGCCCGTCCGCCCGTTCTGTTCCAGCTTCACCGCCGGATCGCGGTAGGGATGGTTGCGGAAGTTCGCGGGAATGCGCTTCAGAAATGCGCGGGAGGCGATCGCCGCTTGGTCCAGGTAAACAGCGGTGACGGCCAGCGCCACCGCGTCGCCATTGGCGTCCTCCGCCGGCGCGGGCATCTCCGCCAGCAGCCCGGCGTGGGTATCCCCCTTCTGAAACGCTGCGTCCGCCAGCACGCGCAGCAGGAAGTCACGATTCGTGGTGACGCCCAGCACCCGCGTCTCCGCCAGCGCCGCCCGCAGAGTGCGCATCGCTTCCTGTCGGGTGCCGCCGTGCGCGATCAGCTTGGCGATCATCGGATCGTAGTACACCGTGACGTCCGAGCCGTCTTCGATGGCATGATCCACGCGAACGCG
Source organism: Bryobacteraceae bacterium (assembly GCA_019748195.1). Classification (GTDB taxonomy): domain Bacteria; phylum Acidobacteriota; class Terriglobia; order Bryobacterales; family Bryobacteraceae; genus JAIEPW01. The sequence goes on from JAIEPW010000127.1 coordinate 8,184, forward strand.
ATCCGGGAAGCGGACGGAAAGTACGCGGCCGGTGGAAGGCAGGAAGTCATTCGCGGGATCCTCGGCGTACAGCCGGGCTTCGACCGCGTGTCCGTGGAAGTGAACCTGTTCCTGAGTCAGCGGCAGCGGGCGCCCCTCGGCGATCCCGATCTGCAGCTCCACCAGGTCCAGCCCGGTGACAGCTTCGGTGACGGGATGCTCCACCTGGATTCGGGTGTTGACCTCGATGAAGTAGAACTCGCCGCTGGGCGCCAGCAGGAACTCCACCGTGCCGGCGCTGGTGTAGCCAATCGTCTTTCCGATCGAAACCGCGGCTTCGCCCATGCGCGCGCGCAGGTGATCGTTGACGGCGGGCGAGGGTGACTCCTCGATGATCTTCTGATGGCGGCGTTGGATGGAGCATTCGCGCTCGCCCAGGTGGATCAGGCTGCCGTGCAGGTCGCCGAGGATTTGGATTTCGACATGCCGCGCCCGTTCGATGTATTTCTCGAGCAGCAGATCGCCGTTGCCGAAGGCGGAGGCGGCTTCGCGGCGAGCCGCCCGCAGCGCGTCGGCGAGCTCGTCTTCGGATCGAACCAGGCGCATGCCCTTGCCGCCGCCGCCCGCCGACGCCTTGATCAGAACCGGGAAGCCGATGCGGCGCGCCTCGCGCGCCAGCGCGGCGTCGTCCTGATCCTCGCCGTTGTAGCCGGGGACCGTGGGGACCTGCGCCGCCGCGGCGATGGCGCGCGCGGTCGATTTCAGGCCCATCTTGCGGATGGCGTCGGGAATGGGCCCGATGAACTTCATGCCCGCGTGAATGACGCAGGCGGCGAATTCGGCGTTTTCGGAAAGAAATCCGTAGCCGGGATGCACCGCGTCGCAGCCGGTGCGCCGCGCCGCTTCCAGTATGCGGTGGATGCGCAGGTAGGAATCGCGGCTTTGCGGCGGGCCGATCTCCACCGCTTCCCGCGCTTCGCGGGCGTGCAGCGCCCCGCGATCGGCTTCCGAATACACCGCCACGCTGGCGATCCCCAGCCGGCTGCAGGTACGCGCGATGCGCCGCGCGATCTCTCCACGATTGGCGATGAGAATCTTCTGAATCATTTAGTGCCGGAAAACGCCCCAGGACATGGTTCCCTCGAAGGGCCGGTTGTAAGCGGCCGAAAGCGAGATGGCGATCACCGTGCGCGTATCGCGCGGGTCTATGATGCCGTCATCCCAAAGCCGCGCGGTGGCGAAGTACGGATCGGATTCCTTCCCGATCTGCGATTCCAGCGCCTTCTTGGCCGCGTTCAACTGCTCTTCGTCCACCGGCTGGCCCGCCTTGGCGGCGGCTTCCCGGCGGATGATGTCCATCACGCCGGCAAGCTGCGGCCCGCCCATCACCGCGATGCGGTGGTTGGGCCAGGTGAACAGGAAGCGAGGCTCATACGCGCGCCCGCACATGGCGTAATTGCCCGCTCCGTACGATCCGCCGATCATGATGGTCACCGCCGGCACAGTCGAATTCGAAACCGCGTTGATCAGCTTCGCGCCCGC
>JAIEPW010000007.1 GCA_019748195.1 Bryobacteraceae bacterium
CAGGCCCGCAGGAAATTCAGCAGCGCGGCGCGGATAGCCTCCGGCTGGTCGGTGAAGAAGATGTGGCTCGCGTCCTTCAGCATCACCAGGCGCGAGCCGGGAATCGCTTTGTGAATCACCGCGGCGTTCGCCGCGGGCACCATCTCGTCGCTCTCGCCGTGGATCACCAGGGCGGGGGCCTGGATGGCGCGGATACGATCGCACGCGTTCCAGGCCATCACGGCGGCGACCTGCGCCAGATACCCGTGCGGCGTGGGATAGGTGCGGACGCGGACGGCGATATCCTCCGCCACCCGCTCCCGCGGCGTGCGGGGATCGTACAGGTGCGGCGCCATCAGCCAGGCGCCCTCCTCCGGGGTCATGGTGGCCCGCTGGCGCAATCGTTCCTGCACCAGCGGGGATGCTTGCACCGCCGTGAGATAGCCGCACGTGGTGCAGCCGAGGACAAGCTTGCGCACGCGTTCCGGATAGGCGAGGGCGAATTCCTGGGCGATCATGCCGCCCATGGAGATCCCCACCACATGCGCCTGGGCGGCGCCGGCGGCGGTCAGAACGGCGGCGGCATCGGAGGCGAGCAGCGGGATCGAATACGGGCCGGGCGGCACGGAACTGCGTCCGACGCCGCGATTGTCGAAGAAGATCACCCGGAAGTGCGGCTCCAGCATGGGCCGCACGCGATACCACATGTCGTGGGTATAGCCAAGGCCCATGATCAGCAGCAGCGGATCCCCTGAGCCGCTTTCGTCCCACCACAAATCCGCGCCCTGATGGTGTGTCACCGGCATGCGAGCTTACAGCTTATCGCGATATGCTATTCGCGCACCCATGCGGACTCTTGCTTTCTTCCTTTCCACGCTACTTCTGGCGCAGGCGCCCATCGAGACGATGGACGGAACCGATCCCACCCGCGACGGACTGAACCTGACCGAGCCCATCCGCGTGACCGAGAACATCTGGGTCGCCATCGGCTTCGGGAACACTTACCTGGTGAAGACCAGCGCGGGCAACGTGATTATCGACACCTCGCTGCCGAACCATGCCCAGCGTCACGTCAAAATGCTGAAAGCCGTGGCGCCCGGCCCCATACGCTACATCGTGCTGACGCACGGCCACGGGGATCATACGGGTGGGGTCGCGCTGTGGAAGGAGCCGGGCACCCGCGTGGTGGCGCAGAAGAACTTCGTCGAGTTCCAGCATTACCAGGCGCGCCTCGCGGGGTTTTTCGGCCTGCGCAATCGCGCGCAGTTCGGGGCCGGAATCGGCGACCGCGCGGCGATTTCCGGGGCCAGCCGCGGCAACTACCCGGCCAACATCGTGGCCACGGACCTGTTCGACGACAGGTTCGAGTTCGAGGTGGGCGGCGTGAAGTTCGAAGTCCACGCCACGCCGGGCGAGACCTACGATCACGCCACGGTGTGGATCCCCGCCTGGAAGGCGGCGTTCCCCGGCGACAATATCTACGGATCGTTCCCGAACATCTACACGCTGCGCGGCACGCAGCCGCGCTGGGCGCTGGATTATGTGAATTCCCTGAACAAGATCCTGTCCTGGAAGCCGGAGCTGATGCTGCCCAGCCACGGACGCCCGGTCGCGGGTTGGGCGAACATCCAGACGGCGGCCACGCGCTACCGCGATGCGATCCTGCATGTTCATGACGCCACGGTCCAGGGCATGAACGACGGCAAGGACGTGTACACGCTGATGCGGGAGGTAAAGCTGCCGAAGGAACTGGATCTCGGGGAAGGCTACGGGACGCTGGCGTGGTCGGTTCGCGGCATCTACGAGGGCTACGCCGGCTGGTTCGACGGCAATCCGTCGACGATGTTCGCCACGCCGCCGGCCGCCATCTACCCCGGCCTGGTGCGCATGGCGGGCGGCGCGTCCGCGGTGGCGGGCGCCGCGCAAAAACTGCTGGGCGAGAACAAACTGCTGGAGGCCCTCCACTTGGCCGACGCCGCGCTGACCGCCGAGCCCGGCAACCGGATCGCGCTGGAAGTGCGGCTTTCGGCCTTTCAGCAAATGCTGAAGCAGAGCCGCAATTCGAACGAGCGCGGCTGGCTGAACTTCGGAATTCAGGAAACGCGGCGCAAAATGGCGCAGCCCTGATTCGGCGTTTGACGCCTTCTTACCGGCGTGGATAATGGAAACCATGCCGAACGTGAAACCGATTCCCCAGGGCTACCATTCCCTCACTCCTTATTTGATCGTCGACGGCGCGGCCGAGGCGATCCGCTTCTACGAACAGGCTTTCGGCGCGCGCGAGTTGTTCCGGATTCCCGGACCCGGCGGCAAGGTCGGCCACGCGGAAATCCTGATCGGCGATTCCCCGCTGATGCTCGCCGATGAACATCCGGAGATGCTCGCGACCGGACCGAAAACCGTGGGCGGCAATCCGGTGACCCTGCTGCTCTATGTCGAGAATTGCGACGAGGTGGTCTCGCGGGCGGAGGCCCTGGGGGCCAAGGTGCGCCGCCCGCTCCAGGATCAGTTTTACGGCGACCGCTCCGCAACCCTGGAGGACCCTTTCGGCCACGTGTGGACCGTGGCCACGCACATCGAGGACGTGTCGCCCGAGGAGATGAACCGGCGCATGGAGGCGATGCACGCGTAAGCTAGTGAACCCGGTGCCAGCGGCGGGGAATCCAAGGAATCGTGAAAACGTTCCTGGTGATCTTCTTCGCGGCCATCCTGGTCTCGATGTTGGGGGTGACGGCCTGGGCCGGCAGCCGGATTTCGTTGTTTGAGGGGGGCGATGAGCTCCTGGCGACCCCGTGGTGGATCGCCACCCTGTTCGACGCCTACTACGGCTTCCTGACGTTCTATTGCTTACCCCTGCGCGTCTTTCCACTCCTCCAGCCACGCCATCTGAATCGCCTCCAGCTTGGCCTCATTGGACTTCATCGGATCATCTCCGAACTGGTCCAACTCGGTGATCCACTGGTGCAGGTCGGTGTACCGGATGTAGGTCGGATCCTGCTCCGGGTACTTCTCCACCAGGGCGATCGCGATGTCTTCAGCCTGATCCCAACTGAGTTTCGGCATGCCTAAATCTTAGTCCCCTTCAACGCCGAACGCACAGCGGTATTCATCATGTTCTCGGCGAGTTTCATGGTGGCCTCGTTGACCGCTTCGATTTTCTCCCGGATCAGCACGTAGTCTTCCGAGTGGTAAACCACCAGAAGCTCGTTCACGGCGCGATCCACCAGAGCGCGCTCGGCGTCGGAAAGATCCATCCAGGCATCGTCCTTTTTCGCCTTCTCGGTGGCGGTGAGGATGGAGTCCGCTTCCACGCGAGCCTCGCGCACCTGGCGTTCGCGGATGTCCTCCTCGGCCCTTTCAAAACTCTCCAGGATCATCGCTTCCACCTGATCGTCGGAGAGCCCGTAGGAAGGCTTCACCTCCACGGACTGCTCCGCGCCGGTGCGCACGTCCCTGGCGGTGACGTTCAGGATGCCGTTGGCGTCGATCAGGAACCGGACTTCGATGCGAGCCATGCCGGCGGGCATCGGCGGCAGATCCTTCAGGTCGAAACGCGCCAGAGACCGGCAGTCCTTCACCAGCTCGCGCTCGCCCTGCACCACGTGGATCAGCACGTTCTTCTGGCCGTCGACGGCGGTGGTGAACTGCTCCACGGCGCTGGCCGGGATGGTGGAATTGCGATGAATCAGCCTGGAAACCAGGCCGCCCATGGTTTCGATGCCGAGCGACAGCGGCGTCACATCCAGCAGGAGCTGATCCTCGACGTCGCCCGCCAGGATGCCCGCTTGCACCGCCGCGCCCAGCGCCACCACCTCGTCCGGGTTCAATTCGGTGTGCGGCTTGGCGCGAAACAGTTTCTCGACTCCGGCGCGGACCAGCGGTATCCGGGTGGAACCTCCCACCATCACCACTTCGTCGATTCGCTCCGGCGTTACGCCGGCGTCCTTCATGCAGGCGCGGCAGGGCTCCAGCGTACGCTCGACTATCGGCGCGATCAGGCGGTCGAAGGTGGCCAAGTCGAGTTCGCGGGCGTACTGCCTGCCGCGGTAGTCGAGCTCGATGGTCACGGCGGGCACGAAGGACAGGCGTTCCTTGGCGCGGATCACGGCGCGGCGGAGAAGCTGCACCGCTTCCTGGTTGCCGGACACATCCTGGCCCCATTCACTGGCGATGTCTTCCAATGCGATCCGCAGCAGGAGATTGTCAATATCGTCGCCGCCCAGGTGGGTGTCGCCATTGGTCGCGAGCACTTCGAAGATGCCGTCGTGCAGCCGCAGAATGGAGATGTCGAATGTGCCGCCGCCGAAATCGTATACCGCGACAATCCCCTGCTTGCGCTTATCCAGCCCGTAGGCGAGCGCCGCCGCGGTGGGCTCGTTCACCAGCCGCAGGACATCGAGTCCGGCGATCCGGCCGGCGTCCTTGGTAGCCTGCCGCTGGGCATCGTTGAAGTAGGCGGGCACCGTGATCACGGCCTGCGTGACCGGCGCGCCGAAATGATCCTCGGCCTGCTGCTTGAGTTGCCGCAAGATCTGCGCGGAGATCTCGGGCGGGGTCAGGGTGCGGTCTCCGAGTTTCAGGCGGATCACGCTGTCTTGTGTTTCGTCGATGCGGAACGGAAACAACTTGAGCTCGTCCGCGACATCCGATGGCCCCTTGCCCATCAGGCGCTTCACCGAATACACGGTCCGCTCCGGAGAAGTGATTAACGCGTCGCGCGCCGCTTCCCCCACCAGCATTCCGCCGTCCGCGGCCAGGGAGACGACGCTGGGGACAATGTTGCGTCCCTCCGCGTCCGGGAGGATGCGAGGGCCGGTCAGGTCCAGAAACGCTACCAGGGAGTTGGTGGTGCCCAGGTCAATGCCCACAATCGGGGTCTTGTTCGCTTCGCCGAAATCGATCTGAAAAGTACTCATGCGGTTGCTCGGGCGCCCAGCGCCTTCTCCACTTCCCGGACCAGATTCTCGATGTAGCGGCGCCGATTCAAGACGCCGCGGATGGCGCTGAGCACGGTCTCGCCGCCGCCGCTGTCGTGGGAGCGGAACAATTCTTCCAGTTCGCCGTCCACGGCGGCGCGCAGGGAAAGGAAGTGCTCGCGGGCCGATTCGAGTTGGGGACGGACGCCGGAGTCGCCGGAGCGCAGCTCTTCCAGGGCCATGTTGAGTTCGAAGACCTCTTCCAACAGTTCCGGCGGGACATCCTTGGTGCGCTGCTCGCCGATGGGGAAGCCGTTACGGGTCAGGACGTACTCGGCCCGGCGAACGGGATCGCGCAGGGTGCGGTAGGCGTCGTTCAGTGTCGCGGTGGCGTCCAGGGCGATCTGCTGCTCCTCGGGCGGCCTGGCCGAGAAGCGATCGGGATGCCACTTCCGGCTGAGTTCATAGAATCGTTTCTGCAGATCGGCCGCGTCGAGAGACAGCGCGGGCGCAAGGCCGAAGAATTCGAAATATTCCCGAGGAGGAGCTTGAGTCATACAAAGCAATTAGGGCAGGCGCGCTGGATCCGCCTGCCCGCTCCCTGCGCGCCGGCTCCAACCGGGGCACTACGCCGTGAACGACGTACCGCAGCCGCAGCTCTTCTTGGCGTGCGGATTCTCGAAAACAAAGCCGGAGTGGATCAGCGAATCCTTCCAATCGAGCGTCATTCCGTCCAGGAACAGGAGGCTTTTCGGGTCCACGAACACCTGGACATCGCCGAAATCGAAGACCTTGTCGGTGGCGCGGGGCTTGGGGTCGAACTTGAACTGGTAGCTCAAGCCCGAGCATCCGCCGCCCAGGACGCCGAGACGCAGTCCGCCTCGCACGTTCTCGCGCGCGAAGGCCTCCCGGATCTTCTGGACCGCCTTTTCGGTGACGTGAACGGCGCCCTTGGCCGCGGCAGGCGGCGCCGGAGCGATCGTCTTGGGGTCTGTGACCGTCATTGCCCGAATTCCTTATGCCACCGTAGCATTGGTGCGCGAGGCGGACTTCTCCTTGTAATCCGTGATGGCTGCCTTGATGGCGTCCTCGGCCAGCACCGAGCAGTGGATCTTCACCGGCGGCAGCGCCAGCTCATTCACGATCTCGGTGTTCTTGATGGACAGCGCTTCGTCCACCGTCCGGCCCTTTAACATCTCGGTGGCGAGCGAGGAGCTGGCGATCGCCGAACCGCAGCCGAAGGTCTTGAACTTCGCGTCCTCGATGATGCCCGTGGCGGGATTCACCTTCACCTGCAGCTTCATCACGTCGCCGCATTCCGGCGCGCCGACCATCCCGGTGCCCACATCGGGGTCGTTCTTATCCATCGAACCCACATTGCGGGGGTTGTTGTAGTGATCGAGAACTTTGTTCGAATATGCCATTGTAATCTCCTCGAAATCTGCCTAGTGAGCCGTCCACTGGACCTTGGTCAGGTCGATGCCTTCCTTGAACATCTCGTACAGCGGTGAGAGTTCGCGGAGCTTCTTCACCACGTCCACCACCTTGTCGCCGACATAATCCACTTCTTCTTCCGTGTTGAAGCGGCCCAAGCCGAAGCGGATGGAGCTGTGAGCGAGGTCATCGCCCGCCCCCAAGGCCTTCAGCACGTAGCTCGGTTCCAGCGTGGCGGAGGTGCAGGCGGAACCGCTGGACACCGCGACATCGTTGATGCCCATCAGCAGGCTTTCGCCCTCTACGTAGGCGAAGCTGATGTTCAGGTTGTGCGGCAGTCGCGATTCCATGGAGCCGTTGATGTACACCTCGTCGAGCTCGCTTTCCAGCTTGGCGCGCAGTTTGTCGCGCAGCGCGCGCAGGCGGGCGCCTTCGGCAGCCATCTCCTGGTTGCAGATTTCCGCCGCGGCGCCGAAGCCGGCGATTCCCGGCACGTTCAGGGTTCCCGAGCGCATGCCGCGTTCATGACCGCCGCCATCCATCTGCGCCGTAAGTTGCACGCGGGGGTTGCGGCGGCGGACGTACAGCGCGCCGACGCCCTTGGGACCGTACATTTTGTGCCCGGTTATGGACATCAGGTCGATGTGATCGGAGATCACGTTCACCAGAATCTTGCCTGCCGCTTGCACGCCGTCGGTGTGGAACAGGACGCCCCGTTCCTTGCAGATCTTGCCGATTTCCCGCACCGGCTGCACCACGCCGATTTCGTTGTTGGCGTACATGATGCTCACCAGGATGGTCTTGTCGGTGATGGCCTCGCGCAGCATGTCGAGGTCGATCAGACCGTTTTGCAGCACCGGCAAGTAAGTCACCCGGACGCCCGATTTCTCCAGCCGCTTGCAGGTATCCAGGACGGCCTTATGTTCGGTGGCGGCCGTAATGATGTGGTTGCCGCGCTCGGCGTACATTTCCGCGACGCCCTTCAACGCCAGGTTGTTCGACTCCGTGGCGCCGCTGGTGAAAACGATTTCCTTCGCGGTGGCGCCGATCAGGTCCGCTACCTGCTTGCGCGCCTTCTCCACCGCTTCTTCCGCTTCCCAGCCGAAGCTGTGATTACGGCTGGCGGCGTTGCCGAAATGCTCGATAAAGTAGGGCTTCATCGCCTCGAACACGCGCGGATCCATCGGCGTGGTGGCGTGATAATCCATGTAGATCGGTAGTTTCATTGTGCTCGTCGTATCCCCGTCACTTCCCGTCCTTGTCCATCTCCGCGGCGCCGCCCTTACTTCGATGCGGGACTGCCGGCGATCAATTCATAAAGGCGCTGCGGTTCGTTCACCGGAACCGCCGGCACCGGCATCTCGTCGTTGGTCAGATCCGCGATGGTAATCCCCGTCAACAGCCGTAGAATCCCTTCGTGCACCTTGCGCAGCGGCTCCCGCACCGAACAATTCGACGCCTGGTCGCACTCGCCGTGGTCGGTGAAGCACGCCGTCAGGATGATCGGCCCGTCGATCGCGCGGATCACCTCAAGAGTGGTGATCTGCCGCGCGTCGCGCGCCAGGCGATATCCCCCGTTGGTCCCCTGCACCGATTTCAAGAATCCGCCGCGGGCCAGCTTCTGCAACACTTTCGAAAGCAGCGGCAGCGGAATGTGATAGGCGTCCGCGATGTCCTTGGCGCTGGCGCTGGCGTGGCCGGTCGCCGCGATGGCGGCCAGGTGCTTCAAGGCGATCAGGCCATAGTCCGCTTTCTTGGTGAGCTTCAGCATGAACTCAGACTGATTCAGTCCTTGATCCATTATCAAGACCTGCATCGCTCTTGTCAAGCCCCTTCTTTTTCATCATCTTAAACTTGGACTCATATGGTCTGGTTTTGATCCGGCCCGAACCCGAAAGTAGTAAGGCGTATACGCCGATGAAGGAGGCAGGGGCAGAGGTGCTGGCTTTGCTAGACTGACTAAGATGCCGCATTTGACCCGCCAGCTTACATGATTCGAGTCTTCAACGTCTTCGTGCCGGCGAGCGTCGTCACCCTGCTGTTCTCGGAAGCGATCCTGCTGCTGTCCTGCTTCGTGCTTGCGATCTACCTGGTGTTGAACGTCGACCCCGAGGTTTATCTGCTGTACGATGAGGGACTTATCCGCGTCCTGATGGCCGTGCTGTCGCTCGTGTTGGGGATGTACTTCTCGGACCTGTACGCCAACTTCCGCATCCGCAGCCGGATCGTGCTGTTTCAGCAGATCTGCCTGGTGGTGGGGGTCGCTTTTCTGGTACAGGCGCTGCTGAGCTACGCCTCGCCCACGATGATCCTGCCGAAGTGGGTGATGATCTATGGCTGCGGCTTCGTTCTGCTGGCGCTGCCGGCGTGGAGGGTGCTGTTTCACGCGGCGGTCTGGCAGTCAGTGGGCGCGCAGAAGGTGCTTCTGGTGGGCGAATCGCCGCTGATGGAAGAACTCGTGGACAAGATCGCGGAGCGGCCGGAATTGGGCTGGAAGGTGATCGGGTTTCTGCGCGAGGAGGGCGGCGCCGGAATGAAAAAGACGCCCGAGCTGGGAGCCATTACACAGGTCGGGCGTGTGGCCGCTGAAGCTCATCCGGACCGGATCGTCGTGGGTTTGAGCGAACGGCGGACGCGGCTGCCGATGGACGACCTGCTGCGCTTGCGGTTGTCGGGAACGCAAGTGGAGGAAGTGGGGGCCACCTACGAACAGGCGTTCGGACGAGTGTCGGTTCGCGAACTGAGGCCGGCGCAGCTTGTTTTCGCGCCGGAGATCGGGCCTAACCGGGTGAACGCGCAGTTGCAGAGTCTGTACTCGCTGCTGATCGCGCTCATCGGGCTGGCGATCGCCTGGCCGGTGATGCTGCTGGTGGCCCTGCTGGTGAAACTGAGTTCGCCCGGGCCGGTGCTGTTCCGGCAGACGCGGACCGGCAAGAACGATCGCGAGTTCACGCTGTACAAATTCCGCTCCATGCGCGCCGACGCGGAAAAGCTGACCGGCGCCGTGTGGGCCAGCCGGGACGATCCGCGCATCACCGGACTTGGAAAATGGCTGCGCAAGTTACGCCTGGACGAACTGCCGCAGTTGTTCAACGTGCTGAAAGGCGACATGTCGATCGTGGGACCGCGGCCGGAGCGTCCGGAGTTTGTCGAGCAGCTTTCGGCCAAGATCCCGTTCTACCGGCAGCGGCACTGCGTCAAGCCCGGCATCACCGGCTGGGCGCAGATCAATCACAAGTACGGCGATACGATCGAGGACACGGTGATCAAGCTGGAGTACGACCTGTACTACATCAAGAATCTTTCTCCGGCGCTTGATTTCTACATCATGTTCCACACCGCCAAAGTGATGCTGCTATCGCGCGGCGCGCAGTAGCGATGTTAAACTGGCGTTTGGAAGGGCGGGAGTAACTCAATGGTAGAGTCACAGCCTTCCAAGCTGTTGGTTGCGGGTTCGATCCCCGTCTCCCGCTCCAG
>JAIEPW010000080.1 GCA_019748195.1 Bryobacteraceae bacterium
GGACGCGTCAGCGAGCGGCAAACATACCTGCAGCCGCGCCTGCCGTCAGAAACGGACGGGCGAGTGTAACGAGCGGCGAACATTCCTGGAGGACACCGTAGTGCCGCGTTTATGCGGCGCGGCGCTTCAGCGCCGCCGGAACCTGATCCACCTCGCCCGCTTGGGAGCCGCGAGGCGTAAGCGAGCGGCAAACATTCTCGACCACCACCGGCAAACATCTCCGCAGTGCCAGCGCGGCGCTGTTCGTTGCCAGGACATACTTGACACTTCAGTGGGGACGAGCCGGTATTCCTTGGAATCGAACACCGGAACCCCCGCACCACGCAAAGCGGTTCTACTGGTCACGTGCAAAACTTGGACAGCCAGCCCAGTAGAACCGCCTTCAGGCGGTGCGAGCCTTCAGGCTCGCCGAAGCCGCACATCGTCGCTTGACGGCCTCCCAAGGTGTCAAGGATGTCTTGGCAGTTGCCAGCACCCGCGACGCAAGCGCCCGCAGAAGCTCAGATGGAACCAGCTCTCCCCCCAAGGCTTCGCCTGGTATCTCCAATACCTCGCCGCGCTGGACGCGAAAGACCTTTCGGGTTACGCCTCGTGAGTTTTACTGGAACAACGTGGGTCCGTTGCAGGCGGAAGCGGCCATCGTCGCCATGCTGGGTCAGTACTGGCCAACCTTCGCCGGCTTGCGCCATGATTTGGTGACCATTCTGGGAAACGACCAGCACTTCATGCTGGAGGCCCTGAACCATTACACGCGGCTGGACGGCTCGCCCGTGACCCTCCGCGCCGTGGCAATCACCGCCCGCAACGACGCAGGGAAGGTCATCTCCGCGCGGATCTATACCGATACCAGTCCTCTTTTTAACCGGTGGTTGGCCGAATTACCCCCGTGTAGGGAGCCCTCAGCAGGTCACCTTTTTGATATGGGCACCCGAGTGTAAACGAGCGGCAAACATTCCGAGAGGGCACGGTAGGTCCGCGCTCACCCGGCGCGGCCCTTTATAGGACTACCAGATCAATGCCCGGGCTGAGCTATCCTCCGCTACTTGCCCGTGGACCGATACGTAGCGAAGTCCGACCAGACGCGATCGACCGTCTTGCGGTCGAGCACTTTGGCTTGCGCTTTGTCTGGTTCCTTCTCCGTGTAGACCTTCAAGACCACGCTTCCGCAAGAGGGCGCGATCGCGTCTGGTGAGTAGGTGTACAATCCTTCGTACGTAGCGTCGGTTATGTCTACCAACCTGTTTCGCTCATTTACAACATGAGCAACTTTCGACGGATGAATCGGCTCAACGACCTTATCTCCACACAATAGGTCCATCCGATAGAAATCATTCTTGAATCGCAGCTTTGCTTGCGTGATAATCCCTTGATTGGCCGCGAGTCCCCGATTGAGTCCAGACCAGAATCCCTCGTGGAGTTTAGGTGTGGCGCGAATCATGATCGTCGGGCGGTATCCGCCGGCGTATTCTGCCCAACTACGCAAGTCATCAAGCGGCTGAAATGTGCCCTGGATCTCAGCGTTCTTCGAACGCTTCTTCTTCTCCTTGAGCGCCTGCATCTCTCCCGCAGCCTGCAGGCGATACTTCAAGACGGGCGTGATCACCGCAATCTCGAAATCTCCTTGTGAAAACAGGTAAGGTCGGGAATCGAATTTCTCCAAGGCTAACGTGGCTTTGACACTCTCGATCGGAAAGCGCTCTGTTGGCTCAACGGGCAGAAAGCGCTTCTCCGGACGAGCGGCCCGCGGCATCTTCTCCCGCGCCTTCGCAATGGTCGTCTTTGCCTCCTCTATCCGCACGATGCCCGAGATGCCAGGACCCGGCCGCATACCACCACCTTCCCCGAAGGTCGCAATCCCAATCACCTTGCCTGTCGAATTGAAGAGCGGCCCACCAGAGTTCCCTTGGTTGATGTTGATGTCTGAGATAATCGCCCGCTCTTCGACCCGGCTGACGATCCCGCTCGTCATGATCTTGCGTTGGCTCAACGGACTACCGATCGTAAAGACCCGCTCACCCTCTACCGCAGGCGGATAAAGCACATCATCCGTGGCAATTGGAGCAACTATCACATCCTCTATGGAGGAAACGTCAGCCCAAAGGACCGCGACGTCTTTCTCAGAATCGCTTGCAAGGAGTACGGCCGGAATCCGGCGTCGCTCATCGAACTGGACGGAGATGTGACGCGAAGGGCCAATCACGTGCTGATTCGTGACAATCAGACCATCCTTGTCGATAAGAAAGCCCGTCCCATGTCCAAACTCGCTCCAAACAGTGAACACCGCGGCCTGTAGCGACCTGAAGTGAGTCGTTAGGCTATCTATGACGCGGGTTGGAGATGGACCCTCAGCGGCGCCAATCCGGGCATTATCGTTGCTTAGCTCGATCGAGACCGGTTGCGCCTGAACAACCAACGGGAGATCCCATCTATAGGTCTTTCTCTGAAAGTCAAGTGACGCCTTGCTCTGGACGCGATACTCACCAGCCGGTAAAGATACCTCGGCCCTACCGTCGAAATCCGTGGTGACCTCTAAAACCAACTGCCGATCAGGCGTCGAACGCGTTACCTGAAGAACGTGCTTCGGGACGGCCTTCACGTTAAGCTCCGCATCCACGAGCTTCGCTTGGAATTTAACGGGAATACCCGTAGGTTGGCCGCAAGCAAACGAGAGGGCGAAGAGTGCTATGTAGTACCGCATCCTACCTCCGTGGTGACGGGCTAACGTCACGGCGAAAACTTCGATGCAGGTGCGAATTCCAGAGGATGTCGGGTATTTGGACCATGTCGGTGCTCTGAAGCGAGGATATCATGGCGGATAAAAGAAGGGTAGATGGCGTTGCACTTAGGCTACCGGCCCAAAAAGACTTATCGTTCCTCATCCAAGAGTCCGAGCCGAGTGCCTCATCCCTCGCTAAGAACATTTCAGCAACACGTTGAGCTTGCGATCTTCAAGTTGCTTTGGCGGCGGGAAAGGGAATTCTAGCGCGACCGAAACAGCGGCGGAGCCGATGCTAAGGTCGACAAATCAAGCTCCAAACGAGTTTCGTCGTCTCGGAATGTCGCACCCACCGTAAAGGCCCCCCAGGCAAGACGGCGTATGGCAGCTACGCCATTCATCACCGAGACATCCACAATGACGGGAGTGAAAGTTGGATGTAAGTGGAATCTCACAGTAGTGCCCTCCGCCAGCGCAGATGTCTGAGAAGTCGACTGTACCCGAAGGTCAACAGTGAACATCTCCGATGAGCCTACGGCAGGTTCGATTGTGGCGGACAGTCGCCTTCCGTTGCGTTCAGCCGAGCCACCGAACTTACCCTTGTTGGGATCGTTCGAGGTTGGCTCAGCAGCGGCAGTCGGAATCGGCCGCTTACCAATACCTGTCATCAGCGCTGTTTGAGTTTGTTCAGCCACGTCAGACGTTCGGGTGATCTCAGTTCGCAACTCCGTGACACTTTTCCGTAGATCGCGCAGTATAATTTCGGTACCATCCGGCAGCTTTAAAGATCGTATGTACGGAAGTATCCATGGGGCAACCGCGAAGGCAAACAAAGCGAGCGTCACATTGTCTATGGTGAGGTCCTTGTAAAACATGTGCAAAAGAATGATCAAGGCGCTAGCTGCGGTGATTGCCCACATCGCGTCAGCCTCCCCACGTACTTAAAAAACAGCGTCCACATACGTTTTCCACAACTGCAAGGTCGTTGTCAACCGAGCTTGCGTCGGCTGGCCTCTTTTTGGCGGGGACTGAGCGAACACTCAGCCCGCCAGGTAGCCGCGGCTCGTCGAGACCCCCCTCACCCCAACACCCTCCCCCGATCCTCCACCCCCATCTTCTCCGCCGCGATCCGCAATACCAGTCGAGGCAGGCCGCTCTTGTACTCCTCCAAAAACGCGACCGCCACTTCCGGCCGCTTCGGATACGCCTCCTTCAACAGCCACCCGAGCCCCTTCCGCACCATGTCCTCGCTATCCCCCGCCAGCGCCTTGGCGATCTCGAAAATCCGCTCCGTGTGCTCCCCGCGCCGCGCCGCCGGCACCAGCGACACCGCGGCCGACCGCCGTTTCCACACATTCCGCGATCGCGTCCACGCCAGCAGCTCGCCCGCCAGCCCCGGCTCGTTCCGGATGCACGCCGCGATCAACCACGTCGACACCCCATCGCAGTGCGCCCAATTGTGCACGTAGCGATCGATCCAGCGCTCAAACAACCGGAACTCGCACGCCCCGCACTGCCGCCCGAACCGCCGGTACACATGGCACACCAGGACTCCGTCTTCCAGCGCGCCCGTCTTCCACAGGTCCACACAGAAGCCGTTCCGCTCCGCCGTTGTCCACCCTTTCATCACCGGGTAGATCTCGCGGACCACGGTTTGCAGATCCTTGGTTCGCACGCCTCGCGTCAGCACTTCGTGCTTGAAGAACCGCGCTTCGCCTTTGTGAAACTCCCGGTCTTCCAGTTCCCGAAAGCGCCGCTGCACGTATTCGACCGCTTCGGACCGCGTCATTTCTTCTCGAAGACTTCCTTCAACCCCGGCATGAAGTACGGACCGTTCGGCGCCATCGACCCGCGCATGAAGATTACGTTCGATGAGATGGTCAGGCTCTGCCGCAGGTCCAGCGCCTTCTTGCACTTCTCCCAGTCCGGACCGTTGCCTCCCAGCAGCGGAGCCTCGCGCGTGGCCGCCCAATGGGCCGTGCTCGCGTAGCGGGTCGCCAGATAGACCTCGTCGTAATCCTTCGGCTCCGGCGTGGGGAACCCGTCTACGCCTTCGGGCGTCACCACCTGCCACATGCCGATGACGCGCGAGCCGATCTTCTCAAAGTACGGCCACACGCCTTCCATGCTGGCCTTCAGAAACTGATCGAACGTGCCCTTTTTGATCCGGAAGTAACGCAGCGTCACGATTTCCTGGCCCGGCTGCGCGACATCGTTGCGAACCGCGCGGGGAGTCCGGGAATCGTCCGAGGGCTTCACCGCCCCTCGAAAGCCGGGCTGCTGGGCGAGCATGGAGGAACACGAAACTACTGCAAGAATCGCCAATCTGGGAGTAGTCATCGCCCCGGATTGTATCGAGTTTCTTGTTTACTTGCGGAATGCCCGCTTGATCTCCGGCGAGAACTCGCGCACCGTGTTGAACACCGCGCTGATGCCCACCCGGATCACGGCGCCCTGGTAGCCGTCGCGGATCACGTTCTGGTCGCCGGGCACCCACGCCGCCGAGATCATGCCGCCGGCGAAGTTCGCCGGAATACGCTCATAGGCGAACGTCAGGTCGCCCTCCCGGTTGCGCGTGATGAACCCGCCGATGAACGCCCAACCCAGCCGCTTGAACACGCCCTGGCAGGGGCAGGGAATGTATCGCGTGTCGGTACCGCGCAGCGCCGCCGCGCCATGTGTCAGCGAATCCTGGAACGTGAACACCGCGGCGCGCGTGCCCACCCGCTTGAAGTAGCCGGATGTGGTCTTGCCCCATTCCTCCGGGTTGTTCCCGAACTGATCCCCGATGGCGGGTCCCGCGAAGGATCGCGCCAGCGCGCCGGGTCCGGCGATGGTCCGCCAGTAGACCTGCCATCGCTCCTCGCGGGTCAGCGGCCGGTAATTGACGCGGGGCGCAATCGCGATATCGACTCCCTTGGCTTTTGCCGGCGACGACGTCGAATCGGCCGGCTGCACTGCCGGAGCGGAGGCCGCCGGTGCCTGCGCCCGGGCTGCGGGTGTGAGCGCCAGGATCATGAAAACAAAAAGAAAACTGCGGAGCATGGCTTCTTGGATGCCGGTGGCGGTCCCGGCGCGCTAGTTTCGCAGGGTACCGGACAATTCCGAGGGAGAGTTTTTGCCCCCTGCGCGGACTTCCTTGCAGGAGGCCCCACCGTGATCAACCTGTCGCGATTCGATTCCGCATGGCAAACAGAAAAAGTGGACGAACCCGCTTCTCTGGAGCCCATTCCGGACGGCGCGTATGAAGTGGAAGTGGAAGATGTGCAGTTGACGGAAGCGGCGAGTTCCGGCAACCCAATGCTCAAGTGGAGGCTGCGAATCCACAGCGGCGGGTTTGAGAACCGCCTGCTGTGGAAAAACCGGGCGATCACGGGGGGCTCCCTAAAATGGGTGAAGCAGGACTTGGAAACCTGCGGGTTGCAACTTGCTGAGCTGTCAGCGCTTCCGGCGCATCTGGCGGATCTCGTCCACCAACGCCTGGAGGTCGTCAAGCGGACTCGTGGCGAGTTCTACGACATCTACTTCCAGCGGCGTCTGCCCGACTCGATTGGTGACGACGACCTGCCGTTTTAGGTCTAAGCGGGGGCGCGGGAAAATACTTGCCAGAGTCAACTAAAAACAGTTGCCGCAGTCAACTATTGGTCGCGGCTGGCTCCGGTTCGCATCTGACGGGTATGAACACATTGGAGATCCCCTGGGACGATGACCTGGCAGATCTCAGCGATCTGGACGCCGGCCTGGACCGTTTACGCCGCGAAGCCGCCTATCCGTGTTTGCTCTGGGATCTCTCGCTGGACGAAGACGACGAATAGCGGGACGAATGGTCCCACATTCGAACACTGTGCCGCGTGAATGGCCACCTTCCTCAGTAAGTTAGCAGTGGCGGCCGGCTTGCCTTAGGGGCAACGTGACCATTCCCTTATCTGATATCCGTTATGCACTGCGCCGCCTCCGCCTGAACCCCGGCTTCACCGCTGTTGCCGTGCTGACGCTGGGTATCGGAATCGGAGCGAATACCGCTGTTTTCAGCGCCATCAACGCGATTCTGTTCGCGCCGCTGCCGGTAGAGCGCGGCGCCGAAATCGTCGCCTTCAACTCCACTTTCGGGGGTGGCACGGTGCCGACCCTATCGGTGCCGAACTACCGCGACATCCGGGATCGAAACACCACATTCGCCGGCGTATTCGCGTACCGCATCACGCCCTTGAGCCTCGGCTTGCCAGAGGCAAGCCAGCGTGCCTGGGGTTATCTTGTCACCGGAAACTACTTTCCGCTTCTGGGAATTCGCCCGGCAGAGGGCCGGCTGTTGACTGCCGAAGATGACCAGCGGCCCGGCGCGCATCCGGTGGCAGTGTTGGGCTACACCTGCTGGCAGAAGCGATTCGGGGGCGATCCGGGGGTGGTGGGACGCGTGGTGAAGGTGAACGGGCTCGACTACACGATTCTGGGCGTCACCCCCAAGGGGTTTTTCGGAACCGAGCGGTTCTTCACGCCGGACGTGTTCATTCCGCTGATGATGCAGAAGCAACTGGAGGGTCTCGATTACCTGGAGCGGCGGCAGTCGTCAAACACGTTCGTGTCGGGGCGGCTGAAGCCGGGCGTATCGAGGGAGCAGGCGGAGCAGGAATTGAAGAGCGTCACCGCGCAACTGGCGCGCGAGTTTCCGAACGAGAACGGCGGGTTGAGCATCACGCTGACGCCGCCGGGACTGGCGGGGGATTACATCCGCCCCGCGGTTCGGGGCTTCGGCCTGGCGCTGTTCGGAGCGTCGGCGCTGGCGCTGCTGCTGGCGTGCGTGAACCTGGCGAGTCTGCTGCTGGCGCGAGCCTCGGACCGTCGCAAGGACACCGCAATCCGGCTGGCGCTGGGGGCGGGCCGGAGCCGCCTGGTGGGCCAGTTGCTGACCGAAAACTTCCTGGTGGCGCTGGCGGGCGCCGTGGTGGGCGTTCTGATCGCGTTGTGGGTGACCGAGCTGCTGGCGGCCTTCCGCCCTCCGATCGACATTCCGCTTTCCATTCATGTGGCGGCGGACGGCAGCGTATTTGTGTTCGCGCTGGCGGTGGCCACCGTCACCACGCTGCTGTTCGGGATGGTTCCGGCATTGCAGGCGACGCGGACCGACCTGATCCCGGCGCTCAAGAACGAAGCCGCTTCGGGCGGGGGGCGCGGCTGGCGCCTGCGCGATTACGTGGTGGCGACGCAGGTGGCTTTGTCGGCCTTGCTGCTGGTGTGTTCGGTTCTGGTGGTGCGCAGCCTGGAATACGCGCTGAAGCAGCCGCTGGGCTTCGAAGGCAAGGGCGTGGCGACGGCGAGCTACGACCTGAACCTGCTCCGATACGAAGAGTCACGCGCGCGCGAATTTCACAAGCGGCTGCTGGAGCGCGTGCGCGGCCTGCCTGGAGTCGAATCCGCGGGGCTGATCGACAACCTGTTGCTGTCCCTGGCCAGCTCCAACGAACCGGTTTATGTGGAGGGCCGTCCCACGCCGAAGCTCGCGGATGCGCCGAGCACGTATGCCTACTCGATCTCGCCCGGCTATCTGAAAACCATGCGCACGCGGCTGCTGGAGGGCCGCGACCTGGACGAGAACGACGGACGGGAAGGCCGCCGGGTGGCGCTGGTGAACCAGGCGTTCGCCCGCTACATCATCAACGAGCCGCAGGTAATCGGACGCAAGTTCCGCATGGGACCCGGAGTGAAGCCGGTGGAGATCGTGGGCGTGGTGGAGGACGGGAAGTATTTCTCGCTGAGTGACAGCAACCGCCCGGCGGTGTTCCTGCCGCTGGACGTGTGGCACTCGCCGGGGGTGTCGCTGGTGGCGCGCACGCGGCTGCCCGAGTCTGAAGCAACGGCGCTGCTGCGCGGGGTGCTTCGCGAGCTGGATCCCGCGGTGGCGCTGTACAACACCGGTCCGGTGATGGAGCAGATCGACTTCCAATTGTTTCCGGCGAGGCTTGCCGCGTCCGCCTTGGGATCGTTCGGGATTCTGGCGCTGGTGCTGGCGGGGACGGGAATCTACGGGGTGATGGCGTTCGCGGTCTCGCGGCGAACGAGGGAGATCGGCATTCGCATGGCGATCGGGGCGACGCGAGGGGACGTGCTGGGGAGCATTCTGCGGCACGCGGCCATCCTGGTGGGCGCGGGCACCGTGCTGGGAATTGCCGCCGCGGCGGCGGTGGCGCGCCTGATGAGCGGGCTGTTGTCGGGCCTGCGGCCGTCCGATCCGTTTACGTACGCGCTGGTGGCGGCGCTGATGGCGGGCATCGCCGCGCTGGCCTGCTGGATTCCGGCGAGCCGGGCGATCCGCATCGACCCGATTCGAGCGCTGCGGCAGGATTAAGTTACCCCATCAAGACATTCTGGAACTGGAATTCCAGGATCCGCCGCGAGCCGCCGGCGGTGTGAGTGCCGACCAGGGCGGAACCGATCAGGCGGAAGCGGTCCGGACCGCTGCGGATTTCGAGTTCGTAGGGCTGTCCGGGCAGAACCCCGCGGGTATCGGCGGCGTCGGTAAGCAGGGCAGTCTTGCCGTTGCCGCGGAGAACGCGAAGTCGTTTTCCGGCTTCACTTTGCCGCCAGAGGAGGGGGTTGGAATCGCGCCAGGAAGGTCCGCCGCCGACTTGGGGATCGTCGCTGACCAGCAAGCCGATTACGGGAACGGCATCGGGGGAGGTGTCGCCGGGGTGTTTGAAGCGGACGGTGATATCGGTGCGTTGCATTGTACGGTCTCCTTTGGGAGACAGAGAACGCGGGTACAGCGTTTCGGTGGGGGTGGGTTTGGAGGGGGCGGGATACGGGATTCGCGGGAGTCATCGGATCGCTTCGTCTCACGGACCGCCAGGCTTGCGTGCGAACACATGAAGGTTGAGGGCGCTGAAAACCGATGTTGCGAGGGCAAGGTATTCATCTCGGTTCGTGGTGACGTGAATATGGGATTCGTGACAGAACAAAAGCGTGATCTTCCGTTGGGGATCGGTCACGAATAGGTCTGAGCGGCCCAGTTGGCAGATATCGAGTGCTTCGGCGGAGAAGATGGTGGCGGCAAGATTGGCGGTGTTCACTCGAATCGGGGTCCACAGGTGCGGGGTGTCCAGGTTGCAACCCCAGCCGTACTCCAGGAACGTTTCCTGAATCGACATCGATTCGAGGCCTTGGGCGAAGAGGGCAAGGGCCTCGACCATTGTGGCTCGATCGGCCGGGCCGGCGACGAGTTCTGTTTCGTTGGGCCTGGGGGTTTCGCCGTCCCTTGCATTGGTCAATTCGGGAGCATCCTAATTCTCGGTTTGCCAGGGCTGTTTTGGCCAGCGGTGTAAGGATCTGCGGGCGCGCAAGACGAGGAGGTGTTTGCCGCTGGCGCTCCCCGGTTGGATTCGGCGGGCCTGAAGGCCCGCGCCGCCTAAAGGCGGCACTACGATCAGCACGGTTGA
>JAIEPW010000031.1 GCA_019748195.1 Bryobacteraceae bacterium
AGGGGAAACCCGAATCAGAGAGCACCCGACTGCCGGAAGCGTTCTTCGCGGTGTCGTTGCAGGGTAGACCGCGCCAGCGCGGCGATTGTTTCCGTTGTATGATGACCGGACTGTGCAGTCCCTAACCTTCCCGCTCCGCGCGGCAATTCCTGTGTTCCTCGTCTGCTCGGGAGCCATACAAGCCGCCTCGAGACCAGTGGAACTGGTGTTGAGTTTCGAGCGGCCGCCGGCCGCCCAGACCGTCCAGGCGATGAGGCAGGAAACGGAATCACAGATGAGCGCGGCCCAGATCGACCTGGAATGGCGGAAAGGGAAACGGCCCGGCAAGCTTTCTCCGGGCCAGGCCGATCGGGTTTACGTCAGCTTTCGGGGAAGTTGCGACGCGGTGGATTCCGGAGAGGACGCCCTTCCGGTGCGAACGCGGCGGCTGGCAGCCGCCAAGGTGAAAGATGGGCACGTGCTCCCGATCGTGGAAGTGGAATGCGAGAACGTGGCAGCGATGGTGGCGCGCGCCGATTTCCTCAAACGGCGGCACGCGGTGGGAATCGCGCTGGGAAAAGTTCTGGCGCATGAGCTTTATCACGTCCTCCTGGAATCGGCAGGGCATTCCACCCGAGGATTGGCGAAGTCAGCCATCGAGGCTCATGAGTTGACGGGCCAATCCCGGCTTTCCGAGGAAGACTGCGAGCGCCTGCGCCGCGCCCGGCATTAAAAAAGCTCCCGCGCGGGTGCGCGGGAGCTTGATGGGGACGATGGAAGCCGCGCCTAGAACAACAGCCGCGCGCCAACCTGAAACTGGCGTCCGCCGATTCCGTTGAAGGTGCTAACGGGCCGGCCAAACCCGGCCTGGCCGATGAAGCTGACCGGATTCGAGAAGTTAGAGGAGTTGGTTACGTTATAGGCCTCGCCGCGGAACTCCAACTTGATGTTTTCCATGATGTTGAAGTTGCGGAAGAGAGCGACGTTGTAAGTGAAAAGGTCAGGACCGCGGAGGGCGTTCCGGCCTAGATTCCCGAAGCTGTTTGCGGCCGGGGCCGAGAAGATGCTGGGATCGAAGGTGGAGCTGCCGTCGTTGTTGGGCAGCCTTCCGGACAACGTTGCGGGGATTTGCTGGAAACCGGGGCACGCGCAAGCCAGGGGATCCGCGAAAACGGTATACGGTGAGCCGCTGGCCCAGCGCAGAATGCCATTGATCTCCCAGTTGCCCAGGATCCAGGCTCCCGGACCGCTGTTGAAGTAGCGGGTTCCGGGTCCGAACGGCAGGTTCCAGACGTGGCTGACGGCCAGGATGTGGCGGCGATCCCAATCCGCGGGGCCGTAGCCGCGATCCCGGTCAAACGGGTTGATCAGATCGAAACCGCGATCGAGTGCCTTGCTGAACGTGTACGATCCGGCAAAAGCGAGTCCGCCGCTAAAGCGCTTGGTCAGATTGATCTGTGCGGAGTTGTAGTTGGCGTTGAGACCCGTGGCGCGCTCGACGGTCAGCGCGGTACGGCTGCCGAACGGCAGTCCGGCCGCGCCCGCTCCCGGGAGAGCGACATTCAGCGAGCGGCTGAAGGGCAGGTGGCGGCTGGAGTTGCCGACATAGCTGAGGTCGAGCAGGAAGCCGGCTCCCAGGTCACCTTGCACCATCAGGCTGTAGGTTTGCACGTACGGGGTCTGCTGGTCGCCCTGCGAGACGAAGAACGGCTGATTCGGAGTCCCGGCGCCGGTCTGCGTAGGCAGACGTAGCTGGGCTGTTGTGAATCCGCCGGCGATGCCCGCCTGCAGGCCGGTGGCCGCGGGATTGACACCGGAAAGCGCGAAGGGGACTGGGAAGTAGTGGAACCCGTAACCGGCGCGGATCGCCATCCGCGAGAAAGGCTGGATTACGATGCCAACCCGGGGGGCGATGTTGTTGAGATCGTACCCCTGGTTCCCGTAGATATTCAGCCCGCCGGTGCCAACCGGCGTGATCCTATTGTTGTTCGGATCGAATACCTGGAATCCGCCCGCGCGGCGCGGTTCGATCGGCGAGAAGACGTCGTACCGGACTCCAAGTTCGATGTGAACCCATTGCCAGAGGTTCAACGTGTCAGTGATGTATCCGGCATACTGCGTTTGACGCCAGGTAGGCGTTGTGTTGAAGGACGAGACCCCGGCCTGGGTCGGCGCTCCGAACAGGAATGAGGCCCAGCTCTGCGCCGCCAGATTCAGATTGGCGGCATTGAAAGTCGCTGGATTCGCTGTGGCTCCGGGCGTGAAGGAGAAGGTGCCCAGCGGGCTGAAGAAACCAGCCGTGAAGCCGGACGCATCGATTAGGCGAGCTTCCGCCCCGAACCGCAACCGGTGGATTCCAGTATGCAATTGGAAATTGGCGGCGGGGTTGTAGCTGTTATTTACGTTCTTGGACGGGAAGTTACCGGGATAGCCGAAGCCGGAAAAACCGCTGACGTTAATTTGCGGCAATCCGCCCGCGAAGCCCGCGCCTGCCAGCGCCGTATTCAAGGCGCCGAAGTTGCCCGCGGGGGAGATACGGTTGTTGTAGCGGCTGAAACCGAACCGATACTCCGCCAGGAAGGTCGGCGTATAGTTGGCGGAGATGGCCGCCACCGCGTCGTGATTGCGCAGGCTGGAGTTGGCCGCATCCCCGAGAACTCCCAGCAGACTGCCCCGATCGATGTCCCCATGGCTGAAACCGTAGCGGAAGAACCCGGTGGTGCTTTCGGTGAAGCGATGGTCGATTTTCGCGTCGAAGCGGTGGGTATCATTTACCAGCGGCACGCCGCCGATCAGGTTGTTGACCAGACCGGGCTGGTTCGGTTGGGGGATAAACGGCAGAACGGCTCGAGCGAAGGGGCTGATTTGCCCGGACGCAAGCTGATTGCCGGTGACCGGAGCTCGGTTGGCGCCGGTCGCCGTCCCCGTTCCGGGGTTGAATAACTGGAGTCCTGAAATTCCGGAGAAGTTACCGGCGCGGAAATCGGCGGTCGGCACCGTGGCGAAGTCCAGAGTAGACCCGCGACGCAGAAAGCCTTCATAGGAACCGAACAGGAACATACGGTCCTTGATGATTGGAAGGCCGGCGGTACCGCCGAACTGGTTCTGGTTGAAGCGGGGATTTTCCTGGTTCCCGGGAGTAAGCGGATTGCGCGTCGCAAAGAAGTTGTTGGTGTGGAACCCGAACAGGCTTCCATGGAAGCGGTTGGTGCCCGGGCGGGTGACCACGTTGGTCCAGCCGCCGCCGCTCCAGCCATGCTCGGCGTTGTAATTCGATGTGCGGACGTTCAACTGCTGGATCGCCTCGTTTGGCGCCACGCGGGACACCTGGTTCAGGAAGCTTTCCGTGTTGACGCCGCCATCCTGATGGTAGACGTTGGCCCAGTCCGGAAGACCGTTCACATGAAACGACCGGCGCCGCTGCGGATCAATAATTTGATTTTGCGCCATGACCGGGGGCGTTACGCCAGGCATTAACCCGATCAACTCCTGGTACTGGCGGTCGAGCACCGGAAGGGAACGGACGGTCCTGGTGTTGTACGCGCGGGCTACTTCCGCCGAATCGTTTTGGATCGACGGGGAGATCGCCTGAATTTCAACGAAGCCGCTGGGAAGCGGAATACTGGTGGACCCGGTGATCGCCACCGTGCCCGGTTCGTCGAAGGCAACTTCGATCTGGGCCGGGGCGCCCTCCGTGATCGTCACGGTCTGGCGACCCACGCGGCGGGCTCCGCCCGTTTCGACTTCCACGCGATAAGCGCCGGGCGGCAGGTTCAGCAGCGTGAAGCTGCCGTCGGCGGCGGTGACCATGCGTTGGGTATTGCCGGCCGTGTCGGTTACGGTGATGGTGGCGTCAGGAACCGCGGTTCCATTCGCCTGGGTAATCCGGCCGGACAGCGAACCTCTGCCGGTGGCCATCGTCGTCCGGGTGGACTCGGTTGTTTGCGTCCGTTGTGTTTGGGTCTGCGTTGGTGTTTGAGTCTCCTGCGCACCAAAGCTGGAGCCCGCTATGACAAAGGTCCATAAAACTGGACGAAGCTTCATATTTCCTCCCTGAAAGCATCTGTTTTGTTGTTTTGACTAACCCTCAAAGCTGTTGCTATTGCGCTGCGACGGAAGCCGGGAGTTCCGGAGGAATCCAATCGGCGCGAACAATAAAACGTTTCGGGGCCGGGCCAACCCAATAGAACGGATAGCAAGTGACCAGCGTCAGCACGGCGCGATTCATGGGCGCGAGCAGCCGCACATCTCTCTTATCCACGATGAAGGTCTCGCGGACGCGGTAACGGTGAAGTTCACCTCCCCGGTCGATGTGGATCTCGTCTCCCAACTTCGCGTCCTTCAGGAAGCGGAAATGAGTATCGCGGTGGCCGGCGATGATGCAGTTGCCGGGTCCGCCGGGCGGTTCCGTCTCGTCGAGCCACGCCGGCCCGCGATCCAGATTGCGATCGGTCGCGCCCGCCACGAGAAAGCGTTCCTGATTCATTCTTGGAAACCACAACCGAGCCATCACCTCGTCGGGCCGTAGCGGCTCCACGGCCCGCCGTGACGGCTTGCGTTTCGGCTTTTCCCCATCCCCGGGCGAAGCGGGTGGCGTCGCAATCGGGTGTGGTGAGGACCGGTGCTTCCAGATATTGGCGGCTTGCTGCTGAGCGTGGGCGCTCTGCCACCAGAGACCGGCTCCCGCTCCCGCGAGAGCCAGACCCGCGATGGTTACCGTTGTTGCGACCGCCCGAAGCCGACCACCCATACCTGATCAGTTCCGGCTACATCCGGCCATGGAAGCGGTGCAGTAAGAGGCCAATGCCCGCGATCAACAAACCGCCGAACGCCATCGACGGGAATGCGGACGAAGTTCCAGGCATTGCGGGGGTGGTGCGCTGCGCGGTCCGCGCCGGCTCGCGTTGGGCAGCTTGCTGCGCGGCGCGCTCTTGCTCGGCGCGCTCACGTTCCGCGCGTTCACGATCCAGTCGCTCCTGTTCGGCGCGTTGCTGCGCCAGCCGTTCCTTCTCGGCGCGCTCTTGCTCCGCACGCTCGCGAGCCACGCGCTCCTGGTCGGCGCGCTCTCGTTCGCCACGCTCGCGCTCGGCCTGTTCGCGAGCCATGCGTTCCTGCTCGGCCTGTTCGCGAGCCATGCGTTCCTGCTCGGCGCGCTGCTGCTCCGCGGTCTGCTGCTCGGTAGCAGGAGTCTGCGGCGTCGGGGCCGGAGTCTGAGCGGCCCGCTCGGTAGTCTCCGTGGTCGTCTGCGATGCGGTGGTCTCGGTCGTCTGCGTGCCAGGCGTATATGTCGCCGCCAGGCGAATCGTTCGCGGCGCTGTGATGGTTCCAGTAGTCACACGCAGCTCTCCCGCGCTGCCGTCGATGGGAAGAAACTCGTAGCCGTAGTTCTTACCCGACACCCAGACTTGTCGAACGTGATAATCCGACCCCCGCTGCTCCAGAATCACACTGGTTTCCTTAGTGTTGCGATTGGTCATTACTGGTGCGGCGGCGGCGGTGGCCTGAACTTTCGTACCGCGATTGGTGGAAAATTCCAGGATGCGAGGATTATTCTGGCTCGGCAGTTGGCGGATGGTGTACTTTCCAGGCTCCAGCCGCTGGTCACCCACCATAACTGGCTGCGTAAACTCCACCTCCAGGCGATCCGTGATCGGACCCTGGGCCGTTAGCGTGACCGCCACGGCGGGAATGAGCAAAATTAGATTTTTCAAGACCCATGTACCTCCATTCGAGACTTCAGACAGACGACTCTGCACGTGTGTTTCCCTTCGTCGGGGGTAACTTGTAATTGCGCGCACAATTAAGATAAAAGGATCGATGTTCGGTGCCAGTTTGAGCAGTTTATTCGTGCCAACTGATACTTGTGCAAACAGCCGACAATCGTCGGCCTCCGCGCCTACAGAGTTTGCTGTAACCAACCAGTCCACCGCCTAACGGTTCCTTTTCGTGACAAGAGGAGGAACACACGCGCGACCTCTGGGATTCACGAACCGAAGCTACAGCGCGGACATTTCGTCTGTTTGTGGAAAACTCAGTCTCGCGGATTCCGCGACCCGCCGGACATTTCAGCCGAGGCAGGATGTTTCCGGCAATCTTACGAATCCGCGCTAAGGCGCGTCGGGGGTTCGAGAAGGCTCCGTTCGCGCCGTGGCCTACCCGTGGACTGCAATTTACTCGGGATCCCGTCGCGAGGTAACGTGCACAGGTGAGGAAGACGTCGATTTGTCGCATAGAGCAAGCGACGACGGCATCCCAATTGCTCCAGAACAACCGGACGGGCGGCAAGCCCGCTACAAGGAGCACGGAAATGGAAAATTACAAAGACACAACCGCTACCGAGACTGGCCGCCGCGAAGGGATCGGGGGGCGCGTGGAAGACATGGCCGAGCGGATGCGGGAGCAGACGATGGAAGCGTCCTCCCGGTTGAGCGGGCTGGCGAATCGGACCAAGGAAGGCGTAAAGGACGGCGTCAACGCCGCGACCGATTACGTTCGCTCCAAGGATGTGTCGGAGATGGGCCAGGATCTGATGTCGCTGATGCGGCGCTATCCCGCGCAGTCCATGGCGGTGGCCCTGCTGCTGGGTGTCTGGGCCGGCCGGTCGATGCGGAATCGCAATAACAGTTCCTACTACAATTCTTGAGGTATAACGTGGCCAACGAGAAACCGCTTTCCGGAATTGTTCGGGATGTGATGGGCGATTTCCAGGAGATCGTCCGGTCGGAAGTCCGCCTGGCTAAGACGGAGGTCCGGGAGGAAGCCGGGAAAGCAGCTAGTGCCGCCAAGATGGCGGCGGCGGGCGGTGTCCTCGCGTTTTATGCGGTGGGACTGCTGCTGCTAAGCCTGGTTTGGGCGCTTCAGCAAGAGATGTCGCCCTGGGCGTCGGCGCTACTGGTGGGCGGAGTGCTCGCGGTGATTTCCTTCGTGATGCTGAACATCGGGCGCAAGCGCATGAAAACCGTCAACCTCAAGCCGGAACGCACTATCGACAGTGTGAAAGAGAACCTGCAATGGAAAAGCCAGTAACACGGCCTGGCGCTGCTCTTGCCCGGATTTGCCGTCTGGGCTCGGCAAGCGTCCGTGGACGCTGCTGGAACTGGCTTTCGCCTACGGCGTTGTGATGTCGGGATGGATCAACAAGGGCGTGCGCGATTAGAGAATGCCTTGAACGCCACGGTCGACGACTGTTTCCGCCGGGGCCCGATACTGATCCTGGCGGCTCATCCCGACGATGAGGCGATCGGGGCAGGCGGCATCCTGGACCGCCTCCCCGATCCGATTCTCGCCTTCCTGACGGACGGCGCACCCAGGCAACACCCGAGAGCTGAGGAACTCGCGCGCAGACGTCGCGCCGAAAGCGAAGCCGCTTGGGAACTGACCGGATCCGAGGAGCGGATCCTGCGGCTGGGTGGCGCGGACCAGGAGTGCGCCCTGGACCTTCCCGGCCTTACTCGCGCCGCTGGCATCATTGCTCTCACCCGAAAGCCCACCACGATCCTGACTCATCCTTACGAAGGCGGGCATCCCGATCACGATTCCGCGGCGTTTATCGCCCGCCAGGTGATTCGAGTCTTCGAAGCTGCGTGCCTCCCTCCCCCCCAGATTGTCGAATTCACTTCCTACCACAACGGAACACCGTTCGCGGCCAAACCGGAATTGCGAACGGGCCAGTTCCTGCCCGGCGGCGGCGAGGTCCGGGTCTTCCATTTGTCAGCCTCCCGCGCGGAAGTGAAGCGGAAGATGTTCGCTCGCTATGAAAGCCAGCAGGCGATGCTGCGCCACTTTCCCATCGAAACAGAGAAGTTCCGCATCGCGCCCCGCTACGATTTTTCGAAACCTCCCCACGCCGGCACTCTGTTCTACGAAATGCAGCCGTGGGGTCTCGACGGCGCTACCTGGAGACGGTTGGTAGCGGAGGCTGACAAAGCGCTCGAGCCCGCGCCGGCCGGATGATCCATTGGAACCGGCTGCAATCGCGGCGGTCCGGAGCGGCTACTGCCGTACTCGAACCCGGGAAATGAAATCGGGCCAAGCCGCGAGCACATCGCGTGGCTGCTGGATCGAATAGTGCCGCCCCTTTAACAGGCTGACCGTACGGTCGATCACGTCCCCCCACACCGGGATCTCAGGCCGCGGATTGTACCGCCAGTAAAAGAAGGGAACCGACATCCCCTCGAAGGCGCGTGCGAACTCACCGGCGGATTTCTCGCTGGATGCGGCCGGGCCGATAAAGACGATCGCGTCCGACCGTGTGTTCAACTCTGCCCGCAAGGTGTCGGCAAGTCCGGCCCCCTGTAATGCCGCCGCCTCCACCATTCCGAACGCGGCCTCTTCCACGGCTCGCCCCAAGGCTGGGAAGTCGATTCCCGCGGATTCCGGCTCCCGATAGAGAACGCGATTCTGGTCCAGGTTGAACACTACCAGCGATATGCGCCCGACCCGCGGATTCTTTACGAACCCCCGCAGCATGGCCACCAGAGCTTCCTTGTCGCGAGCGTCCAGCACGGCCGCGCCGGGCACCACCGGAGCCAGGTGCAGCAGAATCTTGATGGACGGTAGACCCGCCCCTTTTTCCACCGGCGGCTGCGGCGCGAACGTCGCGTTTTCAGCCGCTTCCACCTGTCCGGGCCTCAGCGCCGTTTCCCCGCTCTCCCGGATCGGAGAGGAGGTCTGAATGGACCACGCTTTCGAACAAACCCGGCCGCCAGCATCGCGCACCAGCAGGTTCACGTGGTACCGTCCGGGGCCGATACGAAACCTCCCGTCAAAGACTCCTTCGCCCGCCACGTCGTCCGCGAAAATCCCGGTGCCCACCACCTGTCGGAAATAGTGCTGGCTGCCATCCCCTTCGTTGGTTACGCGAAAGAGCACCGCGAGCCGCTCCCCGGAATGAAGTTCGGAGAACGGTATCGAAACGCGGTATCCCGCTTGAAGAATTGCGTCGTAGCCCGGTTCCGGCTTCACCGCTTCGATTCCGCAATTCAGGTCGGTGCGGGCATCCCCCGACTCCAGTACCGCGAGATCGCTGTGAATCAGTCTTACCACGCCGTTCGCCGGGCGCATCAGTTCCTGGGCAGTACAAAGCGGGGAAGAAAGTACTGTCAATACGAGTAAGAAAGTCGCGAGCGTTTTCACTTCCGCCTCACGCCTGTAGTCCTTGCAATTGGGTCACCCCGCCGTGGGCGCCGGTTTCTACGCACTCGCTGATTCTCCGGAACCGCCCCCCCTTCTCCCCCGCTTTTGAGCCGAGGCAGTCGACGCACGGGTTCCGGGTCTTGCAATCTGCACCAAATAGGCAAGGCTGGGCGTGGTATGACGGATCGGCATTTCGCCTTCCCTTTCCGGGCGCCGGAAACTGGACCCCTGATTGCAGCCAAAGCCGCCGGAGGCTACGTGATGAACAACCGAATACGCTTGGTGGCGGCCTGCCTTGCGGCAGCTACGTCCTTGTTGGTGGCGCAGGAGACAAAAACCGCGCAGGAGGAAGGATCCTCCCCGGAGAAGCGCGCAACCGATATCCGGGAGCGTTTGATGGCCGCGGAAAGTGCATTCCAGGAAACGATGAATGTTCCCGACAAGGGCATTCCCCGCGATCTTTTATCCAAGGCGCATTGCGCGGTATTGATTCCCGGCTTGAAGAAAGGCGCATTCCTCGGTGGCGTGAAGTACGGCAAAGGCTTCATTACTTGCCGCGGCACGGACCATGCGTGGTCTGCTCCCGCCAACGTCCGAGTGGAAGGGGGCAGCTTCGGCCTGCAATTTGGAGCCGGGGAGACGGACGTGTTTTTGTTGGTGATGAACGAATCCGGCGCGGATCGCCTTCTGCGTAGCGAGTTTAAGCTGGGTGGCGAGGCCGGCTTAATGGCGGGACCGGTGGGACGCACCGTGCAGGCCAACACGGATGCATTCATGCGAGCGCAGATGTTGGGCTGGTCGCGGTCCCGCGGCGTGTTTGCGGGACTTGCCCTGGAAGGTTCCACGCTGCGTGAGGATCGCGATGACAATCGCGCCCTTTACGGCCGTGACGTCAGCAATGTGGAAATCGTCAGGAGCGGCAAGGTGGCGGTCCCGGAAGGCGCGCGATCCCTCTTGCGGACGCTGACTCGTTACTCCGCGGTGGAGGATAAGTAATGGAGACGCCTGCTGTCGAAAGGTCGCAGACGGACTTCGGAAGCGCCCCCAACGACCGGCGCCGGCTGCTCAGCTCTAGTTCCCTTTCGAGCAACCGGATCATTAATAAGACTGGAGAAGACCTGGGGAAGGTTCGCGACCTAATGATCGACATCGTCTACGGTCGGGTCGGTTACGTGGTGCTTTCCTTTGGAGGAGTTCTGGGGATCGGCGACAAACTGTTCGCCGTGCCCTGGGACAAGATCACCGTCGATGAGGATCGCGAGGCTCTGGTCCTGGACGTGACACGCGCCGTGCTGGAGCAAGCGCCCGGTTTCGAGAAGGATAACTGGCCCGACATGGCCGATCTGGAGTGGGGATCTCAGATCCACGCCTATTACGAGGTCTCTCCGTATTGGCAGTATGGTTCGGAACGCCGCCCATAGTGTTCCGTCCGCAACGGGTGATC
>JAIEPW010000109.1 GCA_019748195.1 Bryobacteraceae bacterium
TGTAGCTGGGAGATCAAAATGAAAACCGCCAACCGCCAAAGAGTCGATGACCTTCTGCACCTGGCCGGGTACATCCGCAGGGGAGTTCGCACCGCGGACGCGGCGGTTCATTTCGATGACCTGCGCGACCAGTATCCGAGCGAGTACTTCGACCTGCTGGTGCGGCTTGCGCCCGACGCGATCGAGGCTGAGTTCGAGCGCCGCGCCGGTGAAGTGATGCTGGCTGAAGAGGGCCGCATCGCCGCGCAGAGCCTGCTGACGCAATTGCACGGCTGGAACTGATCGACATCCGCGGGTTTGAGAACCGAATCGAGTCCGAAGGCAAGCCGGACTTTCCTCCGCGGTTCTCACCAATGGCGCGGGAGTCTGCTGGTACAGGGGCTCCCGCGCTTTTTGATCCCGTCTAGCGGGCGGAGTACGATCCGAGCACCTTTAGCGAATCGCAGAACTCCCCTAAATGCCGTAGGGCGTTCGCGGGCGCTTGCTCACGGGCGTCACCCAGGAAATCCAGGTAGAACCGATATTCCCACGGTTTGCCGCGCAAGGGGCGGGATTCGATCTTCGCCAGGCTGATGTCACGCAGCGCGAAAACGCTCATCGCCCGGAAGAGCGATCCCGGCTGATTGCGCACCGTGAACACGATGCTGGTCTTCTCCGCGGGGCCGGACGCCACCGGGCGGCTTGAGGTTCGCGACAGCAGGAAGAAGCGGGTGAAGTTGCGCCGATCGTCCTCGATGGATCGCTTTAGGATCCGGACGCCGTACAACTCCGCGGCGAGCTGTGAGGAAATCGCCGCGGCGTCACGCCGGTTCTCGCTCACCACCATGCGGGCCGCTCCCGCGGTGTCGTAATAAGGCACCCGCCGAATCGCCGGATTGGCCGCGAAGAAGTTCAGACACTGATTCAGCGCCACCGGGTGGGAGTACACTTCCTTCAGATCGCGGAAGGGGACGCCCGGCGCGGCCACGAGGTTGTGCACGATCCGTACGTTGGTCTCGGCTTCAATCCGGACATCGTGCTGTAGCAGCAAGTCGTAATTTTCGTGCACCGAGCCATGCAGCGTGTTTTCGATGGGGATCACCGCCGCGTGAGCCTTCTTCGCCGCCAGTTGTTCGAATACTTGGTCGAACCGCTGGCAGGCGAGCGGGCGTGCGCCGGGTCCGAGCAACTGCTGGATCGCCTGCTGGCTGAACGCCCCCAGCTCGCCCTGAAACGCGACCTTCGGCTGCTTCATTCGCGTTCCTGCCGCGGCTCGGGCTTGCGCGGTCCGTCCCAGCGGCGCGCGTCCTTGGCGGGAACGCCGGCCAGATCCATTACGCGCTCCAGGGAGGAATCCACCAGATCTTCAATGGATTGCGGGTTGTTGTAGAAGCCCGGGATGGGCGGCGCGACGATCGCGCCCATCTCGGTCAACTGGCACATCGATCGCAAATGGCCCAGGTGGAATGGGGACTCACGCACCATCAGGATCAACCGGCGGCGTTCCTTCAAGGTCACATCCGCCGCGCGCAGGATCAGGTTGGAGCTGACGCTGCCGGCGATTCCGGACATGGTGTTGATGGAGCAAGGCGCGATGATCATGCTGGTAACGGGAAAGGAGCCGCTCGCCAGCCGGCATCCGATGTCCTCCATCGGGTAGCTGACATCGGCCAGCGCCCGGAATTCCGCGGCCAGTTTGCCCATTTCGAGATAGGCGGTTCGTTCGGCGGAGCGCGAAAGGATCAGGTGCGTCTCGGCGGTCCCGGAGCGGCGGAGCTTCTCCAGCAATCTCCAGCCGTAGATGCTTCCGCTGGCTCCGGTGACGGCGACAATGATTCTCAATTTTCGCTAACCTCCCACCCATCCTGTTCTGAATGTAGAACAGAATGGAAACAAAGCACTTGCTCTTTCGTCCGGCCGCCGTTATAATTCAGACGAACGCGGTCTAAGTTGTTAGGGAATCATGATTTACCCCGTTCGACATACCTCGCGGCCCGAAACCCAGAGTCCTATGATGGAAGAACCGGGACAGAAACTCAAGAGGGTCAGGGAGAGACTGGGTTTGCGATTCCGGGACGTGGAGGAGGCCAGCCAGCAGATCGCTACGTTCCGGCAGAGCGACGAGTACGTGATCGCGCTCAGCCGCCTCTCCGACATCGAAAACAAGGGCACGCTCCCCTCCATCTACCGGTTGTACACCTTGTGTACCATCTACCGTCTGGACCTGGAAGAGGTGATGAGCTGGTACGGCGTCGAGCTCAGCGCCATGGGAGCGGACGCCGCGCGCATCTCGCTGGAGCGGACGCATCTGATTTCGTTTTCCAGCGCACAGGGCGGGGAAGTCCAGTTCCCGCTGACCCTGGATCCGGGCATCGACGTCAAGCGCACGCACTACCTCAGCCGAATGATCCAGAAGTGGGGCAAGCTTCCCCTGATGCTGTTAAGCGGGATGGAGCTGAAGAACCGGCGCTACGCGTTCATCGGCACGGAAGACTGGTTCATGTACCCGCTGCTGCCGCCGGGGTCCCTGGTGATCGTCGATGAGGAAAAGCGCAAGATTCAGAACACCGGTTGGACCAACGAGTTCGAACGTCCCATTTACTTCCTGGAGTGCCGTGAAGGCTTTCTCTGCGGCTGGTGCACGCTGAGCGAAAACCAATTGGTGGTGCAGCCGCACCCTTCTTCCATGCTGAGCCCGCTGGTATTCTCCTATCCGGAGCACATCGACGTCGTAGGCCAGATTACGGCAGTGGCGATGAGTCTGGATCCGGGCCGGCGACGCCGAACTCGTTCCTGAGCAACTCGATCAAGGCCTCCATGTCGGCGAGGAACAGTTCGCGCTCCGCACCCTGAACTTCCGCCGGGATCAGCCGCGCGTATGGATGCAGCTTCACCCATGTCGCCACCACGATCTTCTGCGTTTCCTCCAGGCTGGCAAGGTATTCGTCGAGATCCTCGCGCTGTTCGGCCAGCGGACGCCCAAGCCAGTCGAGAAACGTCCGCACATGGCTCTCGCGAAGAGTGCGGCTGGCTTCCTCGTCTCCATACATGGAGGCCAGCCCGTGATGCGAATAGACTCCAGTGTTCTCGTCGCGCATGCCCGCCAGGTAAACCAGCCTGCCGAAAGTGGTGGGAATCTGCGCCAGCGTGTTCCGCCAGAGGCTGGCCGGGTTGTTCTGCGATGAGAAGGCTCGTGACTGTTCCACCGGTTTCCTCGCTGACGGGAATTCTCTTCAGCATACCTGGATCGGCCGGTTGCGTGCGTTTGTTCCGAATTCCGAAAACTTAAGCGAGTCTGTTTGCAATCTCAGGGGTTCCGCTTACGCTGCTCTCAGCAGTACAACTTACACCCCACACGGAGACCGAACAGACATGAAAAAGATGATCCGCATTGCCCTTCTCGCCCTGCCCATGTTGATGGCCGCCGGCGCGTCCGCCCCTTCGTCGCAGAGCTTCGACTGGCCGGTTCCCCTCTGCCTGCCTTGCCGGTAGAGCCCCTGACGGCAGACGATCAGCCGATTCCAGACCCGTTCCAGCCGGTAAGAACTCAGGTGGTACACTGCATATGACCATGGCTGGGTTTAGCCAGTTGGAGCGGGTCCTCTGGTTTCTGAATCTCGGGTTGTTACCGGTTCTCGCCTTCCATCTGTGGAAGCAAGGACTCCACCGCACTTACCGCTTCTTTTGGCTCCTCCTGCTCCTGGACCTGATCGAGGGAGTCGTTCTGCTCCCTATACCCTCAAACAGCACGGCTTACGGTATCACGTATGTTGTTTTCGAGTCGCTAAAGCTGGTCCTGTTCTTCCTCGTTTCCCTGGAACTGTGCTCGAATACGCTGGCCCGGTATCCCGGCATCGCGACCGTGGGGCGGTTATTCATCCAGGTGGCGGGAGTGCTGGCGATCGGTATCGCTGGAGGGATTGCCGCGGCCATGGGTGACACCGGCGGTCCATATCCGGTCTTGACGATGTTTTTCACGCTGGTTCGCAGTGTCATGATCACCCTGGCGGTCCTGTTGATGCTGAACACGCTATTCCTGGCATGGTTCCCCGTGCGTTTGTCGCGGAATGTGGCTCGGTTTCTGGCAGGTTACGTGGTCTATTTCTCGGCTCGGGCGCTGGTGATGGCGGGCTTGACCATGCTCGATCCCGCCTTTACGCGAAGCCTCAGCGCGGCGGCCATGATCGCGCTGGCCGCCTGCATGATTTTCTGGCTGTTCACGCTACGGGCGAGCGGGGAAACCGCGGAATCTGTAAGCGGAATCACATGGGAACCGGGGCTTGACGCCCGTCTGGTGGCCCAATTGGATAACCTGAATTCATCCCTGGCGCGCGCCGTCCGGAAATAGTCATCAGTTTCCCGTGTATCCTGGGAGCGCCGCCGGGACTTTCTCTTTGCATTACCCGGTAAACTCCTGTATTATTCCTGTACCCCTTGGGACGGGGTTGAATGTTGCTCACACTGATAGTGCTGATGCTACTCGTAGTCGTGGCGGCGGTCTGGACGCTCTCGCGGGTCCAGGCGCCGGCCTCATCCACGCCTGTGGACGCCGCGTTTCTGGAGCGTTTCTCGGTCTCCAGATACCATGTAATGGAGAGGCTCTTCGAGGATGCCGACTTCCGCTTTCTCGAGTCGAGCCCAGGATATCATCCACAAATCGCGAAGCGCCTGCGCGAACGGCGTATGCGCGTCTTACGCATGCTTCTCCGTAGAATCAAGTCTGATTTCCTGCGCATGCATGAAGCTGCGCGCGTGGCGATTCTGTTTTCCCGCGAGGACCGTCCGGAGTTGGCCGCCATCCTGATGAGGCAGCGGCTCAACTTCGCGCTTCAACTGGCCGGCGTCGAATTGCGCTTGCTGCTGGCGGAGCTGGGCATCGGAAACGTGCCCCGAACCGGCCTGGTCGCAACCCTGGATTCGATGCGCGCCCAACTGGCGACCGCAGCGCGTCCCCAGACGCTCGCGCAGAACGCCTGAGGGGATTAAAGGCGCCGCAGGATCATTTTGGCGACTTCCAGGCCGTCGAATACTCTTTCGGCCTCGCGAAACGCCCGGGTGTGAACGCAGCGCCGCGCTCCATTGTGGGACTCGGGATGCCGTAAGTGCAGCATCTCGTGAAACAGTACGTATTCCACTGCCACCTTGGGGACGCCGGGCCGGTCGAGCGCCCTGGACAGCACGATTGCGTGGTGCGCGGGATCGTAATGCCCGAGGATCGACCGCGACTCGCGCACGCTCCAACCGAGAGCCGGGCGCGCCATCAAGCCGTGAAAATAGCGGAAATTCAGGTCCTCGAAAAGTGCTTCCAGGTCATGATGCTGTCCCTTGGGAGAACGCATCTGCTTGCGTCCCCGCTGTTGCTTCATCTCCGACATGCGCTCCCGGACATCCTGCCGGTTCAGGTAGCGGCGATAGCGGGAGCTTGCCGGTTGGGGCACCGGTTTCCGGTACAGCTTCGCCAACAGAATCTCGGCGAGGGCTTCGAGGACGGGCTCGGGCGCCGACTCGAGCAGGTCGGAGATGCGGATCTCCATGCGCCCCTCGCGCAGCCGCACGGTGGAAGTCGCGCTGGCGAAGGCGCGGAAGCGAACGTCGAGCAGGGGCGGCTCCGTGCGGGGCTTCAACCGGCGAAAGACACGCTCAAACGCCTGTGCCGCCCGGGCCTGCTCGATCGATTCGGGTACACGCCCGCGCCGCGTGCGTTCGACTTGCATTCACGGTCGAATGTACCATATCAGGAGTACTTTTCCTGTTGTTGAAGCGAGGAGGGCATTTGCGACGAAGCGGAAGCAGAGGTGCGAAGATCACCGCCCTGGGTTGCTACGTGCCGCCGGGCGTGCTGACGAACTTCGACCTCGAAAAAATGGTCGAGACCAGCAACGACTGGATTCTGGAGCGAACCGGCATCCGGGAACGGCATATCGCCTCTCCGGACATTGCGACTTCCGACCTGGGCTATGAGGCGGCCAAGATCGCGCTTGCGCAGCGCGGCCTCGATCCCGCCGAAGTGGACGCGATCATCCTGTGCACCGTCACGCCGGACATGCTGTTTCCCGCCACGGCCTGCCTGATCCAGAGCCGGCTGGGGGCGAAGAAGGCCTGGGGGTTCGACCTGGTGGCTGCCTGCTCCGGTTTCATCTACGGGCTGACCACGGCGGCCAACTTCATTATGTCCGGCCAATATCAGAAGGTGCTGGTGATCGGCTCCGACTGCATGTCGCGCATCATCGATTATCAGGATCGCGCCACCTGCGTGCTCTTTGGGGACGGCGCGGGCGCGATGCTGGTGGAGCCGGCCGCCGACGGAGAATGTGGATTCATCGGCGCATTAAACGAGGTGGACGGATCGGGCGGCGATTACCTCAAGCAGCCGGCTGGCGGCTCCCGCCTGCCCGCTTCGCATGCGACCGTGGATCAGAAGCTGCACGTTGTGAAGCAGGAAGGGCAGCAGGTCTTCAAATTCGCGGTGCGGCGGATGTATGAACTGTCGCGCGACCTGATGCGGCGGGAAGGCGTTACCGCGGATCAGGTGACATTGATGATTCCGCATCAGGCGAACCTGCGCATCATCAGCGCGGTGGCGGACCGCCTGGGATTGCCGCCCGAGAAGGTGGTGGTGAACATCGACAAGTACGGCAACACCACGGCCGGCACCATCCCGCTGGCCACCCGCGATGCGATCGAGCAAGGCCGCTTGAAAAAAGGGGACCTGGTTCTGTTCGCGGCCGTGGGCGCGGGATTCACCTGCGGCATTAACTTGTGGCGCTGGGAATACTAGCGCTTTACGAACCGCAGATTGCGCACGCGGCCGGCATTCAACACAAAGCCCGAGGAATCGAAGGTCAACGTGTTGTTGGCCAGCCTCCACTCACCCGGCGCGCGCCCGGGCTGCAGGGGAAGCCGCGGCGCGTTACGCTGTTTCAGGCGAAGTACGCCGTTTTCCCACGCGATCACCCACTCGGCGTCCAGTTCCTCGCTGAAGTAGCGCCCGGCGATCGCCTTCTTTCCGGCTTCCGAGGGCTCGGCAATGGTGGCTCGCTCATATTCGGCAGGCGTGCCCTCGCCGGACCGCAGGCGCAGCCCCTGAGCGTGGAACTGGAGCGACAGGTTGTCCATGCGGAACTCGGCAGGCGACACCGGAAGGAGCGGAACCGTCCGTGGACCGCGGACCACGGCCAGGCTATTTCCTTGCAAGACGACTTGCATCAGGTCGTCCGTCCGGGGATTCCAGTAGGCGCCCGCGTACTGGCGAATCACGTCCCCGCCCAGCGTAACGGTTTTCGCGGGCTCGAGGACTGGCGCCGGTTTCAGAAGCGGCTCCAGGTAAACCCCGGCGACCTGGTCGGCCAGGTGTGAGGGATCCGCATCGCCGCGATTGCACAAGCAAATCACGCTGAACTTGTACTCAGGAAACCGCAGGAGCTCGGCTCGGTACCCGGCCCACGACCCTCCGTGGCGCACAGTTTTCGCGCCCCGGAATTCTCCCAGGAACAGGCCGAGCGCGTAGTGTCCGGTTCCGCGGCGGGGCCCGGGCGCTTGCAGCGCGCCGACCAGCGGGCCGCCGGCCGTGCGCGAGTAGAAATTCGCGTCCCACTTGTCCTCCACGGTCGTGTACACGCCGCCGTCACCGACCATGTCCAGGTTGCTCATGCTGACGCGGAAGCCGCCGTTGTGCGCCGGCGAGTAGCCGGTCGCGCGATTGGGTACCACCATCGTGTGGTCGTCATGGAAGTGCGTGTTCTTCATGCCCAGCGGGGCGAAGATCTTCGCTTCGGCATACTGCCGCAGGCTCGTGTGCGCCGTCCGCTTCACCAGTTGCGAGATCAGGAAGTAGCCGGAGTTGCTGTAGAGCCAGTCGGAGCCTGGCGTGAAGTTCAGTGACTTCTGGCGCGCGAGCATCGCCACCACGTCATCGTCGGTGTAGAAGTCGTCCGGACCGCGGCCCGCAAGCTGGAACAGGCCGAGGTAGTCGCGCAGGCCGCTGGTGTGCTGCAGCATCTGACGAATGGTCACCGGCCGCGCGTACCCAGGCATTTCCGGGAGGTGCTCGCGGATATCGTCATCGAGCTTGATTTTGCCCTCCTGCTCGAGCATCAGCGCGGCCAGCCCCACGAACTGCTTGGAAGTGCTGCCGATGTCAAGGACGGATGTGGAGGAGAGCGGAATGCCGTGCTCCAGGTTGGCGTAGCCGTAGCCGCGCTTGAGCAGGAACTGACCGTCACGCAGCACGCCCACGCTGCAGCCTGGTGTTCCGGGTTTGTTATAGGTCTCGAAAATACGGTCGACGCGGTCCTCGATCGACTGCGCGCCGCAGCCGATGGCCGCCAGAAGGAGCAGAAGGATTCGTCTCACGCCTTTATAATGCAGGAATGAGAGTGATTCCCGCAGCCCTGGCGGCGCTGCTGACCGCTGCGTTCGCCGCCGACCTGAAGACCGAAGCTGGCCGGTGGTGGGCGCATATCGTGTACCTGGCGGACGACAAGATGGAAGGCCGTAATCCCGGAACCGAGGGGTACCGGATGGCGGCTCAGTATGTCGCCACCGAGTTCGAGCGCAACGGCATCGGACCCGCTGGGACCAAGGGCTACTACCAGCCGATGAAGCTCCGGTCGCTGCAGATCGACGAGCCGAAGTCCTCGCTCGATCTGGTACGGAACGGGAAGGCCGAAGCGCTCAGCTTCACCGAGGACGCTTACTTCAGCCTGCGCAGCGATCCCGCGGGCGAGGTGCGGGCGGAGGCGGTCTTCGGCGGTTATGGACTGAAGATTCCGGAGCGGGGAATCGACAGCCTGGCGGGCCTGGACGTACGCAACAAGGTGGTGGTTTATATCGGTGGCGCGCCGAAGGACGTTCCCGCCGCGCTGCAGGCCCACTACTCATCGGGTCCGGAGCGCTGGAATCCGATGAAAGCAGCCGGCGCGATCGGCACCGTTCGGATTCAGAATCCCAAGACGATGGACGTTCCATGGGAGCGCGCCGTGCTCTCCCGCCTGAGCGCGAGCATGCGGCTGACCGATCCCAGGTTGTTCGAGACGCCGGGTCTGAAACTCGCCCTGGAATTCCGCGCCGAGCGCGC
Organism: Bryobacteraceae bacterium; assembly: GCA_019748195.1. Taxonomy (GTDB): domain Bacteria; phylum Acidobacteriota; class Terriglobia; order Bryobacterales; family Bryobacteraceae; genus JAIEPW01. The sequence continues at coordinate 9,056 of JAIEPW010000109.1, forward strand.
AGCCAGGCTGTTTGAGGGTTCCGGACACACGATCGAGGAACTGTTGAAGCTGGTGGACGAAGGCAAGCCGTTGCCTTCATTCCCGCTGAAGGTTTCCCTCCGCGCCAATCCCGTGGTGAAGACCAGCGAACTGGAGTCCATGAATGTGGCGGGCAAGATCGACGGTTCGGATCCGCTGCTGAAGTCCGAGCATGTCGTGCTTTCGGCGCATCTGGATCATGTCGGCGTCGGACAGCCCATCAACGGCGACAAGATTTACAACGGGGCAATGGACAACGCAAGCGGCATCGCATCCCTGCTGGAAGTCGCCCGGCTGATGAAGGAGCAGGGTTTGAAGCCGAAGCGCTCGGTATTGTTCCTGGCAGTCACCGCGGAGGAGAAGGGTCTGCAGGGTTCGAAGTTTTTCGCCAACTATCCCACGGCGCCAAAGAAGGGCATTGTCGCGAACATCAACATGGATATGTTCCTGCCTCTTTTCCCGCTGAAGATGCTCGAAGTCCAAGGACTGGACGAGTCGACGTTGGGGGACGTCATCCGGCAAGTAGGACAGAAGCATGGCGTGGAAGTGATCGCGGATCAGGAGCCGGCGCGTAACCGGTTCATTCGCAGCGATCAGTACAGCTTCATCCGGCAAGGAGTTCCCGCGCTGGCCTTCAAGTTCGGATTTCGGGCCGGGTCAGAGGAGCAGAAGATCGCGAGGGAATGGACGCGAACGCGGTATCACGCACCGTCAGATGACCTGAACCAGCCTGTGGATAAGGAAGGAGCGGCGCGATTCAACCGCATTCTGGTGGACCTGCTGGAGCAAGTGGCGAACGCTCCGCAGCGGCCGGAGTGGAAGGCGGAGAGCTTCTTCCGCCGGTTCTTGCGCTAGCGCTGAGAAATCTCGTCTGCCTTCGGTGGGCCGGTCTCCATCATCACGAGGGGATGCGGCTTCGCTTGAAGACTTCCCAGAGAGTCGCAGTACCGCCGTGTATGTATTGCGGCCGTAGGTCAAAGACCGTAAGTAATGTAGGCTGCCACGTCGACAAGTAGGGTAATTTCCGACCTTGAATGCACTATAGGAATCGTACTATACTTCTCATTACTCAAGTACCAGAGCTTCCGGGTTCATGGAGGCAATCAGCAGTTTTTGAGGTGCTTTGATGGCAAGGATAGTTGCGCTCCTGAGCGCATTTGTTTCCGCTTGCGGGGCTCTCTATGGGGCAGAGTATCATGTGACGCCGTCCGGAACCAGTTCCGGGACTGGGAGTTTCTCGAGCCCCTGGGATATAGCTACGGCGCTAGGGGGAGAAGCGGGAGTCAATCCAGGCGACACGATTTGGCTGCGGGCGGGGGTTTACCGCGGCCGCTTTATCAGCCGGTTGAACGGCACGTCGGGCAGTCCGATCCTGGTGCGAGCGTACCCTGGCGAAAGGGTAACGCTGGATGGAAACTATTCCACTGTCAATACCGGCTGAAAATTCCTCACAGTTCCGGTCCAAAATTCCCCACCCCCAAAGCACTCAGAACCTGCTTT
>JAIEPW010000138.1 GCA_019748195.1 Bryobacteraceae bacterium
CACGGCGAAGCCGGGCCCGGGACACCGGGCGGACAACCAGACACGGCAGGGCGAATGAGGTGGCCACCTCGACGCGTATCCGGTTTGGTTGTCGCACGGGAGGGGTGGAGTGGGGAGGTCGCGTATGGGGAAGTTGTTGAAAACGAGGAGAAGAAAATGTTCGGGGTCGCGTGACTGCGACCGGCGCGTGGCACCACCAGGCACCGGAGGAGGCCGGGGGTTGGGCGTAAGTGACTGTTGGCCAGAAGTTTAGGGGTAAGCGAACAGGGTCCGCAAAGTGTATTGAGACGACTTGCCCCTCTTTCGGGGGTTGAGCTTAGGGCATCAGGTTGACGAAAACGCGTGGGGGGACCTGCAAACCTCGGGATGGGCGGGGTGACCGGGCCTGAAGGCGGCACTACGGCTCACGCAAGTTGGTGAAGGGGAAGGGTGTGGGGGTTGCAAGTGACTGCTGTGATATTCTGCTCTTTTGCGGTTCCGCGGCATCAGATAACCAGAACATGCACCCGACGTTTGAGGATCGACGCCTTCTTCCCATTCTGGAGAAAGTTCGCGCCCAGGAGCGCCTGAGCTTCGCGGACGGCGTGACGCTGTATCGCACGCCGGACCTGCTGGGCGTAGGCTACCTGGCGAATCTGGCGCGGGAGCGGTTGCACGGGGACGTTACGTACTTCAACGTCAACCGGCACATCAATCCGACGGACGTCTGCGTGGCGAGCTGCCGGCTATGCGCCTTCGGCAAGAAAGCGAGCGATCCCAAGGCGTACACGTGGTCGCACGAGGAGATCTGGCACCGAGCGGGCGAAGGCTGGACGGAGTCGATCACCGAGTTTCATATTGTCGGCGGACTGCACCCGAAGCTCACGCTGGAGTGGTACTGCGAGATGCTGCGGGGGTTGAAGGAGCGCTTTCCGAGCGTCCACCTGAAGGCGTTCACGATGGTGGAGATCGGGTATTTCGCGCGGCGGGAGAAAATTTCGATTCGCGACGTGCTGATGCGGCTGCGCGATGCAGGCATGGACTCGATGCCGGGCGGCGGGGCGGAGATCTTTCACGACCGGGTGCGCCGGATCATCTGCGATCACAAGCTGACCGGCGAGGAATGGATCGAGACTGCGCGGGTGGCGCATGAGCTGGGGCTGCATTCCAACTGCACCATGCTGTACGGCCATATCGAAACGGAAGAAGACCGGGTGGACCATCTGGCGCGGCTGCGCGCGCTGCAGGACGAGACGAAGGGTTTTGTCACTTTCATTCCGCTGGCGTTTCATCCCGCGAACACGCCTCTGCAGCATGTCGACACCACGACGGGGTTCATGGATCTCAAGGAGATCGCGGTGAGCCGGCTGATGCTGGACAACATTCCGCACATCAAGGCGTACTGGATCATGATGACGGAAGGCGTGGCGCAGGTGGCGCTGCGGTTCGGCGCGAACGATATCGATGGAACTGTCGTGGAGGAGAAGATCTACCACGACGCGGGGGCGACCACGTCGCAATCGCTGCGGCGCGGCGACCTGCTCCGGCTGATCCGCGAAGCGGGACGAGAGCCCGTGGAGCGCGACACCGCCTACCGGCCGGTGGTCCGCGACGAGTCCGCGTTCGTCATTTTGACGTAGCGGGGACGATTTCGGCGGACGCCACAACGACTCCCAGCTCGCGTCTTTCACCGCCGGAAGGCGGCAGCGCCTTGTCGAGGGAGAACGCAATCAGAACGCTGTCGCGTCCGGCCAGGGTTGCGGGGAGCTCGCGTTCATAGACGTAGTCGCCGGGTTTGGCGTAGGTCTCGGGTTTCAGGGCGGCATCGCCGGCCGTGGCGGAGAGGGTCAGCGGACCCAGCCGCGCGGAGATCACTTCCGGGATCGAGAAGCGAAGCTTCAGCACGCCGGGTCCCGAATCGGGGGGCTTCAGCGCGACCGTGAATTTCGCCATGGTCCAGCGCCAGGCATTGCCTTCGATGCCATGGAAGCCGTTGACGAACTGGACGGCGGCGTTGGGATCGGCGGCGGAGATGGCGGCGGCGATGGGCGCGGGCGCGACGGGCCGGGATTCGGGGGATTCGGGCGGCGGGGGGGCGGTCCGTTTGCAGGCGAAAAGGAGGAGCGCGGCGGAGAGCAGGAGGCTCCGGCGATCAGTCACCGGCACGTTCCACCTCCACCAGGCAACTGTAGAAAGTCGCGCCGCCGCCGAGGTCGGTGAGCTGTTCCGAGGTGAGGACGTTAGCGTTGCGGCGATCCGCGGCGCGGCGGGCCCAGCGGGAGGAAGGCACCCGCACCACGCCGGGCATGGCGGTATCGTCGACGGCGGCGGTGAGGAGGAGGCTGCCGCGGTCGTTGAAGACGCGGACGCGATCGCCATGGACGATGCCGCGGCGGGCCGCGTCGGTCCGGTCCAGATGCGCCGCGGCGGTTTCGGAATCCAACTCGTCGCGATGGCCGAAGGTGGAGTTCATGGAATTGTCGTTCTTGGCGGAGATCATTTCCAAGGGGTACTTGCGGGCGAGCGCGGCTTCGCCGAGGCGGGACTCCCTGGGGGGCTGGTAGTCGAGCTCGCCGGCGGCGAAATGGCACTTGCCGCCGGGGGCGCCGAAGCCGCCGTCGGCGAAGGGCAGAAACGGCTCGCCCGGCGGGGATACACGGAGCCGGATGGAGCGTTGCCGGTCGAGCTCTTCGAGAGTGATGCCCTCGAGGAACGGGTGACCGCTGGCGAGCAGGCCGCGGATCATGTCGTCTTCGCTCTCCTGGAAACAGGGATCGTCGAAGCCCATTCGCCCGGCGAGCAAGCGGAAGACCTCGACGTTGGACTTGCATTCGCCAGGCGGCGCGAGCGCGGGCCGGGCCATCTGGATGTAGTAATGGCCGTAGGCGAAATAGAGGTCGGTGTTCTCGAGGAACGTGGTGGAGGGGAGCAGGATGTCGGCGAAGTCGGCGGTATCGGTCTGGAACTGCTCGAGCACGGCGAGGAAGAGGTCCTCGCGAGCCAGGCCCTTCAGCACGCGGTTTTGATCGGGGGCGATGGCCGCGGGGTTGGAGTTGTAGACCACCATGGCGCGGATGGGAGGATCGCTGACTTCGTCGAGGGCGGAGCCGATGCGGCTCATGTTGATGACGCGGGCCTCGCGACCGAGGGCCTGGTGCTGCAGCTCGGGCATTTCCAGGCTCGCGCGATTGACGGCGAAGGCCTGTGAGGTGGAAAGCTGGCAGCCGCCCCCCACGTCCTTCCAGGAGCCGGTGAGGGCGGGGAGGAGGGCGATGGCGCGGACGGCGGAGCCGCCGCGTTCGGATCGCTGGAGGCCGTAGTTCAGGCGGATGACGGCGGGACGCGTGGTGGCGTATTCGCGCGCCAGGGAAACTATTTCGTGAGCGGGGATGCCGGTGAGCGACGCGACGCGCTCGGGCGGGTAATTCTGGACCTTGGCTCGCAGGCCGTCGATTCCCTCGGTGTGGCGGGCGATGTAGTCGCGGTCCTCGAGTCCCTCGGCCAGGATTACGTGCATGAGGCCAAGGGCGAGGGCGAGGTCGGAGCCGGGGTAGATAGGGATCCACTTGTCGGCTGCCGCGCCTGTGCGATTCTTTACCGGATCGATGACGTAGAGTTTGGCTCCGTTGCGGCGCGCTTCGACGATGAAGGGCCACAGATGAACATTGGCGCCGAGTATGTTCGCGCCCCAGGCGATGATCAGCTTGGAGTGGCGGAACTGTTCGGGCTCGGTGCCGTAGCGGAAGCCGAGGGCGGCGGTGAGGCCCGCTCCGCCTGCCGAGGAGCAGATGGTGCGATCGAGCCGGGAAGCTCCGAGGCGGTGGAAAAAGCGGCGGTCCATGCCGGAGCTGTTGAGGAATCCCATGTTGCCGGCGTAGCTGTAGGGGAGGATCGCCTCAGGACCGGATTCGCGAGCCACGCGTTTCAGGTTTTCGGCGATGGTCTCGAGGGCCTCCTCCCAAGAAATTCGCGTGAACTTCCCCTCGCCCTTAGCGCCGGTGCGCTTCATGGGATGGAGGAGGCGGTCGGGGTGATACTCGCGTTCCAGGTATTGAGCGACTTTGCCGCAGAGGAAGCCGCGCGTGACGGGGTGGCGGGGATCGCCGCGGAGCCGGGCGCCCCTGCCGTTTTCGTCGACGTTCACCAGCAGCGAACAGGCGTCGGGGCAATCCAGGGCGCAGACGGACTGGCGGGTCTGAGTAGCCACATGGATGATTCTAACCTGCTGAGGGCTAGCCGGTTGCGGGCAATCGTTAACGTTTGTTAATCTAGCAGGGGTAGTGCTCTCTGCATGCGTCTTCTGACCCTGTTTCTCATGCTTGCGGCGACCGGTGTGTGCCAGCAGGCGATCATCAACATGCCCTCGGCGGACATCACGCCGAAGGGGCGGAATTTCGTGATGCATGAGACCCAGACCAAATGGTGGGGAGACAACCAATACTGGCTGGGGACGTGGTTTTACACGCGGGGAGTCGGCAAGAACACCGAACTGGCGGTGACTCTGTACAACAACGGATCGCCGCGCGCGCGGAACGAGGCGGTGGGGTTGGGGTTCAAGAGTTCGATTCCGATCCACGAGGAGACTCGCGAGAAGTGGGAGATGAAGCTGACGGTGGGCCAGATGGCGATCGTGAATACGCGGGGGGGAGGGCTTGGGTCGTTTACGTACTCACATTTCAACTTCCGGCTGCCGCAGACGCATACACGCTTCACGGCGGGCGGGTGGTTCGCGACGGAGCAATTGTTCAAGCGCAATACGGGGAACGTGCTTTTTGGGATTGAGCATCCGCTGGACAAGAAGGACCGGGTGGAGTGGGTGACGGAGTGGTTCGCGGGGCGGCACGACTTCGGGTTCTTGATCACGGGGTTGTTGTTCCGGCCGGCGAAGGATCACGTGATCGTGGCTGCGTACAAGATCCCGAATGTGCGGGCGAATGGTCCGCCGGGGTTTGTGTTTGAGTACGGGTTCTTTTTCTAAATCAGCGGCTTGCCTTCAACCAGGTGATCCTCAACTCGGACAGGTCCGGGAAGATGAGCTCGTGCTCTGAAAGATGGAGATCCGCACAGAGGGACGGCAGTTCGCGACGGAATCTAGCGTAGCGGCCGATGATCGCCGAGCCGCCGGGCAGCCTGGTCCTGGTTGACGCAGCGGCGAGCCAGTTGCGGACTTCTGACAGCTTGCTTCGGCTCGCCTGCATGAGCGTGGAAATCCTGTCCGGCGATGTCGGAAATAAATTTTTGGTAGCGGTATCGTTCCGTGTCCAGGATGAGGCATTTCTTCTGCCGTTGCGGTGGTCCTCCGAAACGCCGGCAGCCCAGAAAGATCCCAAGCTCCAGCGGCATGTTGAAGCGCGGCAATCGATGGACTGGATCCAAAGCGACCGCCGAGAGATCGTGAATTCCGAACCGGCACTCCTCAATGATCCGTTCGATTTTCGCCAGCCGCACTTCACCGCCATCATCATCTTCCAGCGCGCAGCGAGGGACGAAGCCCAGATCATGCACTGCGAAGACAATCGCCTCGAATAGCGGGCGATAGCCCGCGTCGACGGAGAATTCACAAAGACGTGATCGCTATTGGGGGACTTTGCCACTATGTGCAAGTCCAGAACGCAGGCGGTCCATCACCAGATTGCTAACGGCCCGTTCGATACGCTTGGACCCTATTCGGCTTCGGCGGAACGGGCTTTTGATCTCCGGGAACCCATAAGCAGCGTGATGGGAAATCCGGCCATCGGAGGTGTAAACAACCATTTGTCCCGGTTCCGCGCTTTTCGCAAGATGCCTAGCGTGCTGCATGGCAGCTCGTTTCGTAGCGTAGACGCTGGACGATCTACCTTCGGCCTGAACTGTCCAAGCTTTCCCCGTGGGGATCACATGTACTGTTTTACTTCTGGCCATAGATCCAATTTCATCGTACCGCATGGACTGGCAAGCGCCGCAGCTTTTCGCCGGGTGTTGCGGCGGTGGAGCGGCTGTCCCAAACCAGTTCGCCGTTGACCCAAACCTTGCGAACGCCGACGGCTTCCCGAAACGGATCCGCGAAGGTAGAGCGGTCGATGACCGTGGCGGGGTCGAACAGGACGAGGTCCGCGACAAAGCCCTCGCGGACCAGGCCGCGATCGCGCCAGCCGAGGCGGGCGGCGGGGGCTGAGGTCATTTTGCGGATGGCTTCTTCGAGGGTCAGCCACTTGCGTTCGCGAACGAACAGGCCGAGGACGCGGGGATAAGAGCCGGCGCCGCGCGGATGGCGCATGCCGATGCCGCCGTCGCTGGAAACCATCACCCAGGGAGCGCGGTAGAACTCGCGAATATCCTCATCCTTCATGGAGCGGCAGACGACGCCGGCGCCGCCCTCCCTGACGATTTCGATGAACAGGTCCACCGGGGAGCGATTCTGAGATCGCGCGATCTGCTCCAGGGTTTGGAATTCGTATTCGGGGTGGCGGGCGCAAGTGGTGATGGTGACGTTGCCGGCGCCGCCGACATCGGCGAGGCCGCGCGCGACGCTTTCCGGATCGTCGTATTTCTTACTGGGGATCAGCACGGTGATGGTGGAGGACCAGGCGTCGTAGGGGTAGCAATCCGCGGTGATGTCGAGCCCGCGTTTTCGCGCGGCTTCGATCAGCGCGATCGCCTCCTTTGCTTTGCCCCACACGCCTACCGTTCCCAGCTTGATGTGGGAGACATGCGCCGGGATCCTGGCTTCTTCGGCGATGCGGATCACTTCGCGCAGGGCTTCGAAGGTCTTGTCGGCCTCATCACGAATGTGGGAGACGTAAATTCCCTTGTGGCGGGCGGCGACTCGGGCGAGGGCGATCACCTCTTCGGTGGTGGAGTAGCCGCCGATTTCGTATTCGAGGCCGGTGGACAGGCCCAGGGCGCCGTCGCGCATCGCCTGTTCCAGCAGCGCGGCCATGCGTTCGATTTCATTGGGCCGGGCCGCGCGGCGGAAGCCGTCGCCCATCACGGCGCGACGGATGGTGGCGTGACCGGCAAGAATCGCGGTGTGGATGGCTGCGTTGCGGGGCTGGAACCAGGAAGCAATGGGCCAAGGCGAGCCGCCGTCCTGGCCGACGATAGCGGTGGTGATGCCTTGGGAAACCTGGGACGCCGCCTCCGGCTCGCGATCGAGGCCGCGGTCGGAATGATTGTGGAGGTCAATGAATCCGGGCGCGAGGACGAGTCCCGCGCCATCGACGAGGGAGTCGCCGGGCTGGGGCGCGAGCCGGCCGATGCGGAGGATGCGGCCCTTGCCGATACGGACGTCGGCCTGGCGCAGTTTGGCGCCGGAGCCGTCGGCGAGCATCGCGCCGCGAATGAGGGTGGCGGCATCGGCCGCGAGCGCGGCGATGAGGAAGAGGGCTCCGGCTTTCATACCCGGATTCTCTGGTTGGATGCGGCACTGCGGTAGCAGGCATCCACCAGTTCCACGCTGCGCAGTCCGTCGAAGGAGGTGACGGGCGGGGCTGCGCCCGCCAGTACCGCGTCAACGAACAGGCGATCGCCTTCGGCGAGACCGAAGCGGCGCGGCGGTTCGAGCTCGCGGTAGGCAAGGGCCTTGGTGTCGGATTCCAGGCCGATCCGCCACTGAATCGCGTCCATTTCGGAGGTTTCGAGAGTGGTGTATTCGCCGAAGACTTCGACGCGCTCATAGGGGAAGAACCAGCTTGCGTAGGCGGCGGTGACGAAGGTGGCATGCATGCCGGAGGTGAATTCGACAAGCATGGAGAACTCATTCTTGCCGGAGAGCCGGGCATCGAGCGAGGCGATCTCGCCGAACTGGAAGCGCATCATGTCGAACATGTGGATGGGAGTTTCGAACAGGTAGCCTCCGGTGACGGACTCGTCACCGGTCCACGCGGGGCTCAGCAATTCCCCGCGATTCATCTTGATGTGCGCGGTGTGGGCGGGGGCCTGGAGGAGCAGTTCGCGGAGCTTCTTGTAGACGGGGGCGAAGCGGCGGTTGTGACCGACCTGGAACACGGTGCGGGCGGCGGAGGCGGCCTCATGCAGCTTGAGGGCGTCCTCGACGGAGACCGCCATGGGCTTTTCGCAGAAGACGTGCTTGCCCGCGGCGATGGCCTGCATCGCCATGGAGGCGTGCCGGGTGTTGGGCGCGGCAACGTAAACGGCGTCGCAGCGGTCCAGGAGTTCTTCGTATGAGGCGGCGGGGGTATCGCCGCGCCGCGCGGGATCGGCGTCGTAGATGGCGGTGATCTCCACGCGGGGATCCTGCTGCAGGTTCTTGTGGTGTACCTGTCCGATGTAGCCGTAGCCGGCAATTCCGATTTTGAGAGTCATAAGAGTTGAGTAGTGTGGGAGTCAAAGAAAAGCGTTCGAGACGCCGGGATTTGGAACCACGCGGGCGAGCCTGGGGCCAGTTCGAAATCGCCGGGCGCCCGGCAGGTGATCATGGTGGAATCGGCCTTCAGGCGGACCAGCGTTTCGCTGCCCAGATCCTCGGTGAGCCAAACACTGGCGGCGGAGTAGCCGGGCTGGGCGCCGGCGGAGAAGAGGACATGCTCCGGGCGAACGCCGAGGGTGACGTCCTGGGCGGGCGCGGCGCAGGGGACGCGGATGCCGGGGGCGGCAAACTCGCCGGCTTCGGCCCGTCCGGGGATCAGGTTCATGGGGGAGCCGCCGACGAAGCCGGCGACAAACAGGTTGGCCGGCCGGTGGTAGACCCGGGCGGGCGTGTCGAACTGCTGGAGCTTTCCGTCGCGCATCACGGCGATGCGGTGGGCCAGGGTCATCGCCTCGGACTGGTCGTGGGTCACGTAGACGGTGACGGTGGAAAGCTCATGCTGCAGGTGCTTGAGCTCGGCGCGCATGTCGAGGCGAAGGCGGGCATCGAGGTTGGAGAGGGGTTCATCCATCAGGAACGCTTTCGGCCGGCGGATGATGGCGCGCGCCAGGGCGACGCGCTGCCGTTCGCCGCCGGAAAGCTGTCCCGGCTTGTTGTTGAGCAGCGGGGACAGGCCGAGCCTGCGGGCGACCTGCTCGACTTCTCCTGCGATCTCCGGCGGCGGGCGTTTGCGGACGCGCAGCGGGTAGCCGATGTTCGCCGCGATGGTCATATGGGGGTAGAGCGCGTAGCTCTGAAACACCATCGCGATGTCGCGGTCGCGGGGGTCCAGCCGCGTGATCTCACGGCCGTCGAGCAGAATGGATCCGGTGTCGGGGGTCTCGAGGCCGGCGATCATGCGGAGGAGGGTGGACTTGCCGCAGCCGGAGGGCCCAAGGAGCACGACAAACTCGCCGGAATCGGCCTGGAGAGAGACGCGGTCGACGGCGGTCCGCGCGGCGAAGTGTTTGGTGATTTCGCGAATCTCGAGAGCCATGGTCAGCCTTTCACCGCTCCGAGGGACAATCCACGGACGAAATAGCGTTGCGCCAGGATGGCGAACAGAAGCACGGGCAGAGTGGCGGCAACGCCGGCGGCGGACATGGCTCCCCATTTGATCTCGTATTGCGTCACGCGGGAAGCGATCCCGACGGGCATGGTCATGGCGCTTTCGGTTTGGGACAGGATGAGGGCGAACAGGAACTCGTTCCAGGACACGATGAGGCAGAAGACGGCCGTGGCGGCCAATCCGGGCGCGGCCACGGGCAGCACGATGCGCAGCAGCGCGCCCATCCGGGATTCGCCGTCCAGCATCGCCGCCTCCTCGATTTCCACCGGCACTTCCTGGAAGAAGCCGCGCATCATCCAGATGACGAAAGGAAGGTGGAAGGCGGTGTACACCAGGATCAGCCCGGAAAGAGAGTTGACCAGCGCCGCTTTCTGGAACATCAGAAACAGGGGGACGATGGTAACGATGGGCGGCAGCATGCGGTTGGAGAGCACCCAGAAGCCGATGCGTTCCGCGGAATCGGCGGGCCAGCGGAAGCGAGCCAAGGCGTAAGCGGCGGGAACGCCGAGCGCGAGGGCGAGGATGGTGGAGGCGGCGGCCACCCAGACGGAATTGAGGAAGTAAACGCCGAAGGAGCCGCCGCCGAAGGCTTCGGCGTAGTGGGTGAGCGTGGGGGAGAATCCGATCCAGCGCGGCGGGTGGGCGAACTGGTCCGCCTCGGTTTTCAGGGAAATGGTCGCCAGCCAGTACACCGGCGCGAGGGCCCACAGGAGCGCGAGCGAAGCGGCGGAGTAGCGCAGGAACGGGATCACGGCCGCACCTTCATCACGCGCATCAGGCCGCGGGCGAATACGGTAGTGAGCAGCAGGACGACGAAGGACATCGCGGCGGCGTAGCCGAACTGGCCGAAGCGGAAACCGGTTCGGTAGATGTACAGGCTGACGGTTTCGGTGGCGAAGGCTGGGCCGCCCTGGGTGAGGATAAAGATCTGGTCGAAGATGCGCACCAGGTCCATGGCGCGCAGCAGCAGCGCGAGAACGATCACGGGCTTCAACAGGGGCAGGCGGATGTCGCGCAGGATTTGCCACGCGGATGCGCCGTCCAGGCGAGCGGCCTCGATGGGGTCCCGCGGAATGGCCTGGAGGCCGGCGGTGAGAAGCAGGAACAGAAATGGCGTCCACTCCCACACGTCCACCAGGATGACGGAGATCATGGCAGCGCCGTCGCCGCTGGTCCAGGTGAGGCGGGAGGTGTCGATGCCGAGCTGACGGAGGGTGGCGTTGAGGACGCCGAACTGGGGGTTGTAGATGAGTCTCCAGACGACCGCGGCGACCACCGGAGGCACAATCATGGGCAGCAGCAG
>JAIEPW010000073.1 GCA_019748195.1 Bryobacteraceae bacterium
GCCTTGCGATTCGATGCGTTTCGCGACTGTCGCCATGTTCTTTAGAACTCCAATCCCGCTTCCCGGGCGGCGTCGGCGAGAGCCTTCACGCGCCCGTGGTACAGATAACCGCCGCGGTCGAACACCACTTTCGAGATGCCCTTTTCCTTGGCTCGCGTGGCCACCAGTTTTCCGATTTCCTTCGCGCCGGCGATATTGCCGCCGCCGCTGACGGGCGCGCTCTTCTCATTGGAAGAAGCCGACACCAGGGTGCGGCCGGCAGTGTCGTCGATGACCTGCGCGTAGATGTGATTCAGGCTGCGAAACACCGCCAGGCGCGGACGTTCCGCGGTCCCGCTCAGTTTGTGGCGGATGCGCGAATGAATGCGCCGCCGGATGATGTCTTTCGATTCTCTCGCCATTTCCTGATCGCCTCCGCGGCTTTACTTTCCGCCCGCGCCGGTCTTTCCGACCTTCTTGCGCAGCACTTCTCCGGTGTACCGGATACCCTTCTGCTTATATGGCTCCGGTGGACGCAGCGAACGGATGTTCGCGCAAACCTGGCCCAGGGCCTGTTTGTCATGGCCCGTGATCACCAGGTGGGTTTGCTTGTCCACCCGCATCTCGACGCCGTCCGGCAGATAGAACTCAATGGGATGGGAATAGCCGAGCGTGAACGTCGCGATGCGGCCCTTCACGTCGGCGCGGTAGCCGATGCCCACGATGTCCATTTCCCGCGTGAACCCGGAGGACACGCCGGTGATCGCGTTGGCCGCAAGCGCCCGCGTAAGCCCGTGCAGGGCGGCGTACTGGTCGCCCTCGCGCTCCACTTCGAGCGTCGAATCCTTCTGCACCAGCCGCACGCCGTTCGGGATCGGCACCGTCAGCCGGCCCTTGGGACCTTCCACCGCCAGTTCGCCGCCGATGCTGATCTTCACGCCTTTCGGCAGCGGAATCGGCTTCTTTCCTACTCGTGACATAATTCCAGCCTCGTTACGCGTCTAACGCAAAACCGTCTTACCAAACCTGACAGAGAACCTCGCCGCCGACGTTTTCCTTGCGGGCGGCGGCGCCCGTCATCACGCCCTTCGGGGTGGTCAGAATGTTGATCCCCAGCCCGCCCAGAACGCGGGGCACCTCGGTGGAGCCGACGTACACGCGGCAGCCCGGGCGCGACACGCGCTCGATGTGCGAGATCACCGGAACGTTGCCGGGCGTGTACTTCAGGTAGATCCGGATGCTGCGCTTGGCGCCTTCCTCGGCCGGCTTGTAATTGGCGATATAGCCCTCGTCCTTCAGGATTCGCGCGATATCCATCTTCAGCTTCGAGGCCGGCACGTCCACTTTGGCATGGCGCGCCTGCATCGCATTGCGGATGCGCGTCAGCATGTCGGCAATCGGATCGCTCGTCATCGTTCTTCTTTCCTCGCCCTCTTGATACCCTTACCCGCCCGCACGTTCTACCAGCTCGCCTTGGTGACGCCCGGAATCTCGCCGGACAGCGCCAGTTGCCGGAAGCAGATCCGGCACAGCCCGAACTTCCGCATATAGCCCCGGGGCCGTCCGCAGCGGAAACACCGGTTGCGGTGCCGGCACGCCAGCTTGGGCTTGTTGGCTTTTCTCGCTTGGAGCAGCCGTTCGTCTTTCGCGATCTTCGCAGTGGTGGCCATTGTTCTCGATTCCTATTGCCGGAAAGGCATTCCCAGGTGCTTCAACAGCGCCAGCCCCTCGGCGTCGGTCTTCGCCGTGGTGGTGATGCAGATGTTCATTCCCTTCGCCTTTTCCACCTTGTTGTAGTCGATCTCGGGGAAAATCAGTTGATCCTTGACGCCGAGCGTGTAGTTGCCCCGGCCGTCGAAGCTCTTCGAGGACACGCCGCGGAAATCGCGGACGCGCGGCAGAGCCACGTTCATCAGCCGGTCCAGAAACTCATACATCCGGTCCCCGCGCAGCGTCACGGCGCAGCCGATCGGCATTCCCTCGCGCAGCTTGAAGGCGGCGATGCTCTTGCGGGCCTTGGTCACCACCGGCTTCTGGCCGGCGATGGAGCTCATTTCCGCCACCGCGCCGTCCATCAGCTTGGAGTTCTGCGTCGCCTCCCCCATGCCGATGTTGATCGACACCTTGTCGATCTTCGGAACCGCCATGACGTTGGTGTATCCGAATTCCTTGGTGAGAGCGGTCACCACGTTTTTCTGATAGTGCTCTTTGAGTCGCGCTGCCATTGCCTTCGTATCCCCTGCCTGCTACTTCTTATCGAGCGTTTCGCCGCCGCGCCGCGCCGACGCGACGCGCGTCTTGCGCGCGCCCGGGCCCGCGCCTTCCACCTTCATCGCCACCCGAGTCGGCTTGCCCTCGCTGGTCACGATCATGACGTTCGAAATATGGATCGAACTTTCGCGCTCGGCGATGCCGCCCTTGATCTGCCGCTGCGGATTCGGACGGGTGTGGCGCTTCACCATCATCACCCCCTCCACCAGCAACCGGCCCTTTTCGCGGTCCACTTCGAGGACCCGCCCGGTCTTGCCCTTGTCGCGGCCCGTGATCACCATCACGGTGTCGTCCTTCTTGATCCGCGTGCGGATCAAAGCCCTGGGGGCGTTCTGATGACGCCTCGGCATCGGTTTCGCCATGTTAGATCACCTCCGGCGCCAGGGACACGATCTTCATGAAGCGCTTGTCGCGCAGCTCGCGCGCCACCGGTCCGAAGACGCGCGTGCCCACCGGCTCGCCCAGTTCGTTCACCAGCACCGCCGCGTTCGAATCGAACCGGATGTACGTTCCGTCCTTGCGGCGGGTCTCCTTGCGCATGCGAACGATCACGCAGCGCACCACCTTGCCCTTCTTGATGGCGGAGTCCGGCGCGGCTTCCTTCACGCTCGCCGTGATGATGTCGCCCAGACCCGCGCGCAGACCCTTGTCGCCGCCGCGCGGCAAAATACAGCTCAGCCGCCGCGCGCCGCTGTTGTCGGCGACTTCCAGGATTGTCCGCATCCCGATCATTGGTGCTTCTCCCTGTTCCTAAACCTATTGCTTCTTCGTGCCCGCGTCGTCGAGTACCACCGACGCCACCTGCGGCGCGCGGCGAATCACTTCGCTCAGCGTCCACCGCTTCAGCTTGCTCAACGGGCGCGACTCGATGATCCGCACCACGTCGCCCGTTCTCGCCTGGCCCTGCTCATCGTGCGCGTAGAACTTCTTGCGCTGCGTCACCACGCGGCGATACAGCGGATGCGACGCTTTCCGCGTCACCTGCACCACGATTGTCTTCGCCATCTTGGTGGACACCACCTCGCCCACCTTTTCGTTCTTGTTCGATGCCGCACGCTGTGCTTCGGCCATATCCCCTTACTTCTCCTTCTTCGCCGCCGGCTTCACGGCCTTCTTCGCCGCCGGCTTCACGGCCTTCTTCGCCGCAGGCTTGGCGGCCTTCTTCGCCGCGGGCTTGGCCGCCGGCTTGGACGCCGCCTTGGCGGCCGGTGGCGCGGGCGCGGCGCCGCCCGCCAGCTCCCGCTCCCGCAGGATCGTCAACTGACGCGCCCGGTCCTTGCGCAGGTCCCGCACTTTCTTGATGCCGTCGGTCTGGCCCATCCGCAGTTGGAAACGCAGCCGGAACATCTGCTCCAACCCGTCCTTGGCCTGCGTCTGGATCTCGCCCGTTTCCATCTGGCGTATCTTGTCGGCTTTCATCGTCGTGTCCCGTTCCTACTCGTAGGGCAGCCGCGTCACCATCTTGGTGGGCAGCGGCAGCTTCATCGCCGCCAGCCGCATCGCTTCCCTTGCGATGTCCGGCGCGACGCCTTCCATTTCAAACAGAATCTTGCCCGGGCGGATCGGCGCGGACCAGTGATCCAGGGGACCCTTGCCGCTGCCCATGCGGACTTCGGCCGGTTTCTTGGTGATCGGCTTGTCCGGGAAAATCCGGATCCAGACCTTGCCCCCGCGCTTGATGAACCGCGTCATCGCAATTCGGGCCGCTTCGATCTGCCGGTCCGTGATCATCCCAATGGCCATCGCCTTAAGCCCGTAATCGCCGAACGCAAGCGAACTGCCGCGCCACGCTTTTCCGCGGACGCGCCCCTTCTGCTGCCTGCGGTATTTGACTTTCTTCGGCATCAACATGGCGAATCAGATCTCCTTCAAGTTCCGGGCTGCTATTCCTTGGTCTCGCCTTCGCCTTCCGGCTTCGCTTCCGCCTTCCAGGAGGGTTGGGGAGGCAGCATCGGCGGCAGAATCGGCGCCTGCACCGGAGCCGCGGCTTCCGGAGCATGCTGCACCGGCGGCGCCTGCACCGGCGGCCGGCGGTCGCGATCCCGGTCCCGGTCCCGGCGGTCGCCCCGCGGCGCGCGCCGCGGTTCGGGCTCATTCCGCAGACCCAGCCGGCGCTGGCCGTCCAGGATGTCGCCCTTGTAAATCCAGCACTTCACGCCGATCACGCCATAAGTCGTATACGCCTCGGCGAAACCGTAATCGATGTCGGCGCGCAATGTGTGCAGCGGCAGTTGTCCCTGCAGATACCACTCCGTGCGCGCGATTTCGGCGCCGTTCAGACGCCCCGAAACGCGAACCTTGATCCCCTTGGTCCCGAAGCGCAGCGCCGAATCCACAGCCTTGCGCATCGCCCGGCGGAACGCCACGCGCTTTTCCAACTGCAGCGCGATCGATTCCGACACCAGTTGCGCGTCCAGCTCCGGCTTGTGCACTTCCTGAATGTCGATGAACACTTCCCGGCCCGTCTTTTTCGCCAGGTCCTGCTTCAGCTTTTCGATCTCGGCTCCCTTGCGGCCGATGATGATGCCCGGACGCGAGGTGCGGATGGTGATCCGCAGCTTGTTGCCGGGACGGTCCACTTCCACCGAGCTGATGCCGGCGGCCTTCAGCCGTCCGCGCAGCGAGTCCTTCAGATCGAGATCCTCCTTGAGGAGCTTCGCGTAATCCTGGTTGGCAAACCAGCGCGATCGCCACGTCTTCGTGACGCCGATTCGAAATCCGTAAGGATGTGTTTTCTGGCCCATTCGAGTCCTTCTACGCCGTCGCCTTCTCGCCGACCTTCACCACGATGTGCGCCATCCGCCGCTGGTAGCGGTACGCCCGGCCCATCGGAGCCGGCCGGATGCGCTTCATGCGCGGCCCTTCGTTCACATACGCGGCGGTGACGATGAGCTTATCCACGTCCACATCGTTGAACCGGTTCTCGGCGTTGGCGATGGCCGACCGCAGCACCTTCTCCACCGCCGGGGCGATCCGCTTGTTCGTCGCCTTCAGTGCGTTGATCGCGTCCCCGGCGCGCATGCCGCGAATCAGGTCCACCACCAGCCGCGCTTTCTGCGCCGAAATCCGGATGTATCTGGCTTCCGCTTTCGCTTCCATCTTTGATCCCTTTACTTCGACGACTTCTCGGTCTTCGCCGCGTGTCCCTTGAAAGTCCGAGTGGGCGAGAATTCACCCAGCTTGTGCCCCACCATGTTCTCGGTGATGTAGACCGGAATGAACTTCTTGCCGTTGTGCACGCCGAAGGTGTGGCCCACGAATTCCGGCAGGATCGTCGACCGCCGCGACCAGGTCCGCAGCACCTTCTTCTCGTTCTTCGCGTTCATGGCCGTCACCCGCACCGCCAGGTGATCATCGGTGAACGGCCCTTTCTTCAGCGAACGTCCCATGGTTTCCTCGTCCTCTTACCGTTTCTTCTGCTTGCGGGTCACGATGAACTGATTCGTCCGCTTGTTGTTCCGCGTCTTGAAGCCGCGCGTCGGCTGGCCCCACGGCGTCACCGGATGCCGGCCGCCGGAGGTCTTGCCTTCGCCGCCGCCGTGCGGATGGTCGATCGGGTTCATCGACACGCCGCGGTTGTGGGGGCGCTTGCCCATCCAGCGCTTCCGCCCCGCCTTGCCCAGGCTCACGTTCTCATGGTCCAGGTTGCCCACCTGGCCCACCGTAGCCATGCACTCGACATGCACCTTGCGGATTTCGCCCGAGGGCAGACGCAGCAGCGCCAGGTCGCCTTCCTTGGAGATCAACTGCGCCTGCGCGCCGGCCGAACGCGCCATTTGCGCGCCCTTGCCCGGCCGCAACTCGATGGCGTGAACCACCGTTCCCGCCGGGATGTTCTTCAGCGGCAGCGCGTTGCCCACCAGAATGTCGGCCTGCGGACCGGCCATCACCGCGCGGCCCACTTCCAGGCCCACCGGCGCGATGATATAGCGCTTTTCGCCGTCCACGTAATGCAGCAGCGCGATCCGGGCCGTCCGGTTGGGATCGTACTCGATCGCCGCCACCGTCGCCGGAACGCCGGTCTTGTCCCGCTTGAAATCGATGTCGCGGTAGCTCTTCTTGTGCCCGCCGCCGCGGAACCGGGAGGAAACGCGGCCCGCGCTGTTGCGGCCGCCGGTCCGCTTCTTGCCCTTCACCAAGCTCTTTTCCGGCGTCTGCTTGGTGATGTCCTCGCGCGAAACGACGGTCTGGAACCGCCGTGTCGCCGTTGTCGGTCGATAACTCTTGATCGGCATCGTCTTGATCCTCGCCCTAGAGCTCGGCGTACTCCGGTATCTTCTCGCCCGCCTTCAGGCGGACGTAGGCTTTCTTCCAATCCGAGCGATAGCCGGAGAAGCGGCCTCGCCGGCGCAACTTGCCATCGAAACTGGAAGTGCGGACATCGTCCACCTTCACCTTGAACAGCGTCTCCACGGCGTGCCGGATCTCGGTCTTGTTGGCCGCCAGCGCCACCTCAAAGCACAGTGTGTTCTCGGCGTCCTTCTTGCCCACGGCCTTTTCCGTGATGATGGGCCGCTTAATCACTTCGTATACCGTCATGCCAGCGCCTCCGACAATTTGCGGGCCGCCGCGGAACTTACCAGCACGCGGTCGCTGCCCAGGAGATCGTAGACGTTCACATCCTTGGTCTCCACCAGCTTCACGCCGTCCAGGTTGCGGCTGGACAAAGCCAGGTTGCGGTTCTCGCCCAGATCCACCAGCAGCACCTTGCGCGTGGCTTCCATCCGGTCGAGCGCCGCGCGCATCGACCGCGACTTGTGGTCGGCAAGCTGGAACGCCTCCACCACCATCAACTGGCCGTCGCGCAGCTTGGCGCTCAGAGCGCTCCGCAACGCGCCCACCAGCATCTTCTTCGGCAGCTTGTAGCCGTAGTCCTTCGGTTGCGGCCCGTGCACCGTGCCGCCGTGCCGCCATAGCGGGCTGCGGATGGAGCCCATGCGCGCCCGGCCGGTTCCCTTCTGCCGCCACAGCTTCTTGCCCGACCCCGCGACTTCATGCCGCGTCTTGGTCTTGGCCGACCCCGATCGCTGGTTCGCCATGTGATTGCGCACCGCTTCGTAGAGCAAATGCTCATTCACTTCGGCGGCGAACACGGCGTCGGCGAGCTCGAGCTGGCCCACTTTCTGGTTCTCAAGATTGATCACGTCCACGTTCGGCATCGTCGCTTACCTCTTCGCCCGCCGCACCACCACGTAGCCGCCGTTGGGGCCCGGAATGGCGCCCTTCACCATCAGCACGTTATCCTCGGCGTCCACTTCCACCACTTCGAGGTTGCGGATCGTCACCTTCTGCACGCCCGAGTGCCCGGCCATCTTCATGCCCGGGAATACGCGCGAGGGGAAGCTGGAGGCGCCGATGGAGCCCGGCGCGCGATGGAACATCGAGCCGTGCGTTGCCGGACCACCCTTGAAGTGATGCCGTTTCACCAGGCCCGTGAATCCCCGGCCCTTGCTGACGCCGATCACATCCACGATGTCGTTGGGCTTGAACTCGTCCACCAGCACCCGGTCCCCGGTCTTCAGGTCCCCGGCGCCGTTGTCGAGCCGCAGTTCGCGGACGAAACGCACCCCGTCCACGCCCGCCTTCTGAAAGTGGCCCTGCCGCGGCTTGGTGACGTTCTTCGTCTTGGCGAACTCCACCAATCCGAGCTGGATCGCGTCGTAGCCGTCGGTGACCGGAGTCTTCCGCTGCACCACCACGCACGGTCCCGCTTTTACCAGCGTCACCGGCACCACCTGGCCATCCGGCCGGAAGACCTGCGTCATCCCGATTTTCTTGCCTAGAATTCCTGGGCTCATCTCAACCTCAGTCGATCCCGGCGGAAGGCTCCCCTTCCGGTGCGGCCCCCGCCGGTTTCTCTTCTTGCCTAATCCACCCCGTCCGGCTTACTTGCCTTTGCCGAACGCCTTGATTTCCACGTCCACACCGGCCGGCAGATCGAGCTTCATCAGCGCATCCACCGTGTCCTGCGTCGGCTCGAGAATGTCGAGCAGCCGCTTGTGCGTCCGGATCTCGAACTGCTCGCGCGACTTCTTGTCCACGTGCGGCGAACGCAGCACCGTATACAGGTTGCGTGTGGTCGGCAGCGGGATCGGCCCCGCCACCTGCGCCCCGGTGCGCTTCGCCGTGTCGACAATTTCCGTCGTCGATTGGTCCAATACCCGGTGATCGTACGCCTTCAGCCGGATGCGGATTCGTTCTCTCAAACTGCTCATGGTTTCTCCCCGCCGGTTCGCGCCGGAATCTTATTCAAGGATCTCCGTCACCGTGCCGGCGCCCACCGTGCGGCCGCCTTCACGAATGGCGAACCGCAGACCCTTGTCCATGGCCACGGGGGTGATCAGTTCGATCTCCATGTTCACGTTATCGCCGGGCATCACCATTTCCATGCCCTCCGGCAGCTTGGCCACGCCGGTTACGTCAGTCGTCCGGAAGTAGAACTGCGGGCGGTAGCCATTAAAGAACGGCGTGTGGCGCCCGCCTTCATCCTTCGACAGGACGTAGACTTCACCCTTGAACTTCTTGAACGGCTTGATCGAGCCCGGCTTGGCGATTACCTGGCCGCGCTCCACATCCGTCTTTTCAATGCCGCGCAGCAGCAGGCCCACGTTGTCGCCGGCCTGGCCTTCATCCAGCAGCTTCTTGAACATCTCGACGCCGGTAACCACCGTCTTGCGCGTCGCCTGGAAGCCGACGATCTCCATTTCCTCGCCGACCTTGCAAATGCCCTTCTCGATTCGGCCCGTCACCACCGTGCCGCGGCCCTGGATCGAGAAGATGTCTTCAATCGGCATCAGGAACGGCTTGTCGACGGCGCGCTCCGGCATCGGGATGTACTTGTCGACGGCCTCCATCAGCTCGTCCACGGTCTTTTCCCACTGCGGCTCGCCGTTCAAGGCGCCCAGCGCCGATACGCGCACCACCGGCAGATCGTCGCCGGGGAACTGGTAGCTCTTCAGCAACTCCCGTACTTCCAGCTCCACCAGCTCGAGCAGCTCCGGATCGTCCACCATGTCGACCTTATTCAGCGCCACCACGATGTACGGCACGCCCACCTGGCGCGCCAGCAGGATATGCTCCCGCGTCTGGGGCATCGGGCCGTCGGTCGCCGCCACCACCAGGATCGCGCCGTCCATCTGCGCCGCGCCGGTGATCATGTTCTTGATGTAGTCGGCGTGGCCGGGGCAGTCCACGTGCGCGTAATGGCGGTTGGGAGTCTCATACTCCACGTGCGCCACCGCGATCGTGATGCCGCGGGCCTTCTCTTCCGGCGCGTTGTCGATCGAATCGAAGCTCCGGAACTTGACCTTCGGGTTATGCTTGGCCAGCGTCTTGGTAATCGCAGCCGTCAGCGTGGTCTTGCCGTGATCGATGTGCCCGATCGTGCCCACGTTTACGTGCGGTTTGGAACGATCAAATTTCTCTTTCGCCATGGTTCTTCAACGCTCCTAAAAAATCTACCTGCTCACCTTGCCCTGCACCTTGCTGACAATCTCTTCAGCCACGCTCTTGGGCACTTCCTCGTACTGGCCGAAGTGCATCGTGAACGCGCCGCGGCCCTGCGTGCGGGAACGCAACTCCGTCGCATAGCCGAACATTTCCGACAGCGGCACCATCGACTTGATGATCTGGGTGCCGCCCAGAATTTCGGTCCCCTCCAGGCGGCCGCGCCTTGAGATCAGGTCGCCGTTCACCGCGCCCATGTACTCATCGGGAACCACCACTTCCACCCGCATCACCGGCTCCAGCAGCACCGGACTCGCCTTGCGCGCCGCTTCCTTCAGGCAGATGGAACTGCAAATCTTGAACGCCATTTCCGAGGAGTCCACATCGTGGTAGCCGCCGTCAAACACCGCCACCCGCACCCGCGCCATCGGATAGCCCGCCAGCACGCCGCCCTCGAGTGCCTCGGCCACGCCCTTTTCCACCGCGTTGATGAATTCCTTGGGAATCGCGCCGCCCGTGATCTCGTTCACGAACTCGAAGTCGCCTTCCGCCATCGGCTCCACGCGGAGCTTCACCTTGGCGTACTGGCCGCTGCCGCCGGTCTGCTTCTTGTGCGTGTACTCGTACTCCGCCGTCTTGCGGATCGTCTCGCGGTACGCCACCTGGGGCTTGCCCACGTTCGCCGCCACGCCGAACTCGCGCATCATGCGGTCCACGATGATTTCCAGGTGCAGTTCGCCCATGCCGGCGAGAATCGTCTGCCCGGTCTCCGGGTCGGTCGACACTTTCAGGGTGGGATCCTCGTTCACCAGCTTGTTGATCGCGACGCCCAGCTTCTCCTGGTCCGCCTTGGTCTTCGGCTCGATGGCCAACTGGATCACCGGCGCCGGGAAGTCGATCGCTTCCAGCACCACCGGAGCCCGCTCGTCGCAAATCGTGTCGCCGGTCTGCGTGGTCTTCAATCCCACCGCCGCTGCGATATCGCCCGCCAGCACTTCCTGCACTTCCTCGCGCTTGTTGGCGTGCATCTTCACCAGGCGGCCGATGCGTTCCTTCTTGTTCTTGCC
>JAIEPW010000123.1 GCA_019748195.1 Bryobacteraceae bacterium
CCCGCTCCCGTGCCGCCTCCGGCCGCGCCCCCCGCGCCCGTCTACACGGCGGCGGCGGCCGCGCCTGCTCCCGCCGCGGGACCGCGCGTGCGCGTCGAGCAGATGTCGAACATGCGCGTGAAGATCGCCGAGCACATGGTGTTTTCCAAGCACACCTCGGCTCATGTCACCACGGTGCACAAGGTGGACATGACGAAAGTGGCGAAGCTGCGCGCGCGCGTGAAGGACGAATTCCAGGCGCGGCACGGCTTCTCGCTCACCTTCCTGCCGTTCGTGGCGCGGGCCGCCGCCACCGCGCTCCGCGAGTTCCCGGTGGTGAACGCCTCCATCGACATGAACTCCAAGTCGGTCCTGTATCACAACGACGTCAACATCGGGATCGCCGTGGCGCTGGACGGCGGCAACGGCCTGATCGTGCCGGTGATCCGCAACGCGGATGAGAAGAACGTGGTCGGATTGCAGCGCTCCATCGCCGATCTGGCCGCGCGCGCCCGCTCCCGCCAGTTGAAGCCGGATGAGGTGCAGGGCGGCACCTTCTCCATCACCAATTTCGGCAGCTACGGCAGCATCTTCGCGACGCCCGTGATCAATCAGCCGCAGGTGGCGATTCTCGGTGTCGGCGCGGTGACCAAGGAGCCGGTTGTCGTCGACGACGCGATCGCCATCCGCTCCATGGCTTACCTGGCGCTGACGTTCGACCATCGCCTGATCGACGGCGCGATGGGCGATCAGTTCTGCCAGAAAGTGAAAGCGGTTCTCGAGAACTGGTCCGAGGAGATCCTCTAGACTTCTCCAGTGCGACAATGTGAGGCAGGCCCGCCGCCAGGCAGCCTGCCTTTTTTCTATGGACATCGCAAGGTTCGAAAAGGTCAACGAGCAGTATTTCGCCGGGCTGCTCGGCATCAAGATGCTGGAGATCACGGAGGACCGGCTGGTGGCGCGCGTCGAGGTCCGGCGCGAGCTGTGCAATCCCGGCGGCGTGATGCACGGCGGCGCCATCATGGCCTTCGCCGACACCCTGGGCGCCATCGCCACGATCGCCAACCTGCAGCCCGGCTTCAACACGACCACGATCGAATCCAAGACCAACTTCCTGCAGGCGGCCAAGGAAGGTTCCGTAGTGATCGGCGAATGCACGCCGCTGCATCGCGGCAAGCGGCTGATGACCTGGACCACGCGGGTGCTGAACGAGGACCGGACCAAGCTGCTGGCGGTGGTGACGCAGACGCAGATCGTGCTGGAGCCGCGCTAGGCTTGCTTTAACGGCAGTTTAACGGCAGAATAACGGCAGTCGAAGTATTTCCCAATCCCTGCTGCCAATCGCGGTCAGCGGGCTACTTGATCTTCTCCGTCAGCGTCACCGGCTGTTCCAGCCGGAAACTGATGCGCGTTTCCACGCCGAGCTCCGCGGGCTTGCCGCGCGTGGCGAGCACGAGTCCGCCACCCGCCGCCGATCCCGCGGCGGCGCCGATGGCCGCGCCCCTTCCCCGCCCGGCGATGGCGCCAATGGCGGCGCCGATGGCCGCACCCGTGCCGACCTTCATTGCGTCTTCCTTGCGCGAAGTGTCGCCCTGCTTCTCAAACGCCGCCGTGCGGATCTCGACAAGCTGGCCATCCGATGTCTTCATGCGTAGTAGTTCCAGCGAAATCTGGGAAACACCTTTCACCCGCCCGGCGGGCGTGGCGCTCACGATCTTGCCTTCCACACGCGCGCCTTTTTCGGCGATGACGAATCCGTTGACCACCAACTCCTGATCCAGCTCGCCAAAGAAGGCGTCGCCGGCGGAATTGCGCTCCGTGGAGATCGTCTCGTTCAGGCGGACATTCAGCAGCGTTCCGGCGGGAATGGTGACCGTGGCCGGAACTCGCGCCGGCGGTGGCGCGGGCTCACTGCGCACGGGTTCGGGGGCGGGCGCCGGCGCTGGGATCACCGGCGCGGGAGTTACCGGAGCCTGGCTCGCAACCGGAGACGGCTTCTCCACCACGGGAGCAGGTGACGCAGGCGACGTAACAGCGGGGGCAGGAACTGCCTTAGCGACCACAGGAGCAGGCCGCACCGGCGGCGCCGCTGCGCGGTAATTGCGCGGTTCGCGTTTGGGAATCGGCCAGGGTTCAATGGGTTTGGCTCGAACGGGTTCCTGCGGCGAAGGCTCGGCGGGGGGAACGGGCTTCACCTCCTGCGGCTCCGTCACCACCGTAGCAGGCTGCGCCGGGACAACCGGCGCGGGCTCCGTGGCGCGCCCGGTAAACCAGATGACGCTGCCCGTGAAAATCAGGCTTCCGGCAAATCCAAGCAGCACCTTGGGGTTCATCGCCATTTGGATGGCTCGCACCCGAATCCCGTTACAATGAGAAAGAGTGTCGTTATTTCCTAAGTCTTTCGCCATCGGCCCGCACACCATCACTCCGGCGACAGTGCTGGCGCCGATGGCCGGCGTCACCGATACGGTGTTCCGCCGTTTGATCCGCGCGCAGGGCGGCTGCGGCCTGATGATGACCGAATTCACCAGCTCGCACGGAGTGGTTAAGTCCATAAAAGCAAAGAAGATCACCCGGACGTTTCGATACCTGGTGTTCGAGCCGGAGGAGCGGCCGATCTCGGCCCAGCTCTTCGGATCCGATCCGGAAGTGATGGCGGAAGCGGCGCGCGTCTGCCAGGACCTGGGCTTCGATATCGTCGACATCAACTTCGGCTGCCCGGTGAACAAAGTGGTTAAGTGCAACGGCGGATCGGGGTTGCTGCGGGACTTGCCGCTGGTGGAGGAAATCCTCACTAAGGTGCGCCGGGCGATTCAGATTCCCCTGACCATGAAGTTTCGCGCCGGTTGGAATGACCGGGAACTGGTGATGATCGAAATGGCCAAGCTGGGCGAGAACTGCGGCTTGCAAGCGGTCGCGCTGCATCCTCGCACGCGGGAGCAGGGCTATTCCGGGCACGCGGACTGGACCCGAATCGCCGCCGTGAAGGATGCCGTGCGGATTCCGGTGATCGGCAACGGCGATATTCTGTCGCCCGAGGACGCGGTCCGGATGCATCGCGAAACGGGGTGCGATGCCGTGATGATTGGCCGCGCCGCTTCTTCGAATCCCTGGATTTTCGCGCAGATCGCCGATTATCTGGCGACCGGAAGTTACCGCACGCCGCACGAGCGGGAGCGGTACGGGATCATGAAGCACTACTACAACCTGCTCACCGAGCAGGATCAGCCGGATGCCGTCGGCAAGATGAAGCAGTTCGCCACATACTTCACGCATGGCGTCCGCAACGGAGCGAAACTCCGGGTGGCGATTTATCAGGCGCAGGAAGCCGCGCGGATTCTGGAAATCGTGGACGCGTTCTTCGAACGCGAGCTCGCCGCGGCCTGACCGCCGCGCCTACCGGCGGTCCAGTTCGCGCCCTTTCTGATGGTCCGCGCGCGCGCCGGCGAGGTCCCCGATGGCCCGGCGGGACAAGGCCCGAGCGTAGTACAGGTGCGGCTGCGTGGGCCGGAACTCTATGGAGAGGTTAAAGTCCTCGATCGCCTTGGCATGGTTCCCGGCGGCCTGATAGGTCGCGCCGCGCTCGTAGTAGCAATCCGACGACGGTTCGATCTTGATGGCGCGGGTCAGATCTTCCAGCGAGCGTTCGACATTGCCCGAAAGACGCCAGGCAATTCCGCGCTGGGTGAAACCGGTGGCTGAACCGGGGTGAATTTCGACCGCGCGTGTGTAATCCTCGATGGCGCGCGGAAGGTCGCGGTTCTGGAGGTAGACCTCCCCCCGGGCAATTCGATACTTGGCGTTGTCGGGTTCGCGCGAAACGGCAATCGTAAGATCGGCCATGGCTTTCCCCCAGTCGAGCAGGCCGGCGTACGCCTTGCCCCGCAGGAAGTAGGCTTCCGTCAGCCCGGGTTGGCGCCGGATGGTCCGATCAAACTCTTTGGTCGCTTCGACATAGCCGCCCACAGCCATCTTGCGGAGGCCGGCGTCCATGCTCTTGCGAGCCTCCGCCGGAGCGGTATACAGATCGTAGGAAAACCAGGCGATGGCGACCCCGGCGAACGCCGCCCCGGCAATCAGCAGGTTGCGCCGGTTGCGGCGTTTTTCGAAGACCTCCGCGCTCACCGGCTGAAGCACACGACCCGGGCGTTTGGACGCCGGGCCCGTGGATATGCCTGGAGTTCGGGCGGACTTGGACGTTTCTTCGGACACCGTGCCCCTCCATCATAAGAGACAATGGGGAACTTCGCATGAAACGCGTGGCATTGATTACGGACGGGGCATGCCTGGGAAATCCCGGCCCCGGCGGATGGGCCTACATCCTTCGCTTCCAGGACCGCAAACGGGAGGCGTCCGGCGGATCCCCGCATACTACCAACAATCGCATGGAGTTAACGGCCGCCGTGGAAGGACTGCGGGCGCTGAAGGAGGACTGCATCGTGGATCTCACCACGGACTCCCAGTATCTGAAAAACGGAATGACGCAGTGGATCCATGGCTGGAAGCGCAACGGCTGGAAGACCGCGGACAAGAAACCGGTGCTGAATCAGGATCTTTGGATGGACCTGGATAGCCTCGCCGCGAAGCATAAAATCGAGTGGCACTGGACCAAGGGTCACGCCAGTCACGAAGATAACAATCGCTGCGATGAGCTGGCCCAGCAGGCGGCGCGAGGGCAGAAGTCCCGATTGTGAAGGGCGCCGCGCGCCATTTTGACCCGTTCCCTTCGCCACTCGATGAACAATCGGTTTCGTGCGCGGGACCGGCTGGTATAATAGCAGTGCCTTATGCTCACGGACGCCCAGACCTCACAAACACTTAGCGAAAAGCGCGTGATCCTGTTGCGTCCGCGGGGTTTCTGCGCCGGCGTGGTGCGCGCCATCGACGTGGTGAAGATTGCGCTGGATCTGTATGGCGCGCCCATTTACGTCCGCAAGGAAATCGTGCATAACCGCCACGTGGTGGACGAGCTGCGCGCGGCGGGCGCGATCTTCGTGGATGAATTGAAAGAAGTTCCGGAAGGCGCCCGCGTCATCTTTTCGGCACACGGCGTATCGCCGGCGGTGCGGCAGGAGGCGAAGCAGCGCCAGCTACAGGTGATCGACGCCACCTGCCCCCTGGTGACCAAGGTTCACCTGGAGGCGGTGAAGTTCGCCAAGCGCGGATATACCATTGTGCTAATTGGGCATAGCGGCCACGAAGAGATCGAGGGCACGATGGGCGAAGCGCCGGAATCCACCGTGCTGGTGGAGAACGTGGAGGACGTCGATCGGCTGAACATCCCCGACCCGGAGAAGACCGCCTTTATCACCCAGACGACGCTGAGCCTGGACGAAACCGCCCACATCGTGAAGCGGCTGCGGGAGCGATTCCCCAAGATCGCGGGCCCTTCGGCGCAGGATATCTGTTACGCCACGGAAAACCGGCAGGTTGCGGTGAAGGCGGTGGTGCCGCTGTGCCAGACGCTGCTGGTGGTCGGCTCCCAGAACAGCTCAAATTCGCGGCGGTTGGTGGAAGTTTGCGAAAAGTCCGGCGTACCGGCTTATCTCATCGACGATCTCAGCGAGGTGCAGCCCGGCTGGCTGGCCGACGTTCGCACGGTAGCCGTCACCGCGGGCGCTTCCGCGCCGGAGAACCTGGTGGAAGAACTGGTGAACGGGCTCAGGAATCGCTTCGGTTTCAACGTGTTCGAGGAGATGGAGATCAAGGAAGAGGATGTCCGCTTCCAATTGCCGGCGGCCCTGGAGCGCGTGGTTCAGTTGCACACCATCGCGCGTGCGTAATACCCATCCTGAGCAGTGAACGCTGGAGTTCAAGTCGCTGACCCCGTTCTATCGGGCGCTCTCGAAGCGATCCGGAAGGCATCGGAGTACCTCATCCGGCGGCAGCATCGCACCGGATACTGGTGGTTCGATCTCACCGCCGACGCAACGCTCGAATCCGACTGGATTCTGATGCAGCTCTGGCTGCATCCGCCGGATGCGAACGGCGCTTGGAATCCGCCGAATGGGGAGCGGATCCAACGCGCGGCGGCGTCCATTCTGGCGCGGCAGCTTGGCGATGGCGGATTCGCGATCTATCCCGGCGGTCCCGCCGATGTCAGCGCGTCCATCAAGGCTTACACGGCGCTGAAGCTGGCCGGCGCGAAGGAAGACCGGCTGTCGCCGCTGCGCGAGCGCATACTGGCGCTGGGCGGACTGCAGGCGGCCAACAGCTACGTCAAGATCAACCTCAGCCTGTTCGGGCTGTTCCCGCGGGAGCACACGCCGTCGGTGCCGCCGGAAATGATTTTCGCGGGCAAGTTCCTGTACGAGATGTCGTCGTGGACCCGCGCCATCGTGATTCCGCTGGCGATTGTGCATTCGCTGAATCCGATGCGGCCGGTTCCGGCCGGCTTCAGCCTGCAGGAGCTCGTTACCGCGCCGGGGTCGTTTGCCTTCGTCAACGATCACGGGCTGTTCTCCTGGCGCAATTTCTTCCTGAAGCTGGACGGCGTTCTGAAGCGCTGGGAGCGGATGGGGCCGGCGTCGCTGCGCCGCAACGCGATCTCGCGCTGCAAGGATTGGATTCTCGCGCGGACCCGCTACACCGACGGGCTGGCGGCGATTTATCCGCCGATGATGTACACCATCATGGCGCTGGATCTGCTCGGGCTGGATGCGGCGCATGAGGACCTCGCGGAGGCGCAGAGGCAGTTCGACGCGCTGCTGGTGGACGACGAGCGCGGCTTCTACATCCAGCCCTGTTTCTCGGTGGTGTGGGACACGGCGACGATCGGGTTCGCGCTTGGGGAAGCGGGCGGATTGCAGGCCGATGCCGCCGCGCGGGCGGCCGGCTGGCTGCTGACCAAGGAAGTGCGGCGCAAGGGCGACTGGTCCATCAAGCGTCCCAACCTGGAGCCCTCCGGCTGGTATTTCGAGTTCGCCAACGATTACTACCCGGATATCGACGACACGGCGATGGTCCTGCTGGCGCTTTCGAACTGGAAAGCGGCTGACGCGGCGGCGCAGGCGGCAACGGAGAAGCGAGCCGTGAACTGGCTGCTGGGAATGCAGTCGAAGAACGGGGGATGGGCCGCCTTCGATGTGGATAACGATTCGCACGCGTTGTCCTGGGTGCCGTTCGCGGATCACAATGCGATGCTCGACCCGGCGTGTCCGGATATCACGGGACGCGTGGTGGAGGCGCTGTGCCGGATGGGCTGCGCGCAAGCATCGCCGGCGATCCGGCGCGCCGTGAAGTTCCTGGAGACGTCGCAGACCTCCGAGGGGAACTGGAGCGGCCGCTGGGGCGTGAATTACATCTACGGCACGTGCTTCGCTCTGCGCGGTCTGGCGGCGGCGGGGGAGAGCGATCGGGAAGCTTACATTCTGCGCGCCGGCGAGTGGCTGCGCTCGATTCAAAACGCCGACGGCGGCTGGGGCGAGAGCTGCGAAAGCTACGCGCGGGAAACCTTCGTTCCGGCGGCGTCGACGCCTTCGCAAACGGCATGGGCGATTCTGGGGCTGCTGGCGTCGGGCGACACCACTTCCATCAGCGTGCAGAAGGGCGTGGAGTATCTGATCGCGACGCAGCGGGAGGACGGAGATTGGGCGGAAGCCGCCGCCACCGGAACCGGATTTCCGAACGTGTTCTATCTGTCCTATCACCAGTACCGCGTTTCCTATCCGCTGCTGGCGCTGGCGGAGTTCCGCAAGATCCGCGCCGGAGCCGCATCGTGAAGCCGACGCTGATCACGGGTGCGTCCGGTTTCGTGGGCTGGCACGTGGCGCGGCTGCTTTCCGAACGGGGGCATCGCGTGCGGGCGCTGGTGCGTCCGCAAAGCCGCCTGCGGGAACTGGAAGCCGAGCCGGTGATCGGCGATCTGCGCGATCCGGAGTCGCTGGCGCGCGCGGCGGCGGGTTGCGGCCAGGTGTTTCATGTCGCGGCCGATTACCGCCTGTGGACGCCGGATCCGCAAGTGCTGTATCGTTCGAATGTCGACGGCACGCGGAATCTGCTGCAGGCGGCGTTCGCCGCGGGCGCCGAGCGTGTGGTGTACACCAGCACGGTCGGCTGCATCGGAGTGCCGCGGGACGGCATTGGCGATGAAGACTCGGCGGTGACGATCGCGGACATGGCGGGTCATTACAAGCGTTCGAAGTTCCTGGCGGAGCAAGCGGCGCTGGAGTTCGCGCGGCAGGGCAAGCCGGTGGTGATCGTGAATCCGACCGCTCCCGTGGGCGATCACGATTTCAAGCCGACGCCGACGGGGCGGATCATTCTGGATTTCATCCGCCGCCGCATGCCGGCGTATATCGACACGGGGTTGAACCTGGTGGATGTTCGCGATGTCGCGTGGGGTCACCTGGCCGCGCTGGAGCGGGGGCGCACAGGAGAGCGCTACATCCTGGGCGCCGAAAATCTGACGCTGCACGGCATTTTGAATCGTCTGGAAAGTATCACGGGAATGGCCGCGCCGGGCGTGCGGATTCCGTACGTGATCGCTTACGCGGCGGCGGCGGTGGAGACGGGATGGGGCTCGCTGACCGGGCGGGAGCCGCGCGCGCCTCTGGAAGCGGTCCGGATGGCCAGGAAGAAGATGTTTGTGCGGCACGGGAAAGCCGCGCGGGAGCTCGGGTATCAGCCCGGCGATGCGTCCGCCGCATTGGAGCGCGCGGTGGACTGGTTCCGCGCCAATGGATACGAGGAAAGTGGAAACATGGTTGTTGGTAGCGGCCGAGAGTCGCGAGTTTGACGGGTTGCGAAGGCTGGCGGCGGGCTGGAAGAAGCTCGACTCGCGGATCGCGATGCTGGCCGCTAGTGAAGTGGAAGGGCGGCGGTGGATTCTGGCCGCCAACGGGGCAGGGCCGGCGCTGGCGGCGGAAGCCGCGCGATCGGGCCTGGGGAACGGCACGGTGGATCGGGTGATCAGTATGGGGACCTGCGGGGCGCTGGCGGACACGCTGGCGGTGGGTGACATTGTCGCCGCGGCGGAAGTGATCGGGGCGGATGGGTGTTTGCGTTTTCCGGCGGTTCTGCCGCGCTGCGGCGCGCCGTTTCACAGCGGTCCGATCCTGTCGGCGGATCGCGTTGCGGCGACCCGCCGCGATAAGCAAAAGGCGCGGGAAAGCGGGGCGATCGCGGTGGAGATGGAGGCTGCCGGAGTAGCGGAGGTGACGCGGGCGGCCGGAGTTCCGTTCTCCTGCATCCGCGCGGTTTCTGATACATCGGATGAGGATATGCCGCTCGATTTCAACGTCTTGCGCGACGCCGCCGGACGGTTTGACTTAGCTCGTATCGCCGCTGCCGCCGCCGCCCGGCCGGCGGCCTTGCCGGGACTGTTGCGGCTGGGGCGGAATGCTCGCGTTGCTTCAAAGAACCTGGGGGAATTTCTTGTCCACTGCCGTTTTGACTAGCGCACCGCCCGCCACCATGCGCGCCGCGGTTTATCAGGGCGAAAGCCGTATTGCCGTGGAATCCGTGTCCACGCCGCAGGTCGGCCCGGGCGAGATCCTGATCCGCGTGGAGAGCTGTGGCATCTGCCACACGGACTTGAAGAAGATCGAGCACAACCTGCTGCCCGGACCTCGGATCTACGGCCACGAGACCGCGGGCGTCGTGGCGGCGGTGGGCTCCGAGGTGACGAAGTATTTACCCGGCGACCGGGTGCTGGTGTTCCATCACATCCCTTGCGGCCGGTGCTTCTATTGCGAGCGGAAACTATATGCGCAGTGTCCGGTCTATAAGCAAGTCGGAGTGACCGCGGGATTCGAACCCGCCGGCGGCGGATTTGCCGAGTACGTGCGGGTGATGGACTGGATCGTGGAGCGGGGCGTCGAGAGAATACCCGACGGGGTTTCCTTCGAGGCTGCCAGCTTTGTCGAGCCGGTGAATACGTGCTTGAAAGCTGTAGTCCAAATGGACCCGCGGCCGGGCGATGTGGTTGCCGTGTTGGGACAGGGTCCGATCGGGTTGATCTTCACCATGATGTTGAAGCGCTGGCGGACAACCACGGTGGTGACGGACACGATCGAGCATCGGCGGAACCTGGCTGTGGGATTCGGAGCGGAATCGGCGTGGGACCCGCGGGATAGCGGATTCGAGGAGCACATCCGGCGGCTGACGGAGGGCAGGGGAGCGGATCAGGTGATTGTGGGGGCATCCGCCCCAGGCATCGTGGAGCAGGCCGTGCGCTGCTCCCGCCCAGGCGCGAGTATTCTTCTGTTTGCACAGACTTCCAAGACCGAGAGGATCGAAGTATCGGGAGCTGACATCTGCGTGGGGGAAAGGACCCTGATGGGCTCCTACAGCGCGTCCGTGGACCTGCAGCGGCAATCCGCGGAAATGGTATTCTCCGGAGAATTGCCCGTGGAGAAGCTCATCAGCCACCGGGTGCCTCTGGACGCGATTCTCGACGGCATCCGGCTCGCGTTGCATCCCGGCGAGAAATCATTGAAAATAATGGTTCAGCCACAGAGGTCTCGATAAGTGACTCAACAGATGACCGCAGCCGTACTCTACGGCAGGGAACACCTCGAAATCGAGAAGGTCGGAGTCCCGCAACTCGAAGCGGGGGATGTTCTCGTGCGGGTCAAGGCCGCGCTCACGTGCGGCACGGACGTGAAGGTGTTCCGTCGCGGATACCACGCGCGGATGATCGTACCGCCGGCGCTGTTCGGACATGAGCTTGCCGGCGACATTGTAGGACTGGGGGAAGGCGTGGATCCGTCCCGGATGGGGCAGCGCGTGGTGGCCGCGAACTCCGCGCCGTGCGGGCAGTGCTTCTACTGTTCCCGGGGCAAGGAGAACCTGTGCGAGGACCTGTTGTTCAACAACGGAGCCTACGCCGAATATATCCGCATTCCCGCGCGAATCGTCGAGAAGAACCTGCATGTGATTCCGTCCCACATCAGCTATCAGGACGCCGCGCTGGTGGAGCCGCTGGCGTGCGTTCTGCACGGCGTGGAGGAGACCGGGATCCGGGCCGGGGACAACGTGGCGGTGATCGGTCTGGGGCCCATCGGGTGCATGTTCGTTCGACTGGCGAAGGTGTTCGGCGCGCGCGTGATCGCGATCGGGCGGCGGCAATGGCAGTTGGATCGCGCCACCGAGATCGGCGCGGATGAAGGCATCATCAACGGCGAAGGCGACGACATCACCGGGGCGGTGAAGGCGCTGACCGGCGGGCGCGGAGTGGACGTGGCGATTGAAGCGGTGGGCCATCCCGACGCCTGGCAGCTTGCGGTCCGCCTGCTGCGGCGCGGCGGAATCGTGAATTTCTTCGGCGGCTGTCCGACGGACACCACGATCAACCTGGACACCAACCTGCTCCACTATTCGGAGATCACCTGCAAGGCGAGCTTCCACCATACGCCGCGGCTGATCCGCAAGGCGCTGGAGTTGATTAT
>JAIEPW010000085.1 GCA_019748195.1 Bryobacteraceae bacterium
CGGCGCGGCCGGCGCGGCCGCCGGCGGCGGCGCGGCCCGGGCGGAGGCCGCGGCTTCCCGGAATCCAAGTATGCTTCGGACGCCTCGCAGACCGGCGAAACGCCGTCCGAAGAGATGGAGACGGACGCCGGGGAAGCTCCCCTGCCCGCTCCCGACGATGCCGACTTCCTGGTGCTCCCCGGCGAATCCCTGGCCAAGTATCGCGGATCCTCGGCGGCCGAAGCCGAGGATGACGACATCACCGATCAGGTGCTGGAAGCGGTGGAGGGCCCCGAAACCGCCGACGATGCCGCCGACGAGGACCTCGACGCCGATATAGACGAATCCGCCGCCTCGCTGGAACCCGAGGTGGAACCGGAGCCCGCCAGCCTGATCGACCAGGTGCTGGTGGACGAAATCCCGGATGCCGTCGAGAACCCCTACGACGAGCCCATCCACTATCCGCCGGATAATGCGGAGCCGGACGCGCCGCTCGAGATCGCCGCCGACGCCGCGCAGGCGCAAGCGGAAGCTCTAATCGCCGCGGAAGCAGGCGAAACGCTGGCCGAGCCCTCCTCGCGCGTTTCCGAAGACGAGGAGGATCGCGAGATCCAGGCGATGATCCTGGACGTGGATGAAGCCGACGGCGAAGGCGAAGGAGAGCAAGAGATCCCGGCGGAAGGTGAGCCGCAGTCCTCCCAGGTGCGGGAACAGGGCGGCCGGTTCTTGCGCCGCGCTCCCCGCGGACGTGTGCGCCGCCGCGGCCGCGGCGGACCCCTGGCGGCGGAGGAGGCCCGGCCGGAGCGCACGGAACGCCCCCCGGAACGCGCGGAACGCACCGAGCGGCCGGACCGCCCGCCGCGCGCGCTGCCCTCCATCACAGACCTGTTGAAGGAAGGCCAGGAAATCCTCGTCCAGATCGCGAAGGAGCCCCTGGGACAGAAGGGCGCCCGCATCACCTCCCACATCGCCTTGCCGGGCCGCTACGTTGTCTACATGCCCACGCTCGAGCACATGGGCGTGTCGCGCAAGATCGGGTCCGATGAGGAACGGCAGCGCCTGAAGCGCATCCTGCAATCGCAGCGCGGCAAGCTGGCGGGCGGCTTCATCACCCGCACCGCCGCCGAAGGCCGCAGCGAATCGGAAATCATCGCCGACATGACGTTCCTGGCGCAGCACTGGCTGGACATCAAGTCCAAGGCGGAGAAACACCCCGCCCCGATTCTGCTCCACCACGACCTGGACATCGTCAGCCGCGTGCTGCGCGATCAGCTTACCGAGACCTACAAGGCCATCTGGGTGGACAACGAGGAGCTGTACGAGAGCGTGGTCCGCTTCGTGGAGCGCTTCCAGCCGAATCTGGTGAGCCGCGTCAAGATGTACACCCGCGAAGTGCCCATCTTCGACGCCTTCAACATCTCGAACGAGCTCGAGAAGGCGCTGCGGCCCAAGGTGTGGCTGAAGTCCGGCGGTTACATCGTCATCAATCAGACCGAGGCCCTGGTGGCCATCGACGTGAACACCGGCAAGTTTGTCGGCAAGTCGAACCGGCTGGAAGACACCATCGTGAAGACCAACACGGAAGCGATCAAGGAAATTGTCCGGCAGGTGCGGCTGCGCGACCTGGGCGGCATCATCGTGATCGACTTCATCGACATGGACGAGCGCAAGAATCGCCAGAAGGTGATGCAGGCGCTCGAGGAAGCAATGCGCGCCGATCGCGCCCCGTATAAGATTCTCCAGTTCAACGATTTCGGCCTGGTGGCGATCACCCGCAAGCGCGTGAAGCAGTCCCTGGAACGCACCCTGTGCGCTCCGTGCCCGTACTGCGACGGCGCCGGCTACGTAAAGAGCGTCCAGACCGTGATCGGCGAGATCCTGCAGGAAGCCGCCAAGATGGCCAAGCTGGTGGAAGGCAAGGATGTGATGCTTCGCGTCCACCCGGATGTCGCGAAGGTGCTGAAGTCACACCACAACCGTTTCCTCGAGGAGTTGGAGGAAACGCTGGGCCGTCCCGTTCTGGTGAAGGGCGATCCGGCGATTCACCACGAGAAGTACGACATGGCGTGAGGGCCGGCGTTAGTATCGCAAGTCGGGCGCCGGCTTCAACCAGCCGCGCAGTCGGAACGTCTCTATGATGGCGCGGTCCGCCAGGATCGCCGCCGCGCCCGGCTCCGCGTCTTCCAGGCGATGCGGTCCCGGCGTGCGCATCACAATCGTACTCGCGCATTCGCCGCGATCCGCGAACCGGACCGGCAGTGTTCGCGCAACCTCCCCGCTGATCGCAACGAAGCAGATATCGCCGAGAACTCCCGTGTCGAGCACGAACGGCTCCTCCGGCGACGCAAAGCGATGCGAGGTCCGGCTCCAGGCGAGCTTTCCCCTTTGCGGCGCCCCAACGCGAGCCTGCCGCGCGGTTTGCGGCGCGCTAGCCGGCGCCAGCACACCCGCCGGAGTCAGGTACGCCAGATGCTGCCCGCCGGCGTCCTCCACACGCAGGAATCCGCTTCCGCCGGCGATCCGCGCGTCTCGCAGATCGGAATCCGGCGGGATGTCCGGAATGCGAATGCGCACCCGCCCCGGCTCGGCATCCACATTTGCGAACGCGATCCCCGCATCGCCCGAAACCAGCAGCAGCTCGCGCTCGCCTGCGCGTTCCGTGAATCGTGCCCGCAGGGGACCGCTGCCTTCCGCCCGGTGCACCGTCATAATCTTGCGCATGGGGTTGCCGGGCGTCGCGCGACCGTCGCCGGTGAGTTCCCGGATCATCGCCAGACTCCGGTGGATCATTTCTTCTCCGGCGCCCACTTCGATGCGCGTGATCATGTTATCGGCGCCGTATCCACCGCGAACCGCCGCGTGCATGGTGGGGACGTAGTTCACGTTGTCATTGCAGTAGCCCAGGAAGTAGGTGTAAGGCAAGGGCGAATGCGCCCGCAGGTACATCTGGAACTCGACGAACGGTTCGCCGGGCATGCCCGCGAACGCGAACTGCCTGTTCAGGACCAGCGCCGTTACCGGAACCCGGAGAGGTTCGCCCCACAGCGGATAGCGCGAAATGGGATGCCTGCCCGTCCTCTCGATCAGGGTCCGGGTCTGTTCCGGATCGTAACGATATCCGAACTCCACGTTCTGTACCTTCACGCCGACGCTGGGCGAGGCTGCCGCGGCCTGGATCTGCCTCGCGGCACGCACCACCTCCTCGCCGAGCTTGCGCCCGGTCTCCCGCATTCTCTCCGCCGCGCCTTCCTGCAGCGGATTCTTGTCGAAGTAGGGGTTGATGTCGCCCGCGCCGCCCTGCAGGAAAAACGCCATCGCGCCGGGGAACGCCGCTTCAACGGTCCTGCGCATCTCTCCCGGGAAGTCCGCCGAGTAGTCCGGATTGTCGGGACCGAACACCACCGGATGGCAGGCGTAGTTGGCCAGAATCGCGATGGGCCGGCCGCGGAGGTCGTTCACGCGGATTACCCCGACGCTCGGGTCCACCGGGAAGCTGGATGCAGCGGTCTCATTGCGCCACCACATCACCGCGGGACCGTCGAGGGGGACATGCCGACGGTTGAAGCCGATCTGTACGTTGCCCCAGCCTGCCCCGATCCTCGCCGGCGCCTGCTTACGCCGCGCTTCGGTGATCGCCTGGGCGACCTGATTCACCAATCCGCGATTCCATTCCGGCAGATCGCCGAACGAAGGTCCCGAATGCGTGTGCGATGCAACGAAGATCACGTCCTGCACTCCGCCGCGCCGCGCCCGTTCCCGGATCGCTTCCATCTCCGGCTTCAGCGGAACGAAGATCAGATCCAGAGTCACCAGCGCCGCCGCGCGCTTGCCGTCGTCGAACGTGATCACCTGCGCGAGCAGGGGATCGAGCGTCGCGCGCGCGGCGCGATTCGCGCTGGAGTAACCGGCGAGCTGCACTCCTGGCGGCGGCGTGATATCCACGCGGGAAACGCCCACCAGGAGCTCGGCCGCGCCCAGGTACGCGGGAAACAGAAGAACGCCGAGCCTCAGAACAGCAGCTCCTTCCTGGATTCCACGACTTTCTCCAGGTCCTGGCGTCTTCCGAAGTACGTATCCTTGGCGATCCCCTTCGAGAACAGCTTCTCGGCCTGATCGTCGAAGTGCGGTGACTTGGGATCGTCGCTCTGGCCGAGCGGAAGAATCATATAGGAGCGCGGAACCGGCTTCATCAACTGAATAATTTGTGTCTGCGTCTGGCCGCCGATGCCGATCATGAGGTCGCCGCGCTTCTGGAAGGTGATGTTGCGCGGTGTGGACATCCCCGCCTCCGCGACATTTCCTCCGCCCACCGGCCAGTGCCGCGGGGATCCTTCGCGGCCCACCCGGAAGTAGGTCCCATACGTCGCGCCGGCGGGGAACTCTGATTTCAAGCGCCGCTCCGCTTCCACCAGGGCCTTGCTGACCTGATCGTTGGTCAGCGAATCGGGAGGCTCCGCCGCCGCCGACAACTGCTTGTCGCCCAGCGCCATCTTGAACAGGTAATACGCGAGCGCGGCGCGCGAGTCCGGCTCGCTGCGGCGGTCCCAGGAAACCAGCATCCGCGCGAACTCCGAATCGGAAGCCTTCCGGATCCGATCCTGCCACAGGCCCGCTTTGTACACCTCCGTGGAGAACGCGATCTTCACCATGTCCTCGATCGTCAGATTCTTCGCGGCGTCCAACTGATCCCGCGTCATCGCGGCGCGCTGCGATGGCGGCCGACGGGAATCGTTGTACAACCACGGCTGCGGCTCCCATTTCTCCGGAGTCAGCGGCGAGTCCCGCAGCATGTTCACCGGCGACGTGTTGTTATTCTGCATGTACCCCTGGGCGGGATTTTCCAGTTGCACCAGTTCCTGCAGCTTGTGGATGCCCAGCCATTCGCATTCGCCGTCGCCGCGCATGGGGCGCGTGTGATCGCAGCCGGCCTTGCGAATCGGAACCCGTCCGTTGCGCAGGTAGTAAACATCGCCGTCCAGCGTGGAAACCATGATGTTCTGCGCCATGTACTGAAGGTTGGCCAGCGCTGTCTTCATCTCCGCCAGGTTCTTCGCCGTGGTCATCTGCCAGGCCTGCTCGATCAGGCCGATCTCGCTGTGATACGGCGTCGCCATGGAATACGCCTTGCCGTCCTTGCGTGCCCAGATTGGCCCGTGGTGCGTGTATTCGATGGCGATTTCCCGTGGCTTCCCGCCTTTCACCGCGATGGTTTCCTGGACAATCGTCAGCGGCTTCCACTCGCCCCGGAAAAGGTACTTGCCGTTCTTCACGGTTTCCTCGAAGACATCGCCGGTGTCCGGACCGCCGGTGGTCATCGCGACCGACACGTGATACGAATGGCCCAGCGTGGGGAACGGCAGGCCGACCCGAGCTCCGCCGGAGTATGCGAGTTCTCCGCCGTACACGCGCGTCTCCCAGTAACGGGTTTCCCCATACCAGCTCAGGTGCGGATCGACGACGGCCAGCGGCGCCCTGGCCGCGGTTCGCGACGGCGCCACCAGCATCTGGTTGGAGCCGCGGTACTGGATCGGATCGGGCTCGATGCCGCCTCGGCGAAGGTCGGCCGCCGCGTCTCCCTGGTGCCAGCTCCAGATGGTGAAGCGGCTGTAGCCCACGATTTGCGCCGGAGTCACCTTGAAGCCCCACGGTGGCGCCTTCGCCGGATTCTCCTCGATATAGCGGTTGATGCCGCGCACGTAGGCCTCGATGATGCCTCGCGTTTTCGGCTGCAGCGTTTTGTATTTTTCTTCCGCGATGCGGCGATGGCCCCACATGCGCTGCAGGACGTCATGCCGGTACCACTCCTCGCCGAACGCCTCAGCCATGGTGCCGTCGGACTTGCGCAGGTTGCGCATCAGTTCCTCCAGCCGGTCCTCCGCCTGCGCGTACCCGGAGGCGAACGCGGCGCCTTCGGCGGTTCTCGCGAAAATGTGCGCCACTCCGAAGTTGTCCCGCAGGATCTCAACCTTTTCCGCGGGGATGGCGGCGCTGGCCGCCAGCAGTATGCAAGCGATGTATTTCACGGTTGTCTCCCGTTGGCGGAATCTTACCATGCGCCCGCGCGCAACCTCGTACTCGCGCCGAACGGCGATATACTTCTGCAATCATGAGAGTCCATCTGCTGGCCCTGCTTTGCGCCCCATCGTTGGCCGCGCCGCTCGAGAAATTCCTGGCGGTCTCCTTCCCGCAAGACCTCGTGGCCGCGCCCGGCGGCGGCAAAGTGGCGTGGATGATGAATGAGCGGGGACCCCGCAACGTGTGGGTTGCCGAAGCGCCGGACTGGAAGGGACGCCGCCTGACTTCCTACACCGCCGATGACGGCCAGGAAATCGGCGAGCTTTCGTTTACTCCCGACGGCAAGGCGATTCTGTTCACGCGCGGCGGCGACCTGGAGACGCGCCGGGACATACCCAATCCCACTTCCAGCCCCCAGCCGGTGGAGCAGGCGATTTTCCTCGTGCAGCTCGCCGGCGGCGCCCCGCGCAAACTGACCGACGGCAACTCGCCGGTTCTCTCTCCGAAAGGCGACCGCCTGGTGTTTTCCAAGTCGGGCGCGCTGTGGAGCATGATGCTCGACGGCTCCGACAAGCCTGCGCAGTTGATCCACGGCAAGGGCCGTATCGGGTCGCCGCGATTCTCGCCTGACGGGACGATGCTGGCGATCGTGAACGGTCGCGGCACGCATGGCTATGTGGGTGTGTATCGCTTCGCCGACAAATCGCTCCGCTATCTGGATCCCAGCGTCGATACGGACCGCGAGCCCGCCTGGTCGCCCGATGGCAAGCAGGTAGCGTTCCTGCGGATCGCCGCCTCCAGCCGGGCTTTCTCCTTCGGACCCGTGCGCGAAGCCGAGCCCTGGTCCATCCGCGTGGCCGATGCCGCCACCGGCGTGGGGCGTCAGGCCTGGAAGGCGGACAAAGGCCCCGGCAGCGCCTTCTCGCCGATCGTGGGCGAGTCCCAAGTGATGTGGGCGGCCGACGGGCACCTGGTTTTTCCTTGGGAGAAGACCGGCTGGAAGCACCTGTACAAGGTCAGCATCCGGGGCGATCGCGCGGTGGAGTTAACCAGCGGGCAGTGCGAAGTGGAGCATGCCTCGCTCAGCGGGAACGGCTCGCGCGTCCTGTGGTCGTCGAACTGCGGTGATATCGACCGCCGGCACATCGGTGCGACGAAGATCGCCGACAATTCGCAGGAGCAGGTGACGAAGGGCAGCGGATTGGAGTGGTCCCCCGTGGATGCCGGCGGCGGAGTGATCGCGATGCTGCGCAGCGACTGGAAGCTGCCGGCGCGTCCCGCCGTGTCGGTCAACGGCGCGGTGAAGGATCTGGCTCCGGACGCCATCTCTTCCGATTTTCCGGCCGGTGAAATGGTGGAGCCGCGGCAGGTGATCTTTCCCTCCGCCGACGGCATGCCCATCCACGCGCAGTTATTTGTTCCCCGGAACGTCTCGGGCAAGCGGCCCGCCATTGTTTTCTATCACGGCGGATCGCGGCGCCAGATGCTGCTCGGCTGGCATTACATGTATTACTACTCCAATACTTATGCGATGAATCAATACTGGGCCAGCAAGGGATATGTCGTCTTAAGTGTGAATTATCGCAGTGGGACCGGATACGGAATGGAGTTCCGCGAAGCTCTCGACTACGGGGCCACCGGCGCCAGTGAGGTGCAGGATGTTATCGGCGCGGCGCTGTATCTGCGGACGCGCAACGATGTCGATGCGGCGCGGATCGCTTCCTGGGGCGGCTCTTACGGCGGCTATCTCACGGCGATGGCGCTGGCTCGCGCCAGCCATTTGTACGCGGCGGGCGTGGACATCCATGGCGTGCACGACTGGAACGTCGTGATTCGCAACTTCGTGCCCGCCTACGATCCGGAGAAGCAACGCGAGGTTTCGCGCGTGGCGTTCGCAAGCTCGCCCATGGCCTCGGTGCATAGCTGGAAATCGCCGGTGCTGATCATTCACGGCGACGACGACCGTAACGTGCCGTTCTCGGAATCGGTGCGGCTCGCCGAGTCGCTGCGCAAGCAGGGTGTCGATCTTGAGCAGCTCGTGTTCCCGGATGAAGTGCATGATTTCCTGACGCACGCGCATTGGTTACAGGCCATGCGCGCGGCGGATGATTTTCTGGACCGGAAGTTGAAGTAGAGCGGCCACCATCGGCGGGCGCGTGCCAAGCCTGGTCCAGCACATTTGCTAAGGCCCTTTTTACTTGCCTCCCCTTCGGTGCCTGGTGGTGCCAGGCACCGATCCAGTTCCACGAGAGCTCGGATCTCCAGTGGTGTGAATGTGTTAGCGTGTGGAAAACCGCGCCCGCAAACAAGCCCCCAGTCCCGTCTCCCGCCATTTCTGAACATTGTTCTTTACCACCTCGTTCTCTCGCCGAAGGCCCGATTTCCCGCCGTCTCCAATGCGATATTCAGATCTGGGGCGAGTTGCTCCTGGAATGTGGGGGGTGATCGCGATTGCACGCATTTCCAACACCCGAGAAATTCCTCTAACCTATTGCATCGGCACTAGTTAGTCCGGACCACCCCCTCATATCGGTGCCAGGTGGTGCCTGGCACCGATCCACGTGGCACCGATCCGCGAGAAGACCGAACGTCACCACAGCCGTCCTTTCCGCATGACCCGTTACCTCCCCCTCCTGCTCCTCTGCGGATCGGCGATGGCCGAGGAACTGAAGATCCCCACCCGCGGCGCGACCCTCGCGGCGACCCTAGCCCTCCCCGACGGACCCGGACCCCATCCCGCCGTCGTCCTCGTCCACGGCTCCGGCAAAGTCACGCGGAGCATGATGGATGGGATGGCCCGCGGGTTTCGCGACGCCGGCATCGCGGTTCTGGCGTACGACAAACGCGGCGTCGGTGAATCCACCGGCGAGTACTCGAGCGTCGGGGTCCGCAACAGCGTCCAGATGCTGGACCTGCTCGCGCAGGACGCGCTCGCCGCCGTGCACGCGCTGCAAGCGCGCAAGGATATCGATCCCCGGCGCATCGGCCTCGCCGGCGCGAGCCAGGCAGGCTGGATCATCCCGCTTGCCGCATCACGCTCCCCCAGCGTCAAATGGATGGTGATCCTCTCAGGACCCGCCGTCAGCGTCGGCGAGGAAATCAAGTACTCGGAGCTCGCGGGCGAGGACCCCGGCTCCCGCAAAGGTCTCAGCGACGCGGAGATCGAAGCGGAAATGAAGAAGTGGACCGGCGACCCTGGCTACGATCCGGTGGCTACCCTCGAAAAGCTCACCGCGCCTTCGTTCTGGCTGCAGGGTGAAAAGGACCGCAGCATTCCGCAGCCAAGGACCCTGGCGACCCTCCATCGAATCCGCCGCGAAGGCAAGCCGATCACCGTGTTCCCCATTCCCAACGCCGACCACGGCCTTCGCGATGTCA
Source organism: Bryobacteraceae bacterium (assembly GCA_019748195.1). Lineage (GTDB taxonomy): Bacteria > Acidobacteriota > Terriglobia > Bryobacterales > Bryobacteraceae > JAIEPW01. The sequence continues at coordinate 9,373 of JAIEPW010000085.1, forward strand.
CCACGCGGCAGGTGTTCCCTTTCTGGCCGCCCACGTACCGCTGGCTGCTCGATCGCGGCGTCATCGCCCGGCTCCCCTCCGCCTCCACTCCGCGACCCGGCAACGGGTAAACCTTCGTTCACAAGGCAAAACGGGATCGCGCCAGGCAGTACAGCTTCTCCCACGCGGGCAGCCGGATACGGCGCGACAGCACATCGTAATCCGCCGCCTCGATGCGCTCCAGCAGCCGGCGGTAGATCGCGATCAGCGCCCGCAAGGACGCCCTCGTGCCCGGGTGAACCAGATCCACCAGCGCGCGCGACTCCTCATAATAACCGCGAGCTCGCGCCGCCTCGAAGCGCATCAATTCCCGAAACTGCGGCCCGCGGGTGAACCCGGTCACGCCGAACCGGCGCAGATCCTCGCCCGGAAGATAAACGCGGCCCAACGCGGCGTCCTCCTTCACGTCGCGCAGGATATTAGTCAATTGGAACGCGACGCCGCATTTCTCGGCCAGCTCCAGCGCCTTGCGGTCCTCGAATCCGAATATGTGAATGATCGTCAGCCCGACCACGGAGGCCACCTGATAGCAGTAGCGGTACAGCTCGTCGAACGTCTCCATCCGCCGCGGCTCCAGGTCACTCGAGACGCCGGCGATCATCTCGCGAAAGTACTCATGCGGGATGCGGTAGCGGCGCACCGTATCGTGGAACGCCGGCCAGAGTGGATGCGAATCCACCTGCCCGGCGAGCGCGCCCTCCAGATCCTGGCTCCACCGGGCAATCGCACCAGCGCGGTCGGCGATCGCCAGGTCATCGCTTAAGTCGTCGCAGTAGCGCATGAACGCGTACACCGCGCACATCGCCTTGCGGCGATCCGCGTCCAGCAGCAGAAACGAATAGTAGAAGTTCTTGGCGCGGCTGCGCGCCACGCCGGTGCAATATGCGTAGGACTCGTGGAGCGTCATGCGGCGCGGGAAAACGTCTGCCGCACCAGCGTACCCAGCAGCAACGTGACGCGTTCCATCCTGGAGATCGCCGGGCGCCGCGTGAGCACGTCGTAGTTCAGGCGCTCGATCTTGTCCAGGATCTTCAGCCCGCCGCGGCTGAACAACTCGATATCCACCGCCAGCCGGCGATCCAGCATTCCGGCCAGCGGCAAGCCCTCCTCGAACAGGCTCCGCGCCGTGCGGACACATTCGCGCATCGCCGCGGCGAACTTCGCGTCGAAGCGGCGCCGCACGATCTGCTCGACGTCCGCCTCGTGTCTCGTCAGAACATCCAGCGGCATGTACACGCGGTCCTTCGCGATGTCCACGGTCACATCCTGCCAGAAATTCGCCAGTTGCAGCGCCGTGCACGTGGCGTCGGAAAGCGCCTGGCGCTCGGCGTCGCGATACCCGCAAAGATACAACACCAGCCGGCCCACCGGATTGGCCGAGTTCCGGCAGTAGCCGAATAGTTCGTTCCAGTTGTGATAGCGCGTGACCGTCTGGTCCTGCTCGAAGGCCGTGATCAGGTCCTCGAACGGACCGGGAGGAAGCTCGTGCCGGCCCGCCGTCTCGCGCAACGCGACGAACACCGGATGGGACACATCGCCCCGATACATCGACTGAAGCTCGCCGCGCCACCACCGCAGCAGGTCCAGGGATCGCGCCGTATCTCCGATCTCGTCCCCCAGATCGTCCGCCCAGCGGCAAAACGCATACACGTTGTAGAAATCCTGGTGGAGACGCTTCGGCAGCAGGAAGCTGACCACGTGGAAATTCTCGTAGTGCGCCGTAGCCAGCCAGCGCGTGTACGCCAGCGCTTCCGGCAGCATGAACGCGCGACGCATCGCCTCGGGACTGTCCACGAAATCCTTGGGCCCCAGGAAGGTCACGGGATGATGGCGGTCTTCATGTGCCCGTTATGGCTCATGAGATGCTTCATCACATCCAGCAGGTTGTGCAGCGGCTCCACGCGATTCACAAAGTCGCGCGCGCGGATCTCGCCGTTGATAATCAACTCCAGCGCCTTGCGGATCAGCCGCGGCGTATGGTGGAAGCTCGCCTTGCAGGTGATCTCCGAATAGTG
>JAIEPW010000111.1 GCA_019748195.1 Bryobacteraceae bacterium
ATCTTCGACGCCGTTTATTGAGTCGAGCCAGGCGAAGGCGCGGGCGGCGGGCGGCGGCATTTCTCGACCAGTAGTGGCCGCTCTCAAGGCGAGCAGAACCAATGCCGTGTGAAAGCAGTTCTCCGGTCCTGAAACCGGCAAGGCCGACCATGCACCAGATCGCTGCTGGCTGCGCAAGATGCTCGTAGCGTCGATGCGACCCCGGCAAGCCATGATCTGAAGTGATCTGGATTCCGTGTCCGTCAACTTGGCCGAGGACAGTGAGTCGAGAGCGGATTCGAAGGCAGGCACACGGAATTCTAACCGGAACGGAGAGGGATTCCGCCCGAGGCGGACAACTACGTGCGCGATGTCCGACCTTCCAGATTCTGCGGCATGACCCGACTGTTGCGCAGCATTTTGTTGCGGGATGTCCCGCCGTTCCAATGTTGCGGATTGTCCGACCTGTTCGGTTGAAACTTTCGCGCGATGTCGCTCGTTGCTTGAATCTGCGAGATGTCCTGAGTGTTCGGACGCTGATTTTGCGCGTTGTCCCACCGGTTCAGAAGTGCGCGATGACCGCCGCGCTCGGCATCAACTATCCTGCGCGATGTCGCCCCGCCTATCGGCGCGGGATGTCCAGCGCGAATCGCAAGCCGGGCAGCGACTTCGCGCCGGCGAACCCGGCTCGCAGCTTCCTTAAGATGTCGCTGCGGCAAGCAAGTAGATTTGCCGACAACGCAAACAATCCTACTCTGAACTCGGGATGACGTTCAATACCCGAGAAGACGTGGCGCGTGGACTGCGCGAGGCGGGTTATGCCACCGACCCGATCCTTGTTCAGATCATGTGGCTCGCCACGCGTATGCAGAAGCCGATCCTGCTCGAAGGCCCGCCGGGAACCGGCAAGACCTACCTCGCGCAGGCGCTTGCCGCCGCGGCGAAGACGGATTTGATTCGCCTTCAGTGTTTCGAGGGCATCACCGAGAAACAGGCCATCGGATCGTTCGACGAGGCACTACAGCGGCTCTACCTTGAGACTCAGGAACACGTGATCGACCGGGAGTGGGACAAACTCCGGTCGAGCCTCCACACGCTCGACTTCTTCACACATGGGCCGCTGATGCAGGCGGTCCTCCAGCCGAGGCCCGTGGTGCTGCTGATTGATGAGCTGGACAAGGTCGATCAGAAGTTTGAGGCACTGCTGTTGGAGATCCTGTCGGACTGGCAGATTACCATTCCGAAGCTCGGCACGGTGAAGGCCAAGACCATTCCGTTTGTTGTAATGACTTCGAACCAGGAGCGGCGCCTTGGGGACCCGTTGCGCCGCCGAAGCCTCTACAAGCGAATCGAACACCCGGATGTTCGAAAGGAAGTGGAGATTCTCGATATCCGCACCGTGGATGCGCCTTTGGAGTTGAAGGCGCAGGCCGTTGGGCTGGCGCAAGCTCTCCGCGGATACAACCTGGTGAAGCCTCCGTCCATCGACGAAATCGTTCAGTTCGTGCGCGCATTGCAGTTGTTGGGCGAAGTCGAGATTCGGCCGGAAATGCGTGACGTGCTGATGCCATTCCTTGCCAAGACGGAGGAGGATGTGAAACGCCTTCTGCTTAAGGATGGCTTCAAGAGCCTGGTCGCAACAGCCTTGAAATACCGGGATGAGGCTCTCGCTGCCATGCGTGCTACAGGGGAGGCCGCGGCGTGAGGTTGGCCGTACTATTCGTGATGGCGGCGGCCCTCGTGTCAGCCGAATCGGCCGCAGTGCGCCAGTGGGGCAACTACTGGGCGGACCGCTACAGCGTGGAACGGGAACTCGTCCACGCCGTGATCGAGGCTGAGTCCGCTGGGAATCCGAAGGCTGTTTCGAGCGCGGGCGCAGTCGGGGTAATGCAATTGATGCCCGATACGGCAGCCACGTTTAGGGTCACGAACCGATACGACATTCGCGAGAACGTAAGGGCTGGTGTGGCCTATTTGGCGTGGCTCCGGGATCTATGCGCCGGGGACAAACGACTGATGCTGGCCGCCTACATTGCCGGTGAAGGCCGAGTCCGGCGCGACGGGCTGAACGCTGCGTATTCGAGAGAGATCCACGACTACGTCACGCGCGTGGCGTATCTCTATCGCCGGAACCGATGGGAGACGCTTCTGCGAGAAAGGGCTTGGACCAAATGAAACTACTCTTAGTGATGACTGCCGCAACAGTCGTTGCAGGGCATGCGCAGATCAAGCCGGTCGTGAGCCAAAAGGCCGTCAACGATCAGGTCAACATCGTGAGATTGGCTGCCCGCTTCACGACTGCGATCCGGTTGCCGGAGCCCGTGAGTTCCGTTGTACTCGGCGACCCGGGGAAGTTTCTCGCGGAGCACTCCGAGAAAGAGCCCGCGCTTGTCCTGGTGAAGCCGATATCCGAAGAGGCAACGTCGTCGAACCTCTTGATCACCACTGTTTCGGGGCGGCATCTCAGCTTTTTGCTGCGGAACGAGGGTGCAGGCGCACAGCCGCCGGTAGATTTCGTTCTTACCTACCGAACCCCCGATTCGTTCTTGATTGCCGAAAGCGGGTTGGGGAGGAACGAGGTGCCGGTCACTGAAAGAGCGGCGTTCCAACAGGTGCGCGTTCCCAGTGCATCCGAAGTTGAGACCAGCGAACGCGACGGAATCACAGTGCTGCTGGAACGACAACAGCGCGCTGCCCTCCCTGTCCTTTACGGAAGGCGAGCCGATACGCCGGAAGCTCACGGCGATCTTGTGAAGGCGGGGATTTCAGAAGTCGTCGATCAGGGCCAAGAAGTTCTCGTGCTGTTTTCAGTAGTGAATCCGCAGTCCCACGCGATCCAGATTCTGCCTCCGCAGATTCAACTGGCGGGAAAAGTGAAGAAGGGCTTTCTGGTGAAGCGGGGCCGTTGGGGCACAAGCGAACAGCTTGCCGTCCGGGAGTTCAGACTGTCGAGAAAGCGGATTGGCCCGGGTGAGCGAACCGACGGAGTCGTGGTGTTCAGCCGGCCCAGCTTCAAGCAATCAAACGAAACCCTGTTCTTACAGATTGCGGAAAGTGGCGCGGTGGACCGCCCGGCACTCGCTCCGATTGGCTTTGGCGTTTCGGCCATTAGAAAGGAAGACTCCCAATGACAAGTGAACCGAAAGATCCCACGCTGACGCAAAGAGGTCAGCAGGCCAATGAACCGATCCCGGTTGAGCGGATCGATTCGGCGGAGGAGCACAATCAGGTTGATCCCGCGGCCCAAGACAATGTCGAAGATGCACCCGTCGAAACCACGATGGAGAAGCTCGCCGCACGTTTTCGTCGCGCGCCGGAGTCCGCCCGAGAGCAGAAGTCGGTTGATCGGGTTCGCGGAGCGGTGATTCTTGGCGCTACGGCCGTCGGTTGCCTGTTTCTCTTCTTCGGATTGTTCACCACCACGACCGACCCTTCGAAAAAGGAACGGAAGACTCAGCCCAGCCTTGGACGACCACAGGCCGACGCGGCGACAGCGGATTCGGCCAACCGCTCCGTCATACCGCAGTTGAACGCGGCCCAACAGCCGAACGATGAAACCGGCGAACTGACCGAAAAGGACCTGCTTGGGACGATGCGGAACCGCGGAACGCCCGTGCCGACCGAGAATGTTCCGCGTCCAGCGGCCCCCGCGAAACGGCCGTCTGGGCCAGCCCTGAGCACGGTCGACTTCGAGGATCCCGCTCTCGCCGAGGCCTATCGACGCCAGGGACTCACTCCGCCTCGCCGACAGACTGAAGTGACGGACTGGAACGCAGCCATCGCTGACTACCAGGCGAAACAGAATGCGACGACGCCCGCACCAGCCGCAGGCGCGGTGCCAACCCCGAATCCTACGGAAGCATTGAAGAAGTCGTCCTTCGTTTTCGTCCGGAATGATGCTGGCGTCTCCGCTGCGTCAAGCCGCGCGGTCCCGGCCCTCTCGCGACCGAAGTCCACTCCCCTTCTCCCGCAGGGAACGAAGATGGTGGCGCGCCTGCAACACGCCGTGAGTTCCGCCGCGAAGGTGCCGGTGGTTGCAGTCATCGAGTACAACTACGAACGGGACGGCCAAATAGTGATCCCGGCGGGCGCGAAGGCGTACGGATCATTGGCGCAGGCGACTCCCCAGGGATGGGTCAGTTTGAAGTTCGGCTCGATCGAATTCCCGGACGGCAGGCAGGAGTCGATCAATGGCTCGGCCATCAGTATGGAGCAGGGCGCGTTGAAGGGTTTCGTCAACGGAACGAACGCCGGCAAGAAGTTCCTGACGCGCACACTCACCGGTGTCGGAACGATCGCGGCATTTGCCGTGGGCGGCCGGGGATTGGGTGGCCAAGTCGACAATTCGATCCTGCTTCGCGAGCGACTCTCATCGAACATTGCCATGGGCGGCGAACAGCAACTCGCCATGCTTGCGTACCAGCAAAACATCGTGATCACCTTGCCCGCCAACACGCGTTTCTACCTGGTGCTGAACGAACCAGGCGTGAGCGTGCCGGCTAATGATCCAGTCCTTCGAAACCCGGCGGCGTTACCCAGCAGTGATTCTTCAACGAGTACTCCGCTGGCGAGCATGTCTCCTCAAGAGGTACAGGAACTAATCGCTATCCGCAACGAAATGCGCGAGATGAACCGCTTGATGAAGGTGCAGAATGCTGCGTCCGCTTCCGTGCAAGAACGAGAGAAGTAGTTCGCTGGTAAATTGGCCGAAAAACGCGGCATGGACGGCTTCCCGTTCGAGAGCGAATCAGATATTCTGAGGGTGCTCGACTGGAAGCAGAGCCCATGCCGCAATTTGTATTCTCGGGCCCTTGGAGCTGGCTGTCGTACCGAATCGGCTGGCTGTTGGGCGCTGGTGCATCCAAAGCAGTAGGGGAAACGCGGCACCTTCTCCAGGCCGCTCCGGACCAGTCTGCGTGGATGGCCCGGTTCGCTCTATCTTGCTTTCTGGTGGGTTCGCAGTTCATTGCCGCAAGGGCGCTCTTCGATTCGAGATTCGATCACCGCTTCTCTCTGCCTCTGGCGGTCTTTGTCTTGTTGGTCCTTCCGCGACCGTACGTCCGTTGGCCATTGGCAGTCGCACGCGCATTTGTGGCGTTCACTCTTCTCGCCACGCTGGAAAGGGCGCATCGGTGGGCGCTCGCAAACCATCCTGCGGCGTGGCAGCCGTGGGAGTCGGTCTACTCCGCCGGGACTGTGGTCCTCATGCTTGGCCTGTGGCTTTGGGCGTTATTGGCTCTGAGGCCGAGAACGCATGCCATCAGCGCAACTTCGGCGGCTACTCAACAATCCAGCGCGGTCAATCATTCGCCATGGACCAACGTGCCCAACATAATGATGGTAGATGTGGGCGGATCGGCGCGCGCGAAGGCAGACCTTCTGGCGATCGGGGCCAATCGCCTTGGCCGGCGAAAGACGCCGGTTGTTCAGAACGGGATTCTCCTATACGGACCGCAAGGAACCGGGAAGAATCTGCTGGCAGAGGCGACGGCCGGAGAATTCCGTGCCAACTTCTACCACGTGCGGTGTCCCGAACTCGTCGGGCAGAACACCGGATCTGGTGCCGAGAGAATCCGCGGCGCATTTGAAGCCGCAGCAGCTAGTCGGCCGATCGTTCTGTTTCTGGATGAGATCGACTCTATCGGCAGCAGGAAGCAGGTTCAGGGCAACGGAACGGATGCGGGCGGCGGAGGGCGTGAGTACAACTCGCTCGTTACACAATTGATGCAGTCGATCGATCAATACCGCCAGACCGATGGTCTGTTGATCATCGCCGCGACGAACTACCTCGATGGCCTTGAGCCGACACTGATCCGCGACGGTAGATTCGATGCCCGGATTCGGCTGGATCTGCCGAATGAATCCGAGCGCAAGGAAATCTTAGATGCTTTGCTACGCCCGGCCCGATGGAAGCATCACGACTTCTCGGCCATTGCGCGACGGACGCCGGGTTGGAGTCCCGCTCGGCTCAAGAGCCTCACGGATCGCGCGGCACTTCTTGCCCAGGGGAAGTGGATCGAAGAGCGCCATCTGATCGAAGCACTGGAGAGTAGCGGGGGCCGAGATCAGGGACACATGGAACCTGTTGCGTGGAGCGACGTCGTCTTGCCAGAAGGAGTCCTGGCCGATCTCCAGACGTTGCTTGACCTAATGCAGCCCGGTCGCGCTGAAGAGTTGGCACTCCCGGCGCCAACTGGATTGATTCTGGTTGGGCCGCCCGGGACAGGGAAGACCCTGGTCGCGAGGCTGATCGCGTCCCAGGCCAAGCGGAGTTTCTATGCGGTCAGCCCAAGCGATGTCCTGGGTAGCGCAGTCGGCGGCTCGGTGAAGCGCCTTACGGAAATTTTTCAACGCGCGAAGGACAACGCACCGGCGATCATCTTCTTTGACGAAATGGACGGACTGTTCCCACGGATGGCTGGACAGTTTAACCAGCATGATGTCCAACTAGTTGAGCAAGCGCTCATCGAGATCAGCGCCGTGAAGGCCGAGCATCAGATATTCCTCATAGGAACGACAAATCATCTGGATCGCATCGACCCACGGATTTTGCGCGGCGGCAGATTCAGCGAAAAAGTTGAGATCCCGGTGCCTGATCAGGCCGGCTATGAAAAGCTCGTTGCCCGCTACTTGGGGAAGGCGCGGCTACGCGACGGATTAACAGTCTCAACGGTGGCAGCGCGAGTTGCTGGCATGGCACCCGCCGATCTTGAAGCAACCATCCACGCGATGAAGCGGGTTGCAATGCGACGCATGGCTGCCAACTCGAAGGAACTGCCACCGCTCGATTCCTCCGACCTTGATGAGGCCCTAGGCCGCGTTCAGCCGCAGTTTTAGAACTCCCGCACAACTCGTTTTGCGGTTTTCTGAATCCCGTGTATGTTCGCTTTGTGCTCGGGTGTAAGCCCTGAGCCGCATCCAAATCGAACCTAAACGGGAGGTCCCTCATGTTGAAACTATCGGGAACGAACCGGCAGCGGGCGGCTACCTTACTGATGGCCGCTCTCTGTCTCGTCCTTTTCTCACAGGCCTTGGTGATCGCGCAGAATCTGGGCGCGGCTCCGCAGGTCAACGTCGCGGTGCAAGGCCAGACAGGTGCTCAGCCGGAAGGCGCGTTTCTGAACCTGGTGAACTGGATCGGCAACGTCATCGCTCCGGTCGGCGCCGGGCTGGCCCTCGCCGGCGGCCTGATCTCGTACGTGGCCGGGCGCGGTTCCGGGCGATATGTCGTCACTGCGCTCGGGTGCCTGGCTGTTTCGGGCGTCACGCGCTTGCTCGAGTTCTGGATCGCGCAGGGCGGTGGCGGAGTCTCCTAGCCCTCTGGCCTGGCGAACTGAAGCGGCGGGCTAGCCTTCACCGGACCCAGCCCGCCAAGCCTCCAGCGAGGAATCATGCCAACTCTGATCTACGACATCATGCGCGTCATGTTCGCCCTCACCGGGCCTGCCGCCTTCATCTGCCTGGTGAACGCGGGCGTCGCACTCCGAAAGGAAGGCGGCACCGTGTTCTGGGTGGGCGGAGCGTTCTCGCGCTGGATGTTGTGGACGGTGATCTTCCTGGCCCTGGAACCGACGCTGGTCTGGTTTCAGTTCCTGGGGTTTCCCGTCTTCTTTCCGCCGGGCGCTGGGATCAGCAACGGATGGCTCGCGGGGATTGCGACGGGATTGCAGACCTTCGTCGCGGACTTCGTGGTGGCCCGCCTGGCGCCGGTTCTCGCGGCGTACTTTGTGATGCGCTCGGTCCTCGATACGGCGAACGGAACGGGCCCGTTGCCCTCGATCTTAAGCGCGATGTTTCTGCTGGCCATCTCATCAACGCACGCATTGATCGATGCATGGACTCCGGTGGGGAACCGCTTCTCGATTGTCTTGGGGCTGGAATCGATGTGGAACTACGTCGCCAGTAGGATATTTCCGCTGGCTGCCGGTTTGGCGATCTGCGGCGCAATCATTCAGTTCGCCTTCAATCGCCCAGGCTACTTGCGGCTGGTCGCCTGCGCGGGAGGCTTCTTGACCGTGAGCGCTTTGTGGATCTTGATTAACCGAATGATGTGACGGGAGGATACGGTGACGTTCTTAACGGGCCTGACGAATCTGACGAACTGGCTGGGCAACGTCATCATGCCCACGCTTGCGGGCCTGCTGTTCGTCATCGCTGTCCTCCGGGCCGCCCGAAATGCTCCATTCCAATATGCGATGTACGGTGGGTTCCTTTCGTTGATGGTGTCAGGCCTGCTCCGCGCAATCGAGACGTTTTCCCGAGTCCGCGCTTGGAATGATCCGGACCAAGTTTGGGTAACGATGTTGGGTCTGGTCAACTGGTCTGCCAACGTGTTCCTGCCTGTCTACGGCGTTTCGCAAGTCGTCATGGCGCTACTGCACTATGGCGGCGCAGGGTTCCGAATCTATCCCGGTGCGCCGTGGGCGCGGCACATCATCATCGCGATGGCGAGTTTCAGCGTTTCGGGCTTGCTGCGTATGGCCGAATTCTTCGTTCAGCAAGGCACCGGCGGGGTCAGTTGAGGAGGTCGTCACAATGGCACTCGAAGTCACCCAAGTTCATCGCAACCTACACCAACGGGTCACCTGGCTCTACCTGGAAATCGAGGACATGTTTCTCGTCCTCGGCCTGGGCGTGCTGGCTAACTTCATCGGCCGCTTTCTCGGACGCGAGATCTACGGCATCCCGCTCAGCTTCCTGCTGCTGTGGATTGTGCCGATTCTGGCCGTGCCGTGCCTGTGGCTGTTCAAGTACGGGAAGCCTCGCGGATACCTGCGCGACCTGTTGATCTGGCAAATCAAGCCACACATCTATTGCGGACTGGAGCGAGATCGCGAACTGACCAAGGAGTACCTCAAGTAATGCCGACCACCATGTCCGCGCACAACAGAAGCCTGCACAAGCCGCCGCTCTGCGAATTGCTGCCCGTTCGCGACTACCTGGATGGAGTCGCCGTCCAGACCGATGGCAGCTTCGTGGCCGGTTACGAACTGGATGGTCTGAACTCGTACTATCACGACGATGAAGGCCGCAACCGGTCCAAGCACGCCTTTGAAGCGCTGGTTCGTTCCCTGCCGGAACGGTCCATGCGGATGCAAATGCGATTCGAGATCACCGAGGGTATCGGCGATGTGCGGAAGCAGTATCCGCGGCTTCATCGGAGCGAGAACTCGGTTCTCCAGGAAATCGACAGGATCCGTATGCGGCGCTGGGACGAAAACGACACAGCTGGATATTATCTGCGGCACCTCCTCCATGCTTACTTTATCTGGAACCCCCGGACGCACCATGAGATGGCGGAGCGGCTGGAGGGGAAGAAGCGCAACTGGTTCAGCCTGTCCGTCGAGAAGTGCATCCAACGGACGCAAAGGGAGCACGAGGACCTTCTCGCCGAGTTCTCTTCACTGATGGCCGGCGTGGAGCAGACTCTTGCGGCGACCGGGATGCGAACACGCCGAATGGCCGATGGCGAAATGTTCGTGGAGGCGAAGCGGAGCCTGAATCCTGTGTTTGATGACCGTGGTCCGTACAGGCGCGGTGAGTTCTCGATCGCCTACCGGAGCGCACGCGAACAAATCGTCAACACCAGTATCGAGGACGAGCAAGAAGGGTACCTCCAGGTGGGCGGTTTTCTGTACACATTCGTCAGCATGAAGGATCTGCCGGACGGGACGTTTCCCGGCATCCTGCGTGAACTGATGGTTCTGGACTTTCCGGTTGTGGTGAACGCCGAGGTGACGATCCCGGACCAAACGAAAGTGATCGCTGGCTTCAAGGGCCGCATGAAGAAGATGCAGGCGGCGCAGATTGATACGCACGGCGGGCGAATGATCAATGTGGATGCCGCAGTGGCCCATGCCCAGTTGAACGACGTGCTGACAGCGGTGATTTCGTCGTCGCTCAAGGTGTGCGAGTACTCGCTCGTCGTTACGGTTCGCACGTCGAAGCCGGTCGCAAGCCGCTCGGATCTGGAAGAAGCCCAACGGGAACTGAACCGCCGCCGCGAACGTGTGATCCATGCCGTCGGCCGCATGAACGGCGCCCGCGCGATTCCGGAATCCCTGGCTCAGAGGCGTCTTTTCCTGTCAAGCCTGCCCGGCATGGCACAGCCGAACCAACGGGAAACCAGTGCATTGACGCTGCATGCGGCCGACCTGCTGCCAATCGAGACGCCATGGCGAGGCACCGTGCAATCGCCGCTCATTCTTCTCGAAACACCATACCGGCAACTGATTCCCTTCTCTCCCTACGACGCATCAATGGGAGACGCCAACATGCTGTTTATGGCTAAGTCCGGCGGCGGCAAGACCTTCATGGCGCAGATGTTCCTGCTAATGATGGCGCGATCTAATCCGCTCATCTCGATCGTCGAGCGTGGCGACTCCTATCGACCGCTGGTGGAACTCATGGGCGGGCGAGTCATCGAGGTGGACCTGGAAGGTTCGGAAACGCTGAACCCATGGGACCTGCCGCCGGGCGCGATCACGCCGACCAAGGACAAGATCGCTTTTCTCAAGAACCTCACGCGGCACATGATTGGCGACCTGGGGCAGGCTGACACCTCGCTGCTCGACAACATCCTCACGTCGGCGATTGCCGAGGTCTACAAGCGGGCTTCAATTCGAGGCGACAATACAACGCCCACTTACTCCGACCTCAAAGATGAACTGGGCAATTGGAATGACGAGGAGCGCATCGAGCACATTCGCGAACTCGCACAGCTCGCCTCCGTATCGTTGCGGCAGTGGACCGGCGAAAAGGGCGTCTATTCCAAGCTCTTTGACCGCCACACCACGATGCGGACCGATGCCAACTGGCTGTTCTTCAACATCGAAGGCCTCAGTTCCGACCCGCGTCTCGAAACAGCAATGAGCATGCTCATCGCGCAATCGATGTCGGAGCGCTCGTCGGGCCGGTCCGGCCAGACGTCGATCACGGTGCTCGATGAGTGTTGGGCACTGCTCGACTCGCCGGTCTTGGCGGATTGCGTCGTGCAGTTGTTCCGGACCGCCAGAAAGCGTGGAGCGAGCGTCTGGGGCATCAGCCAGACGCTGGAAGATTTCGTCGGTACGAAGCAGAAGCCAAAGGAACACGGTGCCGGAATTCTGCGGAACGCGTCAGTGAAGGTGATCGGACAACAGCCGGGTGATGTGGCCCCGCTTGTCGATCACCTGGCGCTAAACGAAGTGGCGCTGAACGAGATCAAACGCTTTTCAGCGCCGAATAAGGGGCGCAATGCTGAGGTGCTTCTCGTCCTCGGCGAGAAGTCGGAGACAACGCAGACCGTGCGGTTGGTGCCGACGGGCGTTGACTACTGGGTCGCTACCACTTACCCAAGGGAGCGTGCCTACCGCTCCTGGTACTTGAGAGAGAACAACGGCCGGCCGCTTCTCGACTTGTACAAGGAACTCGCCGCACGGTTCCCGCACGGTCTGGCCGGCGAAGAGCTACAGCCGGAAGAGGTGGCTGGCATCGTTCAGCGAAGTGGCGGAGTCCGGGCGGATCGCGGACTGGCGGTTGCAGTCTAAAGGAGGTTAGGGACTCATGAGCGTGATTCTCACCAAGGTATTGGTCCTGGCGCTGGTCGGCATCCTGATGATCGGGATGGTGGCGCCGCAG
>JAIEPW010000144.1 GCA_019748195.1 Bryobacteraceae bacterium
GTGCATCGGCTGCTTGTCGGAAGTCACCGAGGGTTCGTGCCGAGAGCAGGGATTCACGTTGCTGTCGCGGACGAGATAGGCTCCTGAGGGTTCAAGAGATTTCCCCGTTAGGAAGTCGGTCAGCTCGACGACTTGAACCGGCCTGCCCGCTTGTTGGTGCTCGGAGAGCGCACAAGCCGGACAGCAGTAAACGCCGCGCTGTCCGTCCACTGCCGCGATCGTTCGCATATGCTCGTGAACCGGTCGGGAGCACGCGCGGCAGGAATGATGCTCCCGCCGTTCGATAAAGCGCCATCCGGAGTAGGCGACACCTGCGACTGCGATACTGGAGACGGCCGTGACGAAGAAAACTCGTCGATTCATACCCACGTTGCCCCTGGTCAGATGCTACCTCCGGCGAGGCGTCCGGGCAAGGGGGATGCTTCGGTGACCAGCCCTCCACGGGGTTTCAAGCCCGCTCTGAACTATCACTGGTTGACCGGCCTCTATGACAGCGTCGTAGGCCGGGCCATGCCGGAACGGAGATTCAAGTCCGCGTTGATTGCCCAAGCCAACATCAGTCGCGGCCAGCGAGTTCTGGACTTTGGCTGTGGCACTGCTACGCTGACGCTGATGATCGAGGCCCAAGTGCCCAAGGCGGAGGTTGTGGGAGTCGACGTCGACGAACGGGCGCTGGCCATCGCAACCGGCAAGGCCCGCGCACTTCAATCGAGGGTACGCTTCGAGCGCATCTCCCCGGGAGCGCTACCCTTCCCCGATGATTCGTTTGACAGGGTGCTCTCTTGCCTGGTCTTCCACCACCTTCGCCGCGAAGAGAAGCGTGTAGCCCTTGCCGAGTGCCACCGCATCCTCCGCCCCGGTGGAGAACTCCACGTCGCTGACTGGGGCAGGCCAGCGAACCGACTCCTCCGAGGCGGCTTCTTCCTCACTCAACTCCTCGACGGTTTTGAAACGACCGGCGACAATGTTCGCGGACTACTCCCCGAACTCGTCTCACAGGCTGGATTCGAGGCTGTGGAAGAGACCAGGCACTTCCCTACCGTCTTCGGGAGCATACGGCTGCTTCGGGCCAACTGCCCATCGAAAATGCACTGAAGGGCGGCCGCGATTGGCCGATACTCTCCAATGGCTGTTCCGGATGAGGCAGTCGAATGCTGTACGGGAACACCCGTCCGCCAGCGAGTGTTGGATCTAAGGCATTTGCAAGCCGCGCCCGAACGGGCAATCACGTGCACTTGTTCAGAGCGTCAAGGCTCACCACGTTGCTGAACCCGGACGAAAGGAGAACCTCAAATGACACAATCGATGATGCGTTGCATCCGGATGGGAGCCTTCGGTGCGCTCCTGACTCTACCCATTCTGGTCACCGTCGGCCCGGCTCAGGCTGCCGAGCCCAAGGAAATGCTGAAGCGGAAGGAAGTGAAGGCACTGGTGGTATCCGCCAAGACCCCGGCCGATCACATGAAACTGGCTCGTCACTTCAATGCGATGGCGGAGAAGCACGAGGCTGAAGCTTTGGAGCATGATGCCTTGGCGGTGGAGTACGCCCGCAATCCCCGTCTCGGCTCCTCCAAGATTCCCATGGCGCCGAACTCGGCCGAGCACTGCAAGTACTATGCCGAGCACTGCCGAAAAGCGGCGAAGGAGATGCGCGCAATGGCCGCTGCGCACGAGGCCATGGCGAAGGAAGCGGGGAAGTAACTCTCTTCCTCCGGCAGAGGATCGTCCGGCGGACCCACCAACCCCCATAGCTCAGAGCCTGAAGAACGCACCGGTGTCTGGAAAGACCCGGTGCGCTTGGATTCCCGCGACAGCATCTCGCGGCGTTGACGCGCGAGTGTAATGTCCAGGGCACCCTTCCGTCAGCACCTTTGGATGGCACAACGAAGCTGCTGTCCGAAGGAGGCAGAAAGGTGCTTTCATGGATCGTTCTGATCGCCGGCGTCGCCGCGATCGCCGCGGTGAACTGGTACTTCCTGATGGCGCCGAAGGCCGCTGTGGCAGCCAAGGCTTCCGCAACTGCTGGCCAGGAGGTCACCGTCGCCGTCGAAGGAGGGTATTCGCCGTCGGTGGTGCGTGTGAAGAGTGGCGTTCCCCTTCGCCTCATCTTTGACCGCAAGGAGAAGTCCCCCTGCTCGGAGGAGGTCGTCATTGGTGAGTTCGGGGTTCGTCGATTCCTGAAGCCATTCGAGAAGACCGTCATCGAACTGACGCCGGCGAAACCCGGGTCCTACGAGTTCACCTGTGGCATGGGCATGCTGCGGGGGCGGATCGAGGTGCAGGCGTGACAATGCGCGAGAAGCTACCGGTTGTGAAAAGTGTGACTGTGCCCGTCTCGGGAATGTCGTGCGGCTCGTGCGCCCGGCACATCCGAAGGGCCATCGACGAACTCGGTGGGGTGGAAGCGTCCGACGTCCATCTCGCCGCTCGGGAGGTGACCGTCTCCTTCGATCCGCAGAAGACCGGAGTCGACGCTATCGTGAGAGCCATTCAGAAAAGTGGCTACGCGGCAGAGGCTCCCAACGAGCAGGAATAACGCTACGTGACGAGTCAGAAAGGACGAACATGCAATCCGCTACCCCCTCAGCATCGGAAGTGACCATCCCAGTCGCCGGTCTGACGTGCGCATCCTGTGTAGGCCATGTTCAGGACGCGCTGACCGCGCAACCCGGCGTGACGGCCGCGACGGTGAACCTCGTTACCCGCGAAGCAAGGGTGGCGTTCGATCCGGAAGCGACGAACGTCGAGACGCTCGTCGGGGCGATCCGGAGCCGCGGTTACGGAGCCGATTTGCCGGCGGCCCCGTTCAGCCTCGCCGACGAGCAGGCCACTCAGGATGCAGCGCAGGCCGAGGAGTCCGCTGGCCTGAAACGGAAGGCGCTCTGGAGCGGCACACTGGGGGCGGTGGCAATGGTGCTCTCCATGCCGCTCATGTCAGGCGACGCTCATGGGCTTTTGCATGGTCTTGAGGATCCTGTGCTCGGCTGGGTCATGAGCATTATCGATCCCGCGTTGCGCCAGGCTCTGCCCTGGCTCTACGCAATTGATCCGCAGGCTCTCCGGTACGCATTGATGCTACTGACCATAGCGGTGACCGGATGGGCGGGGCGGCAGTTCTACACCCGCGCCTGGAGTGCGTTTCGCCACCGCGTCGCGGATATGAACACCCTGATCGCCGTCGGTACGGGGGCGGCCTTCGCGTACTCGGTGGCGGCGACCGTCGCACCAAGCTTTTTCTTGCGGCACGGAGTCGCGCCCGAAGTCTACTACGAAGCCGTCGCGATGATCATCGCCCTTGTGCTCACCGGAAACGCGCTCGAAAGCCGTGCTCGTGGCAAAACCTCGGAGGCGCTCAGGAAGATGCTGCAACTCCAGCCCGCGCAAGCCCGCGTGTTGCGCGGTGGGCGGGAGATCGATGTCCCGGCCGGCGAGGTCCGGACGAGTGACTTGGTCCTGATCCGTCCGGGCGAGCGGATTCCGGTGGACGGCATCGTCGTGGAGGGAAAGAGCGCGATCGACGAATCGATGCTGACCGGAGAAGCTGTTCCGGTGGAGAAAGAAACGGGCGACATGGTCATCGGCGGTACGCTCAACCGGCTTGGCTCCGTGCGCTATCGGCCGACCGCGGTTGGTTCAACGGGAACTCTCGCCCAGATCGTGAAGTTGATGCGGGAAGCGCAAGCCTCGCGCGCACCCATGCAGAAGCTCGCCGATCGGATCAGCCGCGTTTTCGTGCCGGCGGTGATCTCGATTGCGATCGCGACGTTCGTCGCCTGGACGCTACTGGCGCCCGGGGAAGGGTTCGTGCGTGCGCTCAGCGCCGCCGTCGCCGTGCTGATCATCGCCTGCCCTTGCGCCGTCGGACTTGCCGTCCCCACCGCGGTGACGGTGGCGATCGGTCGAGGCGCACAAGCGGGCGTGCTCTTCAAGGGTGGCGAAGCGATCGAGAAGCTGCACGACGTAGATACGATCCTGCTGGACAAGACCGGAACCATCACCATGGGGCGGCCCAGCGTCACCCGGATCCAGACTGTATCCGGATTCGCGGAGGACTTATTGCTTTCCCTTGCGGCTGCCGTGGAGCGGCTCTCCGAGCATCCCTTGGCCGAAGCCGTCGTCGCTGCCGCCAAGGAGAGGGGACTCCGCGATCGGTCCGCCACTCAATTTGAAGCCTCGCCCGGGCAGGGTGCCGCCGCGAGGGTCGACGGAGACTGGGTCCTGATCGGGAATCAGCAATGGCTCACGTCACAGGGCGTTGATGCGATCTCGCTTTCGGAGTACGCCGATCAGTTGGCGGCCGACGGAGCCACGCCCGTTCTCGTTGCCGTGGACGGTTTTCCGGCCGGTGTGATCGCCATCTCTGACCCCGTCAAACCGACATCGGCCAAAGCCATCGAAGAACTGCGCTCGCGAGGCCTGCGGGTGGTCATGGTCACCGGGGATCGCAAGTCCGCAGCCTGGGCTGTGGCGCGTCAGGTGGGTATCGATGAAGTGGCTGCTGAGGTCCTTCCGGAAGGGAAGGTTGCTCAGGTCAAGCACTTTCAGCAACAGGGCCGGCGTGTCGCGATGGTCGGTGACGGAGTGAACGATGCCCCGGCGCTAGCCCAGGCACATGCAGGTCTCGCGATGGCATCCGGGTCCGATATCGCTTCCGAGGCCTCCGACGTAACGTTGATGCGCAGCGATCTCGGAGCGGTGGTCTCCGCGCTCGACTTGTCGAATCAAACGATCCGGACTATGAAGCAGAATCTGGTGTGGGCGTTTCTCTATAACGTCATCGGCATTCCTGTGGCCGCCGGAGTTCTGTATCCAGCGTTCGGACTTCTCCTCACTCCCGTGCTGGCGAGCGTCGCCATGGCGTTCTCCTCGGTGAGCGTCGTAGCAAACAGCCTTCGCCTGCGATCTCGATCCGTGTTAGGGTTCGAGTCATGAGCGGCGCGGGTTCCACTTCCACGGGTCTCTCTCCCCAAGCGTTGGCGCGACTCGTTGAAGGCCGGGAGCAGTTCTTGGCGTTTCTTCGGAAGCGAGTCAGCTCTGAAGCCGCCGCCGAGGACATCCTTCAATCGGCCTTCGTTCGCGGTATCGAGAAAGGCGGAGCGGTTCGCGATGAAGAGAGCGTCGTGGCCTGGTTCTATCGCCTTCTGCGCAACGCCGTGATCGACCACTATCGTCAAACCGGCTCCGCGGAACGGGCGTCCGGCGAGTTAGCGCGGCACTTGACAGACCGTCAAGAGCCCGATGACCCGCTGAAGGGCGAAATCTGCCGATGCGTCATGGCGTTGCTCGATACCGTCAAGCCTGAGTATCGCGAAGCTCTGGAGACGATCGACCTGAACGAGGGGAGCCTGGCCGACTTGGCATCAAAGGCAGGAGTCACCTCCAACAACGCGGCCGTCCGGATTCACCGAGCGCGGGAAGCGCTGCGCAAGCGAGTCGCGCAGGCTTGTGGACTCTGCGCGATCCACGGGTGCTTGGACTGTCAGTGCGGAAAGAAAGCCACTGAGTAGTCTCTTCGCGCATGCGCGGATGGCGGGCTCCAACCTCCCATGAACCGCAGCCAGGGTCCAAGTGCTTCGGGACACGTCCGTTTGCCCACCGTGGATGCGGCGGGCGGTACAATTGGGCAATTTCTGTCGTCAAGACTGGGCCACTCATATGCTTCCCTTGCTATTGCTGCTGTCCATCGAATTCGCGCCACAGCAAACATCCGTCCCCAATCGCCAACCGCAACTGGCCGTGGATGGTGACAATGTCGCTTTGGCCTTTGGCGCTGGAAACACAATCTACTTCGCCTCTTCGCAAGATGCAGGCTCTTCGTGGACGAAGCCCATCGCCGTTTCAAACCGCGGGTCTCTGTCGCTAGGCATGCGCCGCGGGCCGCGAATCGCTATCAGCCGCAGCGCCATCGTCGTTTCGGCGATTGTCGGCGAGAAGGGTCGAGGAGCGGACGGGGATCTGATGGCGTGGAGAAGTGTCGATGGCGGCAAGACGTGGGGCGAAGGCAGGAGAGTGAACGATGTTGCCGGATCCGCTCGAGAAGGACTACATGCGATGGTGGCTGGCGGCGAGGCGATCCTTTTCGCCACATGGCTGGATCTGCGGAGTGAAGGAACCAAGCTCTTCGGGGCCATGTCTCGCGACGGAGGCGCGACATGGTCGGAGAACCGCCTCGTTTATGAGTCGCCCTCGGGGTCGGTCTGCGAATGTTGCCATCCCACCGCTTACGTTGATGAGCGTGGCCGCGTGTTCGTGATGTTCCGGAACTGGCTGGATGGGAACCGTGACATGTACCTTGTTCGATCCGACGACGGTGGCCGCACGTTTGGCCCTGCTCGGAAACTCGGGTCCGGATCCTGGCGCCTCAATGCCTGTCCGATGGATGGAGGCTCGATGGCAGTCGGAGCCGATGGCAAGGTCACAACCGTCTGGCGCCGGGAAGGGACCTTGTACCGAAGCGGGATAGGCGGCGATGAAGAAGTCCTCGGATCAGGCCGCCAGCCTGTCGCCGTTGCCACACCCCGCGGCATCGTGGTGGCGTGGACCGAAGGGAAGGTACTCAAGTGGGCCGGCGCCGCCGACGCGGCGCCTCAAACGTTTGCCGGCGAGATGTCTTTCCCGAGCATCGGGGTTCTTCGAGGTGGAGGAGTGCTTGTTGCTGGCGAACGGAACGGATCGGTGTTCGTTGCGCCACTGCAATAGCGTTGCCATGCAAAACGCCAGCGGCCGATCCATGTTCAATCGGCCGCCGGCACGCTAACTAATCCAGCAATTCACAAGGAGTGCATGGAAAACCGTTCGTCCGGTCTGAGCCGCACGAACGGGCGGGGTTGATGCCTCAGAACTGGCCTCGGAGGATGGAAGCGCGTACCGCGTCCGGGCTCACACCTTCCTCGGCCTTCTGAGCAACGAAGTGGACTTCACGTTGGCAAATGTCGCAACTCGCTGCATGTTCGCTTGCGAAGCAGTCGAGAAGACTTCAGTGATTCGCCTTCTGGCAGGGGCAGAGACAAGGCTGCTGAGCCACCGCTTCCGGAAGCCGCTTCGCGACTCGATAACCGGACTCGATGTACCGGTTGTAGGAGAAGCGCTCAGGCGGCAGGGTTTCAGGCAGGCCTTTCCGAATCTGAGCGGGCGTCATGTAAGGGTGCTTGGGCCGCAGCGAACTCGATGTCTGCGCCCCGGCCTGGAGTGCACTGAACAGGACTACCGCCCCCACAACTCTCAAGAGATATGCGTTACGCCGCATGGATGACCTCCCAATTTGTCAGTTTTCCAACGCTCCATCCCTGATACGCATGATCCGGTGAGCCATCTCTGCGTTTGCCGGATTGTGCGTGACCATGAAAATGGTCTGCCCCTTCCGGTTGAGCTCCAGGAACAGGTGCATGATGTCGTCGCCCGTCGCGGTGTCAAGGGTTCCTGTCGGCTCGTCGGCCAGAAGGAGGGGCGGATCGTTCACGATCGCTCGAGCGATCGCCAGCCGCCCTTGTTCTCCCCCCGAGAGCTGGTTGGGGAGCCGCAGGGATTTCGCTCCGAGGCCGACTCTCTCCAGAGCAGCAAACGCGCGCTGGCGTTTCTCGAGGCTGCCCATGCGTAACGGCGCGAGCGGCAGCATGGCATTTTCGACGGCGTTCAGATAGGGCATCAGATGATGCTGTTGGAATACGAAGCCCAGGTATTGCGCTCGGAAATCGGCTCTTCGCTCGTCAGGTAGCCCGTAGACGTCGATATCGTCGACCAGCAGCCTCCCGCTGGAAGGTGTGTTCATGGCGCCGAGTATCGTCAGGAGGGTGCTTTTGCCAGAGCCAGATGGCCCCATCAGGGCAACAAACTCACCTTCCTCGATACCGCCGCTGACTTGCCTGAGGACAGTCACGCCGAGGCGCGACTCCTGATCGTCGTAGCATTTACTCACACTCTCCATAGAGACGAATGGCATGAGGACGCTCCTTACATCGACCGCACCGCGTCGGCCGGATCGAGCCGGGATGCGCGGAGCACTGGATACACGCTGCTGACGAGACCGGTTCCGAGCGAAACAGCCATGGCGAAGAGGGCAAGCTGCGCGCTGACTCCGATGGTTGCGCCCGCCTCGGCGAAGAATGGCAGCGCGAGCCGGCTGGCGATCAATCCTCCGGCCCAACCCAGGAGGCCGCCTGCCGCACTGACAACCGCGACCTCGATGAGCAAGCCACGAATGATGTGCCCTCGCCGAAAGCCGATCGCGCGCAGCACGCCGATCTCTTTGGTCCGTTCGACGACGGAGTTCATCATCGTGGTGAAGATCATCAGTGCGCCAAGCAGAAGGACGACAGCGGCCACGATGAGGGAGAACCGGCTCAGGCGTTCAACGGCGTCCGTGCGGGCGCGGACCGCTTGCTGGATCGCGGAGACCTTCGCATGAGGAAGCGCCTTTTGGATCTGCGCGACGATGTCCTCAACCGGGCAGTCCTTGCAAAGGGCGCTGACTTCGATGACGCTCAGTTGATCCGGTTTGTCCAGCAACGCCTGGACCTCACCGATGGAAACGAACACCATACGGTCCTCGGGACCGCCCGTTTGCCCGAGTACACCCGCGATCCGGTACTCATTGCCGGCGATTTTGAGCGAGTCCTTCGCCAGTTGCAGCGTCTCGCCGCGAGCGGCATGATGAGCACTCCCGTCATCTGCGGCGCCGTTCTTGACGCTTGCAATCTGGATCGCGGAGGCAGTTGTTGCAGCATCGTAACCCAGGAGGACATCCTTCCCGCCTTGCGGTGGCCGCCCCGAAATCCGCCACCAGCGCTTCAAACGGAGTTCACTCGCAAAATCGACACCGGCGACCAGGGCATTGCGCCCCTCGACATCGAGACTTCCAAGTAGTTTCGGTGCGACTGTGCTCAGCCTCTTGCGGTACGGTATCTGGCGGATCCTGTCGATGTCGTCCCCCGAAAGCTGATGTTGGTCGAAGGAGACGCCGGCGATTGACACCCCGCCGTAGTCCAGTGCCAGATTGCCGGAGTGCGGCGTGACAATGATGTTGGCGCCAAATCGATCCATCTGAGAGCCGATCTCCTCGCGAAGTGCCGAGTTGAGGCCGAGAAGAGCAACGACAGTTCCGACGCCAATGGCGATTCCCGCCGCGAGGAAAACGGCTCTTCCTTTGCGTCGGCGGAGATTGGCCAGAGCAATCGTGCTGATGCGCATGACGGGATAGTCCTAAGACCTAGAAGTATGCGGCTCCGGATTCCAGATCCCGCGCCGAAATCATGAGTTGGCCGTCGGCCACTACTCGGGAAACACCGATCGGGTTGCAGCCCCCCGAGACCTCGTTGATCTTTGTGGAGCGGAAGTGACGCCCGCATTTCCGGCAGACCATGTCGTCGCCGTCCTGGAAGTAGCCCTGCTTCGCGTGGAAGCACTCATCGCACGCATCGAACGCCGCCCGGTACACGCCATCCGAGCTCCGCATCACGAAGAAGCGGACGGTCTTGTTACTGGCCGTGGAGTATGTGAAGAATTTCGCCTTCCCGTCCGCCAACTCGGCCACTGGTATCTTTACAGCCGCCGGGCCTGGAGCGGCGGTGATCGGCTTGGCCTTTGAGTCGCGTCCGGAAAGCTCTACGGCCACGATGGTGCCGATAGCGGCGAAGGTCACGCCGAGAATCGCCAAGAGCTGCTTTCTTCGCTTCCTGAGGCCCGGTTCGGCTCTGGAGAATTGCGCCTTCTTGGTTTCTCGAGACGGCCCCTGATTGGGCTGAGGTTGGTGCGCCATGGGTGACTCTCTTTCTTGCCCGTCTCTCAGTGGGAATGGCCGCCGTGGCCCGATGGCATCGGGGTCTGAGGAGCAGTGGTTGGTGACGGCAACCGGATCTCCGCAGCCTCAAACTCCCCCGAAGGCAGCATCGTTCCGACGATCGTGACCTTCAGCCCCTGCTTGAGCGCGGCAAGCGGCATTTCGGCCGAACCCATCATCACCTTGGCCTTTTCCGAAAGCAGCACCGTGACCATGGTTTTCTTGGTCTTCAGATTAAGATTGCCGGCCAAAACGGCGGTGATCTCGCCCTTCAGCTTCTCGCTCTTCTTCGGCTTCGAATCTGCGGCCATTCCTGCGATTGCGAAAACTAGCGCAGCGGCGAGCGCGGTAACGAATTGAGTGCGTCTCACTTGTGTTCTCCTTTTTGACTTGTTTCATTGTTGATCGAGCCTTTGACCAGGACTTCCAAAGCTTGCTGGAGAGCACCGAGATCGAAGTTCTCGACAAAGGTCCGGTCACCTATCAGAACAGTGGGTGTGCGGCGGATGCCCGCGGCGACACCTTGTTGGAAATCCGCGTCGACGGCGTTCGAAAAGGCGGGGTCAGCAATAGCCTTGAGGACCTTTTCGGGATCGAAGCCGTGATTGGTGGCAAACTTCACCAACGCCGGCCGGAATTCCTGCGCCGATACCGAAGCGATCCCTCCTTGGATGTGCCTCCGGAAAACTGAGGCGATCTTGGAATCAACGGATTGGAAATAGCGGCCTGCAATCGCGGCCTCTCTTGCCCAGGAGTGCTTGGGGAGCGGGAAGTCCCGGAACTCAAACGCCACGTCCTTCCCAAATCGCGGCAACAGCACTTCGTCGAGCGATTTCCGAAGCACTGCACAGTCTCGGCACTGCAGATCCTCGTAGATCACGACCCGGATCTTGCTCTGGGGGTTGCCCTCGACGTGCCGTGCTACCCAACCCGCCGCCGCAGCCCCCTCCAAGTGAGGCTTACCCGGAATCATTGGTTCCAGCACACAGCATTTGTCCTTTGGATCATCGGCGCGCGGAGGCTGCGACTCGCCGGCGAGGATCCGCGCCATAGGCAACATAACAACGAACCCCAGAAAGGCGTGGCGCAAGATCATACGGACTCCTGAGTTCGGTTGATTGGAGCTTGCGGAACGGCGCTGCTTGTCCGGCTTCCTGCGGGAACTCGCCTGCCCGTGCCCGGCCTACCTCTCGCGCCTGTCAAGAGTTCCGCGATCTTCGCTCGAAGATTGACTTCTTCGTTCTGAAGGAACGGCGAATCGCCCTCGTGTTGAGCCCTGATGACTCCGGCACGGTCAATGAAGACGATGATGGGCACCGAGTGACGCACGACTGCGGACAAGGCTGCGAAAGAGTAGACGGCATCACGCGGGAGCGCGCCAACAAGATGAGTCAACTGGTGGTTCTTTACGAAGGCAGGAAGGGCATGGAAGGCGTCGTCGTTAAACGCGAGGCTGACCGCCCGGAAGCCTCTGGGGCCGTACTCCCTTTCCAGGCGGCTGAGGAGCTTGGCTGTTTGCTGGCAATGCGGACAAGTGGTGAGCATGAACTCGAGCAACATGACCTGTCCGCGGTATCGACTGAGCCGGTGAACCGCTCCAGCGTGGTCTGTGAAGGTCAGCTCCGGTGCTGCCCGGAGCGGTTCGGCCGCCGCCAGTGGTAGAGCGGCCAGGGGCATTGTGTGGAGGAATCGTCTTCGCGTAGGTTGTGTCATCGGGGCCGCGTTTCTGCTCAGTGTTTGTGTCCGCCACCCACGGATGGCTGAGTAGAGGGAGAACCTGAAAGTCCCTCTACCCTTATCTCCATGGCGTCCAATACGTCGTTTGCGCGGCGTCGGCCTTCGACGACGATCCGGGCGCCTGGGCGCAGCGCCGTGGCGTCCACTCTCGCGCGGCCCTGCGTGATCCGCGTCTCCGGGGAAATGACCACCCTTGTTCGGCGGCCACTCGCAAGGACTTCGACGTCGTCGCCGCTGACGGAGGTGACCTCAGCCTCAATACGCCGCCGGTCTCTGTCGCGGGACCCACAGGCGGTCAGACGTTGAGTCGACCAGAGCGGGACTGCTAGGAAGGTCAGAATCTCTCTTCTGTACATCGTGCTGCTCCTTCGTTCCGGCCTCCGGATTCGTGTCGTCCGATGGCCGGTCGGAGGGAACCGGCCATCGGATCGGCCCTAGTCACCTGGAGGAAAGGCGCCAAGGCCCTCGGGAACATCTCACCCGGGTGGTTTCGATGTTCCTGCCAGATCGGCACACACGAGTGATAAGGCACTCGAGGAGCCATTTGGGAGCACGTTTAGCTCTGGTTCCCTAAGCCACTGGCAGAACGAGAGATGTCGTAGCGAAGAGGTGACGTCGTCCGATGAACCAGAAAACCAGTGGATCAGGTGCTGTCCCTACCGGGACAACAGGTGCGCAATTTTCGGCCATGGGGTCTGGAGATACGAATTCGAGGGAAGCATGCCCATGACTCGCGGATTGGGGCGTGCCGCTTGCGGCCTTCCGTCGCAGTCGCCGATCGAAGCGAGGCCACGGGTCAATCAGGCATGTTCCCGACGGCCGCCCAACAGCCCAGCGGTAGTCGGAGAAAAGGGCGCCGATGAGGTACGGAATCCGGGTCAATCAGCTTCCTTTGTCAATACCGGCTGAAAATTCCTCACAGTTCCGGTCCAAAATTCCCCACCCCCAAAGCACTCAGAACCTGCTTTCG
>JAIEPW010000074.1 GCA_019748195.1 Bryobacteraceae bacterium
GAGGAGAAAGCTACGGAATGGCGAAAGTGTGTCAAGTCACCGGGAAGAAGCCGGTTTCCGGCAACCGGGTGTCCCATGCCAACAACAAAACGAAGCGCCGGTTTGAACCAAACCTGCACGAGCAGCGTTTCTGGGTCCCGAGCGAGAACCGGTTTGTCCGCCTGAAGGTTTCCGCCAAGGCGATCAAAACCATCGATAAGGTGGGCATCGAGAAGGTGCTCCGCGACATGCGCAAGCGAGGTGAGAACGTCTAATGCCCCGCGTACTGATCAAGCTCGTTTCCACCGCCGACACCGGCCACTTCTATACCACTTCGAAAAACCCGAAGAAGGGCGGCGAAAAGCTGCAGATGAAGAAGTATGACCCGGTGGTCCGCAAGCACGTGGTCTATAAGGAAGCAAAAGTCTAGGTTCGCATCCCTCCTGCTGGAAAAACGCGGGATGGTTAAGACGCAGGATGAAGAGCGCCGGAAGGTCCGGCGCTTTTTGCATGTCTGGGCTTAGCCTGGAAACATCCGGGCCGCGACCACCAAGGTAACGGCAACCGCGTGAGCCCCAACGGCCGCCAGTAACGGCGTTTTGGCATCCGGAGCCGCCTGGCGAACTTCGCCGAACAGGAATGCCGCGCTGAGGACCGTGAGAGCGGAAAAGCCGATTGTCATCAGCGCCGCCAGAAGCGGCGGGACCGGCGAATTCGCAGCGGGCGGCAGCACAAGCAACAGGCAAAGTGCGCCGCCGGCGAAAACGGCCCCCGCCAACAGACCCTTGGAATGATCGGCAAACCGGCCGTTGAGAAGAAAATCGCGCACGCTCATGGGAGCACCCCAGATGGGAAAGTTCATTACGAAGGGGTTGAACAGTAGAATGGCCCCGAACATCCCGCCTGCAAACAGCAGTAAGCCGGGGTAAGGCGCTACCCCAATCTCGGTTTGCCGGGACGTCTCCAGAATTCCCAGGTAAAGTGCTAAAAACAGGCCGCCTAACCAGCTAAAGACCACGGTGAAGACCGGCGCGCGATTTTTCCGCCTGGGGCGCTTCTGCCCCGGTGCGAGCGGAGGCAGTGGCGGGCCTGGAGCCTTGCGAGCCTGGGCCGCTCCGGCCACCGAGCCGGCTACCGCCCCGACCAGGGCGAGAAGCGCCCCGAGTGCCGCTAAAGCCATGTTCCCGTAGGATTTGTCTCCGATAATCCATCCCCGGATCACTAA
Organism: Bryobacteraceae bacterium; assembly: GCA_019748195.1. Classification (GTDB taxonomy): domain Bacteria; phylum Acidobacteriota; class Terriglobia; order Bryobacterales; family Bryobacteraceae; genus JAIEPW01. Next base: position 1,205 of record JAIEPW010000074.1, read on the forward strand.
GATAACCAGCGCCATTCCGAATCCGGTGCTGAAGGTGGCGGCCAGCGAACTGGCGCCAGCGGCGGTCATTACCAGCAGGGCGCCGATTCCAAACAAACCCCCCGAGACCAATGCGTACGCCAGATTCCGTTTCGCGGTCAGCATCAGGCTATCGGTGAAGCTCAGTTCGGAGGAGTTGAAAAACCCCAGCGCCACGGCCAGGATCGCGGCCGTGATGAGCACTCCCAGGCCGAAGTCATAGAAAAACAACTCCTGACGCCAGCGGCCCGTAAGCTTCTGAAAAACCGGCCAAAAACCCAGCAGAAGGAAGGCCAGGATGGCCAGCGCGGTAATTGCGGTCGGGCTTGTGGCAAGGAACATGATCTTCTATCGGTCCCGCGGCACTTTCCACCCACGCTTGAAAGCTTCCAGCCGGAAGTCGATCAGGGAAAAGCACTAAAGATTTGGGCGAAGGTATCCGAACTTTGGATTATACCAGCGTGTCACCGGGGAGGGAGACCAAGTTGGAGTACTGGCGCATTGTCCTCATCATTGCGATCACGGCAGTGGACGCTGCCGCGCAGCGCGCCAAGCCGGTGATCGATCCGGAGACGCCTCACGGCTATCTGATTCAGCGGATCCAGCAGGAAGATGATGAGAATGCGCGCATCGACCTCATGGTTGAGTTCGCCACTCAGTTCCCGAAACACGAATCCTTGGGCTGGGTGCTGGATCGCCTGATTCCGGCGACCCTCAAGGCCCGGCAATGGGATCGCGCGGCGAAGGCCGGGGAGCTGATGCTTTCCATCGAGCCGGAGAACGTCACGGCGGCGCAGGCCTGCCTGCAGGCGGCCGAAGGCCGGAAGGACGGGGCGGCGGTGGAGCGCTTCGCGCTGCTGCTCTGGGATGTCGCCCAGCGAAAGGCGCTGAGCGGCAAGCCGGATTCTCCCGATGAGATCCGCCAGGTGCAGACTTACGCCGAGTACTACATTTTTCAGAGCGCGTTGTCGGCGGCGGATCCGAAGAAGCGGACGCAATTGTTGCATGCCCTGGAAACCCGGAATCCCAAAAGCCAATATCTGAAGAGCGCCCAGGGCGAGCTGATACGCACGTTCCAGTCGCAGGGCGACTTCGGCCGTGCGGCGGCGGCGGCGGAGAAGGTGCTCGCCGGCGATCCGAACAACGAAGACATGCACATGGTGATGATGGAGAATTATTCCAAGCGTGGCGACAATCCCGACCGGCTGGCCTTCCATGCATCGCGAATCATCGAGATCCTATCAGCCAAGCCGCGTCCGGAATCGACGCCGGCGGCCGAGTGGGAGGCCAAGAAGGCGCAATATCTGTTTTCGGCTTACTACTCGGGAGGCATCGCCGCCAGCCTGATGAACCGCTTCTCCACCGCGGACCGGATGCTGCGAGCGTCACTCCCCTACCTGAAAGACCCTGCCGTGCAAGCGGCGGTTTACTATCACCTCGGCTACGCCAACTACAAGCTGGCCGAAGCCGGCGAACGCGGCCGTGTTCCCGACGCCCTGAAGTTCAACCAGCTCTGCGTAACCATCAAGAGCAACTATCAGGAGCAGGCCCTGAAGAACATCGCCGCCATCAAGAGCGAATACAATTTGCAGTAGCGGCGCGCGCGATACACTGAGCGGGTGACGCCCGCGCGAGTTCTCCTGTTCCTGATTCTGATCACGGCGCCCGCGACGTGGGCGGAGGAAACCCGGCCGGGGCGCAAGCGAAGCACCCTGGAGAGAATGACGCCGGAGCGCCTGGCGGCGGCCTCCGCCGATGTCGCGAAGCTGGCTTCGCAGCGTCGCGCGGTTCCACCACTTCCCGGACTGATCGACTTCAAGGGTATTTTTCACGCGCACGCCGAGGATTCCAGCCACACCGGCGGCACGCGCGCGGAGATGTTGGCCGACGCGCAACGCGCCGGCGTGTCCTTCGCCTTTCTGGCGAATCATTACCGGCCGCCCCTCGATTTTGTCACCCAGACCTGGCGCGGGCTCCGCGAGGGCGTGCTGTTCGTGCCGGGGTCGGAAACCCACGGATTCCTGATTCATCCCACGGCGTCGGTAATGGACCGGATGTCCGCGCCCAAGGATGAGCTGGTGCGCGCCGTCGGGGCCAACGGCGGTCTGCTGTTCCTGTCCCATGTCGAGGAGCGGCGGGACCATCCGCTGGACGGGTTGACCGGAATGGAGATTTATAACCGGCATTACGACGCGATGGACGACGCGGAGTCGATGCGCGGGATCGCGGACATGATGACCGATCCCGAATTGCTGAGTCGGCTGGAAGCATCCCTGCGGCTGTTCCCCGATGCGATGCTGGCCGCGCAGCTCGACTATCCGGCGCTGTACCTGGAGAAATGGGATCGCGAAACGCGCACGCGCCGCGTGGTGGGAATCGCCGCCAATGACTGCCACCACAACCAGGAATTTGTGTTGAAAGCCGAGGGGGAGGGGAGTGTCCGATTGGGCGCCGTCGTCGACAAGGACAGCGGCATGCGGCTGGTGACCGCGGAGCAGCGGCCGAAGATCGGCGAGTTGCTGCGCGGACACAAATCGGGCGGCATCATCGCGCGCCTGAATTTCGACCCCTACTACCGTTCCATGTTTAACGTCGCCACCCACGTTCTTGCGCCGGAGCTGACGGAGGACGCGATCCGGCAGGCGGTGGCCAACGGCCGGGCTTATGCATCGCATGACTGGATGGGAGATCCGGCGGGTTTCCTGTGGACCGCCCGCGAAGGCGGCAAAACCGTCGCCATCATGGGGGATGAGAGACAGCATCACGGCGGCTTGACGCTGTTGGCGGAGTTGCCTCTGCCCGCGAAAATCCGCGTCCTGCGCGACGGGGCGGAGTGGAAGACGGGCCAGGGTACGCGCCTGGAGGCCTCCGTCGCGGAGAAAGGCGTCTATCGCGTGGAGGCGTGGCTTACCGTGGATGGCGAGGAGCGTCCGTGGATTTATTCGAATCCGATCTATCTGCGCTGACAGCCTACGCTTCCGCGGCCGAACTGAGCGCGGGTTCGCGAACCACCGGAAGAGTGAAGTAGAACGTGGAGCCATCGCCCGGACTGGATTCGGCCCAGATGCGACCCTGGTGCGCCTCCACGATCCGCTTGCTGATGGCCAGTCCGATTCCGGAACCGGCGGCGTCGTGCTGCGGCCGCAGCCGTTGGAACATCTCGAATATGCGGCCGGCGTAAGTCTGATCGAAGCCTACGCCGTTGTCCCGAATCGAGAAGGTGTAGGCGCCCTGCTGCAATTCGGCCGCGATGTGAACGCGGCAGGGTTGCGGTCCCCGGAACTTGATCGCATTGCTCACCAGATTCTGGAACACCTGGCAGAGTTTCACGCGGTCGGCGACCACCACCGGCAACGGGCCGACCGTAACCTGTGCGCCGGAATCGTCGATGGCGGCTCGCAGCGAATCCAATGCTTCCATCACCACTTCGTTGGCCGCAACCTTCTCAGCCTGCAGTGAACTCGCGCCCGCGCGGCAATAGTCGAGAAGGTCCAGCACCAGACGTTGCATCTTCTGTGCTCCGGTGAGGATGAATTCGAGATATTGGACGGATTTCGGGCTGAGCAGAGGGCGGCTGTCCTGATCGAGCAACTCGGAGAAGGTGGAGATTCCCCGCAGCGGCTCCTGAAGATCATGCGCCGCCAGATAGGCGAAGCGCTCCATCTCCGTCCGGCTCCGCTCCAGGGAACGTTCGGAGGCGCGCCGCTCGGTGATGTCCCGGAATACGAGAACGACGCCCATCAGATGGCCATCCGGCGCGAAAATCGGCGCGGCGCTGTCGTCAATCGGGATCGCCGCGCCGGCGCGGTTCATCAGAATCGTGTGATTGGCGAGTCCAACCACTTTGTGCTCGCGAACCACCTGCTCCACCGGGATCTCGACCGGCTGGAACGTCTCTTCGTTCCGGATGTCGAAAACTTCGGAAATGGGCCGCCCGTGCGCTTCTTCCGGACTCCATCCGGTGAGCTCCGCCGCCGTGGGGTTCAGGAACTGCACCAGGGCGTCCGGGCCGGTGGCGATGACCGCGTCTCCGATGCTGGATAAGGTGGTCTGATACCACTCGCGTTGTACCGCCTCCGCGCGCTGCGCGCGCTCGCGTTCCGCGACTTCCAACTGTAAAGCGGCGGCCTGGCCGGCGATGGTGGCCGCGCGCGACTCGGCGAGCTTCCGGGCCTCCCGTTCGCGGTGCATGGCGGCGATGATGGTTCCCGTGGTCAGCAGGTACATCGCTGTCCAGGTGACGGTTGCCGTGTCCACGGTGAAGGACCCGTATGGCGGGACGAAGTACGTGGGTGCAAGGATCGCTCCCGCCACCGCCACCAGCACCGCCGGACGGGAACCGAGGAGGGAGGACGCAACGAGAACCCCTATGTAAAACGTGATGAAAGGGGCGACATCGCCGAGCAGCGGGGCCATCGCGATGCGGGCGAAAAAGGCAGCCGCAATCAACGCGATCGCCGCGAGGTAGCGGACAGCGCTCTGTGAAGTCTGAGTCACTGGGCTCTATCCGGCGGGTTGAGGCGCAAGGGTCCTACTCACCGGCCGGCGCAGAAATTAGTATATAGCCCTGGCAATCCACTCCCGAATCGTCCATGTGCGCTTTGATACCTCTGCCCGCGAAGATTCGCCGAACCAACTCGCCCACGGATTCCGAGCCCCGCTCGAAAAACACCAGTACGCTGGGACCCGCGCCGCTGAGAGCGCAGCCCAGCAGTCCCGGAGCGCGCAGGCGCAGAATCTCGTCGAGGCCCGGGACCAGGGGCGCGCGGTACGGCTGGTGCATGCGATCCTCCAGCGCGGCTGGGAACGCGGAAACGGTTCCGGTGGCAAGCGCGGCGATCAGCAGGGCGCTGCGCTGGACGTTGAAGACGGTGTCCTCCCGTGAGTAGAAGTCGGGGAGAACCGCGCGTGCTTCCTGCGTGGGCAGGGCAAAGTCCGGGATCACCACCGCGACGCCGAAACGCGGCGAAATCTCCAGCCGGACGGCGTGCGCCACGCCGCCGGGGCTTGTGGCGCTGGTGACCAGCGAGCCCAGAACGCAGGCGGCCACGTTGTCGGGGTGACCCTCGATCCGCGCCGCTTCGTCCAGGATACGCGCCCGCTTCCAGCCGAGTTCGAGGGTGTCGCTGGCGATGACGACACCCGCCGTGAGCGCCGCCGCGCTGGAGCCGAGGCCCTTGCCCAGCGGGATGCCATTCTCAATTTCCATCTCGATGGGCCTGGGCTCGATGCCGGTATCCGCGCCCACGCGCAGCACCGTTTGCCAGATCAGATTCGAGGCGTCGCACGGGATCTGACCGGCGTCGACGCCGGAAGCTTGGATTTGCAAGGTGCGGGAAGGCCGGTACCGGCAGTTCAGATAACGCGCGAGCGCAAGACCGAGTGAATCGAATCCGGGACCCAGGTTGGCGCTGGACGCGGGAACGCGAAGGTGTTTCCAGGGATCCATGCGTGCGAGGTTTCATTCTGGCATAGCGGATCCCACCCAAAAGGTGTAGCGGAGCCTGGCCGCGGCGTTGTTGTGGCGTCGCCGACGCCGGTCCAACCTGAGGTTCCGTTCATTCGTATCGCAAAGCGGTCAGCGGGTCGGTGCCGGCGGCGCGACGCGCCGGGATCAGAATGGCGCCGCAGGCCGCCAACACAAGCAGAATTCCCACCGCCGCGTAGACTCCCAGATCCCGCGGGGCGACTCCGTAGAGAAGCGTGGCCAACGCGGGAGCGGCCGCGGCGCCCGCCGCCAGCCCTAATCCCAGCCCCGCCATCACCATGCGCATCCCATCGCGGAACACCAGGCCCACCACCTGACCGCGCGATGCTCCCACCGCCATCCGCAAACCGATCTCCGGGATGCGGCTGGCGACAGAGTTGGCGATCACGCCGTACAAGCCCAACGCCGCCAGGAATAGCGCCAGCAGTCCGAAGCCGGTGATCAGCCGCGTCAGGATGTCGTACGGCGCATCTTCCTCGTGGATACGCTCTTCCATCCAACGCGCCGCCGATACCGGCAGGTCGCGATCCACCGCCCGCACCGCGTCCCGGATCGCGGACAGGTCCGAAGCGGTCCGCGCCACGTACGTCATGCGGCGCGCGGGAGCCTGCGCGTAGGGAAACCAGATCTGGTTCTCGGGGGCGTCCATGCGGGACACGAATTTCGTATCGCCGGCAACGCCGACGATGGTCACCTGGCGCCGCTCGCTGCCGAGCAGGAGCGTTCGGCCCACCGCGCCCCGCGGGAAGTATCGCCGCGCCATCGCTTCGCTGATGACGGCGACGCCCGCGCTGCCCGCGCCGTCGCGGCGCTCCAGCCAGCGTCCTTCTTTCAGGCGCAATCCGATGGCTTCCCGGTAGCCCGGGTCCGCGGCGCTGAATCTGGCGGACAATCTCTCGCCGGCTTCCGGTGCGCGGCCTTCGATCACGAAGCCGCGCGCGGCGCCCGAATGTCCAAAGGGCAGGTACTGCACCGCGCCCGCGGCTTGCACCCGCGGATTCGCCCGCAGCCGGTCCAGCACGGCGTCGTGGAGCGCGGCGCCGTCCGCGGCATTCTGGCCGCGCGCGTCGTCCAGATCCACGGTCGCGGTCAGCACGCCGCGCGGATCGATCCCCAAGTCCGCTCCATAGCGGGCGAAGGCCGAGCGAACCATCAGCACCGCCATCACCAGCACCAGGGCAGCCAGCGCCACTTCCCCGGCCACCAGCATTCGCCGTCCGCGCGCGCCGGCGACCCCCTGGGAGTGGCGGCCGCCGTCCTTAAGAGCAGTGTTGAGATCCAGCCGTGTGGTCACCAGCGCCGGCCACAGGCCGAACATCGCTCCCGTCGCCAGGCACAAGGATAGAGCAAAGGCCAAGACCTGGTAATCCAGGTGCACGACGCCTTGATTCGGAAGGAACCCGCGATTCTCGAACGGGATCATCGCCAGCAAAGCAGGCAGGCCCCACTGCGCGAGCAACAAACCCACGGCGCCCGCTAAGACGAATAGTACGCTGGTCTCGGTTAACAACTGCCGGATCAGCGCTCCCCGCGACGCCCCTACCGCCAGCCGCACCGCGATCTCGCGCCGCCGCCCCGTCGCCCGGGCCAGCAGCAGGTTGGCGACGTTCGCGCAAGCGATCAGCATCACGCAGCCGACCAGACCCAGAGTAACCAGGAGCGGGGAATTGCCCGAGTGATCCCCAATGTCATCGTGGAGCGTCCGCACCACCGTTCCTACGTTCTCGTTCGAATCCGGATATCCCTTGGCCAGCCGCCGGCCTACCGTCTCCAGCGTGGCCTGCGCCGCGCCCGCCGCCACGCCCGGCCGCAGCCGCCCGATCGCATTCATCCAGTGCGACCGCCGGTCTTCGCGCTGCTCCGGACTCATCTCCAACGGGATGAAGCCCGCCACCCGTCCGAACAACGGGAAGTGGAATTCCCGAGGCATCACGCCCGCGATGGTGTAAGCCTTGCCGTCGACCTTCAGCGTTTGACCCAGCACGTTCGCCCGACCCTCGAAACGTTCGGTCCAGAACGAGTGCGCGAGCAGAATGACGCGGGACGCGCCTTCCCGGTCCTCGCCCGCCGCGAAGCCGCGGCCGAGCGCCGGTTCCACTCCCAGCATGGGAAAGAACCCCGCGCCCACCTCGGCCAGCTCGATTCGTTCCGCGTCACCGTCTCCGGTCAGGTTGTACGGGGAGGTGCCCCACGGCTCGATTTCCGCGAACACGCCCGAGGCAGCGTAATCCCGCAGGTTGCCGGGAGCTACCGGGATGCGCTGTCCATTGCGGATGTCCTTTTCGAACAGCGACACCAGTTCGTCGGGAGCCCGGTACGGCAACGGCTTCAAGACCCAGGCGTTCACCACGCTGAAGATCACGGTGGTCGCGCCCGCGCCCAGGGCAAGGGTGAGGATCGCAATCAAAGAAAACCCAGGGGATTTCCACAACTGCCGGACCGCGTAGCGGAGGTTGTCCATAAGTTGGGCGAAATGCAGTTTTCAGCCCGTTTTAAACCATTGATAACAAGGAACGCACCACCTTTGCGGTTGTCCGGTTGCGGGAACGCCTGCCGCCCTTCGCGACAAGTCACGCGCCCGGACCCTTGCCCGGCCGCCCAGCCGCGAGCGAGCCCGCTCGAACGGCAGCGAACGCCTGTTACCGCTTCGAAATACGTATCGTGTATGCTCCCTCCATGCGCTTGATTGTTGTGGTAGTTCTCTTCGCGGCGGGTTATCTGTTTGCCCAGGACACGCCGAAGCCGATTGCGGGCGGATACGCGCTGCCCAACGGATGGCGGATCACGCCGGCGGGTAAATCCCTGCCCACCGAGGACATGGTTTTGAACGTCACCGGGTCGCCGGACGGCAAGGTGATGGTGGCGCTGCATTCGGGTTTCAACCCGCACGGCATCGTCGTCGTCGATCAGAAGACCGACGAACCGACGCAGCGGATCGCGCTGAAATCGGCGTGGCTGGGCATGGCCTGGAGCCCGGACGGGAAGAAGCTGTTCGTCTCCGGCGGCAATGCGGCGGGACGCCAGCCCTCCAGGGCGCCCATTTATGAGTTCGGCTACGACGGCGGGCGCTTGACCGATCAGCCGCTGGGGACGCTCGAAGACGGCGGGCAGCCCGGCGAGATCTTCTGGAGCGGGCTGGTGCACCATCCGCGCAAGAACGTCTTATATGCTTTGCATCGCGGAACGGCGCGGTACTCCGGCCATGTCGTGGTCTTCGACACCGAAACGCGGAAGGCGACGGCGCGGATCAAGGTCGACGCGATTCCGTACGCGGCCGCGATCTCGGCCGACGGCGCGACGCTGTACGTCACCAATTGGGCCTCCGATACCGTGAGCGTGATCGACACCGCTACCAACAAGGTTGTGGCTTCGCTCGCGGTTGGCGACAATCCCAACGACCTGTTGCTGACTGGGGACGGGCGCCTGTTTGTCGCCTGCGCGCAGGACAACTCCGTGTGGGTTATCGACACCGCCACACGCATGGCGCGGGAACGGATCAACACCGCGCTGACGCCCCGCGCGCCGGAGGGCTCGACGCCCAACGCGCTGGCTTATGACGCGGCGGCGAAACTGTTGTTCGCGGCCAACGCGGATAACAACAGCGTGGCGGTGGTCCGAGTCGCCGAAAAGGGCGAAAGCGAAGTGATGGGCTTTATTCCAGCCGGCTGGTATCCGTCCGCGCTGGCGTTGTCGCCGGATCGCAAGAAGCTCTTCGTCGGCAACAGCAAGGGGATGGGCGGCTATTCGAACGTCAGCGGTCCCAACAGCCCGCTGCGCAAGGCGGGCATGCCCGCCGACAGCGTCAAGAGCCTGCAGAAGGGCAGCGTGCAGATCGTGAACCTGGCGAACCTGCGCGCGGAGCTTCGCGACATGACCAGGCGCGTGTATGACAACGTGCCCTACCGCGACGGGTTTCTGGCGGCGTCCAAGGCTCCCACCGCGCCGACCGTGGTGCCGCGCGAAGTCGGCGCGGGATCTCCGATCAAGCACGTGATCTACATCATCAAGGAAAACCGCACTTACGACCAGGTGTTCGGCGACCTGCCGCAAGGCAACGGCGATTCGCGGATCACCATCTTCGGACGCAAGATCACGCCCAATCATCACAAGCTGGCCGAAGAATACGTGCTGTTCGACAACCTGTACTGCGACGGCGAAGTGAGCGAGGACGGGCACTTCTGGTCCACCGCCGCGTTTGCGACCGACGCCAACGAGAAGCAGTGGCCGGTGGGGTATGGGGGTCACGGGCGGGCGCAGTATCACGAAGGTTATGTGCCGCGCGGCGGCTACATCTGGGACGCGGCGCGCAAGAAGGGCCTGACCTTCCGCAGTTACGGCGAATTCGCGACCCGAGCGAGCGAAGGCAACGCGGACGCTTCGCAAAACGCTCCGGGACTGATCGGTCACGTCGCGCCCAACTTCAAGAAGCCGGGAATGCGGGACCCGGATAACGTCAAGGAGTTCATCCGCGAGTTCAACGACTACGAGAGCAACTTCGATTCGCTCGACCCGGAGAAGCGTCTGCCCAACTTCATCGTGATGAGCCTGGGCGAGGATCACACGACGGGCACGCGTCCCGGCACGCCCACCCCGCGCGCTTCGGTGGCGTCAAACGATTACGCCCTCGGCCTGCTGGTGGAGCGGGTGACGAACTCCAGGTACTGGCCCGAAACCGCGATCTTCGTCATCGAGGACGACGCGCAGGACGGCCCGGATCACGTGGACGCGCGCCGCACCGTGGGCCTGGTGATCAGCCCCTATACCAAGCGCGGATTCGTGGACAAATCTCTGTACACCACCTCCTCCATGCTGCGGACCATGGAACTATTGCTCGGCCTCCCGCCCATGAGCCAGTACGACGCCGCCGCCCCGCCGATGTACAACGCGTTCACGGACAAGGCGAATCCGGCGCCGTACCAGCACCTGGCGCCGCAGTACGACCTGAACGAGATGAACACCCAGCGCGCGTGGGGCGCTCGCAAGTCCATGGAGATGAACCTGGACGAGTACGACCGCGCGCCGATGTTCGAGCTCAATGAGATCGTGTGGAAGAGCGTCAAGGGGGCGAAGTCGGAAATGCCGACTCCCGTTCATCGCTTCTGGTTCGGCGGGCGCTAGGGAGTTCCGAACAGATGCGGCAGCGCGGCGGGCAGCCGCCGCGCCCACGCGTCCTCATCGTGGACAGCGCAATCCTCGACGAACAACTTCGCCCGAGGCAGCAGACGCGCGAGATCGAGCACGTCGCGCACGGCTTCGCTGCCGTGATCGCCGGGACGACAGCCGGCGGCGCCCATCTCATTGGTCCCGACGCCCAGGTAGTTTCGCGCAGGCATTGATTTCGCCTTGCGAAATACATCCAGCACCTTGCGCTCCGCGACATACAAGGACGGGCTCTCCAGCAGCAACCTGCTGAACAGCTCCGGGCGAATCGCTGCGGCATAAAGAGCGATCAGCGCGCCGTAGGAGGAGCCGCCAAGGGCGATGCGCCTTTTGTCAACCCGGTATGTCGCGGTGATCAGGGGCAGAACCTCGGCCGCCAGAAAGCTGGGATACAAGCTGCCGCGGGGGTTGCGTACCGGCGGGGAGAGGAACTTGTCCTCCCACGGCAGGTATTCCATCGGGCGCCCGGACCTTCCCGCGTTGTCGATGCCCACCACGATCAGCGGCGGGATCTTGCGTTCGGCGATCAGCCGCGTGGCGGTTTCGTCCGCCTGCCACTCGCGCCCGGTAAACACCGAGGTGGCCCGGTCGAACAGGTTCTGCCTGTCATTCAGCAGCAGCACCGGATAGCCTCTCGCCTCGCCCGGCGAGTAACCGGCCGGAAGCCAGACGCGAACGGTACGCTGATTGCCGAAGATGCGGCTGTCGAGCTGGTGGGTGGCGAGAGTTCCGGTGACCTGGGCGGCGGCGCAGGAGGCGGCGAGGAGCGC
>JAIEPW010000030.1 GCA_019748195.1 Bryobacteraceae bacterium
TTGGACCCTTCCTCCTGAAACAGTCTACAATCTTTTCTTGTATAGCGTCAGCTTGACAGTTTTCGCCAAGGCGCCGGTCGCGGGACGGGTGAAGACCCGCTTGTGCCCGCCCCTGTCGTTCTACGAGGCCGCCCGGTTGCACCGGGCGCTCACCGCCGATTTGTTAGACCGGCTGTCCCGCTTTCCCGATATCGATTTAGAACTCGCAACGGACACCTCCACGGATGCATGGAGCGAGCAATGCGTTACAAGCCGCTTGCAGGTATCCGGCGATCTCGGAACGCGGATGCTCGCGTCGCTACAGCATTCGCTGCAGCGGGGTCACGCGCAAGCCGTGATTTTGGGCAGCGACGCGCCCACGCTGCCGCATAGCCATATTGAGGCGCTGCTGGCATCGCCAGCCGATGTGGCGCTTGGTCCCGCCGAGGATGGCGGCTACTGGGGCATCGCCGCGCGCCGCGTGACCCCGGACATGTTTCGCGGCGTCCGCTGGTCCGCTCCGGACACCTTGGCGGGCACGGTTGCCGCTTGTCGCGCCGGCGGACTGAGCGTTGCGTTCGCGCCGGAGTGGTTCGACCTGGATTCCGCGGAGTCTCTGCGGCGGCTGAGAAGGGAAGATCTGCCGCCGCGGACTGGTGTCGTTTTAGATGAGATTCTGCGCGGTGGACGGCTGCCGTAGCATCCTAGAGGGCACGGCTGAATTGAAGGAAGGCGACCGAGCGCCGGAGGTCTTTTTGCAGGACGACGCGGGGGGCGAGTTCCGCTTATCCGCTCACGCGGGCCGAACGGTGGTGTTGTACTTTTATCCCAAGTCCGACACGCCGGGTTGCACCACCGAGGCCTGCGAGTTTCGCGATGAGGCCGGTGCTTTCGTGAAGAAGGGCGCGGTGATCGTGGGAATTTCGCCCGACAAGGTCAGCGCCCAGGCGAAGTTCAAGACCAAGTACGGACTCCCGTTCCAACTGCTCGCGGACGAAAATCACCAGGCGGCGGACGCGTATGGAGTGTGGAAGGAGAAGTCGATGTACGGCAAGAAGTACATGGGGGTAGAGCGGACCACTTTCGTGATCGGCCCGGACGGGCGTATCGCCAGGATCTTCGGCAAGGTGAAGCCCAAGGGCCACGCGGCTGAAGTGCTGAGCGCGGTCTGAAGCGGCGGGGCCCGCGGTGATCACGGGCCCGCGTTCTTACTTCTTTCCGATCCGGTACAGCTTGGTCCCGGTGCGGATGAACAGGCTGCTCTTGGCGATCGCCGGGGTGGCCATGCACAACTCATCCAGCATGTTCTTGCCAATCACCTTGAATTCCGGCCCGTGCTGGAGCACGTAGGTTTCGCCGTCCTCGCTCAACACGAAGATCTTGTCGTTGTAGGCCCAGGGCGAAGCCGTGAAGGCCGACGCCGCAGGGTCGATGCGCTGCTTGGAGTAGATTTCCTTGCCGGTCTTGGCGTCGTGCGCGGTGAAGAACCCCCGGTCCAGCAGCGTGTAATAGACGTCCTTGTAAACCAGCGGCGATGTGTTGTAAGGGCCGGCCTGCGGCAGATACCAGGCGACGTACTGGTTGGAGGTCTGGCCCTTTTCGAGCGTGATGTCGCCCTTGGCGCCGGGCTTGATGGCGTATACCGGCCGGTTCTGATCGCCCACATACCCGCTGGTGATGTACAGCAGCCCGTGCTGCGTGAAGGGCACGGGGATCGAGATGGAAGACATGCCCTTGAACTCCCAGATCAGCTTGCCGTCCAGGTCGTAGGAGCGGGTCTTGACCGTGCCGGGCGTGACGATTTCGGTTTTGCCGTCATGTTCCCAGATGAAGGGCGGCGCCCAGTTTGTCTTCTCGTCGGGACGATCCGCCTTCCAGATCTCCTTGCCGGTTTTCTTGTCCAGCGCCAGGAGCCAGCTTGCGTCGTCATTATCGTTGACGATGTAGAGCCGGCCCTGATGGAGCACAGGGGAGGCCGCGGTGCCCCAGCCGAAGCGGGTGCGCACGGGAGGGAACTTCTTCTCCCACACCAGCTTACCGGTCATGTCGAGGGCGTACACGCCAACATTGCCGAAGTAGGCGTAGATCATCTGGCCGTCGGTGACCGGCGTCTCGGAGGCGTAGCTGTTCTTCAAGTGCCGGGGTCCGGCGGGGATGCCCTTATGCACTTCCTTCTCCCACAGGATCTTGCCGGTCTTGAAATCGAGGCAGTAGACCATCCAGCGGTGTTCTTCCTTGGGGGCGGGGCGCTCGCCGCCGAAGTACAGGCCCTTCTTCAGGGCTTCCTCGGGGCCGGCGGAAACCGCGCTGGTGAGGAACACCTTGTCGCCCCAGATCACCGGCGAGGACCAGCCTCGACCGGGGACCTCTGTTTTCCAGATCACGTTTTCCGTCTCGCTCCACTTGTCGGGAAGGCGAGGATCGTCGGCGACGACACCCATCGAATTGGTCCCGCGGAACTGGGGCCAGTTGTCGACGGCAAGAAGAGCAGCAGCGGAGAAAGCAGCAAGAACAAGGAATCGCATGGCTGAAGATAGTCTATCGCCAAACCGCCGGGAAGGGGTTGATGTGAAGACATCAAAGTGTTACGTTAACTCTGGATCCGGACGTGGCACGAAAGCTGAAACGCATGAGGATCGAGGAGGATCTCACCTTCGAAGCGATCATCAACCAGCTTCTGCGGGACGGGCTTGAGCTGAGGAAGCGCGGCGCCGCACCTCAATTTCGGGTGGAGCCTAAAGATTTCGGCTTCCACCCGGACATCGACCCGTTCCGCCTGAATGACCTTGCCGCGGGAAGCGCAGGAAGTGATCCGCGAAGCCGTGTCCCGGCGCGTTGACGTTTGGAACGCTTCCCCCGGCGTCCGGTGGTTCAATCCACTGAACAAGCGCCTTTAGCGGCCGGCGTAGTTCTGCGCGTAGTAGTTCTGATACTCGCCCGACTTCACGCGCTCCGTCCATTCCCGGTTGGAGCGATACCAGTCGATGGTTTCCCTCAGGCCGGTTTCGAAGTCCACCCGCGGCTTCCAGCCGGTCTCGCGCTCGATCTTTTCCGAGCTCAAGGCGTAGCGCCGGTCATGGCCGGGGCGATCGGCGACGGTTTTCATCAGCGACTCCGGCTTATCCACGGCGGCCAGAATCTTCTTCACCACTTCGATGTTGGGAAGCGCGCGCGAGCCGCCGATGTTGTACACCTCGCCGTCGCGGCCTTTCGCGATCACGGACAGAATGCCGCGGCAGTGATCGTCCACGTACAGCCAGTCGCGAATCTGCATGCCGTCGCCGTAGATGGGAAGAGGCTTGTCCTCCAGGGCGTTGGAGATCATCAACGGGATTAGCTTTTCGGGGAACTGGAAAGGGCCGTAGTTGTTGGAGGCGCGGGTGACGGTCACCGGCATCTTGTAGGTGGTGAAGTAGGACAGCGCCAGCAGGTCCGATCCCGCTTTAGCGGCGGAGTAAGGCGATGAGGCGTGCAGAGGGTAGTTCTCGTCAGCGTCATGCGGCGGCTCGATCGAGCCATACACCTCGTCGGTGGAGACGTGCAGGAACTTCGGCACTTTGAGCGTCCGGGCGGCTTCGAGCAGCACGAAAGTGCCCCGCAAATTGGTCTCAAACACCGGAGCCGGGGAAAGAATCGACCGGTCCACATGCGACTCCGCGGCGAAGTGCACGATCACATCCGGCTTTTCGTCCTCCACGGCCTGGTTGACCGCCGCGGCGTCGCATATGTCGGCGTGGATGAAGCGATAGCGCGGATCAGCCGCCACCGCCGCGAGATTCTCCAAATTGCCCGCGTAAGTCAACTTGTCGAAGTTCACCACGCGCCGCGCGTCCTTGCCGGCGAGCAGCAGGCGCACAAATGCCGAGCCGATGAAACCGGCTCCCCCCGTTATCAGAAATTTCATTTGTGTTGTGTTTCCCAGTCGTAGTTGATGCCCGGTTCGTCATACGGAATCCGGCCTTCGTCCTTCGGGTCGTACAGGCGGTTGGTGACGTACACCAGGATCGCCGGGTCCGCTCCGATGACTTTGTATCCATGGCCCACGCCGGGTGGAATCAGGATGTGCCAGGGCCGCAGGTGACCCACATACATCGTGTTCTTGAGCCCGTGGGTGCGCGAGCCCTTGCGCAGATCGACCAGGGCCACCTGCAGCATTCCCGAAACAGGCAGCCAAAGATCCGTCTGCTTGTCGTGATGATGGAACGCCTTTATGGTCCCCGGATAGCTGAGCGCGGTGGACACTTGCGTGGTGGAGGGCACAAAATCCGCCACCATGCCTTGCCCGATGCGGGCCACTTCCATGAAGTACCCCCGATCGTCGGGCCACAGCGGATTTGGGGAAACCCGAACACCCTCAATCAGATCCGAGGATTGCGGTGAGGTAATCAGCTTGCCGATACCGCGTTCGCAACGCGGAATCTCGAGGGGAACGGTCATCGCCGGCGCCGCCATAGGATCAGGTTAGCGTGCGCATAGGGTGAGAACAAGTCCGTCAGTACTGGGTACTTGGTTGGGATTTCGCCCTACCAGATCCCGATCAGCTTCCACCAGTTGAAGCCGACGATGGACCAGATGGCGATGTTCACGAAGGACACGATGAAGCCGGTCCGCCACCAATCCTTCATCGACACGTAGCCGGCGGCGTAGTACATGGGCGAGGGTGTCGTGCCGTAGTTGGTGAGGCCGGCCGCCAGGTTGGTGAAGCAGGCGAACGCGTACACGATCAGACCCAAAGGAGCGCCCTTGGCAATCAGCACCGCCAGAAACGGCGGGTACATGGACAGGATGTGCGCGGTGATACTCGCGAATCCGTAGTGCGCGTAGTAATAGATCACCAGGGCGATGGCGAAGAGGCCGATCCAACCGAATCCGGCGAAGGTGCTCCCCACGCCGTTGGCGAAAGCCGTCGTGACGCCGGTATCGTTCAAAGCCCGCCCGAGCCGCAGCAGGCCGCCGTACCACACGAACAGGTCCCAACCGGCGCGTTCGTTCTTCACATCCTCCCAGTCGAGCACTCCGGTCACCAGCAGCGCGCACGCGCCGGCGAGCGCGGTGACCGTGATGTCGATTCCGTGCCAGTTCGAAGTCACCCAGGTCCCGCAGACTCCGATGAATACGGCAGTAAGAATCTTCTCGCTCTCCTTGAGAGGACCCATTTCGCGGAGCTGGGACGAGGCGAATTCAGCGGCTTCCGGCGTCTTGATGATGACGGGCGGATTCAGCTTCATCACCACCCAGGGCACCACGGCCAGGGAGCAAAGTCCGGGAACGATGCCCGCGACGAACCAACTGGTCCACGTCACGGTCTGTCCGAACTGGCCGGCGATTTGAGCCGCAAGCGGGTTCGACGCCTGCCCGGTATAGAACATCGCCGCCGTGACGCAGATGCTCTGGTAGACGGCGACGATCAGGAACGACCCCAGCAGCTTGGCCGTAGGTCCGGGTGAAGACCCGTAGAGCTCGCAAATCGATCTCGCCACGGGAAGCACGATCCCGCCGGAGCGCGCGCCATTGGACGGAATCATGCTGGCGAGCACCATGTCCGACAGCGCCAATGAATACGACACGCCCAGCGAGCTGTGGCCGAACCAGCGAACGAACAACAGCGCGATGCGGCGGGCGAGCCCGGTGTTGATCAGCGCGCGCGAGATGAAGAACGCCGCCATCACCAGCCATACGGAGGAGTCCGCGTACCCGGCGAGAGCCTCGCTGACCTTCAGGCCGCCGATCATCGCGGACAGGGTGACGGCCAGCAGCACCAGCGCCCCACCTGGAATCGGCTGCGTGATCGATCCCGCGATGGTCGCCGCGAAGATCCCCGTGAGGCGCCAACCTTCGGGCTTCACCGCTTCCGGCTTCGGAATCACGTAAACGACAAAGAGGTAGACCGCAACCAGCAGAGCCAAGCCCCGGAACACTCGGAGCCGGTCGGAAGTGGATACATCAGCCATGGTGGGAATCAGTCAGCATATCCCGAACTCCGCCCGTAAGGGGTAGCCATCGCGTACCGGCACAAAATTGGACCCACTGTTGGGTACTGCCTCGCAACTTCCAGGGGCACACTGTGATCGTGATGAAGCCGACGATTCTGCTGCCCCTGGTGGGCACCCTCCTGACCGCCGGACCGCTGTATCAGATCGCCGACCTGGGATCGCTGGGCGGCGGCAGTTCGGCGGCGTTCGCGATCAATGCCTCGGGCGCCGCGGTCGGGGCTTCGCGCACCGCCTCCGCCATCGATGTCGCGTTCCGCAATGACGATGCGCTGCTGTATCCCCTGGCGGCGGCGCGTTCCACCGCCGCCGCGATCAACGACAGCGGCATAATCGCCGGAACCGTGTTCGGACCCTCCGGCGGGCAGGCGGTTCTGTGGTCTAACGGGCAGGCAAACGCCATCGCAGGGCCAGGATCGTATGCGATGGGCCTCAATAACAGCGGCTCGGCTACCGGCTCGGTGCAGGGCAGCGCGTTCCGCTGGGGCGCCGGCGCGTTGGAAACACTGAACTTGGGATGGTGGAGCGCGGGCTACGCGATTAACGCCTCGGGAGCAATCGCCGGTTATGCCGAGATCGCCCCCGGGAAATTCGCCGCGTTCCTTTGGGACGGGAACAATGTCGCGCTGCTGCCTTCGGTGGGCGGAAGGACGAGTTATGCCCTGGCTCTCAACGATGAAGGGACGGTAGCGGGAAGCTCCACGAACCAAGCGGGATACGGCCGCGCCACGATGTGGCGCAAGGGCGCGGCCGTGGATCTCGGCACGCTGGGCGGCGCCGCCAGCTTCGCTCACGGGATCAACGCCACAGGGCTTGTGGTCGGGGCGTCCTTCGATTCCTCGAACAGTTGCACGCGGGCGTTTCTCTTTCAGAACGGCATCATGCTGGACTTGAACTCGCTTCTTCTTTCACGCGGCGGATGGCTGTTGACGGCCGCGTACGGGATCAACGAGTCCGGGCAGATTGCCGGCACCGGCATCTATCGGGGAGAGTACCGGGCGTTCCGGCTCGATCCGGTGTTCTTTGCGGCGGCCGATGGCTTCCCGGAGGCGAATCCGGTTCCGGAGCCAGCGGCCTGGTGGCTGGCGATAACCGGGATCGCCCTGGTTGCGGCGAAAAGAAGGTGAGAGTCCGCGTCGTGAAGCGTGCCGGACCAGGCCACCGGACACCCGGTCGCAAGTCCGTCAGCATGAGGCCGACCAGCGCCTCGTCGTCGATGTCCGCAAGAACGGCGCCCCCCGCGGCGATCAGAGGCCGGCGCCTTTTCACGAAGCGCGATTCGCGGTAGGCGAAGCTCGGGCGGATGTGCATGGACGGGCTCGCTTTCGAGGTACCAGGTCAGGTCCTCCGCCAGGGCGCTGGCGGTGGATATCGCCCCGAGCGATTGCGGCGGATTGCCTTCAAAGCAATCCAGTCCAGGTCTCCGGTGAGTTCCCGCGCGACATCTCTTGCGCTTGCCGGCTAGGGAGAGCGCGGGCGGAAAGTGGCGATCGCGTCCCGATAGTGGGCGATCATCGATTGCCGGTATGCCTCCGGAGTGAAGGAGGATTCCACGCGTTCGGCGGCGGCCGCCGCCATTCCCGCGCGAAGCTCCGCGTCCCCGAGAAGCCGCGCAAGGGCGGCGGACATGGCCGCCGGGTCGCGCGGAGGCACGATCAGGCCGGTCTGCTGATCCGTCAATATCTCCGGGACGCCGCCGACTGCTGTCGCGGCGATGGGAACGCGGGCGGCCATCGCTTCCAGCACCACATTTGGAGATCCTTCCGTGTGCGAGGGCAGGGCGAGCACGGTCGCCGCCGCGTAAAAGGGCCGCACGTCTTTCCGCAGGCCGGCGAAGACCACGGTCTCAGCCAGTCCCAGCCTGGCGGCCAGTTGTCGCAGGCGGGGCAACTCGGGTCCGTCTCCGGCGAACACCACTCGCAGGTCTCGCCGCACCGGGGGGGCGAGATCGCGAACGGCGTAAAGCAAGTCCGCGTGGCCTTTTTCGGACGATAGTCTCCCGACCGCAAGCACGACATTGCCGCCGCCCAGCGCGAGCGAGTCGCGAACCGCTTCGATTTCCTCCTCCGGGGGGCGTTGGAACGGGACCACCGAGTTGTGCTGGATACGGATACGCTCGGGCGCAACGCCGCGACGCATCAAGCGGTCGGCGAACGGCCTGCAGACGGCGATCACCCGGTGGGCCTGGGGCAAGGTGAAGCGATCCACGTGGTTGTAGACGCGGTCCATCAGATTCGTCGCCGTATAGCCGTGATTGAAGGCGATCCAGGGAACCCGGCCAGGGACGCCAGCGAGCTTCACGAACAGGTGCGACTTGGTGTTGTGGGACTGCACCAGGTCCGGTTGGAGCTCGCCCACCAGGCCGCGGATATCGGCCACGGGTCGCGTGTCCCAACGCCGGGCCTCGCGCAGAATGTAAACCTTGAGACCCGCGCTTTCGGCCGCTTGCACGAATGCGTTGGGCGATTCGCCGGCCCGAAGGTAGGTGGCGATTTTCAGGTCGACCGGCGGGCCGCCCGGCGGATTCGCGGCACGGCGCGCGAATTCGATCAGGTTCTTCGCGGGCCCGGTAACAAACGCGGACTCCATCAGCGCCAGAACGCGGATCGGTTCGCTCACTAAAGTCAGAATAACGGATGCGCGGGAATCGCCGGGCTCAGGACTGGGAACCGATGATGCCGGGCCACTTGCGCAGCACCAGTTCGACAAGATTCAGCGCGATGGCCAGGCCGAGGAGTCCGGGCCAGAGATTCATGGAAGACGGAAGGTAGCGGCCTCCGTTGTCGAATACGTCCTTGGCCGCCGGCTGGAACCGCCCCCCGGTGTACTCCGCGATGCGACGCAAGGCGGCGGGGCTGGCGCCGAAGTCGGCCATTTCGGCCTCGGGACGGTACAAGCCCGTTTCGGGGAAGGCCCTCGAGTCCTCGACGGGCCGGACGAGGAACAACCCCTGGCGGTCGCCGATGGGGATGCTGCCGCGATAAACGCCTTCCGAGGTTTTCCTCACCTCCACCGGACGGCGGAAGCCGCCGGGGCCGAATGCGAAAATCGCGGGCGGCTGCGCGGGTGCGGTGACCGAGGAACCCAGGCGGTAGGTGATGTTCAAGGCGCCGTTGGCCGCGTCGAAGTCGGCCACAGCTTCGCCGTCCTGGGCATGAGGCAGAAGGTCGCGGGCAACGTTGGTCCAGAAGCGGTCGAAGCCTTTCCACGAGATCCAGTCCGAGGCCCACCTGCTCTTGGCGTCGGAGGCGAATACGGCGGCGCGGCCCAGGCCGAACTGCCAGCGTGTGTACAGCGGGTCCTTGCGGTCGATCGCCAGCAGCGTCTCCGCGGTCGGCTTGGCAATAAACTTCACATAGCCCTTCAACGGCGGCGCGGTATCGAAGGGAACGCCGGCCAGAACCTCGGCGGGCTTCACCACCTGCGGCGGCAGCGGCTTCTCCACGGCGGTGGAGCCGGTGTGCTCCATGACGTCGCGGAGCAGGATCTGCTCCAGTCCAGAGGGGTCATTCAGCAGGTACGACTTGCCGCCGGAGTACGAAGCGATCTTCTCCAGGTAGGAGCGATTCACATCCTGCCCCAGGCCGACGGTGGAAATGGTGATCCGCTTGGCTAACGCCTCCTTGGCCAGATCCAGAGAATCGCCTTCCTCGGAGATGCCATCGGTGAGCAGCACGATGTGCTTATAGGTGGCGGAGACAGGTTGAATCTTGCGGTACGCCTCGCCCAGTGCGGGCGCGATCTGGGTTCCGCCGTCGGGCGTGATGCCCGCCACCAGCCGCTTCAGCAACTGTTTGTCTTCCGCCTTGCGGATCGGCACCGCCCATTGGAAGGAGTTGTCGAAGATCAGCACGCCGATCAGATCGGTGGGCCGGACGTTCTGCACGACGCCGATGGAGGCAACGCGCGCCAGTTCCATTTTGCGGCCTTCCATGGATGAGGACTTGTCCACGATCAGCACGACGCATGTGCCTTCCGGGGAGCGAGGCGGCGCCAGCTTGGCGGGCAGGGTGCGGTCTAACGCATCCTCCGCCGGCTTGTTCTCGGCATAAATGTTGCGCTCGCCACCGATCACCAGCAGCCCGCCCCCTTGCTTCACGTAGTTCTCCAGGTCCGCTTTGCGGGCGAGCGGGATGCCTTCCAGATCCCAGTTGTTCAACACGACCAGTTGGTAGTCGGCGAGCTTCTGATCGGCGCTCCACTCAGCAGCGGGCTGGACCTCGAACTGCGCGGCGGTCAGCGTGGAGAGCAGATTCGTCCCGGTGCCCGGCGGATCCTGCGACAGATAGAGAATTCGCGGCCGGCGCAGCGTCACCGCCTGATCCAGCCGGACCTCGCCGAGCCCCCCGGCGCGCAGCGCCAGCGACAGATCCACCGCTCCCGACGTGTTCAGGCTGGCATGAGCTCGCAGGGCGTTTTCGCCAGGATGCAGCGAGACCGGGTTGGAGCCGAGTTGCTTGCCCTCCGCCGAGATCTCCAGCGTGCCTTCGGCGGCGGCGGGAGACTCCACTACCATGTCGATGGGAAACCGTTCGCCGCTGAACACCGTCGTGGGAAGGCTGACCGACTTGAGGGAAAGCTTCGGCTTGGGCCGACCCTCGAGCACCACGGTGTCGATGGGAACGTTCAACTGCTGCGCCTGCCAGGCTGCGCGAGCCAGCGAGCCCTGATTCTCCTTCCCGTCACTGATCAACAGCAGCCTGGGTACGCGTCCGGAAGGAAGCGCGGACAGCGCATCGCGCACGGCGGCTTCCAGATCGGTACCGCGTCCAGCCGCACCGGCCGTGGATGCCAGCGCCCATTTGGGGGGCCCTTCGGCCGAAGCCAGGGCACGGGTGCCCCGCGCGAACGGGATCACCTGCATCCAGTTACGCCCGCGCGCCTTGTCCAACTGGTCCACCAGCGCCCGGGCCCGTTCGAGATCGGCGGGCGGGATGCTGGCGGACGTATCAGCCAGCACCGCCACCGCCGTCCGCGTTTCGGATACGGAGAGACGCGGCTGCGCCAGCGCGAGCAGCACGCAAACGAAGCAAAGAGCCTTCAGCGCCAGCGCGAGCTTGCGCGCGGAGGATCGCCATTCCCACGCCGCCCAGGCTGCCGGCAGCAGCGCCAGCACGGCCAGCCAAGGATATTGGAGGCTCATGACGCTTTCCTCCAAGGCAGGACGCGAGCCTTGACTCGCGGTTGCGGGCGTCCGAAGCGCATGCGCTGGGATCGGCCGTAGACCAGCCAATCGGCGAGAAGTCCCAATGCGCCGAGCGATGCAAGCCAGGGCCACCACTCGCGGGGCGCGGCCGGACGCTCGAATCCTTGCGGGATGCCGCGACGGACGCTCGCCGGGGCTACCCATTGGGTGTCGCCCACTTCCGGCAGGGTTTGCGAATACACCGTCTCGCGGTCTCCAGCGATCACGCGCACCGTCCCCGGCGAACCGCTGTAGAAGACCAGGCGCGAGTTGTCGGTGGTGTACGGCAGCGGTTGGTGATCGGCGGTGACCACTTGAAGGGTCTCTTCGGGGTCGCGACCCGCGTCGAGCGGCACGGTCATGGAGCCAACGCTGCTTGCCTGCACTTCCACCCGGCGGAAGACCTCCGGCGACATCCAACGCAGCACGTTGGCGAACAGCAGCGGCGTGGCCAGTTCGAATTTCAAGGCGGACTTGGCGGGGTGGAAGCCCATTACCACCATCTTCCCCGCGCCGTCCCTCGCCGGGCGAGCTACGATCGCGGCGCCCCCTTCCACTTCCAGAACCGGCAGATCCTGTGATCCGTGCCCGTACACCTGAGTGGACTCCACCTTTACATCCGTGGTGCGCAGGCCTTGTCCCAGAGGGTTCCCGGGGTGCCAGCGCACGATCTGCGCGTTGGTGACGGTTCGCAACAGCGGGAGCGGCGGCCGGGACGCCGGCGGCTCGATCCACAGCGTGGGCGATTTGGGCGCGGCCACGGGAGCGAAGCCGTCCAGAATCAGCAGATCGGTCCCCGGATCGCCAGTGTATTGAGCCGCGCCCCGATACACAACCTCGATTCTCGGATTGTTATCAAACAGGGGCCGCAACAGCTCCGGGCGATCCGAGTAGACAGCGACTCGCAGCGTTTTGCGGGCCGGCAGTTCCACGACGGCGCGGTCGTCCTGAGCGAAGCCGTCACGGGCCAGGATCCTCGTCTCCAGCCAGCCGCCGGCCTTGGTGCGGAAGCGGAAGCCGGCGTCCTGTTCCGCGCCGGGCGGTATGGACAGCACGGCGGAGCCGACCGGCGCGCCGCCGAACTGCAGCGCGACGGTCACCTTACGCGGCGCCGCTCCGTAATTGCGGGCGGTGGCGAGAATCTCCCACACCTCGGGGTCGTCGGGCGAGCGCTTCAGCCCCACCTTTCGCAGTCCCACGTTCTCGATCTTGGCCCTTACCGGCAGAACGCGAAGCTGTTCCGGGAGGGGTACGTCGCCGCCCGGAGCGGCGATGCGTGCGGCGCCGGCGAACACGATCTCGCCCGCGATGCGCGCGTGCAACTCCTGAGCTTTCTTGGCGAAAGCGAAGGCAGCGTCCAGCCGCAAGCCGGATGAGGAAGCCTCGCTGGCGCGGATCGCCGTCTCGAGCGTCGCGCGATCCTCGGTGAACCCGGTGGCGGGCGTGGCCATGGCATCGGCGCGCACCAGCATCAGGCGATCTCCCGAGGGCAAAGATCGCAGGTAGGCCAGCGCCGCGCCGCGCGACTCGTCCAGCAGTGTCCGCTCGCCCGCTCGCGCCGCCATCCACGCCGAGGTATCCAGCAGCAGCACGTGATCCCGCGCTGTATTCCGCATGGAGCCGAAGCGCACCTGGGCGATGGCCAGCAGCAGCAGTAGAATGCTCAGGATCTGCAGCAGCAGGCTCCAGGGCTGCTGAATCCGGCGCCGGTGTTGCTGCTCCAGGGGCTGCTCCGCATTCACCCAAAAGCGGAGGGTGGAAACGCGCAGCCTCTTTTTGGAGCGGTCGAGCAGGTACAGGACCACCAGCGCCCCGGAAATCGCGCCGAATAACCCCAGGAACTCACCGATGCCGAGGTTGAGGAAGTTCATTGGACCGCCTGACTGCGGACGACCGGGCCGAAGATCGCGGTTTCCATGGAAAGAGAGGTCGGAATGGCGACGAATCGGCCGGAATGGCGCGCCGCCACGCGCTGCAGGCGTGAGGAATACTCATCGAACCCCGCTTCATAGCGGCGGCGGGCCTCCTCGTCGAACGAGATATGCTGGCGCACGCCGGTTTCCGCGTCCTCCAGCTCCAGTTCGCCTTCCCAGGGCGGCGTGCGGTCCTGGTCGTCGTAAATCTGAACCAGGACCAGTTCATGCCCAAACTCGGCCAGGTACTCGAGCGGTTTCTCGACTTCGTCGTCGTCCAGGAAATCGGAAATGATCAGCAGCAGTCCGCGTTGCGGATACCGCGAGATGAAGTCGCGGGCCACGGCCGTGTACTTCGTCCGGCCTCCCGGCTGAAGCCGGGTGAGGAAATCCACCGCCGGCGAGAATCGATGCCTGCCGCCGCCCGCGATGAAGTTGTCCAGCAGTCCGTCGCGAAACGG
>JAIEPW010000110.1 GCA_019748195.1 Bryobacteraceae bacterium
AAGCAGGTTCTGAGTGCTTTGGGGGTGGGGAATTTTGGACCGGAACTGTGAGGAATTTTCAGCCGGTATTGACACATCCTTGGTATTTGCTTAATCGTGGAAACCGCGGGGTGGGGAGCGGCAGAACATGCGACAAGGTTCAAACCCGGTCATGAGGTCTGCACGCAGGAAGTCGTTCTACGGCAAACTAGTCAAGATTCCACGAGACCCCGTGAAGTCGCGCGGGGAACCGCGAACTGGAACCCTGCCGCGCCGGGTACTGGCCGCTGTGGTGCGCACGCCAGTCTTCTGGTACGAAGCGGACGAAGGTACGCCCATCCGCGGTACGAAGCTGGCGGCGGTTCCGGTCTCCGCTACGCTATGCCGTTACTCGGGAGTTTCAAGCACGATCAATGCGCTGATTCTCAGTTGGCATCCGGCAGGACTCGCGTTGCGACCGCGTAGAGCCCGAGACCCGCGACTCCAGAATGCTCAAGTTCGCGTACGAAAATACCGCTAGCTTCCGGGCCAAGGCCCCGCATCCCTGGGGTGCCCCCTTTTGGAAACGACATCCTCTCGTCGACTGCCAGGCTTCTACAGCGACCATTTCGATTGATTTCGCGTGCGAGTGAGATTGTCCACAGTCACCTGTGCCTCGGCTAAAGGCCGCTGGCCGGCGACGAGGCGGAAGACGTCGTCCAGGTCCACGGTCCAGGTATCGAGATTGCCGCCGGCTCGGACGAAGAGGAGCGCGGTCTCGATCCGGCTCGCTTCGTTCGGCACGACACTCAGCTTTCGCGCGACCCATTCCTTGAGCGTCACGAGGTCGTGCAGAGTGAGGCGACCCTTTACGGCCATTTTCTCGGCCATGGCTCGGAGTTCCGTCTGAAACGGTGCGAAGCGATCCTCGTGAGAAACGCCTGGCACTTGGCGCAGGCGGTAGATATCGGGGGCTTCGTGTCGCAGGATGGCCCACAACCCCTTCTGCTGATAGGTGATCTGTGCCGTGACGAAGAGTGCCATGCCGTAGGCCATCCCATTCCGGGCGCAGCCTCGCGCGAAGGTCCACATGTTGGTGGTGTCCGGCGGGTTCATCGCCAGGAACGGGCAAGTGATCGGGCGGCCCGCAGCGTCCGGCGGCTCGGGTGTGGTGAGATAGCCGAGGGCCAGACCGCCGCCGATGCTGGCGACGCCGATCAGGTAGGCGCGACGGGAGAACAGGCGCATCGGTCGTCCCCTCAATTGGCTTCCTGAGCCCGGCGCACGGCGCGCAGAGCGGCTCGCTTGGGCATCGACTTCGCCACGATTTGCATGACCCGACGCTTGAAGGTCATGCCGCCATAGGCGTCCATGTCGCCGCGCAGCATGGCGTCATAGCCGTCCTTCGCCACCGCCCGTGCCGTCGCGGTGTTCCGGAAAAGGGCGGTTCCGTCCATGCCCGCCACCGCTGCAAACTCGGTAGCAGTGGCGGTCGGCATGAAGTTAGTGACACTAACACTGGTGTCGCGCAGCTCTTCGACCAGTGCATTGCTGAGATAGGCGGCGAAGCCTTTGGTAGCGAAATAGACGGCCTGCAGCGGACCGGGCATTTCCGACGCCGTGGAAGTCACGTTCAGAATACGGCCCGAATTGCGCGCAACGAAGCCCGGAAGGAAGGCGCGTGTCAGCCCGGCGAGCGCGATGGCATTGACCTGGATCATCGCCAGTGCCTTGTCCCAAGGCATTTCGTGGAAGAGCCCGCGCGCGCCGAGGCCGGCGTTGTTGACGAGGTAATCCACCTCGATCCCCAACTCGGTCACCGCACGATGGATGCGGCAGGGGGCGTCCGCGTCGGTCAGGTCCTCGGCGATCACGGTCACCGACACGCCGTGCGCCTCTTCGATCTCGACCTTGAGCGCATCCAGCCGATCCCTGCGGCGGGCAACCAGGACGAGATGGCCGCCCGTCTCTGCGTGGATCCGGGCGAGTTCCAGGCCGATGCCACTCGAGGCGCCGGTTATCAGGGCAGTCTTGGACATGGGAGTCTCCTCATCACGCGTGTCAAGCCGGCTCGGTCATGCCGGTGCGCTGCCCCGCCGCACTGCTCCCGCTGCCCGCCATGCCAGCAAGCCCAAAAGCAGTGTCAGGCCGCCTCGGGCAATGTCCACGACGGCCAACGAAGAGTAGCCGCTGCTGCCAGCCGCAAGGGCAATACCGAGCAACAGGAAATAGGCGCCGATCACGATCCCGATGACATAGCCGGCCGCTTCGGCGCGCAGCCCCCAGACGATGGCGACGACGCTCAGCACGACCAGCAGCCCCTGGCCGGCACCGGCGATCGCAAGCATCCCCGACAGGGCCGGCAGGAGATCCACCGAAATCCCCGCAACCTTTAGCACGGCGCCCGGCATGAAGACGATCTGCACGAGGAAGGCCATCTGATAGACCGCATGGCAGCCCAGGAGCAGCAGAAAGAGGATCTGCGCGCGTGTTAACCTTCGGGGGTTGGCGACCATTTCGACCCTCATCCAGAATCAGAATTCTGGTTATAGTTTGACGCCCAGATCGTTTCCTGTCAAGATGCCGAACGGAAATTCTGGTTTGGCCAAGACATGAACAAGGACCGGTGGATCTCAGCTCTGCACTGGCGGCGCGACAGCCAGCAGACGCGCAGTCAAAAGACGCAAACCGCGCTACTCGATGCGGCCGAGGCCTTGATCGTGGAAAAGGGGTTAGACGGCACGTCGGTGACCGATGTCGCACAGCGCGCGGGCAGTTCGGTCGGGGCCGTCTACCATCACTTCAAAGACAAGAAGGCCCTCTACTACGCGGTTTTCCACCGCATGACCGAGGCCCTGGCCGACCTGAATCGGCAGGCGGCTGACCCGGCGCGTTGGGAGGGCGCGAGCGTGCGTGACCTCCTCGAAGGATACATCGACCTCCGGTTCCACCAGAGCAGAGCGGGGGGCAACTCGAAACGCGCGACGGCCCTGGTCATGGCCGACGACCCCGAGTTGAAGGCGCACATGGCCGAGATCAAGCGCGAGGGCAACTTGGCCCTTCTGCGGCTGATCCTCGCCCGGTGCTCCGAGATTGCGCATCCCGATCCGCAGTTTGCCGCCGCCTTCGTGATCGACCAGTTGAGCGCCATGTTCTATGCCCGATCCGACCCGTACCAGATCAAGTCCGCCATCGCAGCCTGCGACGACGAGACCTTCAAGGACCAAGCGCTGAAATGGGCGGAAGTCGTTCTCGGTCTACCCACTCGACCTGACAAACCGCGCAATTGATCTCGGGGCCTTGGATTGTGCCGACCTTTGCTTGGGTACAGTGAAGGCACGGCCCCAATCTGAGGAAGTCCGTTTCTGGCCTTGACGCAATTCGCTCAACGGAAGTGCCTGTCCTGATTATCCCGGCGCGGAGGATCGGAAGGCTCCAGTGATAAAGCGAATTACCGTATGCTTTGACGGAAACCCTGCTCCGCGTTGACCAGCGACGCTCGGCGCAAAACCGTGAACTCAGGCCGCTGCAGCGCGCAGATCGTTCAACTTCTCCTGTGTAGTCGCGCAGGGAACCGCGAACTAAACCTCGGCTGGCGGGCGTACTGGTTTCGAAGACGCGGCACGACCGCCTCCGGTACGAGACCGTCGACGGTTCCAGCCTCCGCTACACTGTGCCGTTTTTCGTTCTCTATCGCAGATATAATCGGCAAGGCGCACTGATGCAACAAGTTGCGCGATGCCATGGCCCAGGGGGTGCTTTGAAAAACATCGTTGCTCTCGTGATCCTCGCGGCCCGGATGGTGTCCGCTCAGGACATCGCCGGCCAGTGGCCGCTTCCCAAATCCGCGAGGGAGGCTTACGATTTCGTCCAGGCTCGCCAGGCGGCAGCAGAGAAGTTGTGGGAGAAGAAAGACCGCACCGGGATCGACATGCTGCTCGCCACGTTGTCGTATCTCGACCTGCCACTACTACGCGACCTGGCGGCGGGAGATCGAAACCTTGCCGCGCGGCGGCTCAATATCGAAATGGAGCTCGCGCAGGCATACCTTCTGCAAGGCGAGAAGCAGAAGTCCTTGGACTACTTGAGGAAGACGGTGGCCGCTGAGATCTACAGCCTTGAGCTAGCCGAATTCTATGAACGTAATGCCCACTTGGCTCCACTGCGTAACGATCCCGAGTTTCACAGAGTCTTGTCCGATCTACGCCGTTACCGTTCGTTCTGGGATTCGCCGGCACTCAAGACCCCCTACCGGCAGAACCTCAGCGATGCCGAGAAACTCGCTGGACTCTCGCAGTTCTGGTCTGAGGTGAAGTACAACTTCGGATTTCCGGAAAAGCTGTTGGCGCTGAACTGGGATCAGATGTACCTGGATTGGATTCCGCGGGTCCTGGCCACGAAGTCCACCACGGACTACTATCGCGAGCTCATGCTACTCTGTGCCCGGCTGAACGATGGCCACACGAACGTCTATGCTCCGGATCAATCAGACCTGTATGCCAAGCCGCCGCTGCGAACGGGCTTGATCGAAGGCCGGGTCCTGATCCGGGAAGTCCGCAGCCCGGCTCTGGAGGCCCGTGGTGTTCGCGCGGGGCTCGAGATCGTGGCCGTCGACGGCGAGCCCGCGCTCGACTACGCCCGCCGCGAGGTGGAGCCATATCAGAGCGCCTCTACTCCGCAAGGTCGAGAGAATCGAACGTATTGGTACGGTTTCCTGACGGGGCCAAGCGTCAAGCCGGTCCGCCTCACGCTGCAGGATGCGGCGGGCAAACGTAGTGACGTGGAACTTGCTCGCAGCGGTTACACGGACGTGAGGTCTGTACCTTCGTTCGACTGGCGCATGATTCAGGGCAAAGTCGCCTACGTGGCCCTCAACAGTTTTGAAAACGATCAGCTTGTCGGTCAGTGGCGGAAGGCGTTTCCCGAAATCTCCCAGGCGGATGCCATCATTCTGGATCTGCGGATCAACGGAGGCGGCGACGGACGAATCGGCGTTGAAGTACTGCGGGATCTTGCCGCGACTCCCTTCCTTGAGTCGAGGCGACGCCAGCGCGAATATCATCCCACCGCACGGGCGCTCGGCACCAGAATGGAGTTTCTCTATTTGCCAACGACTCCGATAGAGCCGCGCCCGAATGGCTACACGTCGAAACCGGTGGTGGTGCTCACCAGCGCCACGACGTTCTCGGCGGCGGAGGATTTCCTGGTGGCCTGGAAGAGCAGCGGCCGGGGCAAGATCATTGGCGAACCCAGCGGAGGCAGCACCGGGCAACCTCTGCCGTTCGACCTACCTGGAGGCGGTAGCGCTCGCGTGTGTACAAAGAAAGATACTTTTCCAGACGGTTCTGAATGGGTGGGCAAGGGGATCGACCCAGACATACTGGTGCGGCCAGCGCTGGCCGACGTTCAGAGGGGTAGCGACACGGTGCTGGAGCGAGCTCTGGAGTTCTTGAGGAGCGTGACTGGAAACAACTAGAGCGCAGCGGACGGGTTGGTCCAGTGCCCGTATCGGGGTGCTGCGAAACAATCGGCGTGCCCGCGCATGGCTCGCGATCAGTCGCAATAGCGACCGCAAACTGGAACTCGGCGTCAGGTCGTACTGGCCGCCTCGATCCGCAACCGTGTCCGCTGGTACGAACGCGAGGCCGGTGCCAGTCTTCTATCGACATCGCCGTTTATCGTGAGTCTGTTGATGTTGAGCGGCCGGCTGTGACCTTCGCCAGCCAAAGCGTGGGAACAAATCGATGGAGCGTGGTGTCGAATAAATTCATGCGTATTTCACCGCTGGTTTTCCTCGGCCTTAGCTGCGTTGCGCTGCTCCCATCGCAGGAGAGGCCAAGTTCCGGTGCGGGTAGCGGCTCCTTCAGGCCCTTCGTGGGCACATGGAAAGGCGTTTGCGCCGACGGGAAAGATTTTGTCATCTTGACGTTCACCCAGGTAGAAGGAGCCGGCCTCGAAGGAACAGTCCGTCTCGCGAACATGCGCGGGGGCGACGACGGTGATTGCGCCACAGTCGTCGATCCGCCGAGTGAGAAGCATGCATTGACCGTCACCGACACCAAACTCAGCGGATCGACACTCACTTTCAAGGGATCGAAGCGCATGGAGTTCGAGATGAGCGTCCAAACAGCCGATAACGCTCGGCTGAAGTTCATCGGAACAGCATCCGAGGACAATCCCTGGAAGTTGAAACGGACCAAGTAGCAACCCGCTTTGCTGGATAGAACCCGGGAAGTCGCGCAGGGAACCGCGAACTAGACCTCGGCGGCCTGGCGTGCTGGTTTCGGCGATGCAGCACGCCCATCCCCGGCACGAAACTGTCGGCGGTTCCAGTCTCCGTTATGCTGTGCCGTTGATCGTGACAATCAGGGTCGTCACAGCTCAAAACCCGCTATCATGACACTCTCCCTAGCCGCTCTCCCATAGACGCTTGACATGAGCAATGAAAGGGAATACACTCCTATCAACGGTCTATGGGAAAGTCATCTTCAGGCGAGCTCTTGCAGGGCACCTTGCCCTTGATTGTGCTCCGCATCCTCCACGGGGGGCCGAATCACGGTTTCGCGATAGCGCGGCGTATCGAGCTCATTTCAAAAGAGGTTCTTCGCGCCGAAGAGGGTTCTCTTTATCCGGCGCTGCACAAGCTGGAACTGGAAGGATGGATCGAGTCGGAGTGGGGAACAACCGAGAACAATCGGAAGGCCAAGTACTATCGCCTGACGGCCATGGGCAGAAAGCAGCTTAGGTCAGAAACCGAACGCTGGAATGCGATCTCCGGTGCGATCGCCGCCATCTTGAGGGAGGCGTGAAATGCTCAGGAAGCTCAGGCTTCGACTGCGTGGGGTATTGCGACCGCACGATCTTCGTGACGAACTCGAACTTCACATCGCGCAGTTGACGGACCAGTTCATTTCCGATGGGCTGAACCCTCAGGAGGCCGCCATCGCGGCGCGGCGCAGGTTTGGAAACACCGGCCGGATTGAGGAGACGAGCCGGGAGCTTTTCGCCCTGCGGCTGATCGACGATGCCATCCTCGATCTACGCCACAGTTGCCGAAGCTTACAGCAGAACCCGTCGGTCGCCGTGTCCGCCGTCATATCGATGGGCCTGGCAATTGGGGTCAACACCCTCGTTTTCAGTCTGGTTCAGGATGTCTTCCTTTCCGCGCCAACTACCCGGGCGCCCGAGGAGCTGATATCTATTCAACTGGCCCAGAGTAGCCACAGCTCGCTAGCAAACCTTCGAGATCTAGAGGCCTCGGGAAGCGTCGCCAAGCTCGCCGGCTACGATCTCGAGTCAACTGTCAACTGGCGAACCGCTGACACTGTGAAGCAGACGCCGGTCATGCTCGTCAGCGAGAACTACTTCGAAGTATTGGAGGCTCGCGCTGTCGTTGGGCGGGTTTTCGGAAGCGACGAGTCGAAGGCCGAATTGAATCCTCACCTCGCAGTCATTACCCATCGACTCTGGACGCGTCACTTCGCGCAAGATCCAGCGATTGCCGGTAAGGTCATGCTTTTGAATGGACGGCCTTATGAGGTACTCGGCGTTCTCCCTGAAGGCTTTCGCCCTCCAACAATCCTGAATTGTCTCCCGGACCTGTACTTGCCAGTCAGTTCCGAATTGAGCGCGTCGCTGGGTCAGCGGCGGAGCAACACCCTGATGCTGTTCGGACGGCGCAAACCCGGTCAGACCGTAGAGCAAGCCCGTGCCGCCCTTCAGGTCGCGACGGCCCGGCTGGCGCAAGAACATGCAAGAGAGAATGCGAGGCTGGCAGGCTCTATTCGTGTGTCGCCGCTTTCTGGATATGCGATGTACTTGGATCCGGACGCATTGCCGCTGATCGGATTCGCCGGCTTGCTGTTGGTGGCGGTGTTCATCGTCCTTTGGATCGCCTGTGTAAATGTGGCGGGAGTGTTGACCGCGCGCGCGGCTGCGCGATACCGAGAGATAGCCACGAGATTGGCCCTCGGCGCCAGCCCCGGCCGGCTCGTTCGGCAACTCCTTACCGAAGCACTTCTGCTTGCTGTCCTTGGGGCCGTCGTCGGGCTGTCGTTGCAGTCGTTCCTTGCAGGATTGATAAACGGACTGGCGCTGCCTCTTCCCGTTCCCGTCGTGTTTCAAATCAGACCGAACATCACACTTATTGCCTACTCGATCTTCTTGACCGCAGTCGCGGCACTCCTGGCCGGACTCGCCCCGAGCTGGCAGGCAACGCGGCCTGGCTTGGTTGGAGGATTGAAAGGCGAGCAACTACGGCTGAGGAAGCCGGGGACCGGTTTCCGCAACAGCATGATCTTCGGGCAAGTCGCAGTCACCGTTACGCTTCTGTTCGTAGCGGTGTTATTCACCAGAAGCCTTGTGCGAGTCGCCTCAATGAATCCGGGCTTCGATCTCCGACACACGGCCTGGGCAAAGATCTCGCTACTGAGAGACCGATACCCGAAAGACCAGGCATTCCGGTTCGCGTCCGGGGCGCTCGATGCCGCGTCGGCGGTCGCGGGAGTTGAGTCGGCGGCGTTGGCGACACGTGTTCCGTTCAACAACTTCCTGCGAAGTGGCACCGCCATACATACCAGAAGCCGCACCGCGAACGTAGAGCACTTCTCGACCGGCGTGACTGGCGGCTACTTCGACACGATGGGAATTCCCCTACTTGCGGGCAGGTCGTTTTCCGCAGCCGACCGAAACGGGGCACCGCGCGTGGCGGTCCTAAATCAGGCGTTAGCCAAGCGACTCTTCGGGGAAGGCTCTGCGATTGGTGAGCGGATTTGGCTTGGACAGTCCAAGGAAGGCTCCGGCATAGATGTTGTCGGCGTCGTAGGCGACAGCAAACATCTCACTATGGGCGAGAGTCAGGCGTTCGCAATCTACGATTCCATCGCCCAAACACAGCCGGAGGGGCCCGAAGTCAATATTCTGGTTCGCGCCAAGGGTGATTCAGAGGGCGTGGTAATGTCCGTTCGAAACACACTTTCGTCTCTCGACGCTACAGCGGCCGTAGACGTCAGGCCCCTCCGGACCAGCCTCGCATTCGCTTATCTCCCGAGCCAGATCGGGGCGGCGTTCGTCGGAAGCATCGGCGCACTTGGGCTGGTGCTTGCTTTGATCGGAATCTACGGGACCATGACGTTCGCGGTTTCGCGCCGTACGGCGGAGATCGGGATTCGTGTGGCACTGGGAGCCACCGCATCGCAGGTGCTGGCCGCAGTACTCGGCACTTCCCTCCTGACGATTTGCGCCGGTCTTCTGGCAGGCATTGGGGCCGCCATTGCACTGGCACGGCCGTTGTCTTTCTTGCTCGCGCAAGGAGTTACTCCTTTGGACGGGCTGACCTTGGCATCCGTTGTCGCGATCTGCCTCCTTGTAGCGCTCATCGCCGCTATACTCCCAGCCAAGCGAGCACTTTCGGTTGAACCGGTTTCCGCGCTACGGGTAGAGTAGCGATAAGTCGCGATGTCGTTTGCCAACTGGTATGCGCCCAGCCGCCGTACCGGATCGGCGACTGTCCTGAGGAGCTTTGCCTTCAAACTATGGCATAAAAGACGGTATGCCCGATGTGGATAGGAACAAGTTGGCGGCATCCGTCGTGGATCGGCACACCGATTTCGAAATGGCCCTGGGAGCAAGCCACAGAAAATATCCAACGCAAGAGTTTCAGCAATTCGCTCAGGCCGCCCGGAACTACATCATGGCGACTCGTGCCGATTCACTGATCGACCGCAAGGTCGCCGCGGCCCTCAATGGGATGCGCGAGGATTTGCAGACGGAACGAAAGACGGTGCCGGGCCGTGTGCTGGCTGAAGTCGAAAGGCTCGAGTGCTTGCTGTTCGACGGTTACGACCCGTATTTCGAGGGAGACGAGCCTCCGGGCCTCTGAGGGCCGAACGGCCAAGCGCACACCTTTCCGATGGAGTAGGCGACGGCTTGGGAGGCCGTCGCCAAATGCCTCGCAGTCAACGGTTGTCGCGACGATAATTCGCGCACCTGCCTGGCAAGCAGATGCGCATCTTCGCCAGGTGCGTGGCTGATCGTAATGCTGTCAGCCTCCGGCCTTTTTCGCCGTAGGCGTGGCACGACTGCGTCGCCTAATTTGGTTGAGTTCATCCCTTGCACCGGTTCCGCGCCTGATGAGCGAACGCACGCTGTCGTGAATTGGGCCGGCGGTTGCGGTAATCCATCGAGGGAGCGAGCATGAAAGTGTCAGAAAGAGTGGTATACCTCTGACAGAAGAAAAATATGGAAGCTCTCGCCACCAGAGTCATAGAGCACGCTAGCCGGTTGCCTGAGGGCACACCCGTGGCCGCTAAGGAATTGCTGCATCTGGGAAGCCGTGCCGCAGTGGATCAGACGTTGTCGCGCCTAGTCCGGCGCGGGAATCTCATGCGCGCAGGACGCGGCCTTTACATTCGGCCGGTCGAGAGCCGCTTTGGCACACGGCCCCCGGAAGCGTCTAAAGTCGTCGAAGCCATGGCAGCTCAGCGGGGCGAAAGCGTGGCTCCGCACGGCGCCGCTGCGGCGAACGAACTTGGCTTAACGACTCAAGTTCCAGTTCGCGAAGTGTATTTGACCTCGGGGCGGAGCCGGAGCTTAAAGCTGGGCGCGCAGGTGATTGAGCTTCGGCATGTTCCCGCGTGGCAGTTGGTGTTGCTTGGGCGCCCGGCCGGCGCAGCGATTCGAGCGCTCGCTTGGTTGGGACCGAAACGGGCGAACGAAGCCATTCGAAAACTCCAGCGAAAGTTGGCTCCATCGGAACTGCAGGCAGTGATCGGTGCCCGCGGAAGGCTTCCCACCTGGATGGCTCAGGAAGTGAGCGCGCTGGCAGACAATGGCTGACCTCTTCCTCAAGCTGCCGGCGGGTGACCGCCGCGAAGCACTCGGGGTCGCCGCAGCATCATCCGGTCGGCCACTGCACTTGCTGGACAAGGACGTCTGGCTGGTGTGGATTCTCGAAGTTCTTTTCCAGGCCCCATTCGCCACCCACCTTGTCTTTAAGGGAGGCTCCTCGCTCTCCAAGGCCTACCAGATCATCAGCCGCTTCTCGGAAGATGTAGACCTCACCTACGATATCCGGGCGCTCGCGCCGGACCTCGTTGGCGAGGAAGTGGAACCGCTGCCTCCCAACCGGAGTCAGGAGAACGCTGGACGAAAGAGATCCGGACGAGGCTGCCACTATGGATCAGCGATTCGGTCATGCCGGTGATCACCGTCGCGTTATCGGAGCAAGGACTATCCGCAGAGCTTTCGATGGACGGAGAAAAAGTATTCATCGCGTACGAGCCGTTGGGCGACGGGATCGGGATATACGCGGCCGTCGGTGATGCTTGAATTTGGCGCACGTTCGACCGGGGAGCCCTGGGAGACGCGTCCCATCCGCTGCGACGCCGCAGATCACGTTCCCAACGTGGTCTTTCCCACCGCCGCTCCGCGAGTGATGCGTCCGGAACGAACCTTCTGGGAGAAGGCAACCGCCATTCATGTATTCTGCGCGCAAGGGGAGTTTCGCGGCGGAGACCGTTTCGCGCGTCATTGGCACGACCTCACGCGGCTTGACAGAGCCGGAATCGCGAAGAATGCAATGGCCGATCATGCACTGGCGCTCGCGGTGGCCCGTCACAAGACGGCCTTTTTCGCTGAGAAGATCGCCGATGGCTCTTCTATAGATTACGAAGCGGCAGTTTCCGGAGCTCTGCAACTGGTCCCGCGGGGCAAGGCGCTAGAAAGCCTGTCGCTCGACTACGACAAGATGGTGGAAGACGGCTTGCTGTTCGACGAAGCCGAACCGTTCGACGAACTTCTGGAACATTGTCGCGGACTGCAGGAACGAGCGAATGGAGCCAAGTGATTCAAAGCCGCCCGGAGGCTTCCCGCACCCTCCATTAACCCTCCATTTGACCAGCTTGAGAAATCGGTCCTCGTTTTCCTGGCGTTTTCCATACCCCGGATCAACGCCTTGCGCGGTTATGTCATTGAAAACAAATCGCGACCCATTTTCCCAAGCTGGACGTCGCGGGTTCGAGTCCCGTCTCCCGCTCCAACAACCCTAACGGACTTACGCTCAGGCTGTTGTCCCATGAAATTCGTGAAGATGCTGTTTGCCGCCGGTGACTGTGGCGCCAAGCGTGCCCGCGCGCGCCAAGTCGACCGCCGCGCATGCCTCATTTTTGGTGGATACTCTTGTCAGAGGGGCTGCGATGAACCGAACGAGCAGGCGACAGCTTTTGCAGGCGAGCTTGGGTTTGCCAGTGATCCTCTCGGTCCCGCGTCTGCGGGGCTCGGAAGGCAGCGGGGTGGTGGAGGCGACGCTAACCGCAAGCCAACAGTGGATTCCGGCCGGGGGCCGGTTCGCGTACCTGTACGCCTATAACGGGCAAGTTCCCGGACCGGTGATCGAGGCCAGGCCGGGGGATGAGGTGCGGCTGACGCTGCGAAACGAGCTGTCCGAACCGACCAATCTCCATTTCCATGGGCTGCACATCCCTTCCACGGGCAACGCCGACAACGTGATGCTCCGGGTTCCGCCCGGGGAGTCGCAGGAGTACTCG
Organism: Bryobacteraceae bacterium; assembly: GCA_019748195.1. Lineage (GTDB taxonomy): Bacteria > Acidobacteriota > Terriglobia > Bryobacterales > Bryobacteraceae > JAIEPW01. The sequence goes on from JAIEPW010000110.1 coordinate 12,504, forward strand.
TTCAGCATTCCGGCCAACCACCCGTCGGGGACCTTCTGGTATCACCCCCATGTCCACGGCTCGGCGGCGCGCCAGGTGTCGCGGGGACTTGCCGGTGCGTTTCTGATTCGGAATCCGGACGACTCGGTCCCGGAGATCACCCGGGCTCCGGAAGCTCTCGTGGTCCTGCAGGATTTCGCTCTCGACGAGGGCGGCAGGCCGGTTGAGCCTAACATGATGGACCGGATGCGGGGCCGGGAAGGAGCCTTGGTCATGGCGACCGGGGCGCTGAGACCGGAATTTGAAGTCGCGCGCGACGGGTGGCTCCGGCTGCGCATCGTGAACGCCTCCAGTTCCCGCTTCTACCGCCTACGGATCGAGGAGCATCCGATGTCCGTCGTTGCCTCGGACGGCGGCTACCTTCCCGGGCCTGAGGTTCGCGACGAGGTTCTGCTCACTCCGGGCGAGCGTGTCGAGGTGATGTTGTCCGGGTCCCGGATGCCAGGCGTTTATCGGATCCTGAGTTTGCCCTACAACCGCGGGGGCATGGGAATGATGGGCGGCAACAACACCGGCGCTACGTTCGAGGTGGCCAGGCTGCGATACGGCAGTCTCGCCGATTCCGCCTGGGATCTTCCGGAGAACCTGATCCGGATCGACAGACTGCCGGAGCCAAGCGTCCGGCGAGTGTTCCAGTTGGGCCAAGGCATGGGAATGGGCATGATGGGCGGCGGCATGAACTTCACCATCAACGGCCGCACCTTCAACGAAGCCCGAATCGACGTGAGGGCCAAGCTGAACGATGTCGAGGAGTGGGAGTTCGTGAACCCGTCCTCCATGGACCACCCCATGCATGTCCACACGAACCCGTTTCAGGTGGTTGGCGGAGGTTCTTGGACGGGGTGGAAAGACACCGTGCTGGTCAAGGCCGGTGGCCGGGTTTCGGTGCGGTCGGCGTTTCGCGATTACGAAGGGGTGAGCCCCTATCACTGCCACATCCTGGACCATGAGGACCAGGGGATGATGGGAATGCTGGAGATCGCCGCCGCGGATCCCGACAGCCGCGCAGTCGATCATTTGCACAACCGGGAGGGACGGGGAGTCCGATTCCATGCCGAATAGCTGGCCGGGCTGGAGCTCCGTGCCGCTTTCTTGAACATTAGGCGGTGCGAAGAGAGGCTCCAGCTAGGCGTCGCCTTCCTTCTTAAGATCGAACTTCTCCATTCGGTAGATGAGCATCTTCCGGCTGATGTCGAGGTATTCGGCGGCCTTGGTCTGATTCCAGTTGAACTTCTTGAGCGCCCGAACGACCAGTTCGCGCTCGACGGCTTCCATGCTGATGCCCTCCGGGGGCAGTTCCAACTGAATCGCTTCGAGCGGCGGACGTTCGCGGCGGAGGAAGTCAGGCAGGTCTTCCACGGTGATCTCGTCCCCCGGGGCGAGCACGACCAAGCGCTCGACCACGTTCTCCAACTCGCGCACATTGCCGGGCCAGCGATGGGTGCAGAAATGGGCCAGTAGGGAGGGCGGCATCCGCAACGCGGGCCGGTTCAGCCGTTCCGTGAACTTCTTGAAGAAGATGGCAACCAGCTCCGGGATGTCGGCGGGCCTTTCGCGGAGGGGCGGCAGGGTCAGCGGGATGACCGCCAGCCGGTAGTACAGATCCTCGCGAAACGTCCCATCCTCCACCATGGCCTGCAAGTTACGGTGGGTCGCCGCGATGATGCGCACGTTCACCTTCGTGGGATTG
>JAIEPW010000113.1 GCA_019748195.1 Bryobacteraceae bacterium
TTGGCTCCCCTTGATGGATGCGTTTCGAACTGTTTCGTTGCAAATGCAGGGCTTAGCGGCCCAGTGAGTTCATAGGAGCGTGCTTAGGGTTGCAACAGAAGTTGTCCAGCAGCAGCAACCTTCTCGATCCGACGCTGCGCTGAGGCGATCAACTCCGGATCACAGCGGGACACCAACCCATTCAAATCGTCGCTTTTCACAAGCTTGTAGAAAGCGCCTTCTGGAGAGAAGTAGACCAAAACCTTCTTGCCAGCAGCAAGCAGATTCTGAATGTTGTTGAGGGTGCCCTTGCTTTCTCCATCCCAAAGCATCATGCCGCATTTCGCATCATCGGCCATAGCCTTGTCCTTGGCCGCATAGTAGGCGAAGTCGCGGGGGCCGGCAGGACGCGAGATTGGTTTCGTCGCCCATCCGCCGATGTTGTTCCGGCAGCGATCCATGCAGTAGACGACGACGTGATCATATTCGCGCGAGGCGAGGTGCTGTTGAACCGATTTGTCGGCGCCATTGGCATCACCGATGAAGATCGTGCATCCCCGTTGGATGAAGTCGTCGAGCTTCTCCCGCAAGGGGGCATTCAGCTTCGAGATCGCGCGCGAACCGCCAATGAATACGCTGGTCACAAGTTCTTCCGTGTCTGAGTCAAGGTTAGCAAATACACCTGCGCCGCTGCGCCGTCGCTCAACAAGAGCCGCGTCACGGCGGCGGCCGTTGCGCCGGAACGGTACAGGTCGTCGAAAACAAGAAGCCGACGCTTTTGGGTTTGCTTCAAATCCACGACGAAGGCACCGGCGAGGATCTCGTCGCGCTTTGCACGGTCAAACACGTCTTTCAACTGCCCCGTGTTCTTCACCTTCTTGATGCAGCCTTCGCACAACGGAACTCCCTTTTTCCTGCTGATCTCCCGCGCAACCTCGATTACGGGCTGCCTCTTCCGCGAGGTATTGGAAGGAGGAATCGGAACGATCAAATCGACGGGCCAGTTCCTGATGAACGCGACCGCTGCATCGGCGAGTGGCTCTATTGCCGTAGCGTCGCCACGATTCTTTAGTTGGTACAACAATTCACCCACGGGTGGCCTCTTCGTGTCGAACTCAGGATGACCGAAGGCATTGTACCCGATGAACGTGCTGCTTGTCGTTTGGAAATCGAGCGCGTATCCCATCGACCACGGCCCAGCAAGTTTACGAGGATGAATTTCGACCGGCATCTCCATCGCCAGAGTAGCGCAGACAGTTTCGCTAAGTAGCTTGTAGGTTCCTGGCGTTCTGCGAGCGATAGCTGAGGCGGATGGCATCCTGGTCAGACCAATTATACAGGACCGCGACCAGTAGTGTTCACCGCCGGTGCTGCTCCGATTCTTCCTTGCCAGTTTCGCGTCAGTAGCTACCTGCTCGGGGCTTTGTCGGCGGTAGCAGACAGCGTTCGCGAAGGCACGGCGGAGATTGCTGTTTCGATTCTGCGAAGGGAACCCTGGTGGCCAAGAATCTGAGTGCGCCCGACCGACGACACACTCCCCTCTTGCCAAATCGCATTGGGTCTTTAGACTGGGCGAAAGCTGCACGATGCGTTTGGCATCGCAGTGCTGAGCGCACCGATGGTGCATTTGGGCAATGTCGGCTATCGCTTGGGGCGAAAGCTGACGTCGCAGGGGCATCCGAAGTTTGTGAATGACACTGATGCAAAGAAGGCGTTGACGCGGGAACCGTAGCGCAAGCTCTACGTGGGTTGACTCCGATCTCTCACGTTCCCTGGTCCGAGAAAGGGCCCCTGCAAATGGACCGGGGCGGCCTCACAACAGACAGGCCGCCCCGGTCCACGAATGATTCAGAACTCTAGAATCGAATGCGCAGGCGGAACTCCACTTGGCGCGGATCGAGCGTACCCAGTCCGTAGGTACCGAAGCTTTCGTTCTGGATGTTGCCGGGTCTCACGCCGCGAGCCGGATTGGCCGCAGTGAAGACATTGCCTGATCCCGCATTGACGGTGCCGGTGAACTGCGCGCGATTCCAGAGGTTGGTCGCCTCCGCCGAGAAGAGCACTTGCAGCTTCTCGCCGAGCTTGAAATCCTTCTGGAGACTCACATTGTGGTTGTAGTAGCTAGCGCCGCGGATATCGCCGTAGCGCAGGGCCGAGGTTCCGAACCAATAGATGTCCGGAGCGATGTTGCCGTTCGGCAGAGTGACGGTCCGTCCGGAGAAAGCTTCCGGATTGTACTTGAGATAAGTAAACCGTCCCGGTGTGATCTGGCGGCCGCTCGGCAAGGTGACCGTGCGATCGATGGCGTTGGGCGAGTCATACCATTTCTGCAGGTTCTTTGGGACTTCGATGTCGACGCCCGGGACGCGGTCGCAAAGGCCGTTGAGCGAGTTGCACCCGGTAAAGCCCTGCTGCGGCTGTCCACTCTGCAGGATGAGGACATTGCCCAACTGCCAGCCTCCGACAATCGCGTTGGCGAAGCGGTTCGAAACGTCAAAGCGTTTGCCTTTGCCGAACGGAAGCTGATAGACAACCGTCGACACCACGCGATGGGGGATATCGTTGCTCGAGATGTTGTAGCTGTTCTTGTAGTTCCGGCGATCCACATTGCCGGCGTTGAAGCCTCCGTTTTCGCCGAAGTTGTTGTTCTGCAGTTCAGGATTCGACATCTCGATGGACTTCGAGAACGTGTAGTGGACGTTGAAGAGAAGCCCGCTCGAGTACGACCGCTGGATGCTCGTCATGAACGCGTTATAGGTCGAGAAGCCCACCATTGTTCCCACCAGATTACCGGTGAGCAGCGGATACGGGAAGACGGCCTCTCGCAATGGAATATTGGCATTTCGCAGGTTTCCGTTGTAGAGAATCGTTCCATTCGGATTGAACGGATTGCGCACCAATTGAGTAGCGGGATTGTTGCCATTGGTAGCAACGTAGGCGGTACGCCAAGAATCGAGCAGCGTTTGCGGTAAGAGTTGATCGGTGTTTGCGGAAAAACGTCCGATGAGAAGGTTCTGCCCGCGGCTGCCGGTGTACCCGACGTTGACCTGATAGTCCTTGCCGAGCTTGCGCTCGATGAAGAAATTCCACTGATAAACTCTGGAATTCTGGAATGTGTCGCGATCAAAGCGCGGCTCATTGCCGCCGGCGCCATAGTACTGTGGCGCGCTGGGATTGGCGCCGATGGTCGGGATCAGGGTGTTGACCTGGTTGAAGGGAGCGAGCAAAACGGCCTGCGGGGTTTGCCCATATTGCAGCGCGTTGGGCGCGCTCAGCACCGGAGCGAAGTTCTGGTTGCCGTAGTAATAGGGTCCGCCATAGTAGCCCGTGTTCGAGGGCAGGAAGTTGATGCCCGCACCCGCGCGGATGACCATGTTGCTGCCTACGCGATAGGCCATGCCGACGCGGGGACCGAAATCCTTATAACGGGTTTGATAGAGGTGACGGTCGTTGTTTTCGGCGCCGGGGAAGTAGAGAGCGCCCTGGGTTCCGAGCGTCTGTTGACGGTAGCTAAACGAACTCAGGCGGTTGTAGCGTTCGGTCGGGGAGGGCTGCAGGTCCCAGCGGAGGCCGAGGTTCAGCGTCAGGCGGTTGCTGACGCGCCAATCCGTCTGGCCGTAAAGGGCGAAATACTTGGCGGAAAGGGCCATGAGCACGGCGTTCTCGCCGGCTGCGACCGCTCCGGCGCCGAGCAGCGAACTTGCCAGGCCGCTGCCGTTGAACGGCGCGGTGAGGTTGTTGATGTTGTTGGCGGTGGGCCCAAGGATGTTGCCTGAGGTGAAGTTCGCACCGCTCGTCAGGTTGTAGCTGCCACGGGCGTCGGTGTAGTTGGACAGGTAGTTGCGGAATTCGCCGCCCCACTTGTGGGTGAACTTGCCGGCGGTCTTCGTCAACGAATAGACGATGTTCCAGTTGGTCTGGCGCTCGATCTTGGCGAGGTAAGCCGTGCCGTTGAGTCCCGCGATCTGGCTCCAACCGCCCCCAAAACCAGTGGCTTCCGGATAAGCGCCGCCAACCCGATGGAACTCTCCCAGCCATCCGGGATGCCGAATTGCGAGTAGTTTAGGTCGCTGAACGTACTCGCGCGATTGTCCGCCGCCACCCGCGTCAAACCGACGCGAACGTCGGCGACCAGCGTCGGCGAAAGGATCCAGGTGTCGCCAAGGGAGGCGTAGTAGTTGCGATCGCCGTTGACGGCACCGATAAAGCCGCCTTGCTGAGTGAAGGCGCGGGTCTGATCGCCCCAGCCGTTCGGGCTATCGATCGAACCCAGGTTCGCGCCGCCGATGAAGTAGAAGGAATGCTTGGCCAGGCGATGATCGAAGCGGGCGTTGGTACTGTTGCGGACAAACGAACGAACCGCGCGATTGTAGAAATTGTTGGTGTTGAGCAGCGGATCCTGGCCCGGGCGATTCGGCAACGGGAACTCATTCACCAGTCGGCCCTGGAACGGATTGATGCGGCTCGCCGGGAGGATAGCGTTGGGAATCGGCAGCCTCTGCCACTGACTTACGCCGACGCTGGTGACGTTGAACGGATCGAAAACGTTCACTGGAAGATACTGGCCGGTGACGGTGGTCTGCGTGTTCGAGAAATCGCCGCGGCGTTCGGCGGCTGTCGGAACCGTGCGCAGGTAATCGAGTGCGTTGTTGAAGCGCATGCCCTCATAACTCACGAAGAAGAAGGTCTTGTCTCTGCCATTGTAGAGTTTGGGAATGATCACCGGTCCGCCAAAAGTGCCGGAGTAGTTGTTCACCTTGAACGGTGCGCGGCGGATGCCTTGCGCATTGTTGCTGAAGCTGTTCGCATTTAGAGCCTCATTGCGGAGGCGGTACTGTCCCGATCCGTGGAACTGATTGGTACCGCTTTTGCTGGTGAAAACCACCGTCCCCTGTGATCGCCCGTACTCGGCGCTCATGTTGTTGATATTGGTTTTGACTTCCTGGATGCCTTCGGTGTTCGGTAGAATCGCCACTTCGTTCCAGGCCGACGCCTGAATCGACACGCCATCCATCTGGATGTCGTTGCCAACAGTGTAGTTGTCGCCGATAGGGAAGAATAGTTGTCGCCGACTGGGAAAAGTAGTTGACGCCGGACACGACCCCACGTTTCTCGGTGCGCGCCGGTATTCTGCTCGCACCCATCGGTATCATCAATGAAAAGCACGAACCCACAAGTTTTAATGGTGTGAACAGGCCACTGGTGGAGACCTTCATCATCCCGTCTGGGTGGCGGGACGCCGGGGTCGGGTTCACTGGGCAGTTCGGGCGGGGATGGCGTTATCGAGTCTACGTGATGGGAGGGTTGAATGCAGCCCGCTTCTCCGCAGCCGATGGCATACGTGGCGGGCGGCAAGGGGGCCAACTCTTCACGAACTTGGGCAGACCAGCGCAAGTCGGTCGAGTCGAGTACCTCGGGATTCGTGGCCTACAACTCGGCACGAGCTGGTATACCGGTGGGTCGGGATTTGAGCTAAAATCGCTCAACCCGAGGGTCAACATCGGGGAGTTTGACGGTCAATACGGGAGAGGGCGTTTTCATCTGCGCGCCCTGTTCGCGCGCGTGTGGATCACCCAAGCCGGCGAAATCAACAAACTCATCGCCGAAGAGTCCGGGCGGAATCCGAACGTCGCCAGCCAGTTGGGCGGGTGGTACATCGAGCCATCCTGGAACCTCTTCCCACAGGAGGCTCATGGTGAGTTGCTAGCTTTCACTCGGTACGAAAGATTTAACACCCAGTTGGCCGTGCCCTCTGGGTTTAGCCCGATTCCACAATACCAGCGAAACGCAATCGTTACCGGCATTACGTGTCGGCCTATTCAGGACGTCGCCCTCAAGTTGGATTACAGTTTTAGTGGTAACCGCAGCATGAAGGGCCGGATGAGAGACGGACTTCACATTGGATTGGGCTGGTATTTCTAATGGAAAGATTACTACTGGGTGTGCTCCTGATTTTGGCCATTGCCGCGGGCGCGGAACCTGAAATGCCGGATCGGGTAATAAACATTACCGCCCAGCGTTACCACTTCCATCCTGCGGAGATTCGTGTCAAGAAAGGGGAATTGGTCGAGTTGCGATTCACGAGCCTCGACACCGACCACGGGGTGTTGATTCCTCATCTTATGCTTCGATCGACGATCCCGCCGAAGGGTAGAGGGGTTCTCAAAGTACGGTTCCGCAGCACTAGGGCGGGCCAGTGGTGGTTTGAGAGTTCACATCCAAGCGGCGCGAACGACTCGTTGATGCGTGGCGTCGTTGCCGTCGATGAGGAGAGCGGTGTTCTCACCGTGTCACAATGCGGTGGCGTCAAGACTAACCATGCTCGAAGATGACCGAAGCGCATTCCCAGCCTAGGAGGCATGCATCGTCGTTCGCCGGGCGCGCACCGAGGGAAACCCGGCGCTGTCGGCCGCCTTGTCCGAGCTGTCCGGGAAATTCGATTCCAGAACAATGCGGAGCTTGAACTACGCAGTCGATGTTGAGCACAAACATGTGGCGGAGCTTGCCGCGGAGTTCCTCCGCACGAGTGTGCGCTAATCATCCCGGCAGCCCCGGATTAGGCTTTGCCCTTGTCATCGCTGGGCCGGAACGGATACCGTTGCGGTGCAGTTAGCTGGTAGCATGGTGATGTTTTACAATTGCCACTCCTGAGAGTTTTCATCGATTGACCTTTCTTTTGCGCACAGATGAAAAATGGGTTGCTGACATCTCTGACTCCGGCGACGTCAGGGAAATGGCTTTGGCCGATTTGCGCGCAACACTCGTCGCGGGCCTCACCCGCGCCTTTGGTCAATCCGACTTCGGCTCAACGTTGATCGAAGATGCAGCGCAAGAGGCGCTTGTGCGCATTGTGGACCGCATCCAATCTTTTAGAGGCGATAGCCGCTTTGTCACTTGGGCCATGGCCATCGCCACTCGGGCCATGCTTAGCCACTTGCGGCGAGCTCATTGGAAAAATGTCTCTTTGGATGAGATGGCGGCGGCGGGTTTGATCCCCCCTCTAGCGGCCGTCGTTTCAAACGACGAGAATCTGGACCGATTGCGCCTTCTGGAAGTGGTTCGGACCTCGATCGAAAACGATCTCACGGAGCGGCAACGCCAAACCATACAGGCTGAATTGGCGGGCGTGCCTCCAGAAGTAATCGCCGAGAGAATCGGCACCAACCGAAACGCAGTCTACAAACTTGTTCACGACGCAAGAGCTCGGCTGAGACGAGCCATTCTTGCTGCAGGATGGACGGAAACCTCGGTTCGGTCGGTACTGAAGGGCTTTGACACACATGGCTGAGCGGAATCCAGGTGTCAAGGCGTTGGTGGAGCAGGCACTGTCCGTGCTTCCTCAAGAGTTGGGCTGCGATAGCTACGCTGAATATCTTGCGGCCTATGCGGACTATCGTCTGGGCGGCAAAATGCCTCCGGATTCACTCAAGGGGGTGGGTGAACACCTGGACCGCTGTGATGCTTGTTTGGAAGAATTCAAGCTGCTGCTGGACGCGATGCAGGGCGCAGACAATCATCTGGGTGAACCGAGCGGTCGCTGATCTCGCACCAACCCGGTTGCGAGGGGCAGGCGCATTGCGACATCGAGTCTGCGGTGGCGCTAGTAGGGCAAAGAACTTTTCTCTGGTCCGTAATAACTTCGTTTCTGGCAGCGTCCATACCTGTGAGGATCTTTTCTCTCCTCGGATGGTGCTGGCGGAAATGGCGGAACCAGATCAAACGCTACTTCGGATTGCCGCAGAGGCTCTCTCTACTCTTCCGGACGAGATAGGATGCGACGACTGTGCGGAGCACCTTCCCGTTTACGCCGAGGCACGAGTGCGCCGACTGCGATTGGGAGCCTACCTAAGGCAGGTTGCCGATCATTTGGACCGATGCCCCGACTGCCGCGAGGAATATAGTTGCCTGCGAAACGCGCTTCGCATGGCTGGACGAGGGTAAGATCGCGCAGGCCCGTTGCGTCAACATGTTGAGGAGCTACGGCCCTACGATGAGCACAACCTCTACAGAAACGCCGATGGAACTAACCCGTGATCAACGGGATCTGGCGGTGAACATAATCGCTCTCGCGCTAGCGGATGAGTATCTGTTGTATACGAAGACAAGAAACTACCACTGGAACGTCAACGGCCCCAGATTTCACGACCGGCACAACTTTTTCGAGAAGCGTGGCGGACCTGCGAACAGGTCTTTTGGCAGATCATGGGAAGATGGCCTGGATGCTCGGGCGACGGCAGGATAGCAGGCCCGCTGACGGTGGTTGCTATTCCCCTAAGCGTCGTGGGTGGGCAAACGCCCGCACTATCTGAGGATTAGCGCCAATGACCCAGGACAGTTCTGAAGTTCTTTACCACGTAAGCGTTACCGCCGACGGAAAGGTGTTTTCCGGCGGCGTTCCGGGCGACTCGAGTTCGCTTGCAAGAATGAGTTGGCTCCACCTGTGCGCCTCGCACCAGGGGACATCCCGCCATCTCAGGTTGGTGGCAGGGTTGGACGACGTCGTGGTCGAAGCTCTTCTCTCAAAAGAGACGCGTTCGCGCCTATCCATACGCGGCTCTGGTGCACTTGTCATCCTCAAGGCCATGCATCGTCTGGAGGGTGCCAGCCCGCACGACATGGTTGGGCTGCGCCTGTGGGTGGACCGAGATCGAGTAATCACAGTCCGAGAGCGGGAAATCGATGCCATTGCAGAGATAAAAATGCTCATCGAAGGAGGAATCGGGCCAACGTCTACGGGGGAGTTCTTGGCCGGCCTGTTTGAAGAAATTTATGCGGAAATAGAACCCCACATCGAAGGACTGGAGGATTCCGTCGCGGAAATGGACGAGCAGGTAAGCCAGGGAGTTATCGATCAGGCGTGCGCGTCGCTGGCGAACATAGGGCATAGTGGTATTGCGTTTTTAAGACACCTATCGCCCCAGAAGTCCGTTCTCGATACGTTGTGCGGTTCCGGGCTCGAACTGCTATCGCAGAGGGATGTTGAGCGGATGGTGGAATCTCGCGATCAGTTGACGCGGCTTCTCGAAGCTTTGCATGAAGTGCGGGATCGCGGCGCGATTATCAACGAGCAAATTAGCAGGATCCAGGATATCGAACTGAACCGGGCAGTGTATAAATTTTCGCTGGCGGCCACGATTTTCCTCCCTCTGTCCTTCATTACGGGCCTGTTTGGAGTGAACTTGGGCGGCCTCCCAGGAAGCAGCAATGATGCTTCGTTCTGGATCTTGTCAGCGGCCTGTTTGGTGTTCTTGGCCTTATCGATTCTAGCCTCGAGGAAACGAAGATTGCTCTAGTCTGTCGGCGCGCGATGCGTCACCGGGTAGCCTCAAAAATGACCTCACTATCACAGTTTTCTTTGCTTGAAAGTGCGTATTCACAGCTTCCGGAGCGATTCTTCCGCCCGGCGAAACCTACACCGGTGGGTCGTCCCGCCATGGTGCTATGGAATCCCGCACTCGCGGAGGAACTAGGCCTCAACGGAGACCCCAGTGGGCTCGCAGCGTTGCTGTCTGGGAACGATACGCTACCGGGTTCAAAACCCTTGGCGACAGTATACGCAGGCCACCAATTTGGTCACTTCGTGCCTCAGTTGGGGGATGGAAGAGCCATCCTCATAGGGGAGGCGATGAGCCGTCAGGGCATGCGCTACGAGATTCAACTTAAAGGAGCAGGAAGGACACCATTTTCACGAAATGGCGATGGCCGCTCCAGTCTCGGTCCGGTCATCCGCGAATACCTCGCCAGCGAGGCCATGCATGCGCTTGGTATTCCGACCACGCGTGCGCTCGCGGCGACGTTGACTGGAGAAGCGGTTTACCGGGAGCGAGCACTACCCGGCGCGGTATTCACCCGCGTGGCAAGAAGCCACATCCGCGTCGGTACTTTCCAATATTTTGCCTCCCACGGAGATAGCGCGGGTGTGCGGACGCTGGCGGATCACGTGATCGGACGCTTCTTCCCCGATCTGGCGTCCGCCGAACACCCGTACCGGGGGCTTTTCCTGGCGGTTCGCGATGCGCAGGCCGAACTGGTTGCCCGCTGGATGCAGGTTGGCTTCATCCACGGAGTCATGAACACCGACAATATGTCGATCCTGGGGGACACAATAGACTACGGTCCGTGCGCTTTCATGGATGCCTACGATCCCGCGACAGTCTACAGCGCGATTGACGAGCGTGGCCGATACGCCTATGCGAACCAACCCTCAATTGCGACATGGAATTTGGCGCGTCTGGCGGAGACCTTGCTCGATCTTATCGACCCGGATGGAGAGAAGGCGGTCGCTTGGGCCGAAGAGGCCGTACGCGGGTTTGCGCAAATCTATCAGTTGCATTGGCTGCGTGGAATGAAGGCCAAGATTGGGTTGAACGCAGATCGGCCCGAGGACCCGGGTCTGATTGAGGAATTACTGGAGCTGATGCATAAAGGCGCAGCGGACTTCACGCTCACCTACCGGAACCTTTCGATGACAGTCGATGGGCAATCGGACGTGGCCTTTAGCGAACTCTTCAGAGAACCTCGAAGCGTCGCGCCTTGGCTTGCCCGTTGGCGGGAACGGCTTGGCCGGGAGGGTCGGCGGCAAGCGGACATTGGCAGCGGAATGCAACGAGTCAACCCAGCATTCATATTGAGAAATCATCGCGTGGAGCGTGCTATTGACGCCGCCGTGGACGAGGGAGACTTCTCCAAGGCCGTCGAATTCAATCAAGTGTTGGCAAACCCTTTTGACGACCAGGCGGAGTATGCGGCATATCGGGAGCCGCCCCGGCCCGGTGATTGGCAGTGTAAGACTTTTTGTGGAACATAGGAGAACATCATGAGCAATTTTGAAACAGCGATACTTGCGGGTGGTTGCTTCTGGGGCATGCAGGACCTGATCCGCAAGCTTCCCGGCGTCACTTCCACTCGAGTGGGATATAGCGGCGGCGACGTGCCCAAGGCCACTTACAGGAATCATGGAACGCATGCGGAGGCCATCGAGGTGATCTTCGACCCGAGCCGAATCCAGTTCCGCAAGCTGCTGGAATTCTTCTTCCAAGTCCATGATCCAACCACAGCCAACCGCCAAGGGAATGATCGTGGGGCATCTTACCGCTCAGGGATCTATTACACGACCGAAGAGCAGCGGGACGTCGCGCTCGCCACGATCAAAGATGTCAACGAGTCCGGGTTATGGCCTGGCGAGGTAGTGACCGAAGTCAAGCCGGCCGGTGAGTTTTGGCAAGCCGAGCCCGAGCATCAGGACTACTTAGAGCGCATTCCGAACGGCTATACCTGTCATTTTCCCCGGCCGAATTGGACGTTGCCACGGCGCACGAATGTAGCGTAACGGGCCCGCGCCGAACTGTCTCACGGCGTCGTTTCTGATTGATATTGGCAAATGCGAGGTCTTTTGTGAAGTCAAGCGAACATCGACAAGCACCGGAGTTGCGCGTTGCCCATTGGATTGATGGGGAGGGCAACCCACGCGCACCACTGAAATTGGCGGACCTCGGTCCGGGCCACAAGGTCATCTACTGCTTTCAACACTGGTGCCCTGGCTGCCATGCCTCAGGATTCCCAACACTGAAGCGCTTGGTAGAGGCCCTAGATGGAAAGGGAGTCGGCTTCGCGGTTGTTCAGACTGTGTTCGAAGGTGCGGAAGAAAATACGGTTGAGCGCCTGCGCGAGACACAAACGAGATATAGCTTGAAGATTCCATTCGGGCACGATGGCGGTGTGGGCGAGCAACCGTCGATAATGAGCGACTATCGTACTGGTGGCACGCCATGGTTCATTGTGATTGACCCGTCCGGCCAGGTCATCCACTCGAATTTTCGAGTCGACGCGGAGGCCGTTATTGCTCTTGTCGGCAACGCTGAGCAGGCGGGCCGGGCTGCCGGAAGTGCGCTTCCGCTGAACTGGAAACAAGTGGTGACGTGGGCGAAGCGCGGCAACCCGGTACCCCCGAGTCGCGATGAGAGAACCGAAAACGAATGGAGATCCTTGCTTACCGAGGAGCAGTATCGCGTCGCGCGTGCCAAGGGCACCGAGCGGGCCTTCAGTTCCGAAATGTGTGGATTATTCGAGCCCGGGCGCTATCACTGCTTGTGCTGTGACACGCCGCTGTTCGACGCGGGCAGCAAGTTTGACAGCCGGTCGGGTTGGCCAAGTTTCACAGATCCTGTGACGCCGGGCGCGGTCGCCTACCACTTGGATACAACCCACGGCATGCAACGGGTTGAAACCACGTGCAGCGTTTGCGACGCCCACTTGGGCCACGTCTTCCCGGATGGACCGCAGCCGACTGGCTTGCGATACTGCATCAATGCGGTCTCATTAAAGAAGGCATAGGAATCAAGAAGGGGCTGGCCCGCAACGCGCGGGCCAGCCCTAACAGGGGGATGAGCGGCCTGCGCTCTAAACCTTTCGCTCCAGCGCCACGGTGCACAGGGGGAATTGGTCGAAACGATTTCGTCGACCAACCTAACGACCGCCCCTCTCACCCAGCCAAATGGAAAATCAGCGCCCTACCGCGAAAGCCTGTTCTGCCCTTAACCATTCGCAGAAGAAGTGCAAAACGACCAAAAGTCAGCCCTTCCAGCCTCTCGATTCGAGAAGTGATCCGAGGTCCTTCAAGAGGCGGCCCAATTGCTGCTACTGAACCTCCTCGACGGCCACTTCTTTACCGTTGAACCCGAAGCTTTCGCCGGCGCGCAGCCCCGTCATCGCCTTGAAGAGAGGTGCATCTGTAGACATTCCGAGTACCTCGACCCCGCTCAGTTGCATGACGGGTGTCGGAACCGCGATCGCGAAGTAGCGGCCGTTCACCTTGACTACAGCTCCTGGCACGACTTCCTGTTTTGCGCCGAAGTCAATTGCCTCGATTGTCTTGCGATGCGATTCATGCAGGTGCACTTGTTCCTCGAAGCGGCTTGCGGAATTGCTGTTCTGTGCCGACTGCGAGCGGTCGCCATCGTCGATAGATCCGCTGCGGTCTAGGCGGGCTCCCTTTAGGAATTCTTCGTACAGGCTCTGCGCTTCGTCAATGGACATGGATTCTATCGTCAGCAGTTCAGCGCGCAACGCGTCTTTGTCGATCAGTGTCATCGGTTCTCCAAGAGTTTAAAGTCATCAACACACAAAACATACCCGCCAGACCTCGACAAAACCAGGCGCACCACTCGAAAATCAACGCTGGACCAGCACACCACGCCAGAACGCAACCCGATTGGCGTCCGATTCAGACTCGGTTTTCGGCGCGGGATCATATCAAGCAGCGTGCTTGTTGACCTTTTCATCCACCTTTAGACTGAAATAGCTGGCGCAATCTTTCCAAGGACAAACGGTCTGCGAATCGCTATTCTCCACATAGCGCCGATCCAGTGTGGCCAAGGGAAAATACAAATTACCCTCGACCTCGGTCGTGTCGTCGCTGCCAAGAGACTATCCTCTCCCACGGTGGCGAGCGCAGACCAAGCTCTTGCCTTTTATGTGGGCCAACGCCAGCCCTTCCCCAGATTGATCCTGGGCCCGACTGCTCGATTGTCCTTGAATTTGCCGTGGCCCCTCAGCGCTCTGAATGGCGCAATCCTGAGACGCTGTCACGGGAGAACTTCTTATCCAGTCCAGATCTAAAAGCTAGGAGTCCACTGGCAGCGATGAAACTCTCGAGCCCATCGGTTTAGTCGACGATGCTCAGGGCTCCTGGACGGAGGTCATGATTCCCAAACGAAATCCCAGTGGTCACAGCCTTGCGGCGGCTGGCAACAAGCCTAACTAAAATCCCGACCGCACGCGCAGGCAGCCGCATCCACCAATGATCCGCCTCCCAATTCGTTGTCCAATCGGCAGCGCGCTACTTCTTGTCGTCGCAGCGCTTCGCGTCCAGAACTGTGCTGAACTGGGTTCTGTCACGCGTTCTTCATTGCATAACTCAGGCCGACGTACGCCTCCTCCGGGGCTAGTCCGGTAAGTTTCCAAGGTGTGCCACCGGCCTTAGCGTAGAGCGCCACGCTCAGTCGCCACATGACGTTCGCAAGGCACCTGCCGATCAAGACTGGATTGTCGAATGATCTAGATTGGGACGTTCGACGCGGCACAGAACACCATGAAGGCGGGAGGAAGAGAAGAGCGACATCAACAATGGTCGCAAGGAACTTCAAGATCGCGTCCCACGAAGCTGCTTCCAACTTACTGAAAGTACGCGTCGAGTTCTGACTGGTCCATGACTTCTTCGTTCATGATGACGACGCAGGTTGACATTGCGGTCCTTCCTGAGGGCTTGGACAGAGCACTCAGGATAGCGCCTCAAGTTCCGACCATCGGCTCGGCTATTTGATGACGGATGGGCGGTCCGGCTTTCGGACCGCGCTCTTTCGATCAGGCGAAGTCTTCGAGCACGACCTTGCCGATGGTCGATCCGCTCTCG
>JAIEPW010000137.1 GCA_019748195.1 Bryobacteraceae bacterium
TGAGGAGCAGTTCTGCTCCCCTCCATTACCCAGTGTACAAGGCCGTCCGCGAGTCCCGCCATGATCCACTATTACGGAGCAAGAGTCACGATCGCGTGACGGCGCCATAAAACATCCGTGAAATGTTATGTTTTCGGGCCGAAACCTGCTAGTTTAGTAGGGCTTACCGACGAATGCCAGGGGCCATCGAGTTCATTTACTTCGACGCCGGCGGGGGCCACCGCAGCGCGGCGAACGCACTTAAGGCGGTGATCGGGCAGCAGGATCGGGGTTGGGACGTCCGGCTGGTGAACCTGCAGGAAGTTCTGAATTCGCTCGACGTGTTCCGCAAGGTGACCGGCATCCGCCTGGAGGACATCTACAACCTGATGCTGGCCAAGGGTTGGACGCTCGGGTCGGCGCAGGGGTTGAAGTTCATGCACGGGGTGCTGCGGCTGTATCACGGCGCGCAGGTGCGGATGCTGGCGGCGCACTGGTCGGAGACCAGGCCGGACATGGTGGTTTCGCTGGTCCCGAACTTCAACCGCGCGATGTTCCAGGGGCTGCGGCTCGCGAATCCGGCGACGCCGTACGTGACGATCCTGACGGACTTCGCGGACTGGCCTCCCCACTTCTGGATCGAAAAGCAGGAGCAGTACTTCATTACCGGAACGGAGCGCGCCTATCAGCAGGTGCTGGCGCTGGGGCATCGCGCGGATCGCGTTTTCCAGGCGTCCGGCATGATCCTGCGGCCGAACTTTTACGAAGCGGCGGGCGTCGATCGCGCGGAGGGGCGGCGCGCGCTGGGTCTGGACCCGGAAAAGCCGACCGGAGTGGTATTGTTCGGCGGGCATGGCTCGCCGGTGATGCTGGAGATCGTAGGGCGGCTGGATCGAAGCGGCCTGGATCTGCAATTGATCCTGATTTGCGGCCGCAATGAAAAGCTGGCGGCGCGGTTGCGGGAGAGCAGGACGCGAATCCCGCTGCGCGTGGAAGGCTTCACCACCGAGATCCCGCGGCTGATGAGCCTGGGGGATTTCTTCATCGGCAAGCCGGGGCCGGGGTCGATCAGCGAGGCGCTGCAGATGAAGCTGCCGGTGATTATCGAGCGGAACGCGTTCACGCTGCCGCAGGAGCGCTACAACGCGGATTGGGTGCGGGAAAAGGGTGTGGGACTGGTGCTGCGGAATTTCCGCGGGATCGACCAGACGGTAGCGGAGATGCTGAAGCCCGGCGCGCTGGAGCAATACCGCAAGCGGGCGGAAGCGCACCGCAACCGGGCGGTGTTCGAAATTCCGGAGATTCTGGCGGGGATTCTGAATCGCGGCTAGTCGTTGTCGAAGAGCTCCGCGACGGGAACGCTGAGATCGGGCGAAAAAGTCCGGAGCACGCCGTCCACTGCTTCCTCGCGGGAGTTGCCGGAGTAGATCCAGGCGCGGCGGGTCCGCGGGTCGATCAGCCAGACGAAGGGCACCCCGAAGTCCAGGTACTCGCGAATTCTGCTCTCCATCGCCTGGACCGTATCGAGCGGCGACAGAATCTCCACGCAGAGAAAGGGAGGGGACGTCAGGACCTGCCCGCGTGGAAGCTCGCCCAGGCAGACACAGACATCGGGGATGCGGAAGCGCGCTTCCGCGATCCGAATACGCTGTTCGGTCAGCGTGCGGATTCTCGATTCGTTTTCACGTTGGATCAAGTAAAACGTCAGCAGAGCTTGCAGCCTGCTATGGTCCCGCTCTCCCACATTCCGCTCCTCGATGCGGCCGTCCACGTAGTCGCAATCCGGGCGGAAGTGCGTGGCGAGATACTCCTCGACGGGAATCATTGCCTCTGCCGGCATGATTCCAATCTAGCACCGTCGTATTATCCTGAATGCAACCGACATGAAACGAATCACCCTGTTGCTGTGCCTTCCGGCGATATGCCTGGCCGACCGCTGGACCGTGGACGATTTGTTGTTCAGCGAGGGCGCCTCACAGTTCGAGCTGTCAAAGGACGCGAAAATGGCGGTGTACGCCAAGAGCGCCATGGACCGCGAGAAGGGCGAGAGCGTATCGCACCTGGTGCTGCGCTACCTGAGCGACGGGCATGAAGTCCGACTGACGCGCGGGCAGGACTCGGCGAACTCGCCGAAATTCGCGCCGGACGGGAAGCGGATCGCGTTTCTGATGAGCCGCCGGGCTGCTTCCAGCGCATCCGACGCCACCGCGCCGCAAGGACCGCAGGTCTGGATGCTGGATCTCCGCGGGGGCGAGCCCTGGCAGCTCACTTCGCTCGAGCGCGGCGTGCGCTCCTTTTCCTGGCTGGATGACGGCGCGATGCTGCTGGTGGCGCAGGAGGATCCTACGTACTACGACCAGACGATCCGCCAGAAGAAGGACACATCACAGGTAGTGGACGATGAGGCGCACGCATCGCCTGTTCGGCTGTTCCGCTTCGACGTGAAGAAGCGCGAGGCCAGGCGCTTGAGCGAGAACGCGGATCGTATTCAGAACGCCAATGTCTCGCCGGACGGCGCGTGGGCGGTAACCACGCACGATCGCAGCCTTCGCTATGTATACGACCAGTCGGTGAAGCCGGTGAACTTTCTCTATGATCTGAAGACCGGCGCGGCGAAGCAATTGTTCGCGGACGGCAAGCTGCGCGCGCGCCAGGTCTCCTGGAAGCCGGACAGCAAGGGATTCTTCTTCACCTCCGCGTACACGACGCACCCGAAGTTTGAGAACGCGGCGATCGACTTGTTGTACGAGTACGACCTGGCCAGCGCGCAGGCGGTGAAGGTGAACCTGGATTGGGATCGGGCGCTGGGCGGATCCATCGCCGCGACTCCCACGGGGGTCGCGGCCCTGCTGGCCGACGGCGTCTATTCCAAGCCCGCGCACTTCGTGAAGGAAGGCGGGGGATGGAAGCGGACCTGGATCACGGGCGAGCATGCGCGGAACATCTTCGGCATGGAGCTCAGCGAGGATGGCAAGACCATCCTGTATCCGTACTCGACCACCTCGACGCCGCTCCAGTGGTATCAGGCCGAGTTCGACGGCGCCGCCATCTCGAATCCGAAGAAGATCACCGATCTGAATCCCGCGTTCGCGCGCAAGACGCTCTCCAAGGGCGAGCGCATCCGGTGGAAAGGCGCGAAGGATGAGGAAGTAGAAGGGCTGCTGAATTACCCGTTGAACTATGAGCCGGGCAAGAAGTATCCGCTGGTGGTAATGATCCACGGCGGTCCGCACGGCGCGGATGTCGACTCCTGGAGCGAGCGCTGGGGCTATCCGGTGCATTTGATGGCGCAGCGCGGCGCGTTCGTGATGCGCCCCAACTATCACGGTTCGTCTCGCTACGGGCTGGCCTGGGGCGAGTCCATCTCCGGCGGCAATTACAACGACTTCGAGTGGCTGGACGTGGAGAAAGGCGTGGACACGCTGATCGCGAAGGGGCTTGTGGACCCTGACAAGCTCGGCGTGATGGGCTGGTCGAACGGATCCATCATCACCATCGAGCTGACGACGCGCACCACGCGCTACAAGGCGGCGGGCGCGGGCGCGGGCAACGTGAACTGGCTCAGCGACTGGGGCAACGCGGTGTTCGGAGAGTCCTTCGATCACTACTATCTGGGCACGACGCCTCTCAAGGACCCGCAGTTCTACCTGAAGAAGTCGCCATTGTTCCGCATGGACAAGGTGAAGACGCCGACCATTATTTTCTTCGGCACCGAGGACAAGCAGGTCCCCACCGAGCAGGGGTGGCAGCACTATCGCGCGCTGCAGCAACTGGGCAACACGGACGTGAAGTTCATCCTGTTCCCCGGCGAGGCGCATGGACCGCGCAAGCTGGTGCACCAGCGGCGCAAGGTGGAAGAAGAGCTGGCCTGGTTCGACAAGTATCTGTTCGGCGTCGTGAAGGACGAGAACGAGGCCTTGAAGACGGATTCGCCTTTATCGGCGGCGCTGCGCCTCAGCAAGAACGCGAAGTTCCCGGAGGTGGTGGAGCGAGGCAAGATCCACATCGGGCGCTTTGAAGTGACGCGAGCGCAGTTCCGCGCCTTCGATCCGTCCTATTCCTTCCCGGCGGGCACCGGGCACTATCCCGCCGCGGGAATCAGCCTGGAAAAGGCGAAGGCGTATTGCGAATGGCTGAGCGGGCAGACCGGCCAGAAGTTCCGGTTGGGGACCGAAGAAGAGATGGCCTCCCACCTGCGCGCGAACAAGAACGAGAACACGTTGGATCAGTGGGCCGGATACGCGGTGAACGCGGACGACGAGAAGAAGCTCGCGTCGCTGGTGGAGGGCCTGGGCGCGGGGGCGCTGCTGCGCCCGGCGGGCTCGTTCGCCGGCGCGGGCGAGGATCCGATCTACGATCTGGGGGGGAACGCCGCCGAGTGGGTGACCACTAAGGATGGTAGCGGCAAGGCCATGGGCGGCTCGGCGGATCGTCCGGCGGACGCCAAGTCGGCGCGCCCCGCGCGTCCGGAGTACGTGGGTTTCCGGGTGGTCCGCGAGTGACGTTCCAGGCGGTGGGCACGGTCCGCAGCGCGCGAGTCGCGCTGGAGGACGACTATTGGGGTGACGTGATCGCGGAGATCCACCTGGATACGTCGCGCTTCACGCCGGACGCGCTGCTCGGGCTGGAAGCGTTCTCCCACGCGGAGATCGTCTTCGTATTCCACCAGGTGACGGAAGAGGACATCGTGACCGGCGCGCGGCATCCTCGCGGCCGCCGGGAATGGCCGCGAACCGGCATCTTCGCGCAGCGCGGGAAAGGGCGGCCGAACCGCATCGGTCTTTCCTGTTGCGAGCTGGCGGGCGTGTCCGGCACGGTGCTGCGGGTCCGCGGCCTGGATGCGGTGGACGGCACGCCGGTGCTCGATATCAAGCCCTACCTGCGTGAGTTCGGACCGCGGGGTGAAGTCCGGCAGCCGGATTGGGCGACGGAGCTGATGAAGGACTACTTCCGCGGCGAGGCGTAAGTCCTGGAACAGCCACGCTGCTGAACCGGCGTTATTTGTTCAGGCGCAAGATCATGGAGGCGAGCGCCTGGAACGCGGGCCCCAACTTGCTGGTGTCCTGGGCGTACACGTACACGCCTTCCGGTTCCGAGGGGTTATTGGTGATCGCGGAGTAGGCCGGAGGCACGTTGAACAGGTCGCCGTTGGGATCGTTGCTCATGCGCTGCAGGAGCTCGTGATTTACCCCGGGAGTGAATCCGCAGGCGAAGACATAAGCCTGCAGATTGGGATTGGTGCGGGCGCGCCGGGCGGCGGCATCGCTCGCGTTGAAGGAGATGTTCTGAATCTGGCGCGTGAGATTCACCTGCTGCGCGTTGGGCGGCGTGCCGGCCGTTGTCGGCACCAGTGACCGCAGAGCGACGCGCGTGCCGCCGCCCGTGGTGGTGACCGCGCGATAGCCGGTGAGCGCGGAACCGTAGGCGTCGACCAACGGCAGCGTGTCCACCTGATTCAGGAGGTTGCTTTGGATTCTCAGGTCCTGGGGGTTGCCGCTTCCGCTGGTTCCCAGGCTGCAGCCGCGCGCCTCCGACGACGTCGATCCGGAACTATAATACGTGCCGCTGTAGAGCTGAGTGGAACTTTGGGAGGCGAAGTAGCGCATTCCCCAGATACGATCATTGCTTCCGTCGCCGGTGCCGATCACGCCGATGGGCGCGATCACGTCGCGGGGATTGTTAAAGAGGACGGGCCAGCCGTTGGAAGGCGCGCTCACGTTGAAGTTCGACACGTTGCTCGCGGTGATCCACCGTCGCGGATTGGAAACCATGTTCCCTCCGGCGCGGAGGGCGACATTCGCGGAGGTCTGGCACGAACCGATCTGCGCGGGCGTGGTGGGAGGCGTCATGTACTGCGCTCCGGAGAAGTCGGTGCGGAAACTGGACACCCCGCCCTGGACCAGGTTGATCGTGGTGGAATTCGGCAATCCGTCGGTCATGAACATCACGACGTTCAGCGCGCCCGGCAGCCCTTGCGAATAGACCTCGTTGTACGCCAGCGCCATGGCCTGCGGGATGCCGGTGTTGCCGGTGCAGGTGATGGCGTTGATCAGCGGGGTCAGGGTGGTGCGGAAGCTGGTGGTGGGGGGGATCAGCAGCGCGGTGTCGGAGTAGGTCACCATGCCGATGCGATCCCGGCCCTCCGCGAAGCTGTCGAGGAACAGGAGCGCCGCCTGTTTCATCGGGTTGCAGCCGCCGTTGACTTGCATGGAACCGGAGCGGTCCAGCACCAGCATCAGCACCACGTCGCGGCGCTGCGCGTGACCCACGGCGCCGATGTTGGTCTTGGCGAATCCGAACCAGCGCATGAAGTACGTCGGCACGTCGGTGGACGCGGTGACCGTAACATTGCGCACCGACATTTGCGAGTCATTCACCACCGGATCGGGAACCACGGTGTTGAAGCTGCCGAAGTAGCCGGACTGGAAGTTCGCGGCGAACCAGTTGCGGGCGTTTGCCTTGGCCGACGCCGATTGCTCCGAGGTGGTCTGGCCGAGATTCAGCGCGCGCGCCGCCGCCAGAGCCGAGCCATCCACGGAAGCCTGCAGCTTCGTCTTGGTGACGTAGAGGATGCTGGTGTCGATGGCCAGACCCATCACCGGCACGATCATCACCAATGCGATGGTGCCGACGATCAGGATGACTCCCTTCTCCCTGGTCTTGGCGCTGAGACGGACTTTACGGTTGTTCATGCGATGGCTTTCCTCGAAGATCAATAAAACGCCCGGGCGTAAACGCCGTTGCCCGACAACGCCGAAACGGTAAGGTCCGGCGAGCCGAAATAAACTTCCGCCAGGTATGCGAACTGGCCGTCCCCGAGGGTGGTGGGGAAAACGCCGGTAAAGTTCTGCACCTGCGCGCCGGCGTCCGTTTCGCGATTCTGGACGACGCCGCGGCTTGAGATGGTCGCGCTGGGGGTGCCGAAGTTGGAGCTCCGCAGGCTCCCCTTGCCGAACACGATCCGCTGGCTGAACACGTAGCGCTGGTAGTTGGTGCAGACTTGGCCGGCGGCGAGGATCGGCGCGCAGGTGGGATCGCCCACGTAGGTGATCTGCGAAAGGATGACCGTGCCGCGCCCGCCGTTGGAGCTGTTGTTCCAGTTATTGCCGGTGAATCCGGCGCCGATGTCGAGGCCCATGCCAACCGCCAGCCGCTGCGCGATGCGCTGCGTCCCGTACAGCGAAAAGTCCGCGCCCTGGATGTACATGTGTCCCAGGTCGCGCGCGATGTGGGTCGCCTTGATCGACCGGATCAGGTTCATGCCGGTAACGAACATCATCAGGAACGTCGGCACCAGCAGGATGGACAGCAGGGCGAATTCCATGATCTCGCTGCCCTTCTGGCTGCGGCGGCGGCGGGAACAGGGCCGGATGTATGGTTGCTGCATGGCTTTCCTCCTATCGCGGTACGCTCGTCACGCCCAGCGGATAGCCGCCCATGATGTCCGCCGAGTATACGGAAATGTTCAGGGGATTGACGGCGTAGGAGGGCTGCGAAATGGTGCCCGAGAACGGCGCGATCCAGCGCCAGGGGTAGTTTCGCACCGAGACTTCGATAATGTTTCCGGGATTGTTCCCGTTCGGAAACGCCAGCACCGTGTTCGGATTCGCCGGCGCGTAGTAATCAATGAAGATCAGGTTCGGGCTGGCGTCCCACTTCACCAGGCCCATCGAGAACTGCGAGACCTTCTTGCGAATCGCGGTGTCGTGATTGGAGTTGCCGTCCATCTGATAAGTGATGGCGTAGCGGCAGCCCTCCCGCACGGCGTTCTGCAGCGTCGACCAACTGAACAAGGCCATGCCGATGTCCAGAAAGCCGAAAATCACCGCGAAGGTCGGCAACATGACGAGGCCGATTTCCAGGGCGGCATGACCGCTCCGCCGCCGGTTCCGCCGGCTGGCCCGGTTAACGATCCGCTGGGTGAACATCCACGCTCCTTTTGCCGAGAGAACAGGATCATTCCCAAGCTACGGGATAGGCGGGAACTAAGAAATCAGGTGTTGCGCCGATTTCGATGCCGGTTTGTCCTTACACCCCAGGCGCCCGGAGTACTAGCCCGCGAACCCGCAGCAACATCCCGACCCCGCCCGCCAGGATCGCCAGCGCGATCCATTGAGTGAGTGACAGCGGCAGGCCAAACGGTAACTCCTGCGCATGATGGCGGAAAAACTCGACGCCGAAGCGGATGAGCGCGGACAGGATCAGGTAGAGGGCGAAGATGGTCCCCGGCTGGTGGGGACGGCCCCAGGCCCGGTAAAGCGCGGTGAACAGAAAGAGAAGAAGCGCCGATTCATAAAGTTGGGCGGGATGCAAGGGTACGCCGAGGTGGCCCGGAGGGACCTGGGAATTCGGATCGGTGAAAGTGACCGCCCACGGGCGATCGCACTTCGTTCCCGTGCAGCACCCGGCGGCAAAGCAGCCAACGCGGCCGATGGCATGGCCCAGCGTGATGCCTGGCGCAAAAGCGTCCAGCGTGCTCAGAATCGGCAACTTCGCCCGCCGGATGTACCAAAAAGCGAAGGCGATGGCCAGCAGCAGGCCGCCCTGAAACACGCCTGCCGCCTGCAGCGTGGAAAGCGAGAAAATGTCTCCCGGATTGGCGCTGAAATAGCGCCAGTCGAACAGGAACATCAGGAGTTTGGCTCCCAGCAGCCCGGCCAGCGCGGAATAGACGCCCAGGTTCGTCGCTTTCTCACCGTCGATGCCCGATCGCCTGGCCAGCCGGGTGGCGATGGTCAGCCCCGCCAGGAAGCCAAGCGCCACCAGGACTCCGTAGGTGGGGATGGAGAAGCCGCCGATGCTGATCAGCCGGGGAAGCATCGCGGGGTCCTAAACCGACCTCGAGGAGGGATGCCCCACCTGCTGGCCGCGCGTTCGCCAGATGTCGATCAACAACAGCGCCGCGCCCACGGTGATGGCGGAATCCGCGACATTGAACGCCGGAAACACGGTGAAACCGAGGTTGAACTCCAGGAAATCAGTGACGGCGCCGAGGCGGATGCGGTCATACAGGTTGCCCGCGGCGCCACCCAATATGAAAGACAGCGCGGTACGCAGCAGGGGATTGTCGCCAAGCGCCGACCGGCCCCCGCTTTGCCACAGCATCACGGTAAGCGTGATGATCACGGCGGACGCCAGCCCGATGAGCAGGAAGGCGCGCCATTCGGTCTCGGCGTCAGCGAAGATCCCGAACGCTGCGCCGCGATTCTGCGTATGGACGATGGAAAAAAATCCGGGGATTACGGGAATCGTTTCCCACAGGCCCACGCTGTGCACGATCCACAGCTTGGTGGCGCGATCCAGAACCACGATCAGCGCGGCCAACCCGAAAGCGCCCGCGCGGCGGCCCCAGCTCACGCCGCCTCCGTCATCTCGCGCACCGCGGCGGCGCAGGAGGCGCAGACGGTGGGGAACGCCGCGTCGGCGCCGCGATCCATCGTGTACTTCCAGCAGCGCTCGCACTTTTCGCCGGAGGCGCGTTGCACCTTCACGGAAAGACCGTCGCCCGGGTGGACCTCCACCTGAGAGGTGATGAACAGCCCGGGAAGATCGGCGGCGTACTCGTTCAGGAGCGGATACAAATCACTGCCCGCCGTCAGGACCACTCTGGCTTCCAGCGGCGCGCCGATGAACTTCTCCTGGCGGGCGGTTTCGAGCGCCTTCAGTACGGTGTCGCGCACCGGGATCAGGCGATCCCAGTTGGCGAAGCGCGCGCGATGCGCGTCCGTGAAGCCGGGCGCGATCTCGGACTCGGCGGGAAAGAGGGCGAGATGGACGCTGTCCGGCGCGCCCTTGGGAAGCCGGGTGTGCGACCATGCTTCCTCGGCGGTGTAGCTCAACACGGGCGCCAGCAGGCGGACCAGGGCGTAATGGATGCGGTAGAGCGCGGTCTGGCCGCTCCGCCTGGCGAGCGACCGCGTCGCGGAGGTGTACAGCCGGTCCTTCAGCACGTCGAAATACAAGGCGGAAAGGTCGGTGGTGGCGAAGTCGTAAACGGCCCGGTAGACCTTGTGGAATTCGTATGCTTCGTAGTGCGCGCGGCAACGGGCGGCGAGGCCGGCGGCGCGCGCCAGGGCCCAGCGATCGATTTCCAGCATCTCCTCCGCCGATACGCAATCGCAGTCCGGGTCGAATCCCGCCAGGTTGCCCAGCGCGTAGCGAAGCGTGTTGCGCAGCTTGCGATAGGCTTCGGTGAGCCGTTCGGTAATCACCGGCGACATCCGCACGTCTTCGACGAAATCGACGCTGGCGGCCCACAGGCGCAGCACGTCGGCCCCGTGCTTGCCGATCACCTCCTGCGGCTCGATGATATTGCCCAGCGACTTGGACATCGCCTTGCCGTCTCCGTCCAGCGCCCAGCCGTGCGTGGCGCACTCGCGATAGGGCGCGCCGCCCTTCAAGCCCACGCCGATCAGCAGGCTGGAATGGAACCAGCCGCGATACTGATCGCCGCCTTCCAGATACATCTCGGACGGCCAGTCGAGGCCGTTTTGCGGCGTCAGGACGGCCAGGTGCGAGGAGCCGGAATCGAACCATACGTCCAGAATGTCGGTTTCCTTGCGTAGTTCCTTCGATCCGCACCGGGGACACCGCGCACCGCCGCTCAGCTCTTCCGCCGTGCGCTCGTACCAGACGTCGGCGGTGTGCTCGCGGAACTCGTCCACGACGCGGTCCAGCGTGGGCTTGTCCGCGATCAGTTCATTGCACGAGGCGCAGAAGAATGCCAGGATCGGCACGCCCCACACGCGCTGCCGGGAGATGCACCAGTCCGGGCGCGCGGCGATCATGTTGGAGATCCGCTCCTCGCCCCAGGCGGGATGCCACTTCACCTGCTTGATGGCTTCGAGCGAACGCCCGCGCAGATCCTTTCGATCCATGCCGATGAACCACTGCTCGGTGGCGCGGAAGATGGTGGGATTGTGGCAGCGCCAGCAATGCGGGTAGCTATGCTCGATCTTCTGCTCGCCCACCAGCGCGTGATGCTGCTTCAGGATCCCGATCACCACCGGGTTCGCTTCCCAGACGGTCTTGCCGATCAGTTCCTCGGGCAGCCGGCCGTCGGCGCCCTCGGCATGATAGAAGCGACCGGCGTGATCGACGGGGCAATAGGTGTTGATTCCATACTGCTGCCCGATGTTAAAGTCCTCGGCTCCGTGGCCGGGCGCGGTATGCACCGCGCCGGTGCCGGCCTCCAGAGTGACGTGATCGCCCAGGATGCCGCGGGAGTCGCGCTCGAGAAACGGGTGGCGGAACACCGTGCCTTCCAGGCGGGCGCCCGGAAACGACGCGAGCACCTTGGGCTCGTTCCAGTTGGCCGCCTGCGCCGTGGCGGCGACCAGATCGGCGGCCACCAGGTACACGTCGCCGTGCGTTTCCACCGCGCTGTACTCGAACTTGGGGTGGAAGGAGATGGCCATGTTGGCCGGCATCGTCCACGGTGTCGTGGTCCAGATGAGGCCGTAGACCTTCTTGCCCGCGAGCGCCGGATCGATTTGCGCCGGATGCGAAGTGAGCGGAAACCGGACCCAGATCGACGGCGAACGGTGATTTTCGTACTCCACCTCGGCCTCGGCAAGGGCCGTGCGGTGGTGGATGCACCAGTTCACCGGCTTGAGCCCCCGGTAGACGTAACCCTGATCCAGGAAGTCCACGAAGGCTTGGGCGATGACGGCTTCGTAGCTCGCCGACATGGTCAGGTACGGGTCTTCCCAGCGGCCCAGCACGCCCAGCCGCTTGAATTCGATGCGGTGCAGATCCACGAACTTCTGGGCATATTTCCGGCATGCGGCGCGGATCTGCGCCGTGGTCATTTGGGCTTTCTTGCCGCCCAGCTCCTGGTCCACTTTGTTCTCGATCGGCAGCCCGTGGCAATCCCAGCCGGGGACGTAGGGCGAATCGAAGCCGGCCATGGTCTTCGACTTCACCACTAAGTCCTTGATGATCTTGTTGAAGGCGGTGCCGAGGTGGATCGCGCCGTTGGCGTACGGGGGGCCGTCGTGCAGTACGAAGCGGGGCGCGCCCGCGCGAGCCTGGCGGATTCGGCCGTAGAGGTTCTGCTGCTCCCAACGGTCCAGAATCCTGGGCTCGGTTTGGGGCAGGTTCGCCTTCATCGGGAAGTCCGTGCGAGGCAAATGCACGGTTTTCTTCAGGTCGATCGTCGGGGCTTCCATGCGTGGGGTAATTTCCATGATAGCGGATGGGTTGTCCGAAGGCGGCGGCGTAGCGCGTTCTGGGGTAAGCTCGGAGGGAAGTGATGGCCTCCCTTGGAAAGGCTTGAGATGTCTGGCGTCCACCAGGGTTGCCCGGTCTGCGGACAACCCGCGACTGAAGTCGGCGACCCGCTCTGCCCGGCGTGCCGCGAATCGCAGCAGCGGCTGTTGAAGCTGTTCAATCGCCAGGTACTCGAAATCATCAAGCAGTCGAAGGCAGAACCAGAAGTCGCGATTCAGCGCCTTGCGGACATTTGGTCAGCACACGGATTCGACGATCGGACCGGATGGCTGTACGTTGCTGTCCACAGCTTCCAGGCAGACATTTACTCCGATCATGGGCGGTACGCGGATGCGGTGCGAATTCGTCGAGAAATGCTGGCTCGTCGATTAGATCCGGAGGAGGAGTTGTTCGCGCGCACCAATCTGGGCTCTGATCTTGCCAGGATGACGAGGATGGACGAAGCCGCGGAAGAATTGGAGCGGGCGGCTTTGGAAGCTCCCGACACTCTGGATGCAAAGGTGTTCAACCTGTTTGTGAGGTGGGCCAGACTCACGTCGGAAATCCCGCTGAAGCCGAAGCTCTTGCAGAAGGCGATTCGGGCCTTGCGGGCAGAAGGCTTCGATTACGATCCGGCCGTTTCCCTGGCGGATCAGTTCTTGGAATGCGATCGCATTCGTCGAATCGAGGGCAGGCCCGGCTATGTGTTCTATCCTGGTCAGTTCTGAGCCGGTTTCCGTAAACTGCTAGAGTTGCCACGCCCTCGCGCGTGGCGCCCGAGCAGGGTACACCCGATCGTCTTCCGATGAATACAATAGCCAATGAATCGCTCATTTGGGCCGGAGGCAGAACGAATGTCAATAGGGCGTGAGGAGGCTCATGAGATTATTCAAGGCCTTTTGCTCGCGTGTCAAGAATGCAATGAGGCCCTGAAAGTCGTGAAAAGCAACGACTCTCTCGGACGCGTCAAAGAGTTCGGGAAATTGACGGGCCAATTCATGGGCAACACTTACACGAACGTCCTTGCGCCGCTGTGGAAGACGTTTCCAGAACTGCAGCCAGCCGAGTTGCAGGCGCCAGACGTTGAGCAAAAGTTCGCTCTCAGTGCGGCTTCGCAGGAGCAGATTGAGCGATTTCTGAAACAAGCGCATGAAGCGGTGCGCCAAATCGAAGAGGTTGTCTCCGATCCCGAGCGGGCGGCCGTTTTCAAGTTCGGTGGAGTCCCGGAGATACGGCACTGGATCTCCGAGATCGAGCGGTTCTTGGCTTCGGAGCGAGAGGGCTCGCTTCCTTTGCCCTGATCGACAATCGCTCACATTCCCGCCTCCAGGTCGTCCAAGGACTCTGACGAGGTGATCCTCTTGAAGCGTTTTCCGATCATCGCAGCCGTGCTGTCCCTGCTGCCCGGCTCGCTGCAATCCCAGATTGTTTACAACGCGCAGGGCGTGCGTTATCACGCCGATCCAGTGATCAGCGAGCTGCGGCAGCCGGTTGCCCTGGTGTTCCTGCCCGACGGGCGCGCACTGCTGGTGCAGCGGCAGAATCCGGTGATTCACTTCGCCGACCTCTCCACCGGACGCCTGACTCCGCTGGACCAGCCGGCGCCCGCGCTGACGGGCCAGGACGCGGGCCTGCACGACCTGGTGCTGCATCCCGATTACTCGAAGAACGGCTGGCTCTATCTCAGCTATTCCAGCGGCACTCCGGAGCGGAGCACTCTGGCGATTGACCGCTTCCGTCTGCGCGGCGCCGCGATGGCGGATCGCGAGCGGATCTTCACCGCGGAGGCGTACTCGGAGGATCGTTTTCACTACGGCGGCCGCATGGTGTGGAAAGACGGTCTCTTGTATGTCACGGTGGGCGACCGCCATCACCAGGATTGGGCTCAGGACCTGAGCCTGCACGCCGGCAAGGTCCTGCGGCTGACGGAGGACGGCAAAGCCGCTCCGGGCAATCCCTTCGCCGGCCGCGACAAAGCCCGGCCCGAGATCTGGTGCTATGGCGTCCGCAACGCGCAGGGGATGGCGGTGCATCCGGGTTCAGGGGAAATCTGGCTGAATGAGCATGGCCCATTGGGAGGCGACGAACTGAATCGCGTTCAGCCCGGCGCGAACTACGGCTGGCCGGTGGTGTCGTGGGGCTGGCAGTATTCGGGTGGACCGATCGGGATGGGGATCACCAGGCAGGAGGGAATCACGAATCCGGCATGGGTCTGGACCCCGGCGCTTGCGCCGAGCGGTCTGGTGATCTATCGGGGATCGAAGTTTCCGGCCTGGACCGGCAGCTTCCTCAGCGGGGCGATGGCGCTGCAGCATTTGAATCGCCTGGCGATGGAGGAGGGGCGGGTGGTGGTGGAGGAGCGGCTCCTGAATCGCAAGCTGGGCCGCGTGCGGCTGGTGGCGGAAGGGCCGGACGGGTTGATTTACATCGGGACCGACAGCCG
>JAIEPW010000045.1 GCA_019748195.1 Bryobacteraceae bacterium
TCGCCCGGCTTCTTCAGCCACTTGGTCAGCGTGCCTTCCACAATGCTTTCGCCCATCTGGGGCATGATCACATCGGTCATAGATTCTCCGTGTTCTCCAATCTCCAGCCGAATACGCCGCTGAACGGCGCTTTCAGCGCCTGAATCACTTCCTCCCGCGTCGCTTCACAGCCCAGCGCGCGCAGGGAAGTAACCGGCTTGGTCAATCCGCACGGCACAATGTGCCGGTAATAATCCAAATCCGTCGAAACGTTCAGGGCGAACCCGTGCGTGCTCACCCAGCGGCTCAAGTGAACGCCGATCGCGGCGATCTTGCCCGATCCGGTCCACACTCCCGTTTCGCCTTTGTGCGGCGATCGCTCCGCCCGGATCCCGAAGCCCGCCAGGGCTTCGATCAGCGCCTGTTCGATGCCCCGCACATAAGCTCCCACGTCCCGCTTCCATTCTCTCAGATCGATGATGGGGTAACCCACAACCTGCCCCGGCCCATGGTAGGTGACATCGCCCCCTCGATCCGTTTCGTGAACCTCGATACCCAGCCGATCCAGCAGCTCGAGTGGCGCGAGCACATTGGCCTCCCGCGCGTTCCGCCCCAGGGTGATCACGTGCGGATGCTCCACCACCAGAAACTGATCCGGAATCTCACCCCGCTTGCGCCGCTGCTCCAGCGTTTTCTGGAGATCGTAGGCGGCGCCCCAGCGCATCAGCCCCAGATCGCGAAAATGGCACGGCCGGGGCGCGAGCGAATCGCGTGCGGCGGCAGCCATCTTGTCCGGCAGGGTCATCGAATCAGCGCGCGGGCAGGACCGGCTCAAATATTGATCGCCAGCCCGTGTACGTTGTTAAACGCTTCGCCCACGGTCTCGTACAGAGTGGGGTGCGCGTGGATGGAGCGCATCATCACGTCCACCGTGGCCTCGGCGTCCATCGCGGTAACCGCTTCGCCGATCAGTTCGTAGGCTTCCGGTCCGATGATGTGCACGCCCAGAATTTCGCCGAACTCATTATCGGCGACGATCTTCACAAACCCGTCGTGGCTGTCGAGAATCGAAGCCTTGGAATTCGCCAGGAACGGGAACTTGCCCACCTTGACGTCGTAGCCCAGTTCGCGCGCCTGCTTTTCGGTGAGCCCCACCGAGCCGATGCCCGGTTCCGTGTAGGTTGCGCCGGGGATGCGCTGCTTGTTGATCGGATGCACGGGTTTGCCGGCGATGTGATCCACGGCCACCATGCCCTCGGCGGTGGCCACGTGCGCCAGTTGCGGCGTTCCGGCGACAATGTCGCCGATGGCGTAAACCCCAGGCTCCCCGGTGCGCTGGTTCGCATCCACCACCACGAAGCCGCGATCCAGCGCGACCCTCGTTCCTTCCAGCCCCAGATTCTCGGTGTTCGGCTTGCGGCCGATCGCCACCAGCAGGCATTCGGCTTCCATGGTCTCCGTCTTGCCGTTGCCGAAGGTTACGTCGAGCGCGACGCCGCCGGCGGTTTCGCGCACATTGGACGCCTTGGAGTTGGTCTCCACGCGGATGCCCTGCTTCTTGAACACGCGCTCCAGTTCCTTGGAGATCTCCTCGTCTTCCACCGGTACGATGCGCGGCATCATTTCGATCACCGTGCACTTGGTTCCGAAGCGGTTGTACATGTTGGCGAACTCGACGCCCACCGCGCCCGCGCCCAGCACCAGCATGGACTTGGGAACCTCGGTCAGGTTCAGGATTTCGATATTCGTCAGGATGCGCCCGCCGGGCTGCAGTCCCGGCAGCATCCGCGCCTCCGAACCGGTGGCGAGGATGATGTTTTTGCCTTCCAGGGTCTGCTTCCCCTGCTCCCCGGTGACTTCGACGCGTCCGGGTCCGGCCAGCCGGCCAAATCCCTTGACAACGTCAACCTTGTTCTTCTTCATCAGGAAGTCGACGCCCTTGGCCTTCTTGGCGACAATCCCGTCTTTATTTGCCTTTGCGCCCTTCAATTCGAAGCGCGGATTGTCACAGTGGATTCCCTGCGAGGCGCCGTGCTTCATGTATTCCCATACACCGGCGGTGTGCAGCAGCGCCTTGGTGGGCACGCAGCCCACATGCAGGCACACGCCGCCGAGCTTCTGGTCTTTCTCGATCACGGCGGTTTTCAGGCCGTACTGAGCCGCTCGAACGGCCGTGGAGTAACCACCCGGGCCGCTCCCGATTACGATCACATCGTATGTCATGGGGGTGAACTTTCAGTCTACCATTGGGATGCGCGGCAGACAGGAAAGTCGCAGGCGCAACGGTTCGCCCCGCCCCGGGCGCGCCGCTGGCGCGCTCACCTCCGACGCGCTACCGCGCGTCGTTTCTCACCCCCGACGCGCTAGCGCGCGTCTTTTCTCACTCCGACGCGCTAGCGCGCGTCTTTGTCCGGCGTGAGAACCTTGCCCGGGATTGCGTCCGTGAACTTCCCGGACGCCACCACCGGCACCCCGTTCACCAGCACCCAATCCACGCCTTCCGGGTACTTCTCGGGCGCGAACATCTCGGCCGTCTCCCGGACGCGGGCGGGATCGAAAACCACCAGGTCCGCCCAGTAGCCGTTGTCGATCCGGCCGCGATCCTTCAACCCCAGGATCTGCGCCGGCAGGCCGCTCATCGACCGGACCGCGTGCGGCAGCGTGATCGCTCCCCGATCCAGCGCATAGCGGCGCAGCTTGCGTGGATATGCCCCGTAGGAACGCGGGTGCCCCATGTTCGCCGCTCCGTCCGTGCAGGTGGCCATGTAATCCTCGCGCATGAAGTGCTCCAGGTCCTCCTCGGAGAGCGAGAATCCGCGCATCCGCGCGCCGCCGGGGACGCCGTCCAGGCCATTGCGCTGCAGCCAGATCACCGCTTCCACCGGCGAGACCCGCAGATCTGCTGCGATTTGTCCGATCGTTTTCTGCTTGTACTGCGGCAGGTGCGCGTCCCACACCACCACGCGGGAGGCTCCGCCGCGGCGTTCGATCTCGTGCGCGATATCGCCCCGGATCTTCGCCGCGGTATCGGGGTCCTTCAGCCGTTCCGCCAGATTCTCCTTGGCGTTGCGCATGGTGGCGCGATCCCCGTCAATCTGCCCGGATACCTTTACGCCCGGCGCGGCGATCGCCCACAACGGCATCAGCACGGTGTTGCCATCCGAACCGGAGGTCTCATACGGGTATTGATCGGCGTACACCGGAATGCCCTCCTCGCGGGCGCGGCGGATCAGTTGCGTAGCGGCGTGACTGGAGCCCCAGTAATTCGCGCCTTTCGCCTTGATATGCGAGCAGACCACCGGAACGCCCGTGGCGCGCCCGATCTCGATCGTCTCCCGCACCGCGTCCAGCAGATCCGCCGCCGGCGTGGGATCGGAGGCGATCTTCCACATCGGATCCCGCCCTTCGCTCCGCTCGTGGCTGATGTACACGCCGCGGAACGGCTTCACCGCTTTCACCAGCTCAATCAGCTCCCGGGTGTCGCTGTAGCGTCCGGGAACATATTCCAGGCCCGCGCTTAAGCCCCAGGCGCCTTCGCGCATGCCCTGCTCCACCAGCTTGCGCATGGCGTCGATATCCGCGTCGGCGGCCTTCTCGCGATCGCGGTTCTTCATCGCGCGGCTGCGCACGCTGCCGTGTCCCGTCATCAGGATCACGTGATTGCCGATGCCCTGTTTTTCGTAAACGGAGCGCTGCTGCTGGATCGATTCGGGCGAACGGCCGTCCTGATTCACCACCGAAATGGTGATCCCTTGCGCCACCATGTTGCGATTGAACTTCAGCTTCGGATCGGCCAGGTCGCGGTCGGAGTGGGAGTGCATGTCGATGAACCCCGGCGTCACATACTTGCCCGTGGCGTCGATGGTTTGCGCCGCGCGAGCCTGCTTCAGGTCGCCCACGGCCGTGATGCGGCCGCTCTTCACGCCGATGTCGGCGTGGAACCACGGGTTTCCAGTTCCGTCCAGAACCCGCCCGTTGCGAATGATGAGGTCATAATCCTGCGCCAAGGCAGACAGCGATACGAGAAACAGCAGCAGCCGCATGGCATCGGATCGTATCACGACCGCGGACCATGGTCCCAGCCGTACGCCGGCGCCCGGAGCTGCGCGTAGCCCCGGAAACCAGCGCACGGCTGAAAGCATGGATCTCGGGAACTTCGCGGACCCGTGGATTTCCCCGCGCCGGTCGCTTCTTCCCGCGCAGGCAACCTCAAGTGCCGTTGTTTCCTTCCGGTATTCCCACGGATGGTTCGGAAGGTTCCACGATTCATCGGGTGATCTGCTGCGTTCCGGTGCAGGCAGGGGCGCACACGACCGGTCCATTCTGTCCGCGGTTTGTCCAGGCGCGCGCCGAACACCTGTATGGCGTCGTGTAACAAGAGTTCTAGATTAACGTCAACTTCATCCCGCCCTCCTCCGGGGACTCCTGCCACCACCCTGTCAGCAGGCGCCCGCTATCCTGAACATTATGAGACGGGCCGACCGCCTGTTCCAGATCATCCAAATCCTGCGGCGCCGCCGCGGCCTGACCACCGCGCAAAGGCTCTCCGAAGAGTTGGAGGTCTCCGTCCGCACCGTCTATCGCGACGTGGCGGACCTGGTTTCCTGCGGCGTGCCCATCGACGGCGAGGCCGGGCTCGGCTACCTGCTGCGCGACGGATTCCACCTGCCGCCGCTCATGTTCAACCAGGACGAGATCGAAGCTCTCGTGCTGGGCGCCCAGATCGTGCAGGGCTGGACCGATCCCAAGCTGGCGCGGGCGGCGGCCGATGTGCTCGCCAAGGTGGAAGCGGCGCTGCCCGAAGCGCTGCGCAAACTGGTGCACGATTCGCCGGTCTGCGCTCCCCCGCTGCACTGGCGCGAACCCCTGGCGGCGGACATGGCCGCACTGCGCCTGGCCGCGCGGGAGCGCCGCAAGATTTACATCGAGTACGTGGATGACCAGTTCGAACGGACCACCCGCACGGTTCGTCCGCTGGCCCTGTGCTTCTACGGTCCGGTATGGCTCATCACCTGCTGGTGCGAGCTCCGCGGGGACTTCCGGAATTTCCGGCTGGACCGGATTCAGGCCATGAAAGTGCTCGCCGGCCGCTTCCAGGACGAACCCGGCAAAACCATGCAGGATTACCTCAGAAGGGAGAATGCTCGCGAGTATGCCGAGCCGCTTTCTTGATTTCGTGATCGAGCAATGTTCGCCGCTGGGCGTGATCACGTCGCGGTCGATGTTCGGCGGCCATTGCCTGTACTGCGACGGCGTCGTGTTCGCGCTGCTTGCCAACGATGCGCTGTTTCTGAAGGCCGACGACGGCAATCGCCCCAGGTTTGAGGCTCGAGGGCTGCCGCCGTTCCAGCCCTTCGACGACCAGAACGTGACCATGTCGTACTACGCCGCGCCGCCGGAAATCTTCGAGGATCGCGACGCGCTGCGGGAATGGGTGGGAGCATCCGTGGATGCCGGGCGCCGCGCCAAGTCCCGCAAGCGCCCGGTGAAAACGCCCACCCGCCCCAAAGCCCGCCGCGGCCGTTAAGAAATCCGGATCTTTTGCGTCTGCCGTTCGTAGTCTTCCCCAGACAAGGAGCGGCCTGTGGATACTCTTCTTCAAGACGTGCGCTTTTCATTGCGCCAGCTCAGGCGATCCCCGGGTTTTGCCTTGTCAGCCGTGCTGACGCTGGCTCTGGGAATTGGCGCTAACGCCACCATCTTCACGTGGATGCAGGCTCTCGTGCTGAATCCCCTGCCCGCCGTGCCGGATTCGCAGAAACTGCATGGCTTTCAGTGGAGAACGCCGGAGGGCAACAACAACAGCTTCTCCTGGCCGGAATTCGTCGATTACCGGGCTGAGAACTCCACCTTGTCCGGGCTGGCGGTGATGCGCATGACTCCGATGAGCCTCGGCACGGGTTCTCAGCCGGAGCGGGTGTGGGGCATGCTGACTTCCGGCAACTACTTCGACGTCGCCGGGGTGGCGATGGCCCGCGGCCGGGCGTTCCGGATGGAAGAGGAACTGAACCTGGGCGGCACGCCCGTTGCGGTGCTTTCCCATGCCTTGTGGCGCGACCGCTTCCAGTCCGACCCTTCGCTGGTCGGCCGGACCATCCAGTTGAACGGACGGGCGTTCGAGGTGATTGGGATCGCGCCCGAAGGTTTCCACGGAACCACGCTGGGATTGAAGTTCGACGTTTTCGTTCCCCTGGGCATGCGATCCCCGTTCCTGCCGGGCTCGGACAAGGTCTTCTCGCTGCGAGGGTCAAACTGGCTGGACGCGATCGCGCGGCTGAAGCCCGGCGTTCCGTTGTCCAGGGCGCAGGCGGATCTCACCGCCATCTCCGCCCGGCTTGCTCGCGAGCATTACAAGAGCGGGCGGTATAAGCGCGCGGAAATTACGCCGGTGTGGCGATACGGGGCGGGCAAGATACTCGCTCCCGTGATGTTGCTGATGATGGCGGTGGTCGGAGTGGTGCTGCTGATCGCCTGCGCCAATGTCGCGAACCTGCTTCTGGCGCGCGCGGCGGGACGGCGGCGCGAGATCGCGATCCGCCTCGCATTGGGAGTGAACCGCGGCCGCCTGATCCGCCAGTTGCTGGCGGAAAGCTTGATCCTGGCCATGGCCGGCGGACTATTGGCTCTGGTGATGGCCCGCTTGACGGCGGGCCTGATGATCGCGTTCCTGCCGCCCAACGATCTGCCCATGAACTTCCAGGCCCCCGTCGATTGGCCGGTGGCGGCCTTTACGCTGGGGGTGGCGACGCTGGCCAGCCTGCTGTTCGGGCTCGCGCCGGCCCTCCGGGCCTCGCGGCCGGATGTGGTGGTCGCGTTGAAGGATGAGTCCGGCGCATCCGCGGGCGCGGGCAAGGCTCGCTTGCGCAACGGCCTGGTGGTGGCGCAAGTGGCCA
Organism: Bryobacteraceae bacterium; assembly: GCA_019748195.1. Classification (GTDB taxonomy): domain Bacteria; phylum Acidobacteriota; class Terriglobia; order Bryobacterales; family Bryobacteraceae; genus JAIEPW01. The sequence goes on from JAIEPW010000045.1 coordinate 6,873, forward strand.
TGTCGGTGTTGCTGCTGGTGTTCGCCGGTCTCCTGCTGAAGAGTCTCGGCCGGGCCGCGGAAGCGGACCCCGGCTTCGACCCGCGCAACGTCCTGCTGGCGTCCATCGACCTGTTCCCCAACGGCTACGATGCCGGGCGCGGCCGGGTATTCCTGGGCCAGGTCGTCGAGAAACTCCAAACTCTGCCGGGCGTCGCCGCGGTCAGCATGGCGCGCCGCGTGCCCCTCGGGCTGGGTGGAACCAGCTCCTCATCGTTTGAGGCCGAAGGCTACACTCCCGCCAAGGATGAACAGCCGCTCGCCTATCTCAACAATGTCGGCCCGGATTACCTGCGAACCATCGGCACCCCGCTCGTGGCGGGCCGCGATCTGACGCCCGCCGACCGGCAGGACGCCCCGCCGGCCGTGGTGGTGAACGAAACGATGGCCAAACAGTATTACGGCGGAAACGCGGTGGGCAAGCGGATCAACATCCATGACGCGTGGCGGGTGATTGTCGGCGTCGCGAAGGACTCGAAATACCGCGGCTTCGACGAGAAGCCCGCGCCGTTCGTTTACCTTCCGGTGCTGCAGGCGTACCTGCCGGACACGACTCTGATGGTCCGTACAACGGGCGAGCCCCTGGCGGCGGCCCGCGCCGTGGAAGCCGCGATTCACGAACTGAACCCCGCGCTGCCCGTGTTCAGCATCCGCACGATGGAGTCGAACACCGGAGGAGCTTACATCGCGCAGCGGATGGGAGGGTCCATGCTGGCGGTGTTCGGCATGCTCGCGCTGGTGCTGGCGGCCGTCGGTTTGTACGGCGTGCTGGCGTACTCGATGGCGCAGCGGTCCCGCGAGGTGGGGATTCGCATGGCGCTGGGCGCTACGTCGGGCGATGTTCTTCGCATCGTGATCCGGCACGGCCTGGCCATGACCCTGACGGGAATCGGGATCGGGCTGGGCGCGTCGCTGGCCCTCACGCGGCTGATCAAGTCGATGCTTTATGGAGTATCGCCGACGGACGGCGTGACTCTGGCGGGCGTGGCGGCGATGCTGATCGCGGTGGCGCTGGTCGCCTGCTATCTGCCCGCGCGGCGCGCCATGCGCATTGATCCGGTTCGGGCCATGCGCCACGACTGACACGATTGGAAGAAAACTCTTAGCGCGCGGCCAGTCGCGATTCCGCCGCGACCGTTTCCACTGGGTGCGCGTCCCGCTCCCGCCGCAATGCCGCCTGGCGAACCCGCCACCGCGTAATCCCCATCGACATCGCCACCATCGCGGCAATCAAGCCAATCGAGAACAGCGTGATCTGCAGCGGCGTCGAGTTGTTCTTCCAGCTCTCGAACCAGCGCCCGTACACGAGCTCGATATGAACCCAATAAACAGCCAGCGATGTGGTGCCCAGTTGCCGGATCCAGCTCCAGCCCGGATTCGCCAGATACTCCGTCCAGAAGTAAGAGAACGACCCGAGCAGAAGAAGCAGTCCCGTCTTGCAGGCGACATTCATTGGCGAATTCAGCCAGAAGTCGGAGTTCGAATACAGCGAAAACGGTAGGTTAGAGAAATACTGTCCGCCCAGCAGCAAGCCGAAGCCCAGCAAAGCCGACCACTGCATGGCCCGCGGCAGGTCCTGCGCCCGGATCATGCGCATGGCGCTGCCGGCGGCCACCCCGAACGCCAGGAAAGCGCTCCAGGGGAAAATCGCGAACGCGGTGTGACTGGGAACGATGTAGGCCGAAAGCCACCCCGGCCAGCCGCTCCAATCGAGCGAAGAGATCACCGGCGAAAGCACGGCCACCAGTATCCCCGCCGCCGCTGCTACTCGTGCCCGGCGTTCCGTCTCCAGAATCGCGCAGAATGCCAGCAGCGCCATGGTGACGCCCATGGCGTTCAGAATGTCCACCTTCAGCAAATCCGTCCAGGAGCTGCCGGGAAGGGCAAACACGTACATCTGGACGCGGAACAGCACGGCGAGCACCAGCAGGTAGCGCGCGCGTTTCAGCGCTTCCAGGATCTTGCGATGCCAGGGCAGACGCTGCCGCTCGCCCCGGTCCATGCCCATCGCGAACGTAATCCCGGTTAGAAACAGGAAGATGGCGGGCGTTAACCCGCCGAAAAACTGGCTGAGGATGTAGGGCGATTCCTGCCGCGCGGCGGGGGGCGAAAAGGCATCAAACGTGTGCCCCTGCAACATGATAACGGCGCCCAAGCCCCGGAACCAGTCCAGGAAGTGCAGGCGCACCGTCGATTTCGCTTCTGACATCGCTTGTTCTATCGGCTCCCCGGAACGTTTCCCCGCGTCCCGGCGGGGGAGTTTCACTTCTGCGGATATTCCTTCTTGGTTCCCGGCGGCAGTTTCAAGTCCAGGGAGCCGTCCGGCATCCCGGTGTTGAACTGCTGGGCGGAGTAGCTGATCAGGATATAGTCTCCGCTCTTTTGATGCAGTTTCTCCTGGAGTGGATACGATCCATTCTCCGGAATCCACAACTCCACTCTACTCAGGTAGTTGCGAGCCTCTCCCGACTTGGGAATCAACTCCAGCCGGGAAGTCTTGTGACCCGCGACCGTGTCGGACCCCGCCAGCTTCACGTCCCAGTTCTTGCGGAGCGAGGCCGACGACGTGCCGAAACCAAGCAGGAGAAACTGGTAGAGCTGATCTCCCTGCTTGCCCAGGTCGTAGATTTGCGCCGTCTTGATCTTGGGCAGATGAATCCAGACTTGCTGGTCGGCCAGCATCACCGTCTTGGCGTCCGGCTGCGTATAGTCAATCAGGCCGCGCACCTTGTTCTTGATCCGCTTGAAGCGGATTTCGCCGGAGGATTCATTCGTTTCCTTGATCACCGACGTGTACTCGGTCCACTTGAACTTCGCCGCCATGCTTTCGAAGCCGGGCGCGACCTTGTCCATGCGAGCCAAAACTTCGGTCAGCCCGTCCTGGGCAAAACCGGGCGCGGAAAGGAAGACAACGGCCAAAGCCGCGCGATGCAAGTGGTTCATGTCAGGAGAGACGTTCACGGCTGGTTCGATGTATACGCCATATATCCCCGGATCTCCTCTTCGGCATCGAAAATTGGCTCCAGGCGCACCAGCTTGACTTCGTTCTTGGTCCGGCTGCGCAGCAAGTTGGCCGCTTTTTGAGTCTGTTGCTCGGGGGGCAGGCTGGACAGGAGGTCGGGCTCGATCCAATACACGGCATTGCCATGGCTGGCTGGCAGCAGGACCACGCTGGAGGCGCGAGGCTGATCCTTGAAGAAGTCGCGGGGCGTGAGAAAGATGAATGCCAGAATCAGGGCCACCACCACGTCGTACTGCCAACTGGCGCGGGGGAAGTCCCAGAAAATCAGGCGGAAGATGCCGCTCACAAACGTCTAGTTTATCATGCCCTCCGCCGGTGACTGGCTAAGCTCCAGCTCGTCGAATTTCTCCACCGGTTGTAGTCCTCGCTGTCCCAGTGCGATGGCTTCGCAATGATGTAGCCGCTCGCCGTTTGCGTGGACACCGGAGCCTGGGCGATGCCGGCTCTACTTCGCCTCTGAGTTGTTTTTCGCCGTCCCGCGTGTGGTACCCTCCCCGCTATGCGCATGTTCCTTGCCTCGATGCTCGCCTGCACCTTTCTGCTGGCCGCCGAACTTCCCACCGCGACTCCGGAATCGGTCGGCTTCTCCAAGGACCGCCTCAACCGCATCTCCACCACCATGCAGGACCACGTCAGCACCGGGCGTATCGCCGGCGCGTCCGGACTCCTGGCCCGCAACGGAAAGGTCGCCTGGCGCGACCATTGGGGCGAAATCCAGCCCGACACCATCGTGCGCATGTACTCCATGACCAAGGCGGTTACCGCCGTGGCCGGCATGATCCTGTACGAAGAGGGCAGGTTCGCGCTGACCGACCCGGTGTCGAAATACCTGCCGGAATTCGCCAACATGCGCGTGGCCCACGAAGGCAAGGATGCCGAAGGCAAGCGCACGTTCTACACCACGCCGGCTTCCCGCCCGATCCAGGTCCGCGACCTGTTCCGCCACACCACCGGCTTCGACTACGCCGGTCCGCTCGACGAAAAAGGCGAGCCCGCCTACAAGAAGATCGACATGGTGGGCGGCGCGCCGCCCGCCGGCTTCAATCTGGAAGAAGCCGTGAAGCGCCTGGCCACCGCGCCGCTGCACGAGGAGCCCGGCACGAAATTCCGCTACGGCTACTCCAACGACATCCTGGGGCGGCTGGTGGAGGTCTGCTCCGGCATGACGCTCGATCGTTTCTTCGAGGAGCGCATCTTCAAGCCGCTCGGCCTGAAGGACACCGCCTTCTACGTTCCGGAAGCGAAGTGGAACCGCCTGGCGAAACTGTACACGCCCAAGCGCGGCGGCGGAGTCGAGCTATCCAAGGGCCCGGCGCAGGAGAGCTTCAAAACCAAGCCCGCATTGCTGCTGGGCGGGGCGGGACTGGTTTCCACGCTCGAGGATTACACCCGCTTCGTGCTGATGTTGCTGAATGAGGGCCAGTTCGAGAACGCCCGCATCCTCAGCCGCAAGGGCGTCGAACTGCTGCGCGCCGATCACCTCGGCGACCTGCCGCGCGCCGGCCTGCTGCCCGAAGGCTATGGCTTCGGCCTGACTTTCGCCGTAAATCGCGGCCCAGGCAAGACCGGAACCATCGGCACCGAAGGCGAATACTACTGGGGCGGCGCGGCGGGCACCGGATTCTGGATCGACCCCAAGGAGCGCATGGCCGGCGTGTTCCTGGTTCAGGTGCTGCCCGCTCCGGGCGTCACGCCGCGCGAGCAGTTCAAGCGCATGGCCTATCAGGCGCTGGTCGACTGACGCGGAATCACTTGTCCGCCAGGGCGAAATCCTGCGATCCCTGCCAGCGGCCCTGGGCGTCCTTGCGAAGCTGCAGAACGAAGCCCTGTTCGCCGCCTCGCAGATACTGATCGCCGGCGAAGAAAAACTCCGACACCTGCCGGGTGGGTTTACCGCCCTCCACCAGGTTGAGGTGAATGTGCGCCGGGACACCGCCTCCCGGATAGTGGCCGGGGCGGATGGTGACGATCTCGTACTCGCCGTTGGGCCCGGCGGTGAATTCGGCGCGCAGCCGCGAGATGGAGGCGGGGCTGCCCTGGCCCGGTCCGTAGATCCCTTTCGCGTCGGTCTGGTAGACAAAAATGCGAGTGCCGGCCGCGGGCGGACCTCCCTGAGTCCGCAGCACCCGGCCGCGGATCACCAGGCGTTCGCCGGGCTCCGATTCCGGCGCGACGCGTGCCCGCCAGGCGGGGTCAGCCTCCGCGAACGCGCTGATCGCCAGCAGGGCCACCGGCCAGAGAAGTGACTTCATTGCGATCCTCCCATCCGAGAGACGCGCTTCGCCGCGATCCGATAGCGTTGCGCCCGCTCCGGTTCTTGCGCCATTCGGACTCCTGCGTCATAGTAAGAGCGGGATCGTTTGCTTTCCCTGTATGGGCCCAGGCAATTCTCAATGGCGAGCCACGAACTGCTCTACCTCACCGAGCTGTCCGGCCTCCCGGTGTATGACACCCGGCGGCGCAAGATCGGTGTGGTTAAGGACGCCGCGCTCGTGCCGCTGGTCCATCCAGTCCGCGTGGACCGCTTCCTGGTAGGCGCCGGCGGAGCCTGGCTCAGCATCCGCCACGATCAAGTCAACTCCTTGAGCCTGCGCGGGATCTACCTCAAGGACGAGAAGCTGACGCCGTATCATTCCGACGAGTACATGCTGCGCCTGCTGCGCGATCTGCTGGACCAGCAGATCGTCGACGCGCAGGGCCGCAAGGTGGTGCGGGTGACCGATATCACCTTCGAGATCCGCGGCGCCGAGCTGTACATCCAGGAAGTCGACATCGGGCTGCGCAGCATCTTCCGCAGGCTGGTGCAGGGCGTCATCCCGCCGCGCGCCGTCCGGCGGGTGCAGGGCTTCGTCGCCCCCAACTCCATCCGCTGGGAGTTCTGCAACATCCTGGAACCCGATCCGCAGCGGCGGCTGCGCCTGAACATCTCCAACAAGCTGCTGGAGCAGATGCACCCGGCCGATCTCGCCGATATCGTCGAGGAACTGGGCCCCGAGGATCGAGAGGCGATCTTCGAGACCATCGACTCCGAGGTCGCGGCCGAGACTCTGAGCGAGGTGGATCCCGAGTTGCAAGCCAGCATCCTGGAGTCGCTCGAAACGGAGAAAGCCGCCGAGATCATTGAAGAGATGTCGCCCGACGAAGCGGCCGACGTTCTGAGCGAGCTCGAGGAAGAAACCTCGCGCGAGATCCTCGACGAAATGGACGTCGAGCCCAAGGCCGAGGTCCGCGAGCTGATGGAGTTCGAGGAAGACTCCGCCGGCGGCTTGATGAACACCGAGTTCGTAGCGCTGCCCGAGGACGCGGCGGTGAACGACGCGATCCTGGCGCTGAAGGGCAACGAAGAGCTGCTGGAAACGCTGAACACGCTGTTCCTCATCGACTCGCGCGAGCGGTTGCGCGGCGCGGTGCCCCTGGCGCGCCTCTTCGTCGCCTCCGGCTCCAGCCCCCTGCGCGAGCTGCGCACCGAGACGCTGATCCAGGCGCATGTCGGCGATGAGCAGAAGCGCGTCACCGAACTCTTCGACAAGTACAACCTGCTGACGCTGCCGGTGGTGGACGCCGAGGGCCGCCTGGTGGGCGCGATCACCGCCGACGACATCATTTCCGTGCTGAGGCAGCGATGAAGAACGGAGACCCCCACGAATGTTCAAGCGCATGCGCTTCCACGTGGCGGTGTTCTTCTCCGTCATCGGCCCCGGTTTCATCACCGCGGTAGTCGATAACGACGCCGGCGGCATTTATACCTATTCGCAGGCGGGCGCAAAGTACGGCTACCTTCCGTTGTGGACCCTGCTTCCGATCACGCTGCTGCTGATCGTTACCCAGGAGATGTGCTCGCGCATGGGGGCGGTGACGGAAAAGGGCCTCTCCGACCTGATTCGCGAGGAGTTCGGGCTGCGCGCCACGTTCCTGATGATGGCCGCGCTGGTGGCGGCGAACATCACCAACGTGATGGCCAACTTCGCCGGCATCGCCAGTTCTCTGGAGCTGTTCGGCATCAGCCGCTACATCTCCGTCCCGCTGGGCGCCGCGGCTGTGTGGACCCTGGTGGTGAAGGGCACCTACGACCGCATTGAGAAGATCTTCCTGTTCGCCTGCGTGGTGTATGTCGCCTACATCATTTCCGGCGTCCTGGTGGGTCCCGATTGGAAGCAGGCGGCGATCGACAGCGTCCGGCCCCGGCTGTTCTTCGACGCCGGGTATATCTCGATGCTGATCGGCATGGTGGGCACCTCCATCGCGCCCTGGATGCAGTTCTATCTGCAGGCGGCGGTGGTGGAGAAAGGCGTTACCGCCAAGGAATACAAGGAGAGCCGGATCGAGGTGATTGTCGGCTGCATCGTGATGAGCGTGATCGCCTTCTTCATCATCGTGGCCTGCGCCGGCGCCATCTATTCGCAGGGCCCGCGCGAGATCCGCGATGCCGCCGACGCCGCGCTCGGCCTGCGGCCCTTCGGGCCGTACGCGTCCCTGCTGTTCGCGGTGGGCTTGTTCAACGCCTCCCTCTTCGCGGCCTGCATTCTTCCCCTCTCCACCTCCTATACCGTGTGCGAGGGTCTGGGCTTCGAATCCGGCGTCAACAAGAACCTGCGGGAGGCGCCGATTTTCTACGGGTTGTTCACGCTGCTGATCGTGGTGGGCGCCGGCGTGGTGCTGATCCCGGGGTTCCCGCTGGTCCGCATGATCCTGTTCTCGCAGGTGATCAACGGCATGCTGCTGCCCTTCGTGCTGATCTTCATGACGCTGCTGGTGAACAAGAAGCGGGTGAT
>JAIEPW010000115.1 GCA_019748195.1 Bryobacteraceae bacterium
TCGTTTACGCCCAAGTGGTCGGACAAGCCGCTCCTGAAGTCGTGGGAGAAGCAGAAGCCGCCGCTGGGATGGCCCCGTACCACCGATTCGCTTTGCCCGAAGTGCGTCCCGGAGATCCGCCAGCAGATTCTGGACGGCAAGCTTCCGGTGGAGATTTTGAAGAACGAGCGAGTGGGCGAGATTAAGGCCCAGGTGATCGAGCGTGACGGCAAGATCCTGATGGTGAAGGACTGTCCGACGCACGGCCACTTCGAGGACGTGATGGCGATCGACCCGGCGTTTTTCCGGCATCTGGAGCAGTCGTTCCCGGGCCGCGACATCCGCGCCCACAACGACGACAAGCTGCACAACCACGGTTCGTCAACGATCACGCACGGGCGCGGCAGCGTGCTTACGGTGGACCTTACCAACCGCTGCAACATGATGTGCGACCCGTGCTTCATGGACGCCAATCAGGTCGGGTTCGTGCATGAGCTGACGTGGGAAGACATCAAGACGCTGCTGGACAACGCGATTTCGATCAAGCCGCGGCGGCAGATGTCGGTGCAGTTCTCGGGAGGCGAGCCGACGCTGTCGCCGTACTTTTTGGACGCGTGCCGCTACTCGCGCAAGGTCGGCTACAACTCGGTGCAGGCGGCGACGAACGGAATCGAGTTCGCCAAGTCCGTGGAATTTTCGCGGCAGGCGGCGGAAGCGGGCCTGCGTTACGCGTATCTGCAGTTCGACGGGATCGGCAACGAGGCGAACTCGCACCGCGCCGTGGGAAATCTTTTCGACGTGAAGCTGCGGGCGATCGAGAACCTGTGGAACGCGGGCGTGGACATCGTTCCGGTGACGACGATCGTCAACGGCATCAACAATGAGCAGGTGGGCCGGATTATTCAGTTCGCGCTGGACAATCCGCGCAAGATCAGCTTCCTGAGCTTCCAGCCGGTGTCGTTCACGGGCCGGGACGAAGCGGTGACGGACGACCGCCGCATGGCGCAGCGGTACACGCTGAGCCACCTGGCGCACGACGTGAAGGATCAGGTGGGCATCGGCGAGCCGGTGCGCGACTGGTTCCCGATCTCGTTCATTTCGACTTTCTCCGACTGGGCCGACCTGGTGCACGGTCCGCAGGCGGACTGGGGTCAGTTGTCGTGCGGCTGCCACCCGAACTGCGGCATCGGCATGGCGGTGATGGTGGACAAGGAAACCAAGGAGCGCGTGCCGGTGACGGCGTTCCTGCACGCCGATCAACTGGCGCGGGACATCGCGCGGGTGAATGACGCGGCGCGCGGCAAGTGGCTGTCCATCACGGGCATGGCGCTGGCGCTGCTGAAGAACTACGACCCCTTCAAGTCCCCCACGCATTTCAAGATGTCGGACCTGATGAAGAAGTTCGACAAGACCTTCGGGGCGACGGGCAAGGATTACGGCAAGGTGTCGGGCGAGCGTACCGCGCAGGACATCGAGAAGCGCCGCCAGGATCGCTGGAACTTCCTGTTCATCGCGGGAATGTGGTTCCAGGATCTGTTCAACTACGATTTCCGGCGCACCGAGCAGTGCATCATCCCCTATGCCACGCAGGAAGGCGAGATCAGCTTCTGCGCGTACAACACCGGCGTGGGCTGGCGCAACATCATTGAGAAGATGCACATGACGGCCACGCTCACCAAGTGGTATGACGAGCACGGCAAGCATGAGATCTTCGCCGGCAACAAGCCGGTGAACATGGCCACCAAGGATCACTCGCTGATTCTGGTGGACGAGCATGTACACGCCAAAAAGCAGGATGACCTGGACAAGCTGGGCATCGCCAAGACGGCGCGGGAAGAGAAGATCCGGGCTCGCGATGAGAAGCTGCGGCAGCAGAAGGAAAATGAGCGGATGGCGAAGCTGTATCGCCAGCACGTTCTGAAGGAGAAGGAGCAGGAAGGGCTGGTGCAGATCGGCATCGGACCGGCGCTTTCTTCGGAGAAGCCGCTGCCGGTGAAGGCCGCGGACAAGCAGGAAGAAGTCGGCAGCTTCGGCGACTAAGCGTACGGAGAATCGGGAAGTTAACAACCGCCGCGCCGTTCGGGTGCGGCGGTTTTGTTTTGGGTGGCGGCTCGGGGTTGCGGGGCCTGAAGGCTCCTGCCGCCTGAAGGCGGCACTACCTTGCGCTCGACATAGCCGGATTGCGTTTTTCGCAGGGATTGTACTGCCACGTTTAAGCGGCGCGGCCTTTTCAGGGCCGGCGACGTCCCTGCCGCGGGGCCTGAAGGCCCCGGCCGCCTGAAGGCGGCACTACCTTGCGCTCGACATCGCCCGATTAGGTGTCGTAGTGCTGCGTTTACGCTGCGCGGCTTTATTAGGGCCGCCGACATCGCTTCCTCCACCGGGCGCGAGTGTTCTCGCGGCCCGTCTGCCGCTCGCTCACGGCTCGCGGCTCCCATTGCGAATTCGTGGGCGCTACTGCCTGCCGCGGGACAGGATGGCGCCGAAGGTATCCAGGTACTTCAAACCGGTGTCGCACATCACGCTGACGACCGTGGCGTTCGATCCGAGGTCGCTTGCGATGCGCAGCGCCGCCGCGACATTGGCCCCGGTGGTGCTTCCGCCGAAGATGCCTTCCTCGCGGGCCAGCCGCAACGCGGTGCGGAAGGCGTCGTCGCTCGAAACCGTTTCGATGCGGGCGGCCAATCCTTCCTTCCACAGCGGGACGATGTAACCGGCCCCGATGCCGTCGATCCGGTGGCCGCCGGGGCGACCTCCGGACAGAACCGCGGATTCGGCGGGTTCCACGGCCGCAAGCAGGATGTCCGGGCGATTCGCTTTCAGGAACTCGCCCACGCCGCGGAAACACGCGGCGGTGCCGACTGCCTGCACAAAGGCATCCACCTCGCCATTGGTCTGCCGCAAAATCTCTTCGCCCATTCGATGGTAGGCCGGAATCTGGTCCGCATTGCTGAGTTGGTTGGCCCAGAAGGCGCCGGTTTCGTTCGCGATGCCGGCCGCCGCGGCCACCATGCTCTTGGTGAGCTGCTCGGTCATGCGGCCCTGCTCGCTGGGCAGCACGCGGAGGCGCGCGCCGAGGATGCGCATGTGATCGGCCTTCGACTTGGAGTAGGCATCCGAGGTGACGATGTCGAGCGGATAGCCCTTCACGGCACAAATGAGCGACAGGGCCATGCCGGTGTTTCCGGTGGTGTACTCCACTACCGAGCCGCCGGGTTGGAGGCGGCCGCCGGCTTCGGCGGCTTCGATCATGGCGAGCGCCATGCGGTCCTTCATGCTGCCGGTGGGATTCTCGCTTTCCAGCTTGAGGAGCACGCGGGCCGAGCCCTTGGGAACCATCCTGCGCAAGGGCATCAACGTGGTGTTGCCGATGCAATCGAGGATGGTTCGGGGAAGGGTCACCGCCTCGCGGGGAATCAATCCGCGCTCCGGACCTTCGCGCCCAGAATCTCAACGGGCTCGATCGAGGGCGGGGAAGCGAGGAGGTCGGGGGCGTTCGCCAGCAGGGCCTGCGCGATCTTTCCGTTGAGGTGTGCCTGGCGTCCGGCCTCGTCGGCGAAGGCGTCGAATACGCCGAAGACGGAGGGTGAAAGCCGCAGGGCGAACCACACGGGCGTGGAAGCTTCCTGGTTGGCCAGCGCGAGCGCCTGATCCATGAAGCGGGCGACTTCTTCCTCCTTGCCGGGTTTGGCTTCGAAGCGGGCAAGCAGGGCAAGTTTCAGCATGAGATCCTCCAGAACAGAAATCACCAACAGGATAGGCTTTGGCGCGAAATTCGCATAGCGGCAGGATCGCCAAAGAAAGCATCAACTTTGCCACGAGCTGGGGCGGCTTTTCTGTTACCTTGAGCCCATGCGGGTGGATGTGCTGGTGCTGGATGGCGTGTTCGACCTGGGTCTCGCCGCGGTGCTCGACGCGTTCCAGACAGCCAATGAGTTGAACGAGCTGCTGCAGTTGGGCGCCGCGCCGCTGGAGGTGGGGATGGTGGGCGTGCGCCGCCGGGTGCGCACGTCACAAGGCTTGCTTGTGCCGGTGACGGGCGCGCGGCGGCGGCCACCGGACATCGCCGTGGTTCCGGCTCTTGGTTACAAGATGCCGGGGCCGCTGGAACAGGCGCTCGGAAGGCGGGATGTAAGCGACGCGGGAAACATGCTGCGGAATTGGTTCGCGTCCGGAGCCCTGGTGAGCGCGGCTTGCATCGGCACATTCGTGCTGGCGGAGTCGGGCGTGCTGGCGGAGCAGGACGCGACCACCACCTGGTGGCTGGCGCCGCTGTTCCGGCACAGGTATCCGGGCGTAAACCTGGACGAGTCGCGGATGCTGGTGCGGTCGGGGCGAATTGTCACGGCGGGAGCGGCGTTAGGGCACATGGATCTGGCGCTGTCGCTGATCCGGGGGGTGAGCCCGGAGCTCGCGTCGGTGACCGCGAAATACCTGATCGTGGATTCGCGGCCCGCGCAGTCGGCGTATGCGCTTAGCGATCACCTGGCGCATTCAGACCCGGTGGTGCGGCGGTTCGAGGCGTGGGCGAGGCGCAAGCTGGCGCAGGGATTCTCGCTGGATGAGGCGGCGCGGGCGGCGGGCGCGAGTAAACGGACCCTGGCGCGGAGGATGAACGAAGTGCTGGGCAAGTCTCCCCTCGATTTCTTCCAGAGCCTGCGGGTGGAGCGGGCAGTGCACCTGTTGCGGACGACGGATGCGAGCGTGGACGAGATCGCGGAGAAGGTGGGCTACGCGAGCGGCGCGACGCTGCGGGCGCTGCTGCAGGAGAAATTGCAGGTTGGCGTGCGGGAGATCCGACGGCGGGAGCCCTGATTCGCGGAGCCCGGCGGGCGGGGGAGTAAACTGGGCATTGGGTCGACTCATGAAAACCGCGAGTTTGTTCTACGCCGCGGCGTGCCTGCCGCTTGCGCTGCTTGCGCAAAGAGAGACGTTCGACATCGCGAGTTTCCAGCCTCCCGCGGGGTGGCAGCGGGTGGCGTCCCCAGGCATGCTGAAGTTCGCCGCGGCGCCGGGGCCGGCGGGGGCGGGGCAGATTTTCGTCTTCCCGAGCCGCCCCGCCAGCGGTACGCCGGCGGCGGAGTTCCAGGCGGACTGGGCGCGGCTGGTAATCCAGGCGGTGGGACCGGTGGAGCCGCCGCAGATGCATGCGGGGCAGCGTCCCGACGGCTGGTCCGTGGTGACGGGCGGGGCGGTGATCACGCGGCAGGAGGCGACCTTCACCGTGCTGCTGGCGACGGTGAGCGGCTTCGGCAAGGCGATGAGTTTTGTCGCCACGGTGGCGGGGGCGGAACGGCTGGCGGAGGCGAATCGCTTCTTCGCCAGCCTGGAGTTGCAGTCGCCGGCCGCGAGTGCGGTGAGCGGCTTGTATTTCCGGCTGCGGACCGGCGTGCCGAGCACCGCCCGGCTGCAGACTGACACGCGCTGGTTTCTGGGCGGGAACCGGATCACGCGCGCGTTCCCGTTCGGCGGCGGCGATACGTTCGACGTGGGGCGCTGCAATCCGGACACGTGCGGGAGTTATCAGTTGGGACCCGGGCAGATCCTCATCCGGTGGGACAACGGGCAGATGGACCGGCTCGCGTTTGAGGCGGCGCCGGAGGGGGTCAGCCTGGACGGGCAGTTGTTCAAGCCGGCGCGCGCGGTGATCCCTTCTCTGCTGGCAGGGGAGTGGCTGGGCGGCGGCGATACGCGGAACGCGTCCGGCAACACGTACCGTTTTGAGCGGGACGGGTCTTTTACCTTCAGCTCCGGATCGAGCGGGGTGCGGGGGAAGTGGCGGGTGCAGGGGCTCGCGCTGCTGCTGCAGTACGCGGACGGGACGGAGAGCCGGAAGACGCTGTTCGCGGCGGGCGGGACGGAGCCGATGGGACTGATCAGCGTGGAGAACGAAGTGTACGTGCGGAGGTGACGGGATCTAGCCCCACGCTTGGAGTCTCTCCAGAGTGGCATCGGCGAGGGGCGTCGACTGAGAGGGCGTAAGGCCCGCGTTTCGGGTCCGGGAGAGGCGAACCGCCGCGTTTGCGGCGGCTCGCGTACCTGAACTGCTTCTACTTCGTCTGGAACTTGCGGTAGTTGTCGTCCAGAATCCGCCCAGTCTTTGGGGTGATCTGGTAGTCCGGGTACCGCCTGGCATATTCCTGCAAGACGGCGGACGGGCTTCGCTCCACTGCGGCCGCCGGGAGTTCGAACCACTTCGACTCTGGCTCGCCCAGGCTGACTGACACTACTTCTCGCAAGTTTGTCACCCAGGCCTTGCCGTCCTCGCCCTCGGTTTCAAACACCTCCTTCAACGCCAAACAGTCCCATTCCGGCGCACGATAGGTGGTTATTGTGATTTTCCGGGAGCCGTGCTGCTGATGCAGAACCTCTTTAGCGGTCCTGGTCCCGACCAGCGTTGACTCGTCAGTGCCTTCGCAGACTTTGCGGGCTACACGTGACCGTTCCAGGGTGTCCCGCGGAATTTCATAGGTGGTTCGAGAGTCCGTAAGACCATCGAACAGGCGACGCTGTCCCGAGCGCAAATCCATGATCATCTGTTGGATCGCCACTTTGCCGTCGGGGGCGAGTACCTCACGAAATTCCGCTGTTGAGCCATCTCCGCGGATCGCGAGGACTTTGTATTCAACTTTGCTAAACCCGACACCGGGACCTTTGGCGAAATACTCTCTCACGATGGCCGTCAAGGCTACTGGGCGAGGGCGATTCTGTTGCGAGTAGAGCGTTCTGCCGGCTAGAGCCGACAACGCGATTGTAAGGGCGATGACACAGACCTTGACTTTTCCCGAATTCATTGGCGTAGTCCTCAGAAACAGTCGATGAACCCACACCCCGTGGAAGAAACCACAGTAGCTTTCCGCCACGCAAAACCACTGGCGCCCACTACATAGGCCCATTGAACCTCTGCAGTAATCTATCTCGCAAACGTCCGGCCAGCACGGACAGCCGGCGGGAGTCTACGTGCAAGCGTGACTGCTTAACTGATACCAATCACTCGCCCCAGTGTCGCACGCGTAGGATACGGTCACAGTTATCGCGGCAACGCACAGCAGCAGTGCACCGAATCTCAGGCTGTGAGCCATGAGGGGGTGGTGTCAAGGAAATTTACATAGGAAAGCTAAAAAGTTCCTCGGAAAAAAGGACTGAAGCTTCAAAAGTTTTTCGTCAGCCCCAGGCTTCGAGCTGGTTCAGCACGGCGTCGGCGAGCGGGGCCAGGGCGGCTTCGACTTTCGGAGTGAGATCGGCGCTCCAGGCGGTGGATTCGGGCTGCACGCCGAGGAGGACGATTTCATCCGGGGGCTCGCCGAGGAGTTGCATGGTGATCAACAGGTCCGCGAATCCGAGTTGATGGACGCTGGGCTTGCCGGGAAGCCCGCTGAGATCGGGACCCTCGACGCGGATGATGGCGCCGGGCGGCTCGCCGACATCGACAGCGTCGACAACGATCAGGCGGCGGGTTCCGGAAAGGTGGGCCAACAAAGCGATCCCCATCGTGCCGCCGTCCATCAGGGTGACGTGGGGCGGCACGCGGGGATCCTGCTGCAAGCGATGGATTGCGTGCACGCCGACGCCATCGTCGGCGTGCACCAGGTTGCCTAACCCGAGCACCACGGTTCGCGTTTTCGGAAACGCCGGGGAATCGACCGGTGACTCGTTCACGCGATCAATGTCCCCGGCCTTTCACGAAGGGGAGCGTTCCGGAGGGCACCGGAGGGTTCATCTTGTTTGCTTCCGCCTGCGCGACTTCGTCAGGCAGGGGATCGAGTTTGACTAATTCGCCGGTCTTCAGGTCGCGGGCCATGTCCAGTTCGGTTCCATGGACGGTGATGACCTTGTAGCCGGAGAACATGCTGTCGATCAGGCCGTTCTTTTCCTCGCGCCCGATCAACATGCACAAATGCACGTGCAGGATGGCGAAGGCGATGAAGAAGAACATCAGGAAGAAGTGGATCAGCCGGATGTACTGGATGTCGATGAATCCGGGAATCCAGCCGACGAGGAAGCCGAGGATGGGGCCGTGGCGCATCCAGTTGAACATCACCAGGCCGGTGACGGCTTCCAGGAACACAGCGCTCCAAAGCATGACGTAGGAGGCGGCGGCCATGGCGTTGTGGCCGATCTTGGGGACGGGATACGGCTTCAGGAAGCCGTAGAACTGCGCGGTCTGCCACATTTCCTGGAACTGCCACTTCTTCATCGGGACATAGGCGCGCCAGTGTTCCCAGCGGTTGCCGGCGAAGAAGAAGTAGAGGCGGATGATGAGGCATCCGATGAAGACGAAACCGGCCACCAGATGGATGAAGCGGATGTTGGCCATCAGGTAGGCGGTTTGCGAAGTGCTGCTGACGAACGGGCTGTGAATGTACCAGCCGGTTACGGACAGCGTGATGATGGACAGCACCAGGAACCAGTGCGCGAAGCGCAGAGGCAATTGCCAGACGTAGACCTGGATGCGGCGTTCCGGGCGGAATCCTTTTTGCGCGACGGCTTCGGGTGAGCTGTAGATGGTTGGCATGACATGCTCCTTCAGCCGATGTTGAGCTTCGTGTAGGGGCGGCCCTTGGCGTCGACGACGTGGACGGCGCAGGCGATGCAGGGGTCGAAGCTGTGGATGGTCCGCATGATTTCGAGCGGCTGGTCGGCCTTGGCGACCGGGGTATTGATCAGCGCCGCCTCATAGGCGCCGCGCTGGCCCTGGGTGTCGCGAGGGCCGCCGTTCCAGGTAGTGGGGACCACGGCCTGGTAGTTCTTGATGGACCTGCCTTCGATGTCCACCCAGTGGCCGAGCGCGCCGCGGGGAGCTTCGTGGAATCCGAAGCCGCGGGAGGAGGCGCCCCAGGAGGACGGATCCCACTTGGCGGCATTGAAGATGGAGACCTTGCCGCGGTTCATGTTGTTGGCCAGCAGCTCCACCCAATCGACGACATGCTTGGCCATGACCTGGGTTTCGAGCGCGCGGGCGGCGATGCGGCCGAGCGTGGAGAAAAGCACCGCGGGCGGGGCGTTCAGCGCCTTCAGCAGGCCGTCGACGGCGGCCTTGATATCGGGCTGTCCGGCGGCGTAGCCGACCACCATGCGGGCCAGCGGTCCCACTTCCATCGGCTTGCCGCGATAGCGGGGGGCCTTGAGCCAGGTGTACTTCTTGTCCACGTCCAGGAACTCGTAAGGCGGCTTGGGGCCGGTGTACTTGGGATGGGTTTGGCCTTCCCAGGGATGCTTGCCCTTGTCGTCGCCGTCCTTGTATTCGTACCAGGAGTGGTTGACGAACTCGGTGACCTGGGCGGGGTCGAAGGGGTGGACCGTGGAGAGGTCGCGGTTGAAGACGACGCCTCGGGGGAAGAGGAACTTGGAGGGGTCCTTCATGCTTCCGTTGGTGTAGTCGCCGTAGCACAGGAAGTTGCCGAGGCCTTCGCCGTACTTGAACCATTCCTTGTAGAAGGGCGCGATGGCGACGACATCGGGGATATAGACCTGTTCGATGAACTTCTTGGCGCCGGCAACGAGGCGGCGCAGGATGTTGATGTTCTCGTTGTTGACCACGGCGAAGGGCTCGTTGGGATCGAGCGCGGTGGACATGCCGCCGACCAGGAACGTCTGGGGGTGCGGATTCTTGCCGCCGAGAACGGCGTGAATGCGGATGAAATCCTTCTGCCATTCGAGGGCTTCCAGGTAGTGGGCCACGGCCATCAGGTTCACTTCGGGCGGCAGGATGTAGGCCGGATGTCCCCAGTAGGCCTGGGTGAAGAGGCTGAGCTGTTTGGAATCCACCAGGGCCTTGACGCGGTCCTGAATGCCCTTGAAATAGGTTGGGCTGGATTTTTCGTAATTCGAGATGGACTGCGCCAGGCTGGCGGTTTTACCGGGGTCGGCGCGGAGGGCGCTGACGACATCCACCCAGTCCAGGGCATGCAGGTGATAGAAGTGGACGACGTGATCCTGCAGCAACTGGGATCCGGCGATGATGTTGCGGACCACCTGGGCGTTTTCGGGGACTTCGATCTGGAGGGCGTCCTCGACGGCGCGGACGCTGGCGAGAGCGTGCACCATGGTGCAGACTCCGCAGATGCGCTGCGCCCAGATCCAGGCTTCGCGGGGGTCGCGATCCTTGAGGATCATTTCGATGCCGCGGAACATGGTGCCGGAACTCCAGGCGTCCTTGATGCCGTTGCCTTCAAGCTGCGCCTCAATCCGGAGGTGTCCTTCAATGCGTGCAATGGGATCGACTACGATGCGTGCCATCGGTTAGTTCTCCTTCTTCGGCGCGGGTTTGGCTTCGACTGCTTCTTCCGAGGGCCGGGTTCGCGGACGCAGGCCGATGTTGATGAGGCCGTGAGCGGTGACACCGGCGATGGTGGCGCCCACCAGGCCGAGGCCGATCTGCCCGGCGGTGACTTCGACTCCGAAGCCGGGGACGGACGGAAGCCGGTCGTAGAAGGGACTCTTGGTATCCCAGAAGCGGGGAGAGGCGCAGGCGATGCAGCCGTGTCCGGCGCGAATGGGCCAGGAGGTGTGATCGTTCCACATGGCGGTGGGGCAGTTGAAGGTGGCTTGCGGGCCCTTGCAGCCCATCTTGTAGAGGCACCAGCCCTTGCGGTGGCCGTCATCGCCCCATTCGGTGACGAAGCGGCCGGCGTCGAAGTGCGCGCGGCGCTCGCATTGATCGTGGATGACGCGGCCGTAGGCGAACAGCGGCCGGTTGTACTGGTCGACCGCCGGGAGGTCGCCGAAGGTGAGGTAGTGAACCAGAACCGCGGCGGTGTTCACCGGGTTGTGGGGGCAGCCGGGCATATTAATGAGTTTGATTCCGGGAACGGCTTCGCCGACGCCGACGGCGCCGGTGGGGTTGGGAGTGGAGCGGACCAGGCCTCCATCCCACGCGCACGCGCCGACGGCGATGGTGGCGGCGGCGTTCTTACAGACTTCGGTGGCGATGTCGAGCGCGGTGCGCCCGCCGATGGTGCAGTAAATGCCGCCTTCGGCCGTGGGGATGGAGCCCTCGACGATGACCAGGTACTTTCCTTTTTCCTCCTTTACGACTCTTTCCAGGGCGGCGTCGGCTTGCTTGCCGGAAGCGGCCATCACCACTTCGTGGTATTCCCACGAAAGGATGTCGAGGACGACGTCGGCGACATCGGGGCTGCTGGAGCGAAGCATCGATTCCGAGCAGCCGGTGCAATCCTGGAATTGCAGCCAGACGAGCGTTGGCTTCTTGGGTTTGCTAACAGCGGCAGTTACCTGAGCGAGATAACGGTCGGGCAGGGCGAGAGTAGCGACCATCGCACTGCAAAATTTCAGGATCTTGCGCCGGGAGATTCCGCTCTCCTGGAGAGCACCGGTGAGATCCATCTGGGAAGGCAGCATGCTAAACCTCCTTGAAGTTAGGTGGCAATCTTATTGCTGCAGCATCACAGTATATCGCTTCTGCGCCCGTATGCAATCACTAAATTCTTTACAATCAGCTATTTAAGACCGTTTTGGTCCAGTCGGACCGGAACGGTCCGGGAGGCGGGAGGAAAGAAAAACGCGCGGCAGGAAGCCGCGCGTTGGTGGAGGTCGGGTTGTAGGGCGGACTACTTGCTCTTCAGAAAAGCAGTGATATTGTCCATGTCGGCGGCGCTCATCGCGGCCTTGGGGTGACCCTTCACTTTGCCTTCAGAAACGGCGGTAAGGGCCGTCTTGATGTCGGCTTCGGACTTGGCGGCGAGTTTGGCGATGTCGACTTTCTTGGTATTGTGGCAGCCCTGGCACTTCTTTTCGTACAGGGTCTTGCCGGCCGCGGCATCGCCGGCGGCGAACGCCGCACCAGCCGCAAGAGCGAACATAGCGAGAACTTTCATCAGGTTAAGCCTCCAGAGACAAGATAGGGGAAGCGAAGCACACCGGCCTTAGCGGCCCTGTCGGCACGTCCGGTTCCCTGACCGTTCAGTATACCTATACAAAATGACGGACGGGAACGGGGCAGGTTTCAGGCGGGTGTTAGAATCAGGGACTAGTCACATGCGCATCGCGGTGGGGAGCGACCACGCCGGTTTCACGCTGAAGGAGTATCTGGAAGAGGCGCTGCGCGGCTGCGGCCACGAGGTGATCGACCTGGGGGCGCACGACGAGCAGTCCGCCGACTATCCGGATTTCGCCGGAGAGGTGGCGCAGTTGGTGGCGGCCGGGGCGGCGGAGCGGGGCCTGCTGGTGTGCTCCACCGGAATCGGGATGTCGATCGCGGCGAACAAGGTGCCGGGCATCCGGGCGGCGCTGGTGACCAACGAAGAGGCAGCGCGGCTGACGCGGGCGCACAACGACTCCAACGTCATCGTGCTGGCGGCCCGGTACACCGGCGCGGAGACCGCGTTGGAGTGGCTGGAAATCTTTCTGAGCACGCCGTTCGAGGGCGGACGCCATGAGCGGCGGGTGGCGAAGATCATCCGAATGGAAAACGGTTCCGTATGAACGAAACACAAAGAATGTCGCGGCCGCTGGCCGAAGTGGATCCTGAGATTGCCGACGCGATCCGGCGGGAGACGGAGCGCCAGAATGGCGGCATCGAACTGATCGCCAGCGAGAACTTCACCTCCGAGGCGATTCTGGAGGCTACGGGCAGCATTTTCACCAACAAGTACGCCGAAGGGTACCCCGGAAAGCGGTATTACGGCGGCTGCGAGTTCGCGGACGTCGTGGAAAACCTGGCGCGGGAGCGGGCCAAGAAGATCTTCCGGGCCGAATACGTGAACGTGCAGCCGCATTCGGGGTCGCAGGCGAATGAAGCAGCCTACTCGGCGGTGCTGCAGCCCGGGGACACGATCCTGGGAATGAACCTGTCGCACGGGGGCCACCTGACGCACGGGCATCCGTTGAACTTCTCGGGCAAGCTGTACAAGGTGGTCGCCTACGGGGTGCGCAAGGAAGACGAGCAGATCGATTACGAGGAAGTCGCGCGGCAGGCGGCGGAGCACCGTCCGAAGATGATCATCGCGGGGGCGAGCGCGTATTCCCGGGTCATCGATTTCGCGCGGTTCCGGGAGATCGCGGACTCAGTAGGCGCGGTGTTCCTGGTGGACATCGCGCACTATTCGGGGCTGGTGGCGGCGGGCGTGTATCCGAATCCGTGCGAGCACGCCGATATCGTGACTTCGACGACGCACAAGTCGCTGCGCGGCCCGCGGTCAGGCTTGATCCTGGCGCGGGAGAAGTTCGGGGCGGCGATCGACAAGTGTGTGTTTCCGGGCGTGCAGGGCGGTCCGCTGGTACACGTGATCGCGGCCAAGGCGACCTGTTTCCTGGAGGCGATGCAGCCGGATTTCGTCGAGTATCAGAAGCAGGTGGTGGCCAACGCGCGGGCGCTGGCGGCGTCGCTGGAAACAGAGGGATTCCGGATCGTATCCGGCGGGACGGACTCTCACGTGATGCTGGTGGATGTGGCGGCGAAGGGCGTGCGGGGCAAGGAAGCCGAGCAGTCCCTGGACCGGGCGCATATCACGGTGAACAAGAACTCGATTCCATTCGATCCGAATCCGCCGCTGAATCCGTCGGGCATCCGGCTGGGGAGTCCGGCGGTTACGACGCGCGGGTTCCGGGAAGCGGAGATGCGCGAGGTGGGAGCGCTGATCGCCGAGGTACTGCGGAACACGCAGTCGCCGGAGGCGATCGAGCGGGTGCGGCTGCGGGTGGGAGAGATGGTGGAGCACTTCCCGCTTTACAACCGGCGCGGCCGGCCGGTACTGGCCGGATAGGCGCGGAATGCGGATCGCCATCGATGCCCGCCATCTGCGTGATTTCGGCATCGGCACGTATATCCGCAACCTGGTCCGCAGCATCGCGGCGCTGCATCCGGCGGAGGAGTTCGTGCTCGCCATGGGCGCGGGCGACGCGGGCGAACTTCCGGACCTGCCCGCCAACTTCCAGACCGCCGTGTTTCCGTACACGGACCGGCAGTTGATGAACGATGTGACGTTCCCGGCGTTTCTGTCGCGCCTGGGGGCGGATCTGTATCATATTCCTCTGAATTCGGTTCCGATTTTCATGCCCAAGCCATACGTGGTGACGGTGCACGATCTGTCGAGCCTGCTGTTTCCGGACCGCAGCGAAGTGCGGTCGGCCTTGCACGAGCTGCGTTACAAGCGTGGACTGGAGCGGGCTTCGCGCGTGATCGCGGTATCGGGCGCGACGCGGCGGGACGTGGAGAACGTGCTGGGCATCCCGTCAAGCCGGCTGCGGCAGATCTACAATGCGCCGGACCCGGTGTTCCGGGAAGGGACGCCGGCGGACCGCGAGATGGCGCGGGGAATTTTGGACCGTTATTCCATTCAATATCCGTTCATTTTGTACGCCGGCACCATCCGGCCGCAGAAGAACATCCCGCGCCTGGTGGAGGCGTTCGCGGTGCTGCGGGGGGAGTTGGAAGGGCATGCGGAGTTCGGGGACCTGCGCCTGATCATCATCGGGGATGAAATCTCCAAGCATCCGGAGGCGCGGCGGGCGATGATCCAGAGCCGGATCGCGAACTCGGTGCGGTTTCTGGGCTTTGTGCCCATCGAGACCCTGCGGGTGTTGTATGGGGCGGCAAAACTATTTGCGTTTCCATCGCTTTACGAGGGATTCGGGCTGCCTCCGCTGGAGGCGATGGCGTGCGGCACGCCGGTGGTGACCTCGAGCGTCAGCTCGCTGCCGGAGGTGGTGGGGGACGCGGCGGTGATCGTGAATCCGGAGAACGTATTCGACATCGCGAGGGGCCTGCGGGAGGCGCTGCTGGACGAGGATCTGCGGGCCGAGCTGAAGCAGCGGGGGCGGCGGCAACTGCTGCGGTTCAGTTGGGAGGAGACGGCGCGGCAGGTGCTGGAGACATACCGCGACGCGCGGCGAAAACAGTAGTGTTTATGCTGTCGGAAAAATCAGAATTACCTCGTAATTTATCTTGACATTCCCCGTAATAGGAGTACTATTGGACTCAACGCTCGTACTTCGCCGGACCCCTGCCAGGACCGGCGTCAAGGAGGACCATTGAGATCATGAATTGGGATCGAACCGAAACGCTGGCGCTGGCCAGGCCTGGGTGCACGCACTGTCTCGGGCTTGGCCTGAAGGTCGACGGCAGCGGCGAACCGGCTCCCTGTTCCTGCGTTCTGCGGACAATTTTCCGGGTCTGCCATGCCCGGTTCCGGCG
>JAIEPW010000116.1 GCA_019748195.1 Bryobacteraceae bacterium
ATTTGTGGGCTCGTAGCTCATCTGGATAGAGCACCGGCCTTCTAAGCCGGGGGTAGCAGGTTCGAGTCCTGCCGGGCCTACCACTAACCTTCCCCACGCTCTTCGAATCACAACGAGAGTGCCGCGGGCAAGCGGGTGCGGAATCAAAAAGAGACCTTCACGCGTTTGCCGCCGACTTCGATTTCGGCGGAGCGTCCCGCGTAGCGCGGCGGGGGGTTGCCGCGATTCCAAGCCTGGTAAGCCTCCTGGAGCCGGGCGGCGATGTCCGGCCGCCGCGGGGCAACGTTGGTTTCTTCCATTGGGTCTGTCTTGAGATGGAACAGGAACGTCTCCTGGCCACCCGCGGGCACATCGACCACCCAAAGTTTCCAATCGCCGTCGTGGACGGCGTAATTTCCTCCGGCGCGCCAAAAGAGACGCTGATGCGGCGATCCCTTGATTTTGCCTTTGAGGTATGGCAGCAGGTCGCGTCCATCCAACTGCTGGAGACCGGCGCCGGCCAGGCGGAGGGCGGTGGCGGCGAAGTCCATAGTGAGCACGGGCTCGCGATAATCGGAGCCGGGTCTCAACCCGGGATAGCGCACGATGGCGGGGATGCGGATGCCGCCTTCCAGATGATCCCGCTTGAAACCGTGCACGGGACCGTTGGAGCACGTGCCGGCCGGCAGGTAGCGAGGGCAGCCGTTGTCACTGGTGAAAATGACCAGCGTGTTGCGGACAAGCTTCAGGTCCTCCAGCTTCTTCATCAGATCTCCGACGCCGTCGTCCAGCGCGGAGATCATGGCTGCGTAAACGCGGCGGGCGGGATCCTGAATGTGCTTTACGCGTTCGATGTACTTGCGGGTGGCCTGCAACGGGACGTGCGGCGCGTGGTAGGTCACGGTGAGGAAGAACGGATTCTGGTGGTTGCGATCCAGGAACGCGAGAGCCTCGCGGGTTTCGATTTCGGTGAGATAGCCTTCGGCCGGAACCGGCTCGCGATTCCGGAAAAAGCGATTCGCGCGGAGGGCCGGTTCGCCGGGGAGATCCACGGTTTCGTCTCCCGGCTCCGGCCTGGTGATAAAGGCCGCCGCGGAGACGTAGCCGAAGAACTCGTCGAAGCCGCGGGAAAGCGGGTTGAACTCGCCGGTACCGCCTCCCAGGTGCCACTTGCCCACCAGCCCGGTCCGGTAGCCGGCGGCCCGCATACGATCCGCCACCGTCTTTTCGGTCAAAGGCAGCGCGGCGAGCGGGAGTTCCACGCCGGCGGGGTTGAAGTCGTGGCCAAAACGCGCCTGATGGCGGCCGGTAAAGAAGCCGGCCCGGGACGGGCTGCACACCGCGGCAGTCGCGTACGCCCGGGTCAGGCGCATGCCTTGGCGAGCCAGCCGGTCGATGTGGGGCGTCGGAATCTCGCGGTTGCCGAACGCGCCGACATCGCCCCAGCCCAGGTCATCGGCGACGATGATCAGGACGTTGGGACGGCTGTTCTGTTGCGCCGTGAGGGTCGCAGCGAGCAGGAGGAAAGAAAGCCACCGGACGTTCATCCTCACTGTTGTACCGCAGCGCGGTGATTTGGCGCGAAGGGATTCGAGCCTGGCGATTATCCCGTTCTCCCAGCCGGCGCCTCCGTGGAACCCGACGCTTTCGATCCTGAGCCTCGCGGTACGGTCGGCGATCCAGGTGGTGGGAATGCCCAGCGGGCGGACGATGCTGTCGAGGAACAGCCCGGCGAAGAGAACAGGAAATGTGATCTTGTTCTCGTTGAGGTACGGTTCCACCACGCCGGCGCTGTCGTCGATGTTGCGAGTGATCACCTGCATCCCTCCTGCGTTCCTCCGAGCTCGCTCCAGAGTTTCTTAAGCTTGTTGCCCACCGCGCTGGTTTGCCCGTTTGAGGCCGGCGAGAGGCGGGCGGCGGCGTTCCAATGCCGCAGAGCGTCCTGCGTGCGGCCAAATGCCAGGGCGACCTCGCCGCGTGTTGCGGCCAGATCCGACTCGTCCCTGCTGGCGCGGGGTGGCGCCCTGCCCCTTAGCCTCCCGTTCCTTTCAGATGGCCGCGACCCCGTCCCGCCGCCGGGCCAGGGCGGACTCCCACGCCGTCGACTCCTGGCGGGCCGATTCCGCGTTGTTGAACTTTGCATGGATCACCGAAAGGGTCCGCCCTGCCAGGGTATTCTGCATCCAGCGGTTGCTCTCCTGGGAGAGTTCGCGGCCCGGCATTGGGAACAGGTCGGAGGATCCATTCATGCGCTCGATCACCTTTTCCTGGTCCACCCGGTCCTGAAGCGCGAGTTCGAGCGCACGGGGCAGTTCGATTCCGCGTTTGGCCCAGGCGCTGGCTACCTGGAGTTTCGTGCCGGGAATGCTCCAGGACTGAGCCGTTCGTTTTCCGCGGGGCCTGATGCTCCCCAACCGGTGGATCAGTTCACGTCGAAGCGATCCAGGTTCATCACCTTGGACCACGTCTTCACGAAGTCGTGTACAAACTTCTCCCTGGCGTCCGAAGCGGCATAGAATTCCGCGAGCGCCCGCAGCTCGGAATTGGATCCGAAGATCAGGTCCACTGGGGTTGCGGTCCACTTCAAAGCGCCGGTCTTACGATCGCGTCCCTCGAAGATGGCTTCGTTCGCTGCCGCCTTGGTCCAGGTTGTGGACATGTCCAGCAGATTCACGAAGAAGTCGTTGCTGAGGGTTCCGGGCCTGGCGGTAAGCACGCCGTGCGGCGTCTGCCCGGTATTCGCGTTCAGGGCCCGCAAGCCGCCCACGAGCACGGTCATCTCCGGAGCCGTTAGTGTCAGCAGATTAGCCCGCGCCACCAGCAGTTCCGACGGGGAAAGCGACTGCCCCGCGCGATAGTAGTTGCGGAAACCGTCGGCGGCAGGCTCCAGGACGGCGAACGACTGCACGTCAGTCTGCTCTTGAGACGCATCGGCGCGACCCGGGCGGAACGGCGCCTGGACCGTGAAGCCGGCGTTCTTTGCGGCCTGCTCCACGGCCGCGTTGCCGCCCAGGACGATCAGATCCGCCAGCGAGACCTTCTTGCCGCCGGACTGCGCCCGGTGGAACTCTTGCTGGATCTCCTCCAGGCGGCGCAGCACCTTGGCGAGCTCAGCCGGATTATTTGCCTCCCAGTCCTTCTGTGGCGCCAGACGCACGCGGGCTCCGTTCGCGCCGCCGCGCATGTCGGTTCCACGGAAGGAGGCAGCCGACGCCCACGCGGTTCGTACCAGCTCCGGAATCGTCAGGCCGGAGGTCAGGATCCTGGACTTCAGCGAAGCGATGTCCTTTGCGTCCACCAGGGCGTGCGTTACTTTCGGAACCGGATCCTGCCAGATCAGTTCTTCGCCGGGGACCTCGGCTCCAAGATAGCGAGACCGCGGACCCAGGTCGCGGTGGGTGAGCTTGAACCAGGCCTTGGCGAACGCCAGCCGGAATTCTTCCGGATTCTCGCGGAAGCGCATCGCGATCTTGCGATAGGCGGGATCGGCCTTCAGCGCCAGATCCGTGGTGAACATGATCGGCGCGTGGCGCTTCGAAGGGTCATGCGCGTCGGGCACCAGGTTCGCCGCCTGGTTGTTGGCTGGAATCCACTGGGTCGCGCCCGCCGGGCTCTTGCTCTTCACCCACTCGAAGGCGAACAGATTGTCCAGGTACTGCGTGGACCACTTGGCGGGGGTCGCGGTCCAGGCGCCTTCCAGGCCGCTTGTTACCGCGTCCCCACCCTTTCCGCTGCCGCACTTGTTTTCCCATCCGAAGCCCTGTTTCTCCACGCCCGATGCCGCGGGCTCGGCTCCCACGCACTTGGAGGGATCGTAGGCGCCGTGCGCCTTGCCGAAGCTGTGCCCGCCGGCGATCAACGCCAGAGTCTCTTCGTCGTTCATCGCCATACGTCCGAACGTTTCGCGGATGTCTTGAGCCGCCGCAAGCGGATCCGCATTCCCGTTCGGCCCTTCCGGGTTGACGTAGATCAATCCCATTTGCACCGCGGCCAGCGGCTGTTGCAGCTTGCGATTTCCGCTGTAACGCTCGTCCGCCAGGAACTTCTTCTCCGGACCCCAGTACACGACGTCCGGCTCCCAATCGTCGGTACGGCCGCCAGCGAATCCGAAGGTCTTGAAGCCCATGGATTCCAGCGCGACGTTACCCGCCAGGACCATCAAATCCGCCCACGAGATCTTCTGGCCGTATTTCTGTTTCACCGGCCACAGCAGACGCCGGGCCTTGTCCAGGTTGGCGTTGTCCGGCCAACTGTTCAGAGGATCGAATCTTTGCTGCCCGCCGTCGGCGCCGCCGCGGCCGTCGCTGACGCGATACGTTCCCGCGCTATGCCAGGCCATCCGGATGAACAGCGGGCCATAGGTTCCGTAGTCGGCCGGCCACCACTCCTGAGAGGTTGTCAGCACCTTCTGGATGTCCTGCTTGATCGCCTTTAGATCCAGGGTTGCGAACGCCTTGCGGTAAGCGAAATCCCGGCCCGCGGGGTTGGATTCCGGCGAGTGCCTCCGCAAGGGCGTGAGGTCGAGCTGTTCGGGCCACCAGAACTGGTGCGGCTTGCCCTGCTGGGCGCCGGCTGGTCCGGCCAGCACGAACGGCGCCGAGAGAATAGCAATGGTTGACAAAAGCAACCTTTTCTTCTTCGTCATCTGTTCTCCTTCATCTGAATGGGAAGGTCCGGTAACTGGTTTTCGGGCGATCCTTGTCGCGTTCCTGGCTGCGAGTTTTGGCTCGCCGGCGCGATCTTTGCTTGGATTCGACTGACCGCGATCCTGACAGTCTTAGATCGGCGGTGACTCGACCAGAATACTTTTGTTCGTCCGATGCGCACAACTCAGGGCCGGATGCATCGATTGCATGACCGCAGGCCGCGCAGCCTACTGTTGCCAGCCGCGGCCGAGCGCTCGATACAACTGCACCATCGCGACCAGTTCCTGGCGCTGCGCCTGCGACAACTGCTGCTCCGCCTGAAGGCGCTGCCGTTCCGTGTCCAGGACCTCGAGGTAACTGGTGACGCCTCCGCGGTACCGGAGTTGCGACAACCGGCTTTGATCGCGAAGAGTTGCGGCGAGCAGCTCCTGCTGGGCGCGGAACTCGCGCGCCTTGCGGTAGCCGATCAAGGAGTCCGCGACATCGCGGAGAGCGTTATTGATGCTCCGCTGGTAATTGATCACCAGCTCTTCCCGGACCGCTTTCGCCACGCGGTAATTGCCCACCCGGCGACCGGCGTCGAACAGCGGCAGGTCGGCGACGCCGCCCAGGTTGTACGCAGCGGAAGATCGCTGGATGATGCCGAGCAGATCGACGGATTGATAGCCCGCCGCTCCGGTCAACTGGATACTGGGGAAGAACGCCGCTTTTGCGACACCGACACGGGCGTTCGCGGCAATCAGCCGCTGTTCCGCGGCACGAATGTCGGGGCGGCGTTCGAGCAGGCTCGCTGGTAATCCCGCGGGGACCTGCGCCGGCAGCGGCTGCTCTACCAACGGCTTTCCGCGCTCCGGCGCGGAGGGAAATCTTCCGGCAAGAAACGCGATCAAGTTCTCCGTCTGCTCCACGGCGCGTTCTAAAGCGATCACGTCGCCCGCCGCCGACGCGACCAGGCTCTGCGCCTGATCGAGATCGACGCGTGTCCCGACTCCGCCTCGCAACCTTGCGTCCACCAGCCGCAGCGATTCGCGGCGCGCCTGCAGGGAGGCGCGGGTCAGAGCCAGTTGCGCATCGTAGTCGCGCAAGGTGAAGTAAGCTTCCGCCAGGGAGGCGATCATCGACTGCAGCACCGCGGATTGATCCTCGCGGCTGAACTGGAGGTCCGCGCGAGCCGCTTCAGCCGACCTGCGAATCCGGCCGAACAGATCAATTTCCCAACTGGCGAATCCGAAGATGCCGATGGAGCTTTGAACCGGGGATGTGACGCCCTGGCGCGCCCCGGTCCCCTGTACACCTAACTGCGGCCAGAATCCGGATCGAACAGCGGTAAGCTGCCCTTCGGCCTGCGCCACCCGCTGCGCGGCGATCCGGATATCGAAGTTGTTGGCCAACGCCTGTCGGATGAGCGCGCGCAGCGCCTCATCCTGAAACAGGTCGAACCACTTCGTGTCAGCAAGGCTCGCGGGCGACCCCGGACCCTCCGCTCCGGAGCGATGACTCGGCGGAAGCGGAACTTCGGGCCGCCGGTAGTTCGGACCCACGGCGCATCCGCCGAGCAGCAGGATCGCCGGTACGATACCCAGGAAGCGCATCACGAGTGTGCCCCTTCCACCGCCGCTTTGGCGACATCCGGCTTGCCGTGAATGCGTTCCTTGCTTCCGGTCAACCTATAAGCAAGGCTCTGCACCAGCACGTAGAGCATGGGGATGAAGAAGACTCCGATCGCCGTGGCGATCAACATCCCGCCGAGCACAGACGTGCCCACGCTGGCGCGAGCTGCGGAACCGGCGCCGTGGGATATGTAAAGCGGAACCACACCCAGGATGAAGGCGAAGGCGGTCATCAGGATCGGGCGGAACCGGAGCCTTGCGCCTTCCATCGACGCTTCAAACAGGCTCTTGCCCTGCTTCTCATGCTGTTCCTTGGCGAACTCGACAATCAGGATCGCGTTCTTGGCGGCGAGACCCATCAGGGCGATGATGCCCACCTGGACGAACAGGTCATTGGCGAGCCCGCGCATCCACACGAACAGCAGCGCGCCGAACACGCCGATGGGCAGCCCCAACAGAACAGAGAACGGCACCGCCCAGCTCTCGTACTGCGCCGCGAGAACCAGGAAAACGAACACCAGCGCCGTCAGCAAGACGACTGTTTGTGTGCTGCGGGTGCCGCGCTCGAAAAACGCGGTCCCCGTCCATTCGAATCCGTAGCCCTGCGGCAGGTTCTTCGCCGCTAATTCTTCCATGGCCGCGAGCGCCTCGCCGGAGCTCCTGCCCGGGGCGGGCACGCCGTTGATTTCGGCGGTCCGGTACATGTTGTAGCGCTGGAGCAGTTCCGGACCGTTGGTCATCTTGAGCTTGCCGAGCGTGGAGATGGGAACCATGGCGCCTGCATCGGAGCGGACATTGATGGTGCCGATGCTCTCGGGTGTGGCGCGGAACTCCGGCTCAGCCTGCAGCATCACCTTGTACGTCCGGCCGAAGAGGTTGAAGTCGTTCACCTGAAGTCCCCCGAGATAGATCTGGAGGCTTTGAAAAACGCTGTTTACCGGAATCTGCAGCGTACGGACCTTGTCGCGGTCCAGGTCCAGTTGCAGTTGCGGAACGCCGGTGGAGAAACCGGAATAGAGGTTTGCGACACGCGGGTCCTGACGCGCGTTGTCCAGGAACGTGCGCAGGGTCGCGTTGAGGTCGGCGGGTCGCGAGCCGCCGCGATCCTGAAGTTCGAAATTGAAACCGCCCGCGCTTCCCAATCCCGGCAGCGCCGGCGGCGCGAACACGATTCCCAGCCCTTCCGGGTATGCAGCGAACTGCTTCCGGGCCTCGCTCATGATGGTTTTCAGCTGAGTCTGCTCGTCCTCGCGATCCTCCCAGGGCTCCAGCATCACGATCATCGAAGAATTGTTCGACGTGTACGCCCCGGTCATCAGGTTCAAGCCGCCCAGCGTCAGCACTTCGCGAATGCCCTTCACTTTGCGAATATCCGCCTCGGCGCGCTTCATCAGCAGATCGTTGCGCTCCATCGATGCGCCGTCAGGCAACTGAAAAGCCACGAAGAAATAGCCCAGGTCCTCGTCAGGGACGAAGGTGGTGGGCAGAGCTTTTGCCAGCGCGCCGGCGCCTGCATAAATGGCCGCCAGCACGGCCAGCGAGAGCGCCACGCGGCGGAGCGTGACTCGCACAACGGAAAGATAGCCGCGTGTGGCTTTGTCGAAGATGCGATTGAATCCCTTGAGGAAGGCGCCAACGGGCCCACGCATTTCGCGGCGGGGTCGCAGCATCATCTGGCACAGGGCGGGCGTCAACGTCAGCGCGACCACTGCTGACAGCAGCACGGAAATCGACAGCGTGATCGCGAACTGGCGATACATCTGGCCCACCAGCCCGCCCATGAAGGCCACGGGCACGAACACGGCGCACAGGACCAGTGCGATCGCCACCACCGGTCCGGAAACTTCTTCCATCGCTTTCTCAGTGGCGGCGAGCGGGCTCAGGCCGTGCTCGATGTTGTGCTCCACTGCTTCCACCACCACGATCGCGTCATCCACCACGATTCCGACTGCGAGGACCAGCGCCAGCATCGTCAGCGTATTGATGGAGAAGCCGAGCGCGACGAACGCGGCGAACGTTCCCACCAGGGACACCGGAACCGCAAGCATCGGAATGATAGTCGCGCGGAGGTTCCCGAGGAAGATGAACACAACCACCAGCACCAGCACGATGGCGTCACGCAGCGCCAGGACGACTTCCTCAATCGCGACCTTCACAAACTGAGTGGAGTCGAACGAAATCTTGTATTCAATCCCCGGCGGGAATGTGCTCTTCAGGCTGTCCATCAGCTTGACTACGTTCTCCGCCGTGCTGAGAGCGTTCGATCCGGGAAGCTGGTAAACAATGAGCAGCACAGCCGGCGATCCATCACGCCGGCCGAAGCTGCTGTAAGTCTTCGCCGACAGCTCCGTCCGGGCCACATCCTTCATACGGAGAATAGATCCGTCGGGCAGCGTGCGCACAATCATGTTACTGAACTGCTCCGGTGTCGCCAGGCGTCCTTGAACGTTCAGCGAGTACTGGAAATCGACTCCGGTTTTCGCCGGCGGCTGGCCCACCTGCCCGGCGGGCGCAACCAGATTCTGCTCCTGGACCACGCCGGCGAGATCGGATCCCGTCAAACCAAGCTTGGTGAGCTTGTCGGGACGGACCCACAGGCGCATCGAATAGTCGCGCTGTCCCACCAGCTGCGTCGAGCCCACGCCCGGCGTTCGAGCCACGGCGTCCACCAGATTAATCGACGTGAAGTTCGACAGGTAGACATCGTCATACGCGTTCTCGGGGGAGAAGACCGAAACCACCAGCAGCATGTCCGGCGATTGCTTCTTCACGGAAATTCCCGCGGCTACCGCCTCTTTGGGAAGCTTGGCGTTGGCCTTGCTGACGCGGTTGTTGATGTCGACGTTCGCCAGGTCGAGATCGGCCCCGACGTTGAACGTGCAGGTGAGAACATAGCGCCCGTCGCCGGAAGACTTCGACGACATGTAGATCATGTTCTCCGCGCCGTTCACTTCCTGCTCAACTACCGTGGCGATGGATTGTTCGACGGTTTCGGCGTTTGCGCCGGGATAAATGATTTCGACGGTGATCGTCGGAGGGGCGATCTGCGGGTATTGGGCGATCGGGAGAACGGTGATGCCGATTCCGCCCGCGATCAGGATCACGAGCGACAGAACGATCGCGAACACCGGCCGGTGGATGAAGAATTTCGCCATCGTCAGCCCCTAGAGCGAAGCCCTTTTGGCCGTGGGAATCACAGTGGATCCGGGCCGCGCCTTCATCTGACCTTCCACGATCACCTGCTCGCCGCTCTTCAGGCCGTCTTTGATGATGTAGTTGTCTTCACTACGCTCCCCAAGTGTGACCGTGCGAAGCTGGACTTTGTTTTCGGGGCCGACCACGAACACTATCTTCGCGCTCTGCTGATCCATCACCGCCCGTTGCGGCACCAGCAGCGCGTTCTCTTCCACCAGAAGCGGGAGCCGTACGCGTCCAAACTGCCCCGGCCGGAGAACCGCGCCCGGATTCTCGAACTGAGCGATGAGCGCCAGCGTTCCCGTGCGCTCGTCGACAGCCCGGTCCGCAAAAAGGACGCGGCCCTTATGCGGGAACACGGAACCGTCGGCGAGAATCAGCTGAAGGTCCGGACTCTTGCGGCCGCTGCCCGGAGGATACCGTTTCACCAGCTCCAGGTATTCCGATTCCGCGATCGCGAAGGACACCCGCACTTCATCCAGGGCGGATATGGAGGCCAGCAGCGTCGCTTCCCCGCCGCCTACCAGATTTCCCGGGGACACGAGGCGTTGCCCGATGATCCCGGTGATCGGCGCGGTGATCCGGCAATAGCTGACGTTCAACTGAGCCTGCTCCAGCAGCGCCTTCGCCGACTCCACACCAGCCGAGGACGTCTCGATGGACGTTCGCTGATTCACCTTCGTCGTGTTCAGGTTGGCTTTGGCGGCCTCGACATCCGCCTGCGCTCCCTTCTGGCGGGCGAGCGCGTTATCGTAATCCTGCTGCGGCACCGCCTGTTGCTCGGCCAGCGGCTTCAGCCGCGCGACATCCTGGTTGGCCTGGCCCAGCCGCGCCAGTGCGACCTCCAGGTTGGCCTCCGACGTCTGCACGGTGGAGCGATCCCGCGCCGACTCGCGATCCGCTTCCGCTTTCGCAAGCCTTGCCCGCGCATCCGACAACTGGGCTTCATACTCGCGGCAGTCCAGCGTGAACAGCAACGCCCCCTTGGTCACCAGGGCGCCTTCCTGGAAGTGCTGCTTGTCCAACACGGCTCGCACGCGAGCCCGCACCTCCACCGTCTGTTCCGCATCCGTCCGCGCCGTAAATTCGGAATACACCGGAACCGACTTCTGGACCACCGGAGTGACAATCACAGGTACAGGCGCCGATGCTGCTGCCGTGGGGCTGGCTTTCTTATCGCAGCCGGCGATCACTAGCAGGAATCCGAGGCCGATCAGCAGTGCGGGTCGCAAACTCATCAGGCAAAATTCTCCGTAATGGCGGACTTTAGCCCGCACTATCTCCCTTTGGTATCGAGAAAGCACATCCAGTGGAACGGTCAGTTTATCAAATGGCCTTCCGAGTGAGTTGTAAGTCGAAGTCCCACATTCCGCGGGCGTTACGCATTTCTTCGGATACATCGCATCTCTCGACTGATGCCGAGAAGTGCATGTGAGATGTATTGTTTATCACCCGTCAGAGGCAGCCCGCGAGCTTCCGCAGCGCCGCCCGCGCAGCGGACGGCTCGAAGGCCGTAAAACCGAATACCAGACCGTCGCGGCGGGACTCGATAGAGTATGCGCTTAAAGGCGGGATATCGAAGCCGCGCTGACGCAGCCGTTCCGACCGCTCGTCTCCGTTCGCCGTCTCCCCCAGCAGATTCATTCCGGCTTCGGTGTGCGCGAAGCGGAACGGCAACCCTAGCGCCGCGGCGGTGTCGCAGAAGGAGCTCGCGCGTTCCGCGTAAGCGGCGCGGCACCGTCGCAGGTGCGCGTAAAGAGCGCCGGAGGCGATGAACTCGGCGAGCGTTGCCTGATCCACCAGTGGCCCGTGGTCGTCCACGATAGTCCGCAGCGCCTCAAAGAATTCCACGAATTTCGACGGCAGCACCGCATAGCCGATTCGCAGCGAAGGGAACAGGATCTTGCTCATGGACCCGATGTAAATCACGCGACCGCCCGGGTTCAGGCTGTACAGGCTGGGCAGCGGCGCGCTGGAGTAACGAAACTCCGAGTCGTAGTCGTCCTCGACGATCCAGGCGCTCGCCTGGGTGGCCGCCTGGATCAGCGCCAGACGGCGCGCGACCGGCAGGCTGGCGCCGGTGGGGAACTGGCGGGACGGCGTGGTGTATAGGAGCGATCCCGGCTCCAGCGCGGCTGGAGGCGCCAGGCCCTGCGCGTCCACAGGCACGGGCGCCAGGCGCGCCCCCGTGGCGGAGAACGCCGCCTTCGCGCCGTTGTAGCCCGGATCTTCAACGTACGCCACGCCCCCCGGCCGCAACAATAACTGCCCGATGAGGTACAGCGCCTGCTGCGAACCCGACGTAACGGCAACCTGCTCCCAGGCGCAGTCGACGCCCCTGCTGTCGCGGAGATAGGCCGCCAGCGCCCGCTGCAGGACCGGGAGACCCAGGGGGAGACGGGATTGGTAATGCAACAGTGCCTCGCCGTGTTGCCGCAGCGCGCGCGCCCGCATCCGGTTCCAGGCGGCCAGCGGGAAAAGCCGCACGTCGGGCTGCGACGGCCGGAAGGGTGACGGTCCCGAGACACGCGGGGTCATTGTCACCCTGGGAGGCGGCTGGCGAACCGGCGTTTGGAAGGTCAAGCGATCCGCCACGTAGAGGCCGGAGCGCGGCCGTGATTCCAAGTAGCCCTCGCTGACCAGTTGGTCGTACGCGGCGGTCACGGTGTTGCGCGACAAGCCCAGCCTGGAAGCGAGATCGCGCGAGGAGGGAAGCTGATCCTGGGGGCTCAGGGCGCCGTCCTGGATCGCGGACCGCAACCCGCGGCAGAGTTGCAGTTGCAGCGGAGCGCGCTTCGGGCGTTCTATCGTCAGGTAGCCGAGCAGTCTTTTTGACATTCTGGCCCCATCGTACTGCACATTTCTGGATCTTCTCTGGGTCCAGCAAGCGACCTTATCCTTGAAATACGACGAGGAAGCGCGGAGGTCCTGATCCGAATGAGCGGTAACGGCTTGAACATCGTACGAGGCGCCTGCGGCCATGACTGCCCGGACACCTGTAGTTGGATCGTCGAGGTCCGCGACGGCAAGGCGGAGAAACTGTACGGTGATCCGGATCACCCGTTTACGCGAGGCACGCTCTGCGCCAAGGTGAATCATTACCTGGACCGCGTGTATCATCCCGAGCGTATTCTGTATCCGCTGAAGCGAACGGGCGCGAAGGGCGAAGCCCGGTTCGCTCGCGTTTCCTGGGACGAGGCGCTTGGCGACGTTGCCGCTCGCTGGAAGCGGCTTATCGACGAGTTCGGGGCGGAGTCGATTCTGCCCTACAGCAGCGCGGGCACGCAGGGCCTGCTCGGTATGTCCTCGCTGGACGAAAGGCTTTTCTCGTCAATGGGTGTTTCCCGGCTGGATCGGGCCATTTGCGGCGCGGTGGCCGCCCAAGGTATCGCGGCAACGCAGGGCAGCGGAACGGGCGTCGATCCGGAGGACTTCATCCACAGCCGGTTCATTGTCCTGTGGGGAACCAACACCATCGTCACCAACCTCCACCTGTGGCCCGTGATCCGGGAAGCGCGGCAGCGGGGAGCGAAAGTCGTCGTAATCGATCCCATCCGGACCCGAACCGCCGACGCCGCCGACTGGCACATCGCCTTGAAGCCCGCCGCCGACGCCGCGTTCGCGCTCGCGGTGATGCACGTCATGATCCGCGACGGGCTGGTGGACCTCGACTATGTGACGCGCTACGCCGACGGCTATGAGGAACTGAAGGAGCGCACGCGGCGCTACTCGCCGTCCGAGGTCGCGGAAATCACTGGCATCGCCGCCGCCGACACGGAACGATTCGCCCGGGAGTACGCCACCACCCAGCCTTCGCTGTTGCGCCCGCTGATTGGGATTGAGCACCATCGCAACGGCGCGATGGCGTTTCGCACCATCGCCTGCCTGCCGGTCCTGAGCGGGGCTTGGCGGCATCGCGGCGGGGGGCTCTCGCGATCCACGCACGCGCTTCAATATTCAACGCTGAACATGGCCGCCGTCACCCTGCCTCAGGTGGCGAAGCCCGGGGTTCGCACGCTGAACATGCGCGATCTCGGCCATGACCTGTGCTCAACCGAACTGTCCCCGCCGATCCTCTCGCTGTTCGTTTACAACTCCAACCCTATGGTGTCGATTCCCAATCAGAATCGAATCCGCCAGGGCCTGATGCGGGACGATCTGTTCACCGTGGTGCACGATCTCTTTGTTACCGAGACGGCCCGGTATGCGGACTACGTGCTTCCGGCGGCGAGCCAGATCGAGTGCCTCGACCTGGTGCCCGCCTGGGGACATCACTATCTCCCTTTAAACCGGCCGGCGATTGAACCCCTGGGGGAATGCGTGACCAATACGGAGATGATCCGCCGTTTGGCGCGAGCCTTGGGCCGCACGGAGCCCTGGCTGTTTGAGAGCGACGAAGAGATCCTTCGCGCGGCTTTGAATAGCGATCATCCCTGGCTGCGGGGGATTACGTGGGAACGGCTTTGGAACGAGGGTTATGCGCGGTTGAACCAACCCCCGGACTGGCGCCCCTTTGCCGACGGCGCCTTCCCCACGCCGGGTGGGAAGGCGCGCCTGTACTCGCGGGAATTGGAAGCGGCGGGCCTGGATCCGCTGCCCGCGCAAGGCGAGGTCCGGCGTGACGCCGCCCTCCAACTCATCACGGGGAAGACGCTTCACTTTCTCAATTCGGGATACAACAACCTGGATCGCCATGTCCGCCGGGAAGGCGTGCTGACCATCGAGATGCACGAGGAGGATATGCGGGCTCGGGCTCTTTCGGACGGCTCCCCGGTGCGCGTTTTCAACTCTTATGGCGAGCTGGCTGCGGTGTGCAAGCGCTCGGACCGGGTGCGCCCCGGCGTGGCGTGGATGCCCTTCGGCGGTGCTTGCGACGCCGCCGGCGCGCGTGTCTCAGTCAACGCGCTGACTCCCGAAGAACCGACCGACTGGGGCGGAGGCAGCGGCTTCTACGACGCGTTTGTGGAGGTCGCGGCCCGATAATACCAGCCCTCCGGGCGCGGGCGTGCAGCAAGCTGGAAGTCTGCTTGCGAGCTGGCCGGAGCCGGGACGAGCAGGCCTCGGAGATGCGCCTCCTACACTTGCGGATAAGGTCCCCAGAAGGGCAAGAAATACCAGTGAAGTACCGGCGACCAGAGGGATGAGGGGCACTCTCCAGACAATCGCGGCGACCGGAAGTGGTAGGGTCGCTGCAACAGCGAAGCTGCCAGTTGACACCAACGCCCGCTGGATCGGGCGTGCACTTAGCGTATCGATGATGCCGAGTTGACGCTGGGGTATGTGCGCCCGATAGCGCCATGAGCTATCAGTTGTTCGGCTACCTTGGTCGAGAGATCGGAATCGAGCCTGCGGTCGACATGGATCGCTGCTGTCGCCGTCCGTGTTGAATTCCGCTCATTCGCGCACCAGTTCCCCCGTTAACCAACTGCTGGTTTCTGTCCGAGAAACGGCCTCCGGCAAACATCCCTGTGGCAAGTCCGGCCGCCGATAACGCCAGCTAACAGCGGCTGGCGTTTCAGGCGGGAATCGACTGGAAACGGAGAGACGCGGAAGTGCCGAAAACACGGCCAAGGTTGCGGGTTACCGATGCAGACAGCACTTAATGATCAGACTGGGGTGATGCGGAAAAATAGTTTGGCTCCCCTTGATGGATGCGTTTCGAACTGTTTCGTTGCAAATGCAGGGCTTAGCGGCCCAGTGAGTTCATAGGA
>JAIEPW010000059.1 GCA_019748195.1 Bryobacteraceae bacterium
GATATCTCCGACCACGGCGCCACCGGATGGACGTCGTGGTCCCCTCGCCAGGAACTGACGTTCCACCTCCGCATTGCTCACAGCTTTCCTTACGGCCTAACCACCGTCCGACTCGGTATGGGCATCGACCTCTCTCGCCCATTCGCCCGGGTTCTGCGACGATAAACCCCGGGTCTGAGACGGCCTTCGGTTGCCAAGATTTTCGTAGCTGGGGCAGCCACACGTCCGGCTGCTTTCACGAATCTCGAGTTCCTGACCAATTTGCCGATTCGCAAGCAATACGTTTGAGCTTCGCCCACTCGGCTTATGAGGGCAAGTGCTAGGAGCTCGTCGGTTCCTATCCGGCATGTCGCGCTTAAAGGGGCTACGGAGCTTACTCGCGCGCGCCGACTCCCGGAGGTCTGCAGCCAAGTTCCTTTGAAGTGGCCAACCGGATCTCTGGGACTCATACGATGTCGGCAGTTGCGGCTTCGCATGCCCGCTATCGAGCCTTTTGTCCGAGTGCCGCCCGGAACTGCGCGATAGCGGCTCCCAAAGCAGTAGCGGCGGTGCGGAGGGCCGTTAGTTCTTGTTCACCGCTGACCTTGGGTTCTGTCGGCGTCGATTGGAAGCGTCCCAGATCCCCCGCGAGTCGCGCCAAGCTGACCGCGCACTCTTGCCAGGATCGAACCCTTGCCCGAACGGGTCCGCGGGGCGGTGAATCCGAAGGCGTCGCGAACTTCTTCAGAACTCCGGCGATCTCATCGTGGCTTAAGCCGACCGCCCGAAGGTGGTCCTCAACGATTCTTCGCAGTTCGACTTGTGCGGTGGCACTGAGTTTGGATTCGATATCCGTGGGGAAACTCATCGCCAGGCGCTCCACGGCTCGGGTTCGACCACCGATGACGCGCGCGGCGCGAGCGACCGTGGCTCGATCATCGGGGCCGAACCCTGTTTCCCCAGCAGGCCGCGGGGCCGTCCGGGAGAATCCGCCCAGGAAAGGCGCTTGTGCGGCGGTGCCACCTGTGGCCTCCACCACAACGATCCTCGCTTCGGTTCGCTGCAGTTGCTTCAGAGCTTGTTCAAGCGCTGTCCTACGCTCCGCCGTGCGCACGACTGCGTGAATCACAACGCGATTCCCCGAGCGTCGCACTTCCACCAGCTCGTCAAGATCCGCATTCATCTGATGCAAGGTCACGAACACGTCCAGAAGGTCCTTCGCAGCCAATGCGGCTGGGCCGCGGGGTCTCGGGGAGGGCGGGCGTTCCCTAGCTGGCGGCAATTGGCCGGCCTTGGGCTTTTCCTGCGGTGGAACGCTCGCCACGGGGTGACTAGAATCCTCTCCCGTTGGCGATGTTGGCACGTTCTTGTTCGGTGCAAGTACGAAGAGCAGGAGCCCAACCGCCACGGCCGTCCCCATCGCTGCCACCACACGCCAAACAGTGATGCGCCGCTCGACCTCGTGAAGCAATGTCCGCGCCAGGTGGTTCGCGTTCGATGGACGCTCCGCGCGCGCAGACAGTTGCCGGAGATCGGCCCAGGTCTTCGTTGGCGGAGGGACGACCGTATCCATGAAGGCAGTTCCATACTGAACACATCTCTTCACCGCGGCCTGAAGATCGTCGAGCTCGGCTCTGCATTGCCAGCACACCTCGAGGTGGCCGCGCACCTCCTCGGTAAGCATCTCATCAAGCTCGCCGTCGCAATAGCGGAGAAGATCGTCCTGGCTGGGATGCATCGTATCGAAACTGCTCATAAGGCTGTCCTTCGGAATCGGGCGATGGCGCGCCGCAGGAACTCACTGACCGTGGTAGGGGCTATCCCCAGAGCCTGTGCTATCTCGGAGTAGCGGAGACCCTGGAGGCGCAGAAAGAGGCAGTTTCGCTGCTGTTCCGATAGTTCGGCGATGGCGCTGCGAAACAACTCGTCTCGCTCCCGAGCTAGCACTTGCCGCTCCGGATCCTGGCCCGACCCTACGGGTTCGCTCTTGATGGGATTCCCGTAACCAGGCCGGCCTCGCTCCTTCGCGCGCACCTTGATACCCCAGTTGTGCGCAACGCGGAAGATCCACGCTTGGGGGTTCACGATGTCTTCTCCTTTTCGGAGTGCCACATAGAACCGCAGGAAGACCTCCTGGGTGGCTTCTTGTGCCGTTTCCGCTTCGAGCCCGATCGCGACCAGATATCGGTATACGTTCCCGCGTAAGCGCTCGTAGCAGCCCGTGGCCGTCTGGTAGGCCGTGGATTCCCGAGCTTGCTCAGCGGCACTTGGCATAGCAACCTGTTCAAGAAGGATCAGCACTGCCGGGCCTCCCTTGGCCAAGCCATACGTCAAGAGGGTCATGATTTCGACGTGATCTTCCGGTGGGCTGGTTTCCTCCCACGTTCTCCTGAGGCAGTCTGTGGCGCCCGATCGGCGGAAGATGTCGAGTTCGATAGTGGTTGCAAGCTGATCCGAGGGCCATGTTGGGTTGTTCTGACCCGAATGACCCTCGGCCAACTTGGTCTACTACTCCCCGGGAAAGATATTTGAGCGATTCTCGTCTGGCGCCCGCACAATTGTGCCTGCGTGTCGTAGGAACCGAAGCCGTTGGGTCTCTCAGAGCGAGTCGTCAGCACAACGAAGCTTCTCGCCGTCCGAATTCAAACGGAGATCCGGTTGACTACAAACCCCTTACCCGCCCGGGTTCCTCCATGGACCAGCAAGGAGTCCGAGGCCAACGTGAATCGCTGGCGCCGCATCCTGGCACTCGGCCAAGCCCAACCGTACGACGCAGGAGCGATCATCTTCCGGCAAGACTCGCGGCCGAATGAACTCTTCCTGCTGGAAAAGGGGCTGGTGAAATTGGCCAGAGTCTTCCCGAACGGCGACGAGGTGATCCTCTGCCTGCGGTATCCAGGTCAGTTGGTGGACGGTGCGTCTAGCCTTCTTGGAGTTCCGCATTCGTTCTCAGCCATCGCCGCTGTTGAATGCGAGGTTCACCGTTTCAACGCCGCGAGGTTCTCGAACGACCTGCACAGGAATCCTGAGGCGGCTGAACTCCTGCTGCGGCAGCTCGCCGAAGACAGCCACCAGTGGGCCGATGAGCTTTCAGTACGAAAAGTGGATTCGGCAGAACTACGCCTGTGGCGCTTGGTCGACCAACTCGCTTCCTTTGTCGGTGTGGCAGAAACCGAAGGACCGGTCCGGATTCCCTGGCCCTTGAGAAGCTACGAAGTCGCCGAACTGGTCGGCGTATCAAGACAATACTTCAGCAAGCTGATGCGCCGATTTGAGGCTGGAGGTCTCCTTCGGCAGGAGGACGATTCCCTCGTCGTCCTTCAACGACGCGGCCCGCATTCCGGTAGTCTCCGGTAAGCCCCCGCAGTTGCCAATCGAATCGGACCGGTTTGTAGGGAACCCCCACCCCGTCGTTGCCGTCCAAAGGGCCATGGTTGCCAAGCGCGCGGTTGCCGCTCTCTTCCCACTCCTCGCTGCCACGGCTCACGCGGGCTTTGTTAAGACCTGGAGCATCAGCGAGCTGGAGCAAGCGCCGGTACTCGCCGTTTGCTCCGTTGAGGATGTCATCAAGCTAGAGCCCGTTGCCGCGGGCACCGTGCGCTGGTCCGGTTCCCATCGGTGGCATGAAGCGACCTTGCGCGTCGAGCGCGTTCATTCAACGTTGCCGCACGCGCCCGCGCGCGGCGACCGGATTATTGTTCGATACGTCGGCTTCGGTGACGCCGCTGGAGGTATCACCGGCTCTCCTATCTGGCCGATGTTTCAGAAGGGCCAGCGCTCTGTTTTTCCGCTGTCGCCTTCCAAGGAACGGTCGGATCGATGGTCCCTCACCGCCGATGAAGGATCCAACATCACCGTGCCCGCGATCGAGGTGGAGTGGCGCCGGGGCGATGCGCCCGCCAAGCCTCGCGAATTCATCATGACTGAGTTGATCAATGCGCTCGCGAACGGGTCGGCCGCTGAGCAGTACTCAGCGAGCACTCATCTCCGTGGCAGCTATGACTTTCCGCCTGAGACGCAACGTCTCCTCGGTGCTGCACTGGGCGACGACGAGGAGCGCTGGCTGGCCGTAGCGGCATCTATGGTTAGCGCGCTCGGCATTCCCCGCCCGAGTGTTGCCGAAATCATGTCGGAGGCTACTGAAAAGAACCCAATCCACGGTCCGATTCTGGTCCTTCTTGCACACGCGCTCAAGAAGAGCGGAAAGCGCGAGTTCCCAGATCGGTTGATCATCAAGCTCGTGGACGATGCGTCTGCCCACGCTTGGGGGTCCGCCACGACACTCGTTCAATTCAAGGATTCTCCCGTTCTGATCACTCGTTTGCGTGATGCGCTGAGCCGCAACCAGCAAGGCGCTGTAACGATCGCCTGGACTCTGGTTCGTAACGAACAGCGCGCGGTTCTCCCACAGGCGCTCCCCGCAGCGCTGAGTCTGGTGATGAATCCTGGCCCGGTGAACATGTCCGAACTGCAGGCTGCCAGTGGTCTGATCCGCGACTTCGGCGACGACACACAGTTCGGCGGGCTCGTCGTCACATTGCGGCGGCTGAAGGCTACCGACTTCGAGCAATACCGGAAGCTATTCGGCTCTGTGGCCCACTCACAGAACAAGCGGGAGATAGAGATCGCCGCCGTCTTGATCGATGATACGCGCGAGGGATTCCCGCCCATGCGCTTCTGCGATGTTGCGGCCGGTATCTTGCAGCGCCGATCCGGGCGTGACTTCGGCGTGGTGCAAAACATGACCCGGCCTGATTGGGATCGCGCGGTAAGCCGGGCTCGCGAATGGTTGGCAACGCGGTAGGTTCAGCCTCAGCCGGTCCTGCATCGCCCCGGCCGGGCTCGCGGATTCGAGATCTCCTCTAACGCCGAACCGGGTTCAGCCATTTTGATACGCCGTTCGGCTGATCCGGAGGAACTCGGACGGAGCCGTCGGTCGGCGGCACGTTGGGTGGAAGCGCGTTCAAGTTCAACATGTAGCTACTAACGAGCGTGTCAAAGAGCATGCGGTAAGACGTTTGCCGCTCAGGATGCGTCTCACGAAACAACCGGGCGATCGCATCACGAGCCGTTTCTCGCCGAGCCTCGAAGCTCACGACCTCGGCCGCGAACGGCACCTGCCCTACGAGGACTCTCACGCCGCCTGCCTTCGAGACCGCGTCAGCGATCAGTGCAACCGTCTCGATGACGGTGCGTCGGCCGAACGGTACTTCCACTCGGATGGACATTGGCGAGATCAAGTCCCGCAGCCTCCCGTCGCCGCCCTTTACTTTGGTCCCAACCACGTACAGCATCCCGTTGGCAATTTCTACGCGAAAGTCGCCTGGCAACCCTGCCTGCCGGTATGCGGCTAGAAGGCTGTTGAGGTGTGTTACCCGGGCCGGCTCTGACGTCGAGTCGTCAAAGGCGACGACCAACGTTCCCTTACGGGGCACCCTCGAAGGACGACCGCCAATGTAGGCGCGAACCCGATGGTCTGTGACGGCCTCCAGATCGTCCGGGTGCTCATACGGCACATCCTCGTAATTCACCGCTGAGCCGAAGGCCTGCTCCATCTGGTCCAAGGCCGGCCACAACGGCCGGTGCTCGGTCACATTCACAATGGTCTGCTTCTGGGCAAGAAGAGCCGAAGGAATTAGTCCAGCGGAGATTACCAACACCAATTGGACGATTGACTGACAGCGATCCATCTTAGCCCCTCACTATTCTATTGTCAGTATGATCGTCGGACAAACTCCCGCAGCCCGACTCCGATTGAACCGCCCCAACTGGCGCTTCCGGCGATCCTGCGGAAAGCCATCGGAAGGGTGGCGGTTGCGTGAGCAGCCAGGATCAATCGTTCCCAACGGCCGCGTCGTGCCCCTTACCCGTTCGGACCGGTCATGGCGGGACAGGTCGCGCCGGTTCAGCGTCACTGTTCCCGACGCCTTCCTTTACTGCTTGTAGAACCTGGATTTCGGGTCATTTGCGCCCTTGCTTGGCGGGAGGGCTCTTGCGTTAAAGTAGTACCGCTTTTCATTCGCGTCGTACAGCAAGTACCAGCTGATGCGTACGCTATCTAGCCCAACCTGGATTCGCTTAAGGCTGATATCGTCAAACATCCGCATCATCACTCGGCGTGCCGGTTCGTTTTGCGCTTCGATCATCACCTGTTCAGACGCGAATAGGTTCGTTGGCACGTTTCCTTCAGCGATGGGATAGCCCCTCGTGCTCGACACCTGATCGAGTATGAGACGCATCGCAGCACCAACAGTAGCGCTTGTTCTGCCGATACTCACGGGTGTGTCGAGGAGTGGCGAGAAGGCCTCTATCTTCCCCTGCGCTGTCACCATGGCCGTAGGCAGAACAAAGGCATAGTCACCATCGAAGGCGGTCCGAAAGAAACCGGGGCTCTCAGTT
This sequence comes from Bryobacteraceae bacterium, assembly GCA_019748195.1. Taxonomy (GTDB): domain Bacteria; phylum Acidobacteriota; class Terriglobia; order Bryobacterales; family Bryobacteraceae; genus JAIEPW01. The sequence continues at coordinate 6,379 of JAIEPW010000059.1, forward strand.
TCTCGCCATGCGCGAAGCACTTCGTTGAGTGCCGCCCTTCGGTGTTCGCCGCGGTCGCGGGCCTCTCCAGATTGGGGCGCAATAGTCAATGAAACTGGGTGTGATCTAGGCACGAGGTACGGCTTGGCACCTTGGGCTGCTCCCGTCGCTGCCAGCAGTGCACCCGTCAAGATCGGCGCCTCCTCGTATGGGATCCTCCAAGACATTCGGTCCTCCAACTGCCATGCGAGATGCCATAGGGGTCGGGGGTCGCTACTTGCTAGCCTTATGGGCTCGCCGAGCGCGCTCGAATTCTGCGCTGTGGAGCTCTGGCCACCGCAGGGCGTGATTGATACGAAGGCGAGCAAAATGAACGTGATACCTGATGAAGTCTTCATTGCTGTGTCTCCCTAGTCCATCGCTTACTCAATTGTGCGGACACAATCAGAATCGAAAGACCTTCTCCTGTACAACTCCCGCTCGCGACGCACTGACAGTGTTAGAAGTCACCTTGAGCACCAAATGATTGATGTTTCCATAGGCGCGGGGCGCAACTCCCGAAGCGATTCCCATTACCATTCTCTGCGAGACTTGGACCGTGCACGAGGGCGTCAATCCGTTCAACGGGCGGTACGTTTGATAGTAGCCGACGATCGCCGGAGGGAACCCGAGCCAGTCGGTGCGGTAGGTGTTGTCGGTTTGGACGAACCACGAGCCGCCTGTCACGGTAGTCAAGGGGGTAACGGATGCCCCATTGAACCAGCACCCATCGCCATCTCCTGGTTGCCCCGCTGCCGTCTGTTCTCCCACAGCCCGGCCGCCGAACAGCATGCCGGAATTGGCAGACACGCGCCCTTCAAAACCACCCTGCGTAGTCATGCCGAAGGAATCACCCCATCCCAGAAAGCGTGACGTTTCACTGTCAGGAACAACTGCATCACGATTCATTGTGAAGGGGCCCGAGGACTGCGAAGAGTCGCGAAACGTGGTGGTGAATGTTCCTGTGGCGGACAGGCAGGGAATTGTGATCGACCCGGATTGGGAAGAGGACAAGGCTGTCAAGCAAGGCCCACTTCCAGGGGGCGTGGCATTGGATGCCGTTATTGAGAACGACGAATTGCTCAAGCTCTTCGTACCTGTTACCGTCCAAGTGCTAGTCGAGCAGCCAGGCTTTGTCGTGGCCAGCGTTCCGGAAACCTGTCCGTCTGCGGCCTGGCTCAATTGCCAAACCCCAGACTCCTCACCGAAGCTGTCGACCCACCGTCCGATGAGACTATTGCAAAAGGTGCCTCCAGGATCTGGCGGAGCAGCCGTTCTGACCGTTGCAAAACCTGGGAAAGAACACGGCGCGTCTCCAGATGCGGAACGGAGCAGGGCCGTCACCTTGTAGCCTCCAACCATCCATCCGCTTGTATTGACGGTCGAGCGCCACTCACCGTTTCCGAGGAACTCCGCGGGGAATGTGTTGGCCGATGAGGGTGGGAGCCCCTCGCGGAGGTAGGCGAAGTCAACGGAGGAGGCGTTCTGAACACCAGACACTGTGAATTGCAGCAGTTGGCCGGGCGAGACCGGCGCGTGCCACTGTGGGGACATCCCACCGCAATTCAGGTTCGTGGCGATTACGGATACAGTCACTGACGCCAATTGCTGCTGGGTGTCGGCGTTTCGAAGGATGAAAACCGTCCCGTCGCTGACCCATTTGCCGGTGACGCAATCTCCGCTTGAGCCACCGGCACAGAAGAGCACACCGTTGACCCAAACCTGGGTGTTCGCCACTCCGGGCGCAGAGTACGAAATGGTGCTCACTCCAAGTCCGCTGCCATCAGCCACATATATTGGATTCGGGGTTGCCGTGATCGTTTGCGCGAGCGCGGTGCTCACTGTCGCACCGACGATGCATACGAGCAACGCGAAGACTTCGGAAAATCGGCGGTACACAACTGGCCTCCTGATTTGTTACTGCTTGCGTTGGAAGAACCGGCCATCATTGCCTGGGGGCGTTGATGACGGCGGCGGGCCGGGCATCAGCGCCATCTCAGTACCTTCCACTACATGCACGTTGAACATGTAGTACCTGAGTTGCGGGTCGAACAATAGGCGATACGACATTTTCGGCGCCTGCTCCGGAGCGCGACCGACCGCGGCAACGGCGGCAAGGAGGTCCGCCAGGACCTCGCTTGCCTGACGACGGTCGGCTCCGAATCTGAGGCGATTTCGCGCAAACGCTGCCAGCGGTAGCGAGCCAACATCAATGCGATACCCGGAGCCCCTCGAAGCCTGGTCCAGAACCAACTGCAACGTTTCCAGCGCCGTTCTCTCCGCCAACGGCAACGTAATCGGCGACAGGAGAACGGAGGGCGATGGGACGGCGTTGCCCGAACTCGCTCGGACTTGAGCAGGCTCGACGAACAGCCGGTCTGCCGAGTTCCGGAGCGCATAGGCTCCTGGAAGCGCGGCAGAACGCTGCTGCGCTAGCAACAGATTGACGGCATTCTGCAGCAGAAGGGCGTCGGTAAGCTTCTGCGTCGCGGCGTCGACAGGAATGGTCACAGTCAGGCTGCCTCCCCGCGGAACGATCACGCGCGCGAACGGACCGGCCAGGGCTCGCTGTGCGGGAGTCATGACCCGATCCGTGACGTCTGCGAGATCCGCAGGATGCTCGTACCGGACGTCCTCGAAGTTGATCGCCTTGCCCGAAAGGCGCTCGAGTTCGAGAATCGCGTCTGCGACGGGTCTCCCGCTATTGACCGTGACGGGGCGAAAGTTCCCCTGGGCGAAGCAGAGAGCAGTCAGTGTCAGCACACCAGCGCAGGTCGTGAGAGCCCGGGGCCACATTTCGATTCGAATGGTTCGCATAGTTGGAGTCCCTCTTCCTTTAGACTTGTCGGCACAATCGCTCCGCATCGGCTATGGCCAAGGTGTCGTCGCGGTTACCCCCGCCCTGGTCACCTTGACGTTCGAGAAGTCAGGCAACTCGATCAGGAGGGTGTTCGTGAAGTACTGCTGGGAACTCAAGGTGTCCCGCGCGTAGAGCCGCATGTTCTGACCTGCGCTTGCGGAGCAGGGCGGACGCATCTTGGACCGGTAGTAATTCACTGTCGAAGGCAGGAACCCTACGTAGTCGTCGTTCCAGATGTTGTTAAAGAAGTAGAAGCCGACGAACCAGCCGCCGCCGGTCAAGGCGAATGGCGAATAGCCATCGAGCGCGGCATCGGGGAAGAAGCAGTTGTCGCTATTGCCGCCGGCAGCGCTGTCGAAGACCTGCCTGCCTGCCATGTACTTTGACGAACCGATGGTTCCCTGAAAGAGCGCGATCGTCGGGGCCAGTGGCCACCAAGCCCGAAACACCGTGGTTTCCGCAGGGAATTGATCCGGCAGGTCAGTTGGCTTGGTCATGCTGAAGCTCCCGGAGCCGCCGTTCGATGCGCTCCAGGTTCCGTTGCCCATGTCGCACCCGTCGTTTAGGATGTTCCCGCTGTACGTCATCGACGATACCGGGTTGTACCCGCCGCAAACGGTGGAGGGAGATGGACTGCTGGCGTTCCAGCTCAAGGAGGTAGTCCCGCGCGATGTGGCAGAGCCGAACGTCTGAGTAATCGAGCCAGATACCGTGTACGTAATGCCCGAACAGCCGAAGACTGGGTGCGGAACGCGAACGCTTCCTGAAACCGAGTAGGTGCCGATGGAGGATGGCGTATTGTTGGAGCTCACACTCCATACCGCGCCTCCGTCATCAGTCCAGTTTCCGGTGCAGTGGGCGCAGGGCACTGGATTCGGACGGCACGGCGACGATCCGCAGCCTGGATCCTGGCTGCGACCAAGAAATACGAAGATTACAACAAGGAACCCGGCCTTGATCAGGCGACGCCCGATCAGCCGGTCCGCTTTTGGCATGACGCTGAACATCGCGACCTCCTGGCGAGTGCTCTCGAACTGAAGCACGTCGAATCCAGGGTAGGAGCGATCTCCGAGCGAGTCATTCAACTAGGCGACAGTGTCGAGAATCTAGATGAACCGATTTCGCCCCTTGCGAAGTGCCTTGACGGAGGTGCCCTCGTAGGTGGCGCGGGAGCCCAAGCTATCTAACAAGGTTCCCGGGCCATGGAGATGCACGTTGGCATTCCTGCGACCGACGGCAGGCGCGTCCTCTCGTCCTCCGGCTTGCCAGCTTCCTGAACTACAAGTACGGCAAGGCCCCAATGTCACCCGGCACCCGCTTTGGCAAGGCCTGTGGCCCGCAGCGTTTCCACGCATTCCGACGACGGAACGAGGCGCCCGCGCCCTTACCGAAACGCCGGCGAGCACGAGAACCGCTCGCCTTGCTCGATCAGTGCGCGACCAGACTTGCGCTAGAAAAGCATCTGGCTCGCGGGATCGAGCTGAAGCAGATCCCCCCGATAGCTATCTCTGTACCTATAGAGATGCAGTGATCGGCAGGGAAGGCGACCCGCCAGCGTACACTGCTCGCACATTTGGGCGTTCTTGAGGCTTTCACCCCTCGCGCCGCAGAGGACGCCAAAGAACCTGACAATGTCCGTCCTAATCGAAATGCCGATCAACGCGCTGGTGCGGTCCCGTCGACATTGGGCAAAAGCGCCATCACCGGGCTTCGCTGGCGACGGCATCCTGGAAGGCCGTCTTGCGCTTCCAGGCAAAGGGAATGCGCAATCCGAAGAGTCCGAGGAACTAAGGCCGACCTCCGCTGTTCCCGATGCAGGCACCGCGCTTCTTGCTCCTTCGCCGCGCGCGGCGGCGTGGTCGCCGATCATCCCTGGAGCCCACACGGCAGCCGGATGTAGTGCCGATGGGTCGATTGTCTCGTGCGCTGCTCAACAGGAGCACGTTGCCTAGCTAGCCGTCTATTTCAGTTTCTCATTTGGCGCGGCAATCGTTCACGACTAGTCTGATGGCATGCCTCAGCTGAGCGACCCCCGCCTTCCGGAAGTGAGTTGCCTGCGAGAAACGAAAACGGAGGTGCTTTCTTCCTTCTTGAGGAGACTCGTGCGCGGCGGCGATCATTGTTTCAGGCTCGGCGAGAGATCGGACGCGCCCCTTCTTTTCCGCTCGAACCACCAGCGTGGTGACGATCTGCTCTATGCGCGCTTGAGCTTGGTCACGCGCCCTAAGGAAGGCTCCGGAGGTGGCTGGTTCGTTCGGGCGCAACTGATTGATGGATCACCTCTGAGGAGCGTTATCATCCAGGGAGAAGCGGTGACCCGCTACTTCTACAACTCCCAGCCAGATCGAAGCGAGACGCTGTACTCGACCCTCGGAGTCAACCCCAACTGCTCCCCTTCCAGCCTGCGGCTTGCCTGGCGAATTCGCACTGCCGAAACAATGGCTGCGGAAAATGACGCCCTCAGGCGAGGCTGCGAGAGAGCGTTCAACATTCTGGCGAATCACGATTTGCGTGCTTGCTACGACTCTTCCCTCGCCGACGACATGGCGATGCTGCCGTTTCCCTATGGCGGCGAGGGGGACATCCTGGTCTCCGGTGATTTGTCGAAAGACGGATCTGCGTTCTTTGCGAAAGCGATCCTCTCCTACAAGCCCGCCACCAGTCGCAGAAGGCTGAAGATCCGGCTCCGCTCTTTCGAGTTCTTGCCGGACCGGCTCGCGTTCCTGGATCCGCGCCGAAAGCTGGAGGTTTGGCTTGATTCGGGTTTGCTGAGCGGCTTCCGATGGGACACTTCCTGGAACAACTGGAAGCACTGGCTACGTTCGGCCCTTGAGGTAGACGCCACGTTCGTCAACTCGGCTCGATACCGATACTGCAAAGGAGAATGGCACGTTCGTTCGTGGTGGACGGCCCTACCGTCGCGGCTCTCGCTAACCATTCCGGAAACTCTGCAGCCCGATGTGGAGCGCGCCCGTTGTATCCACGAACTCCTGGGACGCCACTCCGATTTCGTCCACCGTGTTCGGGAACAGGCACAGCGGCAGCCGGTTGACGCGTCTGATGTCCAGTCCTGGCTGGACCGGCTAGGTGCCTCTTCTGAGTTGCGGCCCGAGTGCCTCTGCTGGAAGCCCGACTTCGAGGAATACTACTTCGCCCAACTCCGAAAGCGGGCGGTGGCGTGGTTCCTGTTTCGGGAGGAATTCCTCTTCGTGTTTCCGGGCGCCATCATCTCCGAAGTTCCGATGCCCGGTCACGCGACCTACGTGTTCGCCTCACCCAGTGACCGGGAGACCTTCTTGCGAGTCTACGAGCGAACGTCCCGCAATGAGATTCGTCAAAACGCGGGCAATGTCGCCTCTGAACTTGGCTTTGTCGGTCGGGTGGTCCGTGGCAGAAAGAAGAAGCGATGGCTCGCCGAAGTACTCAAACTGGCTGGCGAGCAGGCAAACTACCTCGACGCTGTCGAGGACTGAAGGAGAGGTAACCGATGCCCGTAGTGCTGATCCCGCTCTCGGAAGAAATGAAGGAGACGATCCTGGACGAACATCCGCAAGGCCTTTGGGTCGTGTTGGAAGAAGAATCTCGACAGGGCCACGTTCCCGACGAAGTGCCATTGGTGGGACATCCCACGACCGTTGAGCTTCAAGCCCCGATTCGCAGCTTTGCGCCCCGATGACGCATTCTTCGCCACAGGGCTGGGCTCACGGGAACCGGAACGGCCCGCGGCGCCGCCACGCTCACAAAGCCGCCGTGGTGCTCAATGCGCCCGTGTCGAAACAGTCGGGTCAGTAGAGCAAGAGCTTGTGTTGCCAGCACCTGATTGACGAACGGCTCCTGCCGTTCCAATGCCTCGACCGCGCTACAGCTTGGCTCAGTATCGTCCTCCGTTTGTGGATCCACGATCTCCGGGAACAATTCAGCCGCCGTTCGGAGGCGGTTCGCAGAACGGCGATTGCGGCCGTTCAGTGGCTGGCCAAGCACGAACTGACCGCCGTCGGCCGAGTTACCAAGATCGAGCCAATAGCTGACCCGGCTCCGCAGTCCTTCCACTTTCTTGCTGATCAGCCGGCGCGCCGAGCGCGTATCGACACATCCGATGACGATGTCCACGTTGCCCAGGTCAGTGGTGTCCGCGAGATGCTCAGGGAAGGCAGTCCAATGCACGCCCCAGAACAGGTTCAGGCGACTCACCGTCACGACGGCTTTGTTGAGGCCGATCTCCGATGCGCAAAACGGCTGGCGGACGGTGTTCGTTGGCGAGATAGCGTCCCCGTCCATGATGGACACTGCCAGTCCGCCGGGATGACCGGAGACGATCATCGATTGGTGGAGATACGGAAGTCCGGTCGCAATCGCGCTGCCGGAACCGCCGCAACCGACAACCAACACGCGGACGGGCCGGTGGAGGAGATCCTGGCTCAGTTCGTGCATGACACCCCCTCTCACCGGTTGCGCTGGATGAACTCCGCCAGCGTTTCGCCTGCTGGCTGGAGCGAATCTGTCGGGAAGCGGTGGCGTCCCCCTTTAAGGGCTTCCAGTGTTTGGAAGTAGCCCCGTTTTGCGGCCAGGAGCTTCCTTACCCCGGTCTGGTGCGTGAACTCGCTCTGAAAGAACGCCTGTTCCCAAGCGGCGAGCGAAGCAACTCCGCCGGCTTCCGGCGCGCGCATACTCCCCTGGCAGACGACGCCGGAGTCCCCGTCGGTATTCCAGTACGGCGCGATCATCAACGGTGTGTCCGCTCTCGGCCGCTGGTTCTTCCGCAGAGCGCGGACCGACAACTCGGCCCCCGCAACTTTCCAGACCAATGGAGGCTGGGAGAACATTTCCCCGCTCAGGCCGGTTGGGGCCTCACAGTTGGGCCGAAAGTACATTCGCCTTACCACGCGAGGAGTCCACCACGCCGATAGGTCCCCGGTCCAGGCCAGCACAGTCGGCGGAAGCACCTCGGCCGGAGCTTCCGTTCCGAGGCCCTGAGCCAGCCTCCGTATGAACTCGGTTGTCAGAATCACGCGCTTCGCCGAGAGCCACGCCGCCGTGGGGCGATGGTTTCGCTTCATGCCAGGTGACGAAGGCACGCCCGCGCCCTTCGTAGAAGAGCAGAGCACCCTTGAGACTGAGGGGCTCGCTGCCACCGATCGCGACATAGGGTTTCATTGCGCCTCCGTCATTCGTTGCCGCCGCGCCGGTTCCCGGGCATCAGCGAAATCAGCTCCGAGGCCAGCGTCAAGGTTCGACAGAGGGTCGCTAGACAATCAAACGCCGAGGCAACGCTGGCAACGCGGTTGCCGTCAAAGGGAATGATGAGATTGGGTTCGGGCGTCACCTCAAGCATTCCCTGCGCCTCCTCATCGAAGGCTCCCTCAATCGCGTCTCGCTCTTCGAAGACGGCCACCAACGCTGGCACAGGCTCCCCGCAGTCCATGAGGCTCTCACGCTGCTCGTCTGTGACGAGCGGCCGCACAGCGCTTCGAGATGCGCGCTCCAGTTCTTGGGCTTTCCGCACCAGAGCTTGCACCCGCCGGCTACGGCAACCGTCGAGGACCGGCTCCAGCGCCCGAGATCCGAGCGGTCGTCGGCGGGCACTCTCCGGAACGTCTGCGTCCACGTTGGGAAGCTCCATCTGCTCCGCTTCTGGATCTCCTTCGTACCACTCGCGGATGCGGTCCAATCGATCGACGGCATCCCGGTAGTCGTACACCCGAATCCAACGGTTCAACGCACCAAGAAGCAGATGAAGGAACGTGGCGGGCAAACGGGGATGTACCTGGTCCAGTAAGCGGAGAGTGGGGCCCAGAACGACATACCCGGCCGAGTCCGGTTCGATTGTCAGGAACACTGTCGCGAGGTTCTCCTCGCAAGGCTCCGAACGATACGAGAAGCGATCCAGAGAGGTCGACAACACCACATCGACGAAGAACTGCTGACGGATCTGCTCGCGGCCGTTCGAATCGAGCCAGCGCTCCAGACCTTGATGGAGGAATGTCAGGGGATCGCCCT
>JAIEPW010000128.1 GCA_019748195.1 Bryobacteraceae bacterium
GAACTCTATTTGTGTCGGTAGGTGATCCGGCCCTTGGTCAGATCGTAAGGGGACATTTCCAGCGTCACGCGATCTCCGGCCAGAACGCGAATGCGATTCCGCCGCAGCTTCCCGGCCAGGTGCGCCAGCACAATGCGCTCCTGATCCAACTGTACGCTGAACAAACCGCTCGGGAACTTCTCCACCACTGTGCCCGTGACTTCAATGCTGTCTTCTTTGCTCAAACTGGCTTCTGCAGCCTCCTGTAAGGATTTTCTTCCAACCTGATTATAACCGAGAGCAACCTCGGCGATTGCGAGATAATCAGGAGGAAGCCCACGTCCATGACCACCGCCGCCCATCCCTTCGTCGAACGCAACCGCGATCGCCTCCTCCAGGAACTGATGGACTTCCTCCGAATCCCCAGCATCTCCACCCTCCCCGAACACAAAGGCGATGTCCGCCGCGCCGCCCAATTCGTCGCCGCCGCGCTCCGCGACGCCCGCCTCGAAAACATCGAAATCATCGAGACCGCCCGCCACCCCCTCGTCTACGCCGACTGGCTCCACGCCCCCGGCAAACCCACCGTGCTCTGCTACGGCCACTACGACGTCCAACCCCCCGATCCCCTCGAGCTCTGGGAATCGCCCCCCTTCGAGCCCTCCATCCGCGGCGGCAACCTCTACGCCCGCGGCGCCGCCGACGACAAGGGCCAGATGTACATGCACATCAAAGCCGTTCAGGCTTTGATGGAATTGCACGCCGGCAAGCTGCCCGTCAACGTCAAGTTCCTCATCGAAGGCGAAGAGGAAGTCGGCGGGGAGTCCATCTCCAAATACGTCCCCGCCAACCAGGACAAACTGCGCGCCGATGTCGCTCTGGTCTCCGATACCGCTCTCTACGCCGACGGCATCCCCACCCTTTGCGTCGGACTCCGCGGCCTCGTCTACACCGAAATCGAAGCTGCCGGCCCCGCCCGGGACCTCCACTCCGGCCTCTACGGCGGCGCCGCCCCCAACGCCGTTTACGGCCTCATCGAATTGCTGGCGAAAGCCAAGGATTCGAACGGCCGCATCCGCATTCCCGGCCTTTACGACCGCGTCCAGGCTCCCGCGCCCGAAGAGAAAGCAAGCTGGGCTAGCCTGCCCTTCGACCAGGATGCGTTCCTCCATCACGAAGTCGGCGCAACCGCCCTCACCGGCGAAGCCGAATTCAGCGTCCTCGAACGGATCTGGGCGCGTCCCACCCTGGAAGTGCACGGCATCGCCGGAGGCTTCACCGCCGCCGGCGCCAAAACCGTGATCCCGGCGAAAGCCACCGCCAAGGTCAGCCTCCGCCTCGTTCCCGACCAGGATCCCGAGCAGATCATCCGCGCCTATCGCGACTGGGTCGCCGCCAATACGCCGGCCGGCATCCGCACCGAAGTGAAAGTGCTCAGCTCTTCACCGGGCGTCCTGGTGAACCCCGCTCAGCCCGCGATTCAAATCGCCGCGAAAGCCTTCAGTGACATTCTCGGCCGCCCCACCGTCTTTACTCGCAGTGGAGGCTCCATTCCGATCGTGGGTGAATTCGCGCAGCACCTGAAGATACCGACCATCCTGATGGGCTTCGGACTTCCCGATGACGGTCTTCATTCGCCTAATGAGAAGTACCGCATCTCCAACTACTACAGCGGCATCCTGACCATTGCCCACTTCTTCGAACGATACGGCAGTGCATCCTGAGACGACGCTGAACATCCCGCCGGAGCGCCGGGCGCCCGCCACCTCGGAAAGCGTGGTCCGTTCCGCGGGCATCGTCTCCGTCGCGGTTCTAATGAGCCGCATCACCGGACTGGTGCGGGAGAGCGTCATGGCCCGCCTCTTCGGCGCCAGCCTCCAATACGACGCCTTCATGCTCGGCTTCCGCATCCCCAACCTGACGCGGGATCTGTTCGCCGAAGGCGCTCTCTCCAGCGCTTTTGTCCCCACCTTTACCGAATACCTGAACAATCGCAGCAAGGAAGACGCCGCGCGCCTCGCTCAACTGGTCTCCACCGCCCTCATCCTCGCCGTCGGCTTCGTCTGCGTGCTCGGCGTCGTCTTCAGCCCGCAACTGGTGCACTGGCTGGCCCCCGGCTACGCCGCCGTCCCCGGCAAGTTCGAGCTTGCGGTCACCATGACCCGCATCATGTTCCCCTTCCTGCTGCTGGTCGCGCTCGCCGCCCAGGCCATGGGCGTCCTCAACGCGTGCAACCAGTTCGCCGTGCCCGCGATGGCCTCCACGTTCTTCAACATCGGCAGCGTCACCTTCGGCCTCCTCCTCGGCTTCTGGCTCGGACCCTACATCGGCATCTCGCCCATCGAAGGCATGGCCGCCGGCGTCGTGCTCGGCGGCGCGCTGCAGTTGCTGTGGCAGGTGCCCAGCCTGCGCAAAGCCGGATTCACGTACCGCCCCATCTTCGACTGGAGCGACCCTGGCCTCATCCGCATCCTCAAGCTTATGGGTCCCGCCATCCTCGGCAATGCCGCCGTGCAGGTCAACGTCATGGTGAACACCAATCTCGCCTCCACCATCGCCGACCCCATTCGCGGACTCGATGGACCCGTCAGTTGGCTCGGATACGCCTTCCGCTTCATGCAGCTTCCGCTCGGGTTGTTCGGCGTCGCCATGGCCGCCGCCACGCTGCCCTCCATCTCCCGCAGCGCCGCCGCCGGCAATACCGACGAGTTCCGCCGCACCCTGTCGCGATCCCTTGGCATGGTCTTCCTGCTGACCGTGCCGTCCTCGGTTGGGCTGGTGGTGCTCGGGCAGTCCATCATTGGCGCCATCTACCAGGGCGGCCGCTTCCAGATCTACGACACCCAGCAGACCGCCGCCGCCCTTTCGTTCTATGCCGTCGGACTGGCCGGCTATGCCGCCACCAAAGTCTTGAACCCCGCCTTCTACGCCCTCGGCGACGCCCGCACCCCCATGTGGATCAGCCTCTGTTCCATCGGCATCAACCTCGCCGCCGCGCTCGCCTTGACCCGCTACTGGAACTGGGGACATGAGGGTCTGGCGCTCTCCACTTCCCTGGTTGCGCTGTTCGCCTCCGTCAGCCAGTTCCTGATGCTGCGCGACCGCATCGCCGGAATCTACGGACGCCAGTTGTTCTCCGATTTCGTTCGCGTCACCGCCGCCGCCGCCGTCATGGGCGCCGTTGTCTGGGTCTCCACCACGCTCATGCAGCAGTCCTTCGGCGTCACCAAGCTCGCCCGCCTGGCCGACCTCGCGGTCTCCATCCCCGTCGGGCTCGCCGTCTTCTGGGCCGCCTGCCGCGTCCTCAAAATCCAGGACTTCGACCTCGTCCTGCACAACATCGCCCGCCCCATCCGCCACCTCGCCCGCCTCCGCAGGCGCGCGTAATTACTGGATGTCCCCCTCGCAATTCCGCTATCCTGAGTGCGCCATGCAGTTTCAGGAGCGCAGCGCCGGGTCCGATGTCACTCTCGCCGGCATCTCCGGCCGCATGACCATCGGTCCCGAGCTCCAGGCCCTCGAACAAAGCATCGAAACCTGGCTCACTGAAGGCCGCCGCAAAATCGTCTTCGACATCTCTCAGGTCGAATATATGGATAGCGCCGGGCTCGGCATTCTGCTCGCCTCCAGCAATAAGCTCCGCCAGGCCGGCGGCGGCATTCGCGTTGCTGGCGCCGCCCCCAAAGTCCTGCACATGCTCCAACTCACCGGAACGGCCGGGATCCTGGACCTGTTCGATTCCGCCGACGCCGCCCTCGCCGGCTGGTCAGCGTAGCTTCGCGTTCGAAAACAACGTCACAATCACCACGTGCAGATGCTGCACCAGCGTGTCGCGATACAGCCACTGGTGCTGATATCCCGCTTCCATCCGGAAGTGATCCCCCAGCCGCTTCCCGAACCCCGCATACGCCCGAGTCTGCTCCAGCCGGTGATGCAACCCTGGCGTCCGCCAGAACGGTTCGAAAGACGTCACCCCGTAGTAGTCCCGCCCGATGTCGTGCGACGCCTGCATCTGATAGCGGAAACGGGTGAAATACTGCCGCCCCTCCAGCGGGTCCGGACGCTCCAGAAAACGCTGCTCCACCCACCCGCGATGCATCAGCCGCCAGCTCCCCGCGCTCTGCGCAATCCGGATCTGCTGGTGCAGGCGATGCTCGTTCACCGTGTCCGTGCGCCCGCCCCCCTGCGTCAGCCAGTCGTTGCGGAACGAATACCCCGCCATCACCAGCACCCTCGGCGATACCTGATACGTCACCGCCGGACGGAACAGAAACTGCCGGATGCCGCCCGTCATGTTCTCGAAACGCGGCTGAATATCGACATGAAATCCCCACCGCGAACCCAGCGGGTGATCGCCGTTGTACACATACCAGCCCACCGTCTGATGCTTCGGCGGTAAACTCTGCCCCTTCAGAACCGCCGCCCCCAGCAGCACCCACGCGATCCGCCTCATATCCGCCGCAACGCCGCCTCTGCCGCCATAACCCCCCGGTACTGCGCCTCTTCAAAAATGGAAAATCCGCTCTGATCCGAATTCGCGAGAATCACGCCCTGCTCCCGCCGCGGAGCCAGCACCCGCGATAGAAATCCCGGCTCCGGCCGCGCCATCGCGTGCCCCATCCGAAAAATGTCCACCCGTGAAACGCATTGCCCGATATCCGGATGCGCGCGTTCCAGGTCCGCCAGAATGACGTCCCGCCAGTGTCCCCAATCCCGCTCCAGCAGCGCCCGCCGGTTGGCCTCCGGCGATCCTTCCGCCAGCGCCCAGTAATACGTCCACACCGTCCGCGGAACCTGCGATCGCAAACTCTGATGCGTCGCCACCACGTAGCCCAGCGACCGCGATCCGTAAATCACGTTGTCCCACGCCGGCTCCAGTCCCTTCTCCCTCGGCCAGCGGTCCAGCGTCAGGTTTGCCACCAGCCACGGTGAATACCGGACCCGGCTCGGCGGCACACCCTCCATCACATACGGCAACAGGAACTCCGGCGCGGCGAAAATCACCGCCGCTGCCCGATACTCGCAATCGCCCGCCTGCACCGCGTACCCGCTCCCCCGCTTCTCCATCCGGTGCACCGCCGCCCCGCACCGCAAGTGCGGCTGCAACTTCGCCGCCAGCCGTTCCAGAATCCAGCCGTTGCCCTCCGGCCACGTCAGCGGACCGTGTTCCTCATGCTCCCGCGATGCGAAATAGTGGATCCCCGCCCACGCCGACGTGTCCCGCGAGCCCGCCCCGAAATCATCCCGGCAGGAGTAATCGACATACCAGCGCAGGTACGGCGACGGGAAACCCTCCCGTTCCAGCCACTGCTCCATGTTCAGCGAATCCAGCGGCGACGGCCGTGCGCCCAGCGCCATCGGAATCGTGAACTGCCCGCCCGCCCGCAACTCCGCCATCCGGCCCGCGAACCTTTCGTACTGCTTGCGATCCGCCGACCCCGCCCCGATCGCCGGCTCCAGCCCTTCCTGCCATCGCCCGTGCAAAAACAGCCTCTCCTGCGGCGAGTGGCACAAGTGCCGTTCCTCCAGCCGTCCTGCCGCGTCCATCAGCCCCAGCTCCAAAAAGAGCTCCCGCACCAGCTTGGATTCCCGGTTGGGTGCCGGAACATAATGCGCCGCCCACGGATAGCGCGAGACTTCGTTCTCACCCCAGCGCGAGTTCCCCCCCGCCGACGATTCCATCTCCACGACCACGAAATCGCGGAAACCCTTGCGCTGCAATTGCCACCCGGCCGACAACCCGGCCATCCCCCCGCCCACGATTACGATCGCGTGCTTCTCCTGGCGCGTTGCCGGCGCCCTCGCCGCCCGCTCCCGAATCTGGTGCCCCTGCGCGAACGAATCCAGCACGAAACCGCCCGCAACCCGGCGTTCTGCCTTGGCGGTCAGACCCACCAAAGCTGCGCTCAGGAACCGGCGGCGGGTTGGCGGCATGAACCCGCCAGTATAAAACAGCGCTTGATGAACCTTTGTTCATTTTTACGCTCTGGGACGGATGCTCCCATAAAAATTCATCATCCGGATTGACACCACACCTCGCTTGGCATAAAGTTTCCCTAATCGTTTGCGGGGTCCATACCCTGAAGTCATGTTCGTAACCGCTTTCGCCGTGCTGCGGCGCAAGCGTTGGGAAAGGGGATTTACGTGAGGACTTACAGATCCGTTGGGATCAGCCTAGCTGCTTTGCTTCTTCTCTTCGCCGGCTTTGCGAGCGCACAAACCGCGACCACCGGCGTCATTTCTGGTTCGGTGTTGGATTCCACCGGAGCCGCCGTTCCCGGCGCTACCGTGGAACTCGTCGGCAAAGCCACCAACATCACCCTGAAGCAGACCACCAACCAATCCGGGCAGTACACCATGCCCAACATCGCCCCCGGCGAGTACGAGCTGCGCGCCACCGCGCAGGGCTTCCGCACCACCACCATCAACAACTTCAAGGTGGAAGTCGCCAAAGCCTACCAGCAGAACTTCTCGCTGGAAGTCGGCCAGATCACCGAGACCGTCGCGGTTACCGCCGAGGCTCGCGCGGAACTGCAGACCATCGACTCCTCGGTCGGCAACGTGATCACCGCCAAGTCTCTCCCCTACCTGCCCACCTTCACCCGCCAGGTGAACGAGCTGCTTACGCTGCAGCCGGGCGCGACGCCCGCGGGCGAGGTCACCGGCGCGCGCCGTGACCAGAGCACCTTCACCCTCGACGGCATCGACGTCACCAATCAATCCGTCGGCGGCTTGACCACTTACATGTACCTCGGCGTCGAGGGCGTGGAGGAATTCCGCGTCGGCGTCGCCAACCCGAACTCGTCCTTCGGACGCGGATCGGGCGGCCAGGTGTCCCTGGTCGGACGCCGCGGCTCCAACGATTTCCATGGCGCCGCGTTCTGGTATCACCAGAATGACAACTTCAACGCCAATACCTGGGATCGCAACCGCATCGGCCTGCGCAAGCCCGAACTGAAGGACAACCGCTTCGGCGGCCGCATTGGCGGACCGATCTGGAAAGACAAGGCGTTCTTCTTCTACAACCAGGAAGGCCGCCGCTTCCCGCGTACGTCCACCATCAATCGCATCGTGCCCACGCCGACTCTCCGGCAGGGCATCCTGCAGTTCCGTGACGCCAGCGGCGCCATCAATTCCTATAACCTGCGGACCTCCACCGCCTGCGGCGCGGCCGGCAATACCGCTTGCGACCCCCGCGGGCTCGGGCTCAGCCCGTCCATCAATCAGCTCTGGAACCTGCTGCCTGCCGGCAACGACTCCACTCAGGGCGACGGGTTGAACACGATCGGGTTCACCGGCATCGTGGCCCATCCCATCACGGACGACTTCTACCTGGGCCGCATCGACTACAACGTGAGCCAGAACTGGCGCTTTGACAGCTCCTTCCGCTACTACCGGATCGCCGACCAGAACAATGGCTCCTTGAACATCAGCAACGGCAACGTCAGCAGCATCCGTTCCTTCCCCAACCGCCAGAACCTGATTTCGCTCGGTCTCACCGGCGCCATCAAGCCCAACCTGACCGCCGAATTCCGCTTCGGCTGGAATCGCGTGCGGCCGACCACCGACGTGATCCGTCCCAATGCTTCCGCGGGGATCCTGAACATCGCCGGCACGAATACGCCCAGCGGACCGATCGCGTTGGATGTCGGAGCGCTCAGCGGCGCCGGCGCCGCTCTGCTCCTTTCCGAGCCGTTCGACGTCGATACCCAGCTTGCCCGCAAGCAGATCAACGACAACCGCACCTGGCAGTACGGCGCGGATCTGAATTGGATCAAGGGCAAGCACACCGTGCAGTTCGGCGGCAAGGTCCGCTACCTGCCTACGTTCCATGGCCGCGACGACAAGGTTCTCGGATCGCTCGGCTCTCTCGTCGCGCAGATCGATTCCACCCTTGGCTCGCTGCAGCTTCCGCAGTCGATCGCACCTCCGCCGTGTGCCGGCGGCCGCACCACCGGCTGCCTGCAGGCCTCGGATCTGCAGACCTGGAACCGGCTTTATGCCGGCGTCACCGGCCTGATCGATAACGTCAGCGTCCTGGCAACCCGCGACGGCCAGTTCCAGCCGCTCCCCTTCGGCGATCTGCTCATCAGCGACACCTTCCGCCTGTGGGCGCCGGAGTTCTACGTTCAGGACGTCTGGAAGATCACCCCCAGCCTGACCATCACCGCCGGCCTCAATTACGGTTGGCAGAATCCCCCGCGCGAGCGCCTGGGCCGTTACACCATCCAGCAGCTCGCGGGCGGCGAAGACGCCACCTCCGACACGTTCTTCGATCAGCGCCGCGCCGGTGCATTGAGCGGACAGGTTTTCAATCCGCAATTTCAGTTCAACCCCGTCAACAACGTCGGGCGCGACGTCTTCAATGTCGATTACAACAACCTCGCCCCCCGCGTGGCCGTCGCCTGGAATCCGGGCCGCTTCGGTGGACCGCTGGGCTGGTTCCTGGGCGATAAGAAGACCGTCATCCGCGGCGGCTATTCGCTGGTCTTCGACCGCCAGAACACCGTGCAGAGCGTGATCATCCCCTCGCTCGGCGTCGCCTTCGCGCAAACCCTGAACGTCAACACCCCGCTGTGCAACTCCACCGGCGCCGGCGGCGCGGGTTGCGTCGGCAGCTCCACCAACTCCGCCGTTAACGGCTTCCGCGTCGGCGTGGACGGCGTGATCCCCCGTCCCACCGTGCCGCCGCAGTCGGTCCCGGTCAACCTCCGTTGGGGACAACTGGTGAACGGCGTTCCCCAGCTCTTCCCCGAAGTGCTCAGCTTCCAGGTGGACCCCAACATCAAGGTCGGCGAGAACCATGCCATCGACTTCACCATCCAGCGCGAGTTGCCGCTCGATCACCTGATCGAAGTCAGCTTCGTTGGCCGCTATGCGAGCAAGCTGCCGCAGAGCATGAACCTGGTGCAGCCGATCTACATGCACGTGGACCGCGCCTCCGGCCAGAGCTTCGCCCAGGCTTACGACAACGTTGCGGTGGCGATTCGCCGCAACCAGACCGTGGCCAACCAGGCCTGGTTTGAGAACAACATGCCCGGCGGCACGGCGGCTCTGGTCGCCAGCCAGCGCACCAACCTGTTGAACGGCAACCTGAACTCCGTCTTCCTGGCCATTGACCGCGCCCGGCTGACCAACGGCCTGCCGTCCTTCAACAACTATTACTCGCAGATGTCCCTGCTCCGCAGCTCCACCGGCTCCTCCAACTACAACGGAATGCTGCTTTCGCTGCGCAAGCGCTTCACCAAAGGCTTCCTGTATGACTTCAGCTACACCTTCTCCAAGTCGCTCGATCAGCTCGGCGAATGGCAGAACTCGGCCAACGTCACCCCGGACAGCTTCGACCTGAATCGCGAGTACGGACCCAGCCTGTTCGACATCACCCATGCCATGAACTTGTATGGTTCCTGGGACCTGCCCTTCCGCACCGGCAACCGCGTGATGGATTACGCGGTCAAGGGTTGGAACCTCTCCGGCGTCTTCACGGCGCAGTCCGGCCTCCCGCTCACCTTCGTGCAGGGCAGCCAGGTTTGGGGCGGCAGCCTCTTCCTCGGCTTCAACTCCGGCATGATTCCGCTCGCCGGGGCCGACCTTACCGGTTCGGTGAATCGCAACGTCGCCGGATCGAACAACTTCGGCACCAACGGCAACCCCGCCACCCGTGGCAGCGGCTTGAACCTGTTCGCCAACCCCGAGCAGGTCTTCAACAGCTTCCGTCAGGTGGAAGTCAGCCGCGACGGCCGCGCCGGCCGCGCCAATCCGATCCGCGGATTGGGCCGCTGGAACGCCGACATCTCCCTGGCCAAGACCACCAAGATTGGCGAGCGCGTGTCCATCCGTCTCAGCCTGGACGCGTTCAACGTGTTCAACAACATCCTGTTCGCCAACCCCGGCCAGCAGCAGACGCCGATTCTCAGCTTCACCAACCCGCGCGCCTTCGGCGTGCTGACCCAGCAGTTCATCCCCGCCAACCGCGTGGACGGCGCCCGCTGGCTGCAGACCGGTCTTCGCATCGAGTTCTAGACGGAGTTCGTAGTCGTCGAGAGAACCCACGGCCGCTTCGTCGGCCGTGGGCATTTTTATTTGTCAGCTCAGTTGGATTCCTGAGTCGAGGCTTCCGCCTGGCTCAGCACGATCATGTACATCAGACGCTCCCAGAGGCTCACCTGGGCGTCCGCCGTCCGGTCGTAAAGCGCGATGAAACGGCATACCGGCCTCGGCAGGTAGTGCCCCGCGAACGCCGCCTGGACACCGATCAGCGCCAGGGCTAACCCCAGCACCGCCGCGCCTCTCTGGATTCTCCGCTTCACACCCGGATAGACGGCGGCTCCCGCCGTCGGTTAGGCGGATTCGAACCGCTTTAGCGCGTATTCGATGGCCGTTTGCGGCACTTCGAACTCCTTAAGTGCCCCGTTACCCTGGAACCCGAGCTCCTTCAGCCCTTCCGCGCTGGTGTAGTAAGCATCGGCCGTCATGCGCCGCACCCAGCGGAAAAAGCGAATGCCTGCAGCAGTTTCCGGCGTTTCGTTGCGCCGGTACGCGATCCGCTCCAGCATCGCCGCTTTCTGCTCCGGCGACGCCTTCCGGAAAGTAAGGTTGACTGTGTCAACCATTGCCTGGTCCAACCAAGCCAGCCCACCTGTGTAAATATAAGCAAGCTCAGGGTTTTGACTGGACAATAAGTCAATGAACTCCGCCGCGCCCCCCTTTGACGCGCCTGGAATCACCAGCTCGCAGAGCTCCTGGAGCGTCGCGAACTCGTGTGTATTCAATGCCTTGGGGCGGTACGGCCGGGCCGCCGCGGCGGCCTGGTGCACGTGCTGCGCGTCCGCTGGGGGAAAACCTCCGCAAGTTACTGATAATGCAATAGTTCTAATCAGAGCCCGCCGCGAAACCTCAGACATTGCCCTTCCTCATTTCTTCCGCCAAAAATTCCGCCGTTCGCCAGGCGAGGGCGCAAATCGTCAGAGTCGGATTTTTGTCGGGATTCGAGACGAAGGGGGCGGCATCCGCGACAAAGAGGTTCGGCACCTCGTGCGCCTGGCAATACTTGTTCAATGCCGAGGTCTTCGGATCGTCGCCCATGCGGATGGTGCCGAGCTCGTGGATGATCTCGCCGCCCTTCGAAATCTTGGTTTCGCCGGTTCCGGGGGGTTTCTCCGGTTTCGCGCCGAGCCCGGCCAGCAGCTCGAGGAAGGTTTGTTCCATGTGCTCCACCTGCTTGTGCTCGTAGTCCTGCCACTTCCAATGGAAGCGCAGGACCGGGATGCCCCAGCGGTCCACCGTCCGGGGGTCAATCTCGCAGAAGCTGCTCTCGTTGGGGATCATCTCGCCGCGGCCGCCGAAGCCGACCCACGTGCCCCAGCCTTCGTGGATCGCTTTCTTCAAGGACGGGCCGTAGCCTTCGTGCGAGTCGCAGGTTCCGTTGAAGCTGCCGATGCCGGGCATGCCCAGGCCTCCCCAGACCTCGATGTGATAGCCGCGCGGGAAGTCGAGCTTCCTGTCGAGTCCCCACCAGGGCATATACACGTGACCGCCATCCATGCCGTCGGCGTTGTGACGCGGCAATCCAGCCAGCGCGGGAATGCGCGCGCCCATGCTGTAGCCGGTGGTGTCGGTGAGATAGCGGCCCACCACGCCGGAGCCGTTCGCGAGGCCGTTGGGAAATCGCGGCGACTTCGAATTCAGCAGCAGCCGCGCGGATTCGCAGGCGCTCGCGGCCAAGATGACGCTGCGGCATTTGATCTGCTTTTCCGCGCGGGTGGCTTTATCCACGTAGGAAACCGCGGATGCCCTGCCGGCGGCATCGCTGAGGACCTCGCGCGCCATCGCGTTCGAAATCACGCGCACGCGTCCCGTCTTCATCGCGGGCAGAATCTGCACGGTGCTGGACGAGTAGTTGGAAGCTGTCGCACATCCGCGTCCGCATTGCCCGCAGTAATGACACGCCGGGCGGCCGTTGGTGTTCTTGGTGATGACCGCCATGCGCGCGGGGATGCAGGGGATGCCCAGCCGCTGGGAGACCCGCTGGACCAGAATCTCGTGAACCCGCGGCGCGGGACACTTCTGAAAGACGCCGTCGGGCGCGCTGCGGATTCCTTCCTTCGATCCCGTGACGCCGATGAACGCCTCGGCCTTGTCGTAATAGGGGGCAATGTCGTCGTAGGAGACCGGCCAATCGAATCCGAGGCCGTCGCGCGAGTACGGCTTGAAGTCATAGTCGGCGAAGCGCAGCGAAATGCGGCCGTAGTGATTGGTCCGGCCGCCGAGCACGCGGGAGCGGAACCACATGAACTGGCTTCCCGGGGCGACCGTGTAGGGCTCGCCGTCCAGTTCCCATCCGCCGAAGGTGGCGTTGAACCAACCGAACGCCTTGCCGCGGCCGAAGTAGCTGGCGCCGCCGTCGCCCGCTCCGCGATGGGGAACCTCGTACGGCCACATGTGTTCCTTGTAGTCGCGGGCGGGGTTCAACATGGGCCCGGCCTCGAGAATGGTGACGTTCACACCGAGGTCGGCCAGGACTTTCGCCGCCGTGCCGCCTCCCGCGCCCGATCCGATCACCACTACATCCGCGACGGGAGCGCCTCGTACGATCTGAAACATGGGTCCGATTATACAGTCCGACGGTACAATGGAGGGATGTACCACTACGACCCGGGGGCGGCCCTCGAGGACTTAAATGGGGACGTCCCGCCGCCGAATCCGGTGCATGAACGCGATAAGCTGCCGCGGGCGGAGCCGAACCCGGAGCGGGCGTCGGAAACGCACCGCGGATTTGCCGCCAACCAGCAGCCGTTTGGGGAGATGTTGCAGTCCCTGGCCGGCGTCAACTGATGACCCAGTCCAAGGCGCGGGTTTCGCTCGCGCGTTGCTACAATGAAACAGAATCGGAGTAAGTTGTTTTATGCCTAGAAAGAAGAAAGATACGGAAATCATGCCGGCGGAGGCCGGCGCGCCCGCGAAGAAGCAGTCCAAGAAGGCCGTCCCGGCGACGGCATCCGGCGCGGCGCGGAAAGCGGAAGCGGCAGTGACCCACAAGCACAAGAAATCCGGCGGCGACGCGGCGGCCGCCGAAACGGCGCCGCGCGCGCCGGAGGAAACCTCTCTCGACATCGCCCGGCTTGCCTACGAGATCTACCTGCACCGTCAAAGCCGCGGGGAATTCGGAACTCCGGAAGGCGACTGGGCATACGCCGAAGAAATCTGCCGGCAAACGCCGGGTGTTTAGGGGCCAGGCTTCCCGGCCACCCGGACCGCGTTTCGCCAGCCCGGCTGAAACAGCGAAATTACGGCCGGGTTAGGGTCTTCGAAGCACCGTTCTTCATGACCTGGCGGTCTATTCCCGCGGGCGGCGGGGTGGCGGGTTGCCATTGCCCGTGTCGGTGGCGCGCACGACGTTCATGGCGGCCGCGATCATGCCGCTGACGTCGCTCAAGTTCGCGGGAACGATCAGCGTGTTGCCTTGCTTGGCCAGATTTCCGAACTGCGTCAGGTATTGCTCGGCGACGCGCAGGCGAACGGCGTCCAGCCCGCCGGGCTGATCCAGGGCTTCGGCCACCTTGCGGATGCCTTCGGCGGTGGCGTTGGCGACCGCCAGGATCGCCTCCGCCTGGCCTTCCGCTTCGTTGATCTGCTGCTGCTTGCGCGCCTCGGACGCCTTGATCGTCTGCTGCTTTTCGCCTTCGGCGGTGTTGATGGCCGAATCGCGGATGCCTTCGGAGTTGAGAATCGTCGCGCGTTTTTCGCGCTCCGCCTTCATCTGCTTCTCCATGGCCGCCAGAACGTCGCGCGGAGGCGTGATGTTCTTGATTTCGTAGCGCAGCACCTTCACGCCCCATGGCTCGGACGCCTTGTCCACCTCGCTGACCACGGAGGTGTTGATGTTGCCGCGCTCCTCGAACGTGCGGTCCAGCTCAATCTTGCCGATCTCGCTGCGCAGGGTGGTCTGCGCCAGTTGAATCAGCGCGAAGCGATAATCGCTGATCCCGTAGGAGGCGCGCTCCGGATTCAAGATTTTCAGGTACAGGATGCCGTCCACCGCAACCTGCACGTTGTCTCTGGTGATGCAGACCTGCTCCGGAATGTCGATCGCCTGCTCTTTCAGCGTGTGCTTGTAGCGGATCACGTCGACGAACGGAGTCAGGATGTGAAATCCGGCGTCCAGCGTGCCGGCGAACTTGCCCAGCCGCTCGACGACATACGCGCTTTGCTGTGGAACCACCACTGCCGTGCGGGCGAGAATGATCAACAGCAGAATCGCCAACACCAGCATCAGAATCAAGGCACCGGATATTTCCATCGATTTCTCCTTAGTCCAAGTCGTCTTCTTCTTCGTCTTCGGGTACTGCCGCTGATTGCTCGATGTGCATCACTTCCACCTTCACTACTTCCATGCCGGAGGCCGCCATCATCCCGTCCAGTTCCTGGAGCGCGGCGTCGCCGGCGGCCCCGGGGTCGGCGAGAATCTCCGCCAGGGACCGGCGTTGGAACACGTTGGCGAACGCCTGGTTGGCCAGCACGCGAGCCTGGTTCACCGGGTCCAGCAAGCTGGTGAGTCCGAACGTGGACGGATTCGAAACGCGGAACCGGAACAAGCAAAGCGCCGCGGCATGCTGGCCGCCGGCGGTGTCGTAGCCCCTGACATTCAACTCCACTTCCTGTTCCGCGGTGTCGATCCTGGGGCCCAGGCGGTCGATGAAGGGCGCGACGAAGTTGACGCCGGGACCGATCACCTGGAAGGGGCGCCCCAGCCGTTCCACCACGCGATGCTCGCCCGCGGGAAGCCGTTTCAGGGAACGGAGCGCGATCACCATCGCCGCGACGAGGAGGAAGGCGAAAATCACGGAGCCCATGGTTCAAGTCCGCCGAATGATCAGCATCAGGCCTTCCATCTTCTCCACCCGGCAACGCTGCCCCTTGGCGATCGGCTGGTCGCCGGCGTTCCGCGCGCTCCAGGCCGATCCGCGCAGTTCCGCCTTGCCGATCTGATCCACGCCGATATCCTCCATGGCCACCGCCGTGTCGTCGAGAAGGGAATCGACGCGTCCCGTACTCCGGCTGAAGCGGGCCTTCAAGCGGCGCCGCAGCACCAGCATCGCGGCCACGGAGAAGAGCGTGAACAGGAGCCATTGAATCCAAGCCGGCATATCCGGAAAGAGGCTTACCAGTAATCCTGTCGCCATCGCGCCCAGGCCGAAGAAGAGGATATAGAATCCCCCAGGCGTCAACAACTCTCCGGCCAGCAGCAGCAGGCCCAGCACGAACCACATCCACCAACCCATTCCGTATCCTTGCGCGCTAGAGTGGAACGCCGATTATATATGAGAATCGCGCGGAAGCGCGCCGCAATCGATCACCTTCCGCGAGATTCGGCCCCGACAGGCTTCCTGCTATGCTGAGACCAGAGGCGCCCGCCTGCATGGCCATCAGCACCCGCAGTTATTCGAGAGGTTACGCTTCCCAGGGCTACCTTCCCCCCGGAGTGAAGTGGCTGCTGATCGTCAACAC
>JAIEPW010000047.1 GCA_019748195.1 Bryobacteraceae bacterium
CCCAGATCCTGGATGATCTTCACCTTCAATCCCAGAATCGTCCCGTCTTTCTTCGCCGCGATCTCGTAGAAATCCACGTGCCCACGGCCGTGAATCGTGCACAGGAAATTCTCCCGCCGCGACTCGATCCACTTCACCGGCTTGTTCAGCTTCATCGAAACGAAGCCCATCAGCGCTTCTTCCGCGTACACGTTCAGCTTCGATCCGAACCCCCCGCCCACCTCCGGCGCCACCACCCGGAACCGGTTCTCCGGCAGCCCCAGCATCGACGCCACCAGCGTCCGCACCAAATGCGGAATCTGCGTCGACGTGTACAGCGTCATCGCCTTTTCGTTCACCCGGTAATCCGCCACCACCCCGCGCGTCTCCATCGCCGTCGGAATCAGACGCTGCGACGTGATCCGCTGCTTCACCACCACGTCCGCCTCGGCGAACGCCTTCTCGACATCGCCGCCTTCCTGGTGATAGGTGAACGCCACGTTATCCGGCCACTGCGGATGCACCGGCGGCGCCCCCGCCTCCACCGCTTTCTCCGGATCCGCCACCGCCGGCAACACCTCGTACTCCACTTCGATCAGATCCGCCGCGTCCCGCGCGATGTAGCGGTCCGTCGCCACCACCACCGCCACCGGATGCCCCACGAAGTACACCCGGTCCGTCGCCAGAATGTGATGATGCGGCACCCGCAGCCCCGGCAGCGAAGCCCCGCAGGGCACCGGCCCCACATCCTTCGTGTCCGCGCCGGTGAACACCGCCGCCACCCCCGGATGATTCTTCGCGGCCTCGACGTTGATCGACTTGATGTTCGCCGCCGCGTGCGGACTCCGCACAATCGTGGCGTAGTGCATCCCCGGCATCTTGATGTCGTCCACGTAGGTCGCCGTGCCCGTCAGCAGGCGCGGATCCTCGCGCCGCTTCACCGGCTTCCCAACCAGAGTCTCTCGCGTGGTCTTGGTGATCGTGGTGGCCATGTTCGCTCTCTCCTCCTACTTGCCCGCGGCCGCGGCCTTCACCGCGTTCACAATATGCTGATATCCCGTGCAGCGGCACAAATTGCCTTCCAGCCCGTGCCGGATCTCCTCCTCGCTCGGGTTCGGATTGCGCTCCAGCAACTGCTTCGACGTCATCAGCATCCCCGGCGTGCAGAAGCCGCATTGCAGCCCGTGCTCATCCCAAAACGCCTGCTGCACGCGGTGCAGCTCGCCGTTCCGCGCCAGACCCTCCACCGTGGTCACGCTTCGCCCGTCCGCCTGCACGGCGAACATGGTGCAGCTCTTGATCGCCTTCCCGTCCACCTCCACGGTGCAGGCGCCGCACAGCGAGGTCTCGCATCCGATGTGCGCCCCGGTCAGGTTCAGGTTCTCTCTCAGAAAGTGGATCAGAAGCGTCCGCGGCTCCACCTCCTGCGTGTAGCTCTGTCCGTTCACGGTCAGGGTGATCTTGCGGTTCATGCGGTCTCCCAAAGCGGCAAGTTGTTCGGCGGAAATTGAGAATATCACAGTCGCCGCGGCACATCCCCGCGGCTAACGCGTGATCTCCGGCACGAAAATCACCGGCGCTTCCACCTTCTTCGCCGCCAGGTTCAACGACGTCAGCTCCGCGTCCACCAGCCGGTTCATCTCCCGCGCGTACTGATCCAGCTCCCGCTTCTGATCCGCCGCCACTTCCCGCACCCCCTGCGTCGGCGCGCCGTCCCCATCCGTCGCCTGCTCATAAGTCCACACCAGCCGTGAGTACAGCTTCGTTCCCCCCCGAAACGCCAGAATGTCGTACACCACCTCCGCGTTGGGATTATGCAGCTTGGATTCGAGCTCGTTCAGCTTCGCGATCAGCGCCGCTGAATCCTTTACCAGTTGCTCGTACCGCGGATTCGCCTTCAACAACTCGTTGCGATCCGCCAGTTGCTTGCGGATGCTCCGCAACTGCCCGACCGTTCGGGTGGTCCGCGTCACCGCGTCGCGCAGATCCAGGGCCGCCAGCAACTGCGCCTTGCGATCCGCCTCGCTCACCTGCACCCGCGGATCGCCCTCTACCTTCACCGTCGTAGTCATCGTCTGCCCGTCCACCGTCAGGCGCAGCGTGTACGTGCCAGGCAGCACCGCCGGACCGCTCGCCGGACTCCCCATGTCGATCTTCGCTCCCGGAATCATCTCCGCGCCGTCATACGTCAAGCTCCAGACGCCATGATTCACCCCGGCTTCATTCGGCAATGCCGCTTTCTTCAGCGCCTCTTCCTCCGACGCGATGCGATCGGAAGCCCCCGAAGCCGCCTTCGGCTTGCTCGACAGCACGACGATCCGCGTGTTCTGCGCGTCCAGCACCTCTACCTTCACCTCTCCCTTGGAGGGCTCCTTCAGGAAGTAGTAAATGGACGCGCCCGCCGCCGGATTCTCCCCGCTGAACTTGTCCCCCGGCCGGCGATCCCGCCGCCATGCGATCACCGCAGGCGAGCCGAACAGGTGCGCCGGCTTCGCGCTGATCTCGTTCGTCCAGTCCCGCAGAACGTTCAGGTGATCCAGAATCCAGATCCCCCGCCCGTGCGTCCCGGCCACCAGCGAGTGATCCTTGATCGCAATGTCATGCACCGCCACCGTCGGCAGGTTCAGCCGTAGCGACTTCCAGCTCGCACCCCCGTCCAGCGACACCGCCACCCCCCGCTCCGTCCCCAGATACAAAATGTTGCTCCGAACCGCATCCTCACGAACCGCGTGCAGGTACACATCCGCCGGGAGCGAGGCGTCCAGCCGTGTGAACGTCGCGCCGAAATCCGTGGTCCGGTACAGGAACGGCCGGTTGTCGCCCAGCCGGTGCGCTTCCGCCACGATGTACGCCGTCCCCGCCTGGAATCGCGATGGCTCGATCATGCGCACCGTCGCCCACTCCGGCAACCCCGCCAACCCGGCCGTCACGTTCTTCCACGTCTTCCCGCCGTCGCGAGTGATGTGTACCAGCCCGTCGTCCGACCCCGCCCAGATCGTGTCCTTCTGCAGCGGCGATTCCGCGATCGTGAACACCGTGCAGTAAACCTCCACACCCGTGTTATCGCCCGTGATCGGACCGCCCGCCCACTTCTGCTTGGATTTGTCGTTCCGCGTCAGATCTCCGGAAATCGCCGTCCACGTCTGCCCCGCGTCCGCCGACCGGAACACCACGTTCCCGCCGTGATACACCACCTTCGGATTGTGCGGCGAAATGTGGATCGGCGCGGTCCACTGGAAGCGGTACTTCATGTCCTCCCCGCCGTGTCCCGACGGATTCTCCGGATACGCCGTCACGTTCCGCGCCTGCCGCGTGCGGTGATCGTAATGCGTGATCGTACCCCCGTACTCGCCCGCGTACACGATGTTCGGATCGCTGGGATCCGATACCACCCATCCCGCTTCCCCGCCGCCCACGCCCCACCAGTCCGTGTTGCGGATGCCGCCCCGGCTCAGCGAATCGCTGGGACCCTGCGCGGTGCCGATATCCTGCATCGCACCCGCCACGTGAAACGGCACGCGGTTGTCCGCCGACACATGATAGAACTGCGATACCGGCAGCGCCGGCTGCAGCCACGTCGCCCCGCCGTCATTCGAGATCTCTACCCCGCCGTCATTGGCGTCGATCATCCTCTTGGGATTCCGCGGATCGATCCACATGTCGTGGTGATCGCCATGCGCGAAGCCCCGAATCATCTCCAGCGTCTTGCCGCCGTCAATCGTCTTCACCATCGGCACGCTCGGGAACCACACTTCATTTGGATTCGCCGGATGCACCGTCAGCGTCGTGTAATACCACGCCCGCTGCCGGATCAGCCGGCTCGCCGACACCCGCGTCCACTTCTCGCCCCCGTCATCGGAGCGGAACAGCCCGCCCTCCTCCGCTTCGATCAGCGCGTACACCCGCTGCGAATCGCTCGGCGCGATCCCCACTCCCACCTTGCCCCAAATCCCCTTCGGCAGGCCCTTCTCGGTCAACTGCGTCCAGTTATCGCCGCCGTCGCGCGAAATGTACAACCCGCTCCCCGGACCTCCGCTCTTCAAGTCCCACGGGAACCGGCGCGTTTCCCACAGCCCCGCGAACACGATGTTCGGGTTATTGGGATCCAGCGCGACATCGGATGCGCCCGTATCGCTGTCTTTCTTTAGCACCTGCTCCCACGTCTTGCCGCCGTCGCGCGTGCGATACACGCCCCGCTCCGGGTTCGGCGAAAACGCCTTCCCCAGCACCGCGGCGTAGGCGATATCCGGGTTGGTCGGATGCACCGCCATGGTCCCGATCTGCCCTTCCTGCTTCCACACGTGCTTCCACGTCTTGCCCCCGTCGGTCGACTTGTAGATCCCGTTGCCGTGCGCGACATTGCCCCGGATGTTGGCCTCGCCCGAGCCCACGTAGATCACTTCCGGATTGGACGGCGCGATCGCCAGCGAGCCGATGGACGCAATCGGCTGATCGTCGAAGATGCTCTTCCACGTGATCCCGCCGTCGGTCGACTTCCACACGCCCCCGGACGCCGTGGCCGCATAGTATGTGCTCGCATCGCCCGGCACGCCCGCCGCCCGCGACACGCGGCCTCCCCACGCCGGACCGATCGAACGGTACTTCAACGGTTTCCACGCGGGAACATCCGGCAGACCCGTGACGTCCTGAGCGGAACAAAGCGCGGCTGCAAGGGCGACAAGAACAGGGAAACGCATAAGGGTAATGTAGCGTAAGCCGTTCTTGGCGGGAATGAACGGACACTTGGTCGGCTGCCGAACATGGGCTCCGGAGTCCCTCGGGCCGCGATGCTCCTGTCGCAAGCCCCTGACGTTCAGTCAAAGCGCCGCCCCCTCGGCGCGCCGTAGCGTCCATCGGCTTCCTTAGCTCGTAATAGAGGGCGCGGCTGATGCCCGGCTCTGTTCCAGGCTAGCCGTACTTCTGCAACTCCTCGGCGGCGGCCAGCAGGCCTAGCCGAGCCGTCATGAGCCTCTCTGGTGCTTACCGTCGTTGTTTTTTTGTAGTTTTGAGTTGTGGAAACTCTCGAAATCCTGCCACCGCGACACCCTGCAATTAAGCAAAGAAGTACCAATGCTTGCGACTGTCGTGTCAACCGCTTAGAGCTAAGTCTGAACAATCAGTTAGCGGGCGTGGGCGAAGCGCGCCATCGAGAGGGCAGGCGTAAGTTTATGTGACGACATCACTAGCACTGTCGCCCCATTGCAGAGGCTCTCAGTATCAGAGAAGATGAAAGATCTGACGTCCGGCACACGATAGGCATTCCTGAGGAGGTATTGTGAGCGTTATAAAGTCCTTTTCCGTGGGGAATGGGGACATGTTCTACATCGACCACAACTCAGACAGCTTCACTATCATCGACTGCTGCCTGAGCGAAGAGAATAAAAGCCGAATCCTCGCGGAAATCAGCAGGCTGTGCAGTCGGAAGTCAATCAGGAGATTCATCTCTACACACCCAGACGATGACCACATTCGCGGGCTGGAGTGGCTAGACGATCAGATCGCGATCAAAAACTTCTATTGTGTGAAGAATGACGCCACGAAGGACGAAGAGACAGTGAGCTTCAAGCGGTACCGATGTCTGCGCGACGACCCTGACAAGGCCTTTTACATCTCCAAAAATTGCGAACGCAAGTGGATGAACCTGGATGGAGACGGTAGAGGGAGCTCTGGCATTCACATTCTCTGGCCGGACACAGAAAACTTTCACTATCAGAGAAAGCTGCTGTTGACCGCTGGTAGGGGCTAGCTCAAACAACATTTCAGCTATTATCCAGTACGAGCTCAAGGGTGGCGTGACTGCCTTGTGGATGGGCGACATTGAAACTGACTTTCTCGATGAGGTTTCTTCCGAGATTGCACTGTCGAAAGCCGATATTCTCTTTGCGCCTCACCACGGACGTGCGAGCGGTAGAATTTCTGAACCATTGCTGAAGAGAATGTCACCCGGACTTGTCGTAATCGGTGAGGCTCCCAGCGAGCACCTGAACTGCTATAGCGGCTACACAACCATATGTCAGAACACCGCGGGAGACATCTTGTTTGACTGCAATGGCAACTACGTGGACGTATTCACGTCGTCATCGTATCAGGTTGATGCCCTTCTGGATATGGACCAGGAACGCGGAGGGTTCTTCTATGCGGGAACTCTGGTAGTGTCGCCAAGAGCTGAAGCAGCGCATCTCGGACAGTGAATATCCCCGAACTTATCACCGGAAGCTATCAGCGGAACGCGCGATTCTATCCGGCACTAGTCGTCCTCTTCCCGATTGCCACAGCTGTCGCCGCCATTATCCCTACAGGGTCCGTGTCAACGCTCCAAACTTCCTTCGGTTTGATGTTCGTGTCCTGCGGCGGCCTATATCTTCTTGGCCAGCTTGCACGAGACGGAGGCAAGAAGAAGGAAGGGGCACTTTTTGATCTCTGGGGCGGGATGCCGAGCGTGGCTGTGTTTCGCCACAGTGATCAAAGAGTCGACCCGATCACAAAAGCGCGATATCACAAGGTTATGTCTGCACTCGTAAAGGACACGAAGCCTCTCTCAGCCAACGAAGAGAGAATCGATCCGCGCGCTGCTGACCAGATCTACTCTGCATGGTCATCGTACATACGAGTGAGTACACGGGATACGAAGAAGTATTCTCTGATATATCAGGAACTTGCGAGCTACGGGTATCGAAGGAATATATTGGGACTGCGCCCCGTTGGCATTGTGACGACCGGAGTTCTCACAGTGGTCACGGGCTGGTGGAATGTCGACGTCCTGAGGTCCACTGGTGTGGTCGATCAGGCGAAGCTGCTGTCCGGCGGCGTCTCGTTAGTATTTTTCTTGCTGTGGACCTTGTTGTTTACCCCCGAGTGGGTTCGCGTTGCAGCCGACGCCTATGCAGGACGTCTCGTTGAAGCCATTGACGACCTTAGCAACCACTCCAGCTCTGAACCGAAGAAAGAACTCTAACCTCAAAAAGAAAGAGTGGAAAGTGAGAGATGCTGACAGAAGTCACTGTTCAGTCCTGGAATAGGTATCGCGTCACGGGGCTTTCCGTGACAGCGTGCATCGCTGGAAGGGTCCTCATCGTTCCCTGTGAAAGCAAAGCGGTCGAGATTCGGCTGCCCTCTGCGCCCGCGAACACAGGTCCAGATGGTGCGTATGACCGGGACGCGAATATTTTGTGTCACACCTGGAACAATGATGGTAGCCAACTGGCGTTCAGCATCATGGCTGTCGACGTCGTTGTGCCGCTTGGTGACAAGCTAACTGTTCCTGAAGCGGCGTTCGGTCGCGGGATTCATGAGTATTGTAATGAGGAAGAAGGAGCCGCACTCAACCGACTCGCCTCGTACGGCCAGCAGCTCGCGTCGTACGCTTTTGACCGTTGGGTCCGAGTCCTACGGTGGCAAACCCGAATTTTCGAGATCGGGCAACCGCAAATAGACAACGCAGAGAGTGGATGGGGGACGTACCTGCAAGATGCCTCCTCGGGGCGGCGCTTCCATAGCTTCCGCGCACCGATCGTTCTAAACAGCGTCCGGGATGTCTCTGAAGATGAATGGGAAATGACAGGCAGATGCTTGAAAGACCCTGCAGTCGAACCCCCGGTTTGGTTCGAATTTCTGTTCGACGGTCAGCACCGGATCGCTAACGGCGATCTCCACGGCGGCACCACGTGTCTAGCTATCGCGTGCGAGAGTATCCTGCGAGCTGTGCTGACACAATACCTCAGGCACAAGGATGATGCAATTGTGAACCTCGTGAATCAGATCAACATCGGGAGGGTCATTGACAAATGGCAAGACCTGAGTGTGGTTAAGGACTGGCAGAATGACGTCGATATGAAAGCCATAAAGCGCCTGTTCGAGGTGCGCAACCGTATCGCGCACCGAGGGATAGTTCAGGATCTCCAACCCGCGACGTGCGAAGAGTTCATGAGGGCTGCTCGCAATCTGATCTTCCTCGCCGACGCTCAACTGTGAGTCGCCTTCATTCTTTCGGTACGCCGGTGCCTGTTCCACGTTCCGAGTCGAAAATAGCCCGGTGGTAAGGGGGAGTATCCCTTCGGGATTTGCGGCGCTGATTTGACACGCCTTCCGCGATCCAGTGTTCGCGCGCAGCCCCCAGTTGGCTCCCGAAATCGGGTGAGCCTAGATGCTACTTTGTGCCGCAAGTAGCGTGGCGCCTTAGAAGGCAAGGGCGCGGTCCCTGTCTATCTCATGCTGGAACTGCTGTTTTCTGACGGGTTCGGCCACCACATCCACCTTGCAGCCGAGCATCCGGGAGAGGAGGTGTTCAAGCTGATCGAGTTGATAAAAGTAATCAAACCCGCCGCTTGAGAACGTCTCGGCAAGCCGCACCGCGACATCGATATCCGCCGGTTCATCTTCTCCTCGAGCCGTGGAGCCGAACAGGGAAGCGCTGACCACGCCGAGCGCCTTCAGCTCGGCCGCGTGGTCGCGCAATATGGCTATGGCCTGCTCGCGGTCCATGCCTTCATTTTCCCCTCCCCCTTTTCCCCGGTCAAGAACTATCTGAATCAATAACTTGGGAGGCAGTCCTCTTGCCCTGCTGCTCATGGTGATCTCCTGCTCGGTGCCTGTTCCACGTGTTCCGACTCGAAAATAATCCGGTGGTAAGGAGGAGTAGCCCCTCGGGGTATGCGCCGCTGATTCGACACCCCTTCCGCGATCCAAGGTTCACGCAAAGCCCCGAATCCGGCCCAAAATGGGGTAAGGCTCCCTGCTACTTCGCCGCGCGTAACCTGATGATTCCACGTCCGGCTTCCAAGTTTCCGGAACAGCCGTAACTCCCCCATTCCGGCCGGTGCCTGTTCCACCTGTTCCGACTTAAAAATAGCCCGGTGGTAAGGAGGAATAGCCCTTCGGGGTATGCCGCGCTGATTCCACAAGCTTTCGGCGACCCAATCATCGCGGAAAGCTCGAAATCAGCCATAAAAGGAGGTAAGGATCGCGTCCACCCGCCCGACCCTAAGCTGTTGATTCCGCGTTCCAGGAAGCTCGTTTCCGGAACAGCCGTAAAAGTCCCACCTGCGCAAGTTACGAGGTCTCGTGCCACACTGGGCTGGTGAAAATCGGCATCACCTGCTACCCCACCTACGGCGGTTCCGGCATCGTCGCCACCGAACTCGGCATCGAACTCGCCGCCCGCGGACACCAGGTCCACTTCATCTCCTACGCCAACCCCATCCGCCTGGACCGCAATTCGCCCAACATCCACTACCACGAGGTCGAGGTCACCTCCTACCCGCTCTTCCTCTATCCGCCCTACACCCTCGCCCTCGCCTCCCGCATGTACGAGGTCGCCGTCTACCATCGCCTCGACCTGCTGCACGTCCACTACGCCATCCCGCATTCCATCTCCGCCATCCTCGCGCGCGACATGATCGCCGCCGAGCGCCGCCTCCCCTTCGTCACCACCCTCCACGGCACCGACATCACTCTGGTCGGTGCCGACCGCTCCTACTTCCCCATCACCCGCTACTCCATCGAGCACTCCGACGGCGTCACCTCCATCAGCGAGCATCTGAAGCAGCAAACCCACGACGTCTTCGGCATCCGCCGCGACATCCGCGTGATCTCCAACTTCGTCAACTGCGACGTCTACCGTCCCGCGCCCGAAACCCGCCCCGCGCGCCTACGCCTGATCCACATCTCCAACTTCCGCCCGGTCAAGCGCGTGCTCGACTGCATCCGCATCCTGGCCGAGGTCCGCAAGTCCGTGGACGCCGAACTCCTCATGGTCGGCGACGGGCCCGATCGCGGCCCCGCCGAGTCCCTCGCCCGCGATCTGGGCCTCTGCGACTTCGTCGAATTCGCCGGCAAGGTCAGCCGCCCCGAATCCCTCATCCCCACCGCGCACGTCATGCTGCTGCCCAGCGAAATGGAGTCCTTCGGCCTCGCCGCCCTCGAAGCCATGGCTTGCGGCGTCGTCCCCGTCGCCTCGCGAACCGGCGGTTTGCCCGAAGTTGTCACCCACGCAGTGGATGGTTTCCTCGAGCCCGTCGGCGATCTCGCTGCCCACGCCGCCCGCATCCTCGAGCTCGCGCGGCATCGGGATCTGCGCGAGCGCATGAGCGCCGCCGCCCGCGCCACCGCCGAGTCGCGTTTCGCAACCGAACGCATCATCCCGTTGTATGAGGCTTACTACCGCGAAGTGGTGGAGATCTCCGGCCGGACGTAAAAGTCTTCAGAAGCCGCGGCCAGACGCGCTGTGAAGTAGAAGCTGCTGCCGCGTCCGGGTTCGCTGTCCAGCCACAGCCGTCCGCCCATCAGCGACACCAGCCGCGAGGAAATCGTGAGCCCCAGCCCCGTTCCCCCGTACTTCCGCGTGATCGACCCGTCCGCCTGGGAGAACGCCTCGAAGATCCGCGCCTGCTTTTCCTTCGCGATCCCCACGCCCGTATCGCGAACCTCGAACCGGATCAGATCGTTCGTTTCGCCGCGAACCGCCACCGTGACCGATCCGCGATGCGTGAACTTGATCGCGTTCCCGATCAGATTCACCAGCACCTGCCGCAGCCGATGCGGATCTCCCACAAACACCCGGGGCATCACCGGCTCCATCTCGGCGTGCAGCCGCAGGCCCTTCTGCTCCGCCGCCGCCGACATCGTCGCCAGCGTTGCCGATACCAGGTCCGGCAGGTGGAATTCCGCATGCTCGAACTCCAGTTTGCCCGCTTCAATCTTGGAGAAGTCCAGCAGATCGTTCAGCAGCACCAGCAGGGAATCCGCCGAAAACTTCACGGTTTCCAGGCAATCCCTTTGTTCCTCGCTCAGGTCGCTGTCCAGAACCAGCGCCGTCATGCCCAGGATCCCGTTCATCGGAGTGCGAATCTCGTGGCTCATGTTCGCCACAAACTCACTCTTCGCCCGGCTCGCCGCCTCCGCCGCGACCTTCGCCTCGCGCAGCAGTTCGTGATCCCGCAGAGTCTTCCAGTACACCCGCGACGCGATCTGCCCCTGCTGCAGCAGAAACGCCAGGAAAACCGTACTCAGCGCCGCCGCGCTCAACGACGGGCGCTCGCCCAGAAAGAGCGATGCCCCGATGAACGGAAGCAGAATCGACGCGAGAAACAGACGCAGCAACCCCGGCTGCGGCGCCAGCACCGTCAGGCTTCCTACGCAGCCGCCCAGCAGGCACAGCAACACCGCGTAATGCTCCAGCGCGCCCGGACCGTAAAGATGCCACGTAACCCCGCCGAAAACGCCCCACGCCAGCCCGTTCACCAGCATCGACCCGGCGAATAAGTTCCGCCACCGCCTCGCCCGGCCGCTGAACTTCAGCCGGCCCCGGATCAACCACCGCCGGAATACGCTGCACACCACCGTCACCGCCGTCAGCCACCCCAGCACCCACCCATGATCCCGCGCGTAACCAGTCGTCAGCCCGATCGCCACCGCCAAACCCGGATACGCCCAGATCCCAGGCGCGGCCCGGCGCGCCAGATCGTGGTGCACACGCGATTGCACGTCCCACAAATGACGCTGAATGAACTCTTTCCAACTGTTTGCCTGGGTGGTCATCAGCGGCGCAAGAATTGCCCCTGATTCCCTATCGGCGGATGTGGGGAAATACTAAAGCGGCGGAGGCGCTGGCTTCGACACTGCCGGATTCCCCGCCCCCGGCCGGTTCCGCCGCTCCGGACCCCGCTTCTGCAGTTCCCGCCACTGCTCGGCCGTAAGTACCATCCGCAGCTTCAGCGACATCTCCGTGAACGACTTCGTCAGATCCGCCCGCGCCGAAGCCAGCCGGTCGATCGCCTCCTGAGCCTTCTTCGGATCCATCGTCTCTTCGTTGAACACATACTCCAGCTCGATCTCCGCCCGGTCCAGCGTGTTCCGCGAGTCCCGCAGACGCAGCCGGTACTCCCGCACCGTCTGCCGGATCTGCCGCATCTGCGCGTCCGTCAAATTCAGATCCCGCGCCACCGGCGAGTCCCACCACGCATAAAAATTCCGCGGCGGCTGTGCGCTTATATCCCCCGCCGTCAAAAACAGCAGCGCCGGAATCAGAAATAAAACTCGCCGCAACATCAGTTCTCCGCGAACAAACCCCGCACCGGACGCACCGCCCGCGGCTCCAGCGATTGCTCCAAATTCGCGATCTCCGCGAAAAATTGCGCGTCCGAAACCTCCGGCGCCACCGCGACCTCAGCCTGCCGCGGATTGTACACAAACACCGCCGCGCACAATGCCGCCGTCGCCACGCCCGCGCTTACCCACTTCGGCCATACCGGATCCCGCCGCTCCAGCCGCGCCCAGATCCGCCGCCGCTGCTCCGCCAGAAACGACCCGTCGACCTCGGCTTCCGCGCTCCGCCGCCGCTCGGTCCGCACCGCCTCCCACTCCCGCTGATATTCCGCCGACCGTTCCCATTCCGCCTGCAGCTCCGCCGGAACCTCGCTCAGACCGTACATCCGGTCAATCAAATCGTCTTCCGTCCACTTTCGATACGTCATTTCTCTCTGCGCCTCCCTTCATACAGGTCGCGCAACTCTTCCCTCAGCTTGGATACCGCCCGGAACATATGCGCCTTCACCGTCCCGATGTCCAAATTGAGTGTAACGGCTATCTCTTCCAGGCTCAAATCCTCGAAGTGCCGAAGCGTAAATACCGCCCGCTGCCGCGCCGACAACCGCCCCAGCGCCTGCTGCAGCCGGGCCCCCACCTGCGTCCCGTAAACCGACGCCTCCGCGCTCAACCCGCTCCCCCGCGCGAACTCCAGAATCTTGGCCTCGTCCTCCGCCGCCGGACGCTTCCTCCAAAACTGCCACTTCCGCGATCGCAGCCGGTCCAAACACGTGTTCACCGCGATCCGCGTCAGCCACTTGCCCGGTTCTTCTATCTCCTGATCCTTCTGCAGCGCCTGGTACGCCTTCAGGAACACATCCTGAGTCGCCGAATCCGCATCGTCCCGGTCCTGCAGAAAACGATTGCATAACAGGAAGATACGGCGCTGTTCCGCGCTCATCCACGCGCTGAAATCCGCCGTCGCCGCCTTCCCGCCTGCCTTCGCCACCAAAGGATCGGCCATCACGCCCATCATACCCGCAGGACGGAAAACGGCAGCCGCGGGTTTACATGATAGACTCGAAACGCGATGACCTACCTGGGTTTTCTGGTCCTTGGACTGCTTGCCGGCGTTCTCGGCGGGATGTTCGGCATCGGGGGCGGCCTCATCATCGTCCCGGCGCTGCTTTATGTCTTCAAAATCAAAGAGATGGACGCCATCGCCACCAGCGTCGCCGCCATGATCCCCCCCGTCGGCCTCCTCGGCGCAATCGAGTACTACCGCAACGGCTACATCCGCATCGAAGCCGCCGCCCTCATCGCCGCCGGACTCTTCGTCGGCTTCTAC
Source organism: Bryobacteraceae bacterium (assembly GCA_019748195.1). GTDB lineage: Bacteria > Acidobacteriota > Terriglobia > Bryobacterales > Bryobacteraceae > JAIEPW01. The sequence goes on from JAIEPW010000047.1 coordinate 13,349, forward strand.
TTCGGCGCCCGCATCGTCCTCGGCCTCGACCCCGTCCTCATCCGCCGCATCTACGCCGCGTTCCTGGTCCTGATCGGCGCCCGTATGCTGATCCTGGGCAAGTAGTTCCCTGCTCGCCCCCCGCCCGTAGTGCCGCCTTTGGGCCGCGGGGGCCTTCAAAGCGTAAACCGGCATCCATGCCCCCCGATAAATCCCAAACAAAAACCCTGCGATAAACCTACCCCCGCCATGCCAATTACACCCACCATCCCAAAACCATTCCACTAACTCTTCATTCGTGAGATCCTATACGGAAAAACGTGCTGCCCTCCACACACGAGCTCTGTTCCTGGAAAGAAATCGCCTCCTACCTCGGCGTCAGCGTGAAAACAGCCCAGGTCTGGGAAGCTACCCGCGGCCTGCCCGTCCGTCGCCTGCCCGGCCCCCGAGGCCAGGTCCGCGCTCTCATCCCCGACCTTGAGGAGTGGAAAGCAGCCTCCGCCACCGCGCCGCCACCCGAGCCGCCGCCACCCCCGCCACCCACGAAAACCATCTCTACCTGGCGCCGGCCCGCCCTCCTCCTCCTCGCCATCCTCTCGGTGCTCGGCATCGGGCTCGCCGTCCAACGCAGTCTCCGCCCGCTCCCCCTTTCCTCCGCGCGTGTCCTGGACAATGCCCTGGTCGGTTTCGACCGCGATGGCGCTATTTTGTGGCGTCGCGAGTTTGGCAGCCTGAACCAGGCCGTCTACGCCGACGGCGAGCGCCGCATCTGGGTCGGCGACCTGGAAGGCGACGGCGCACCCGACGTCCTCTTCGTTCCCACTTTCGCTACAACTCAGGAAGGCGTTCCCCTTCTCCGCCTCGACGCCTCCGGCAAGGAGCTCTGGCGATTCACGCCCGGGCGCACCGTCAGCGTCAAGAACGAGGCGTTCGCGCCTTCCTACGTGGTCCGCCAGTTCGCGATCCTCGGCCGCTACATCGTGGTCACCAGCCATCACTACCTGTACTACCCCAGCCAGGTCGCCGTGCTCGACCCCAACGGCAAGCTGCTCCGCGAATACTGGCATCCGGGACACCTCAACGCGGTCGCTACCGGTACGTATCGCGGCCGCCCGGTGGTCTTCCTCGGCGGCGTGAACAACCTCGCGCGCCAGGCCAGTCTCGTGGTCCTCGATCCCGAACGTCTCGCCGGCGCGCCCCCGGACACCTTCCAGGGAATCCCGCCGGAGCAGATGATCGCGCGCGTTCTGTTCCCGCGCTCCACCCTCGCCCCTGGGTCACCGTACAACTACGTCTACCGCATCCACCAGGGCCCCGCTGACCTGATTGTCGATGTCCACGAATTCATCGACGCCAAGACCGAAACGGCCATCATTTACCACCTCGACGCCGGCTACAATTTGAAAAGCGTCGTCGCTTCCGACCAGTTCCGCATGCTCTACGCCGCCACCGGCCGAACCTTCCGAGGTACGAAGGAGGAGGGCCTCCACCAGCTCACCCGCATTCCCGCCCCCCGGCAGTGACGTTTGCGACGACTGGGAGCCGCGACGCGTAAGCGAGCGGCAAACGTTCCCCGCCAAAAATGCCGTAGTGCCGCCTTTTAGGCCCGGTTGAGCCGAATGTCTTCACACCAACCTGGGCTCCGCGCGCATCGCCATGCCTCACACCTCACCATCGCGAAAGCCTCTTTCGGAGCGAGCCGTAGTGCCGCCTTCAGGCCCCGGTCGAACCGAATGTCTTCACACCAACCTGGGCTCCGCGAGCATCGCCATGCCTCACACCTCACCATCGCGAAAGCCTCTTGCGGAGCGAGCCGTAGTGCCGCCTTCAGGCGGCAGGGGCCTTCAGGCCCCGGTCGAGGTAAACCGTCAACTCAGCTTCTGACAACTAAGCCGCGCACCAAGCAAGCCCGTAGTGCCGCCTTCAGGCCCCGGTCGAACCGAATGTCTTCACACCAACCTGGGCTCCGCGCGCGTCGCCATGCCTCACACCTCACCAGCGCGAGAGCCTCTTGCGGAGCGAGCCGTAGTGCCGCCTTCAGGCGGCAGGGGCCTTCAGGCCCCGGTTGAGCTGAATGTCTTCACACCCAACCTGGGCTCCGCGCGCATCGCCATGCCTCACACCTCACCATCGCGAAAGCCTCTTGCGGAGCGAGCCGTAGTGCCGCCTTCAGGCGGCAGG
>JAIEPW010000142.1 GCA_019748195.1 Bryobacteraceae bacterium
ACTGGAACGTAACGGGTCGGCGGTTCAATGACCTGCACAAATTCTTCGAATCCCAATACGAGATACTGGACGAGAAGATCGACGAAATCGCGGAGTTCATTCGCTATTTCGGATATCCCGCGCCAGCGTCACTAGCGGAATTCTTGAAACACGCACGCCTGAAGGAAGATTCCGGCGAAGTAGGAACATCTGAGGCGATGGTGAATTCGCTGTTGGTTGACCACGAGAAGCTCATTGGCTACATGCGTGCGGATGTAGCCGCCCTGGAAACTGCGGAGGGCCCCGTCGAAGTGCTAGATTTGCTTACTGGGCTGCTTGCGGATCACGGCAAAATGGCCTGGATGCTGCGGGCGACGGCAGAGTAGCGTCGCTCCGGCATTGGCATCCGCCAAAGATTATGGCTCCCGGCGGACGCTTTGAGGAGCAATGTTTGATGATCCCACATGGCCCCGGAGTTCTCTATGCGGCAGAGCTGGGCGGCGCCGAGGCGACTCCGGACCGTGTGTCGAGTGAAACCCGCTCTGACACGGTACCAAGTTGGGTGCATCTGTGTGCCTCCCATGAAGCCACCTCCGGCTATCTGATGCTGGACGCGAAGCTTGATGAGGTCGTGGTTGAGGCGCTGCTCGCAAAAGAAACCCGGTCTCGAACAGCCATACGTCCAACGGGAGCTCTAATTATCATCAAGGCGATGCATCGCCTTGAAGGGGCGAGTCCAAACGACATGGTCGGACTGCGCCTCTGGGTTGACGAGAATCGCGTTATCACGACTCGTGAACGGGACATCGATGCGATCGAGGGGATGAAACTCCTCGTGAAAGGGAGAACCGGACCGCAAACGAGTGGTGAGTTTTTGACCAAGTTGTTCGAAAAGATCTATGCGGATATCGAGCCCCATATTGAGGAGTTAGAGGATTCTATTGCCGACCTAGACGAGCAGGTGAGCCGGGGAGAGATCAAGCAAGCCTGCTCCTCGCTCGCCGAAACGGGGCATAGCGCGGTGGTCTTTCTGCGACACCTATCGCCGCAGAAGAACGTTCTTGACACGTTGATCGGTTCCGGTATTCATTTTCTTTCCGCGAGAGACGTTGAGCGGTTGATGGAATCTCGCGATCAACTGACGCGGCTGTTGGAATCGCTACATGAGGTCCGGGATCGTGGTGCGATCATCAATGAGCAAATCATCAGAATCCAGGACATCGAGTTGAACCGGGCGGTATACAAGTTCTCATTGGCAGCCACGGTCTTCCTCCCTCTCTCGTTCCTGACCGGACTGTTTGGCGTGAATCTGGGCGGGCTCCCAGGGATGAGAAACGAGGGCGCGTTCTGGATGTTCTCCGGAGTGTGTGTGTTGTTTCTAGCATTCTCGATTCTCGTATCGAAGAAGAGGAGATTGTTCTAGTCCGTTTGGCCCAGGATTTTTGGGCCCCAGTTGCCATCCACTATGACTTCTTCACTGCGATTTCCCCTGCTCCCAAGCGCCTATGGCCAGCTCTCTGGACGCTTCTCGCGCCCCGCACCGCCTACGCCCGTGAGACGCCCGGCACTAGCGCTTTGGAATTCGGAGTTGGCTCGTGAGCTCGGATTGCACGAAGACCCAGCGCGATACACGGACCTGCTCTCTGGGAATTCCACTTTGCCGGGCTCGAACCCTGTGGCCACCGCGTATGCGGGCCACCAATTCGGTCACTTTGTGCCTCAGCTAGGCGACGGAAGAGCCATCCTATTGGGCGATGTGATCAGTTGCCAGGGCGCCCGGTACGAGTTTCAACTCAAAGGTGCGGGCACAACCGCTTTCTCCAGAAACGGTGATGGCCGTTCCAGCCTGGGGCCGGTAATCCGTGAATTTCTAGCGAGCGAAGCCATGCACGCGCTCGGCATTCCGACCACCCGAGCGCTCGCCGCGACAGTGACAGGAGAAGCCGTCTACCGCGAGCAGGCGCTCCCAGGTGGAGTACTTACGCGGGTGGCGAGGAGCCACATCCGGGTCGGAACGTTTCAATACTTTGCGGCGCGCGGGGATTCCGCAGGAGTTCGCGCACTCGCCGATCATGCCATCGAACGCTTCTTCCCAGACTTGGCGGGGGACGAGCAGCGGTACCGTTCGTTCTTCTTGCAGGTGCGCGATGCGCAAGCGAGATTGGTTGCCCGGTGGATGCAGATTGGATTCATCCACGGCGTCATGAATACCGACAACATGTCGATTCTGGGAGACACAATCGATTACGGTCCTTGCGCATTCATGGATGCCTACGATCCCGCGACCGTCTATAGCGCAATTGACGAACGCGGGCGCTACGCCTATGCAAACCAGCCGTCGATCGCAGCCTGGAATTTGGCTCGCCTGGCGGAGACATTGCTTGAGCTGATTGACGAGGATCAAAAGAAGGCGATCACCTGGGCCGAGGAAATGATCCGAGGCTTCGAGGGAGTCTATCAATCGCACTGGCTGGCGGGGATGAAGGCCAAGATTGGGTTGACCGCGGACCTGCCCGGAGACGTCAATTTGATCGAAGAACTGCTCGACTTGATGCGGCAAGGCTCGGCGGACTTCACCATGACCTTTCGGAATCTTGCTGAAGCGGCTAGTCCGGATGGGGAACGAGCTTTTGTTGGGCTGTTCCGCATTCCTCAAAGTGTGGAGCCGTGGCTTGCTCGTTGGCGATCGAGACTGGGACGGGAGGACCGGCCAAATGCTGACACTGTCAAAGGCATGCTGCGTGCGAATCCTGCGTTCATCCTGAGAAACCATCGCGTGGAACGCGCCATTGACGCCGCTTTGAAGGGAGATTTTTCACGGGCGGAAGAGTTGCACACCGTGTTGTCGCGGCCATTCGACGACCAGCCGAAGTTCTCGGCGTATCAGGAGCCGCCCCGGCCAGGCGACTGGCAATGTAAGACATTCTGTGGAACATAGGAGAGGACAATATGAGCAAATCTGAAACGGCAATACTTGCAGGAGGTTGCTTCTGGGGCATGCAGGACTTGATCCGAAAGCTCCCAGGCGTCACTTCGACCCGTGTGGGGTACAGCGGCGGTGATGTGCCCAATGCCACGTACCGCAATCACGGTACACATGCGGAAGCCATTGAGGTGATCTTCGATCCGAGCCGCCTGACCTTCCGCACGCTCCTGGAGTTCTTCTTCCAGATTCACGATCCAACCACGTCCAATCGTCAGGGAAACGACCGGGGCTCGTCTTATCGTTCCGGTATTTACTACACGAACGAAGAGCAGCGTGACGTTGCAGTTGCCACAATCGAGGATGTGAATGCATCCGGCTTGTGGCCTGGGAAGGCCGTCACTGAAGTCAAGCCAGCCGGCCCCTTCTGGCAAGCTGAACCCGAACATCAGGACTATCTGGAACGGATTCCAAACGGTTACACTTGCCACTACCCTCGGCCGAATTGGACACTGCAGCGCCGTGCTACAACGGCGTAGCTTCCTGCCCACGTTGCTCGACGCCGGCATTCCTGGAAGCGTCATTTTTCATCCTGATAAGGAGGTCATTATGCCATCCGTTGCAAGCGAACATCGCCAGGCACCTGAGTTGCGGGTGCCTTATTGGATTGACGAGGAAGGCAATCCGCGAGAGCCACTCAAATTGTCTGACCTGGGGACGGGCTACAAAGTCTTATACTGCTTTCAGCACTGGTGCCCCGGCTGCCACGCCACGGGGTTTCCCACTCTCAAACGGCTGATCGATGCCCTCCGCGGGCGCGGCTTCGGCTTTGCGGTTGTGCAGACCGTGTTTGAGGGTGCGGAGGAGAACACGCCGCAACGACTGCAAGAAACCCAGTCGCGCTACTCGTTGGAGGTCCCCTTTGGCCACGACACCGGGGAAGGCGATCAGCCAACGATCATGGCCGACTATCGTACCGGTGGAACGCCATGGTTCATCGTCATCGACCCATCAGGCCGGATCATTCATTCCGATTTTCGGGTTGATGCGGATGCGGTGATCGCGCTCGCTACCAAAGGCGAACCCGAGGGCCGTGCGGCCCCCGATGGACAAGCCTTGAACTGGAAACAGGTCGTCACCTGGGCGAAACGCGGTAATCCTGCACCTCCACGCCGCGATGAGAGAAGCGACAGCGCGTGGAGATCCTTTCTCACGCCAGAGCAGTACCGGATAGCTCGGGCCAAGGGCACCGAGAGGGCCTTCAGTTCCGAGATGTGCGGGTTGTTCGAACCGGGCCGATATCACTGCGTGTGCTGCGATACACCGCTGTTTGATGCTGGGAACAAGTTCGACAGCCGCTCGGGATGGCCCAGTTTCACACAGCCCCTCAACTCCGGGGTAGTCGGCTATCATCTGGACACTAGCCACGGCATGCAACGAGTCGAAACTACCTGCAACGTCTGCGATGCTCACCTCGGGCATGTGTTTCAAGACGGACCGGAGCCAACCGGACTGCGTTACTGCATCAACGCTGTCTCCCTGAAGAAGGCCGGTCACGCGGTGGCTTAGGTTAGAAGGGGTAGTCAGCGAAGACGTGGCCGGTCCCCAGGTGTGGGGGCCAGCCACTTTTGTTTTGCGGCTTCCATTCAAATCGTAGCCAGCGATCCACACAGAATCATAAGAATAAGGGGCTTGGAGACTCCAGGTTGAAACAAGGCGATGCCGAAAGCACTTGAGATCCTCAGTCACGTTAGAGCCTGCAAGGTATGCGAACCCGGCCTACCCGACGGTGCGAAGCCGTTGGTCGCGGCGTCCCGGGCGTCCCGGATCGTGCTCATCGGTCAGGCTCCTGGCCGGATTGCGCACCAGAGCGGCGTGCCATGGAACGACCGCAGCGGAGAAAAGCTTCGCGAATGGTTGGGTGTGGAGCGGGACTGCTTCTACAATCCGGAAAAGATGGCACTAATGCCAATGGGTTTCTGCTATCCGGGTACCGGCGCAACCGGAGACTTCGCGCCGCGGCCGGAGTGCGCGCCTTTGTGGCACGACCAAATACTCGCAAAACTGCCGAACGTGCGCCTTCGCGTTTTTATCGGGCAGTATCCCCTGGCTCGCTACTTCCCAAACCAATTTCGCAACCTGACCGAGGCAGTACAAGCGTTCGACGAACTCCTGCCCGCGCAGATCGTTCTTCCGCATCCTTCGCCGAGAAACGCGATGTGGCTGGCCAGGAATCCTTGGTTCGTCCAAACCGCTCTACCTCGCCTGCGGGCGGCGGTGAAGACGGCTCTCTAGACCTGCGACGGGCATTTCTTTTCGGGGTCCCCTCAGAAAACGGAATATAACGTACGCTAAGGCGCGGCTCTCGTCCCGAGTGCGACGTTTGGACGCGAAGCCGGTCCGTCCCAGGAGCGGGTACCAGTCTTCGGGTGAGCATGGCGTTTATCATTCCTTAAAACGATTCGAGGGGCGCGGTCAGGGCCGGCGCCCCAGAGGCCAACTGTTCGCGAACTTTCAGAATTTGCCGTTGTTGTTCTTCCACTGAGAGCGACCGGGAATCTCTTCGATCGTGTCCCAGTGCTCCGCGATTTTTCCGTTAGCCACGCGGAACAGGTCATAGAACGAGACGTGCTCTCCGCCAAAGTTGCCTTCACTGACCGTCAAGACGAAGTTACCTTCGCCTAGGACCTTGTGCACGGTATCGTACTTCATGGAGACGCCAGCCTTGGCCATGGCTTCCAACGCCTGGCCCAATCCCGACAGCCCATCGCCGATCTGGGGATTGTGTTGAACGTAGTTGTCACCGTCGTAGTAGCCTTGGAGCTTTTGCATGCGGCCATTCACGAGAATGTCGTCCACGAACGACCGCACCAGCGCCTTGTTCGCTTCGGTGTGGCTCAGGTCAATCGCTTCAGTTGGGCCATCGACCATCGTGTGGCCGCTCGGGTTGGCTTTGGCGGGCGTCACCTGCAAGTTGTCCCAGTGTTCGACGATTTTGCCGTCTTCGAACCGGAAGATATCGAAGCCGATCTTCGGGCCGAAGAAGTCGTACTCGCTGTGAACGAAGATATGATTACCGTCTTGGAAGACGCGGCGGGTAGCGACCCTCGCTGAGCCTTTGGGTAGCAGGGCCATAAGGGCTCCAAAACCTTCCAGACCGTCTGCCGCGCTGAGGTTGTGCTGAATGTACTTCGCCGGGTTGATGAACGCCACCGGGCCGGAGTCGCCGGTCTCGATGCTCTTTAGAAGAGCGACTACTTGTTGTTTCTGGAGTGACATGCTGTTGGTTCCTTTCATTGATCGTAGTATTGCGAAGCGTTGTACATCCGAGGACCCGCTACTGGAACTTGATGAAAAATTCAACGAGGCGGCTGAACGAGATGTTTGAACCGAGTCCGACAACCGTCAGTACTCCGCCTGGGAGCCGAAGTTGCCCGTCCGGCGTCTGAACCGTGACTGACGACGATGCCGTGGGGACCGAAAGAGAGTCACCTTGGCTCGCGGCAAAGAATGCGCTGTTAGCGACCAGACCGTTCAGCGCCCGGAAGGGAAGTGCGACGGGATCGCTCTTCGTCCGATTGTTGATGTCGAGCGGTGCGGTGGCGGACGCAGTAACGTCGAAGCCGATTCCTGGGTCTTTGATGCCCACCTTGAATTTGATCTGACCTTCTTCCTCTTCTGTTTCGACTTTGACCTTGGCCAGCCTGCTGCTTCCAGGTCCAAACGACGCGTTCAGGGAGGCTACTTCTCCGGAGACCTCGAAGGCTGGCAACAGAATCTCTTGACGAGCGGGCGTCACGTTCGTGTTCACTGCCGTCGTCGTTAGCAGGACGCCAGAGAAGGGTCCATGGGTCTGGCCCGTCACTGTTCGTTCAAAGCGTTGGTCGATGATGTAGAGAAGGTTGACCGTGCCAACTTGGGAGCCCGCGGGTGTTGCGATGGCTGTGAAGCCTGACGGCATGATGTTTTGGAGTTGGGCCAGCGGGACCAACACAGGAATGCTCATCTGGTAGAGCCTGACGCTTCGAAAGTCCCAATTTGCAACGAGTGGCGATTGCGGGGGCTGCGTCCCAGGGAGAACGCTGTCCCAATCGTAGGTCGGCGGTGGAGATCCGGAGCCTATCTGGGCGTGAGCACTGGCGGCAAGCAACAGAAAAGCGGCGAACGAGAGGCTCGAACGCCGGATCGACGTAGAGAACGCTGGTGTCTTCATGACTTGATTTTGAGCCAAGGACCGCTTGGCGAACAGTGTCAGAATAGGACGAAGGATGGTCAAAATCGGACAGCGCAACCGTGAGATCCTGCGCGTACGGTTTAGCAGCGCGGGCACTCCCGGCCTAGGATTCGAAGCCTTGGACTTGAGGGAAGTCGTTCAACGTGTTGGAGAACACCATTTTGCTACGCCGCGGCGTCTGTCTTTCTTTCAGGTAATGCTGCTGGAAAGGGGCTCGGCGAGCCAGGAGGTTGATTTCGTCCGCTACGAGATCAAGCCCGGTCTAGTGGCCTTCACTCGGCCGGGCCAAGTCCAACGACTTTCGACATCGAAGGATTCCGAAGGCATGCTCCTGCTCTTGGAACCAGCGTTCCTCTCCGCTGGCGAGCACGCTCCAGATCCTAACGACATTGCGGCACTAGTTCCGTCTGCACCCGCGATTGAGAGCAGCTTTCGGACGTTGGTTGACGAGTATTCGCAGGTGGCAAGCGATCCTAGCGCACGCGACATCATCTTCCACGAGTCGATCGCCCTGTTCCTCAGGCTCCGACGGCAGAGTCGCTTGGGATCGCCGTCAGGCGGCGAATCGTCGGAAGCGAAGCTCTTTCGTAGATTCGAGACATTGCTGGATAAGACGTTCGCCACACACCGCTCCACGGCGATCATGGCCCGTGAGTTGGGCTGCACCGAAAAGACCCTCAGCCGCGCCTGCAGCACCGTCGCTGGGGTCCCTCCGAAGACCGTGATCCAGGAGCGTGTCGCGCTTGAAGCCAAAAGAATTCTCGCCCACTCCGATCAGCCCGTGAAAGAGATCACGCAGCAGCTTGGCTTCACCGAACCTACAAACTTTGTGAAGTTCTTCCGACGAGTGGCAGGTGAGCTACCAAGCGCTTTTCGGGTGCGTGCCCAGTCTGCAATTGAAATTCACTCGGGCGTTGCCGGGCGATAGAGAACGATAAGTTCCGTTTTCTGAGGGGAACCCTTCTCCTCCCTAAGCAAGCTGACCACCGTTCGGTAGCACGTTACATGCAGCCTGCAATCCTCGCATGTCACCAAGTGCTCATAGAATGCGGTGATCTCATCGGGCGCCAAGGAACAAGCGACGTAACCATAGACCGCGTCCTGCACATCAGCGCAGGTCATCCTTTTATCTTTCCTGTCCATGAGTCTCCAAGCCCCTTTCATTGGCTTTGATTGGCGCCGGTGTGGGCGTAGGACTGATCGTCGGCAATGACGAAGAGAATGTTGGGGCGCGAGGCGGGCTGCTTTTTCGCGCAGCCCGTGGCCCACAACGCCGAGGCTCCGCCCGCCGCCAATACTTCGCGCCGGGTCATGGCTTTTTCTGCTGGTGCGACTTTTCGGTCTTGGCCCAGGTGTCTTTGAGCTGGACGGTGCGGTTGAAGACGGGCTTGTCCGGCGTGGAGTCGCGGTCGGCGCAGAAGTAGCCGACGCGTTCGAACTGGTAGCTGGCGAGGGGCGCGGCGCCGGCGACGCTGGGCTCAACCTTCGCGGTGACGCGCGTGAGCGAGGCCGGGTTGAGCGCGACGGTGAAGTCTTCGTCTTCCTTGGGCTCGACGCCGGGCTGAAACAGATGATCGTAGAGGCGCACTTCGGCGTCGATGGCGTGGGCGGCCGAGACCCAGTGGATGGTGGACTTCACTTTGCGGCCGTCCGGGGAGTTGCCGCCGCGCGTGGCGGGGTCGTAGGTGCAGTGCACTTCGATCACCTCGCCTTGCTCGTTCTTGACGACGCTGGTGCAGGTGATGAAGTAGCCGTAGCGGAGGCGCACTTCGCGGCCGGGTGAGAGGCGGTAGTACTGCTTGGGCGGGTCTTCGCGGAAGTCGTCGCGCTCGATGTAGAGGACCTGGGAGAAGGCCACGGGGCGGGTGCCCGCCGAGGCGTCTTCGGGATTGTTGACCGCTTCCATCTGTTCGGTCTGGCCGGCGGGGTAGTTGTCGATGACCACCTTCAGCGGATCGAGCACGGCCATCACGCGAAGCGCGTGTTTGTTGAGGTCGTCCCGCACGGCGTGTTCGAGCAAGTTGTACTCGATGATGCCGTTGGTCTTCGAGACGCCGATCATGCCACAGAAATTGCGGATGCCTTCGGCGGTGTAGCCGCGGCGGCGCATGCCGCTGAGCGTGGGCAAGCGCGGGTCGTCCCAGCCGGAGACGAGGCCCCGCTGGACGAGCGTGAGGAGTTTGCGCTTGCTGAGCTGGGCGTTGGTGAGGTTGAGGCGGTCAAACTCGATTTGCTGCGGATGGTGGATGCCGAGGTTGTCGCAGTACCAGTCGTAGAGCGGGCGGTGGTCTTCGAATTCGAGCGTGCAGAGGGAGTGCGTGATGCCTTCGATGGAATCGGATTGGCCGTGCGCGAAGTCGTACATCGGAAAGATGCACCAGGCGTCGCCGGTGCGGTGATGTTCCGAGTGCAGGATGCGGTACATGACGGGGTCGCGCATGTTGAAGTTGGGCGACGCCATGTCGATTTTGCTGCGCAAGGTGCGGGAGCCGTCGGGGAATTCACCGGCGCGCATGCGGGCGAACAGATCGAGGTTTTCTTCGACGGAACGGTCGCGATCGGGGCTGGGCTGGCCAGGCTCGGTGGGGGTGCCGCGCGTTGAGCGCACTTGTTCCGGCGACAAGTCGCAGACGTAGGCTTTGCCTTCCTTGATGAGCGCAACGGCCCATTGGTAGAGCTGCTCGAAATAGTCGGAGGCGTAGAAGAGGGCGTCCCACTCAAAGCCAAGCCAGCGTACGTCCTCCATGATGGAGTTGACGTATTCGACGCCTTCCTTGGTGGGGTTGGTGTCGTCGAAGCGCAGATTGCACTTGCCGCCGAACTCCTTGGCGAGGCCGAAATTGATGCAGATGGACTTGGCGTGACCGATGTGGAGGTAGCCGTTCGGCTCGGGCGGAAAGCGCGTTTGCACTTTGCCGCCGAAGCGGCCGGAGGCGTTGTCGGCTTCGATGAGATCGCGGATAAAACTGGGTGGCCGGGGCGATTCGACGCCGTCAATAGACATAGGACTTTGCCGACTCCTTTTCCTATCGCTTTCGCTAAAGCCGTTGCCGATGCCGCCCATCCAATGCAAGTCTCACAATCGCTGCCGACTACACTCTACCCAACAGGCTCTCCGGCGGCAACGAGAAGGTTCTCGGCAAACTGCCACTCTGTATCAATCCACTGGACATGGACCTGGAAACCGGCAACTAGCGCCTTCTGCTTGAGCTCTATCAACGAGTACTTGTGACTGTTCTCCGTCCAAATGGTCTCCCCCTCGGAAAACTCTACTGCCAACCCGGCGCTAGCGACCGTGACGCTCTGCGGACGCACGGAGCGAAGATGCATCTCGATGCTGGACGTCTCGGCATTGAAGCGAGCCTCGTGGCGAAACGCGTTCAGATCAAAGTTGGCCCCAAGTTCGCGATTGACCCTGGAAAGCAGGTTCAGGTTGAACGCCGCCGTAACACCCAGTGCATCGTCGTAGGCCGGGATGAGATTCGCGAGCGGTTTTTGCAGATCCGCGCCGAGCAGCAGGAAATCGCCAGGCCGCAGCATGCCGCGGACCTGTCGTAGAAACGCGACATCCGCCGGGTCACTGAAGTTGCCGATGGTGCTTCCAAGAAATAGCACCAGCATGGCCTGATCAGCGTGCCGGCGCTCGGCGACATGCCGCAAACCGTCCAGGTATTCCCGCTCTAGGCCGACGATCGCGAGGGACTCGATGTCGGAGAGCTCACGCTGACAGAGCGTAAGAGCCATTGGAGAGATCTCGATCGGAAAGTAGCTGATCTTTCTGTGGCGAGTCAGGGCCTCCAAGATCCAACGGGTCTTCCCTCCGGAGCCACTACCCAACTCACACACAAGAACATCCTGCGGCACCTGGGCAGCGATCTCTCCGGCGTGCTTGCGTAGCAGCCGCTCATCCGCGCGCGTCAGGCCGTATTCAGGTAGTTCACAGATCGCGTCAAAGAGCCGGGACCCAAGTTGGTCGTACAGATACTTGGACGGCAGCTCCTTTTGGGGATTCATTGTCAGGCCGGCAGCGACTTCTGAAGCGAAGTCGCTGGAGCAGCTGTGGGCAATCGGTGCGATGATCATCGTAGGCAGTCCTCAGGCATCTTTGCCGCATCGAAAACCGGCATACGCGTATTGGTAATGAGGTTGAAACCAATTCCGGAATGAGCGCCGGAGCATGCCTCGTTCGGTCCGGGGCGATCCTCCCTTCATGACGTAGTGCATGCCATCGAAGAAGTCTGCGGAGTAGCCCTTGTAGAACGGGAAAGCCTCGAACCCTGAGAAGGGAGCGAATTGACTCGCTGTCCACTCCCAGCCATTCCCGATGAGACCATGGACGCCCCAAAAGCTCTGCCCGTCCGGGAAGGCGTCTACTGGATGGGGTTCGAACGTGGCGACATCGAAGTACCCGTGCTGAGCCGCGGGCACTGCATCACCCCAGGGATACTGCCGTTGTTCGGACGAGGTCCCGTAGGCGGCACGGTGCCATTCCGCTTCTGTGAGGAGACGTTTCCCCGCCCAGCGGGCATACGCCGTGGCTTCGGCGTGACTCACGTACACAGGCCAATCCCCGGCGAACGCCAGGTCTTCGAACATGCCCTTCAGTCGGAATCCCGAAACATCTGGTTTCCAGAACGCAGGATGGGTCAGGCCGTGGCGTTCCTTCCAGTCCCACCCCTCGGGCGTCCAGAGCGCGCGATCGTTGTATCCGCCTTGACGGACAAATTCCGCGAACTGCACGTTTGTGACTTTGCACTTGTCAACGAAAAACTCCCGAACGTCTACGGTGTGCGCATCAAATTCGTTGTCCCAGCCGAATGAACCATCTCGCGCTGCGCCAAGAGTTGCAGGTCCGCGGGGAACGCCGATCATTGACGTGGTCTCATGGCCTGGGCGCCCATACGCGGTATCCTGCCTGCGCAGCACCGGCGCGATCTTCCTATCGATGGGCAATTGATGCAACATATAGGACAAGGTTTCGACGTGCATCCATCGATGCTCTATCGCCACATGAAGCAGGGCGTCAAGTTCCGCACCGTCGCCGGCAGTCACGAGCGCTCGGTCCAGTTCACCTCGGAGTCGCTGCGTATAGTGGGCAATGTCTTCCAAAGAAGGCCAGTCTCGGGCTGTGTCTGATGGCAGTTGACCATCCACTGGGTCAATACCAAAAGCAAACAGCTTGTCCAAGGAGGGGTTGATATCACTGAGGGAGAACCGCGATTGAAGGAGATTCCAATCAAATGAGTCAACGTGCCCGACATAGAACACAATCCGGTGACGCTCTGCGATGGGGCGCTCGTACAAGAACTGTGGATCGACCAGCCGGAACGTCTCGTCGCATGCAAGCCGGGCTTTTGCGAGGGATTGAAGGAGCGGCTGTCTGTCTGACACTTACGACTCCTGCCCAACTGCAGGGCGGAGGTCACCGAGTACCGTCGGGATCAACTCTGCAACGGTTGGATGGATGTGAACGGCGCGTTGAATTACAGAATAAGGTTTTCCCGCATACATGATGTCAATCAAGGAGTGGATCGCCTCATCGCCGCCCGTCCCGAGAATCGCCGCACCGAGGATATGTTTCGACTCCGCGTCAACAACCACTTTCATGAACCCTTGGGTTTCCCCTTTTTCGATGGCGCGGCCGATCCGTGTCATCGCGCGGCGACCCACCAAAATTTTTCGCCCGGTCGCCAAGGCCTCGGACTCGGTCATCCCGACCCGCGCCAGCGGGGGATCAATGAATAGCCCGTACGTCTCGATCCTGTCCGTGACCCGGCGCGGGTCGCTGTCCAGAAGGTTCGCCGCAACGATCTCGAAGTCGTTATAGGCCGTGTGGGTGAAAGCTCCTCTACCGTTGCAATCCCCCAGCGCCCAAACCCCGTCAGCGCTTGTCCGCAGTTGATCATCCACCGGAATGAAGCCCCGTGAGTCCGTGGAAATGCCGGCGGCGGCCAAGCCTAAGTCGTCCGTATTCGGTACCCGGCCAATCGCTATCAAGAGATGAGACCCTTCGATCTTGTGGCCGTTCGTCGCTTCGACCTCGATGGAGAGAGAGCCTTTGCGTCCACTCAAGCGGGATACGGTGGCACTCGGAACTATCGAAACTCCCTCGTTGGTCAGGATCTCGCTGACAGCGTGGGACACATCCAGGTCTTCCTTCGACAATAGTCTCGCGCCGCTATCCAGAACGGTCACAGCGCTTCCAAACCGCCGGAACATCTGTGCGAATTCCAGGCCCACATAACCGCCACCCACCACGATCAGATGACGAGGAAGAACGTCTAGGTCCATCATGGTGTCGCTGGTCAGATAGCCAACGTCCTGGAGACCCGGAATAGCAGGTACGTGCGGGCGTCCCCCGACGTTGACAAAGATCCGCGCAGCCGTGAGTTCAGTCTCACCGACGACAACTCTTCGAGGGCCAATAAAGCGCGCATGGCCTTGATACACCGTGCAATTCGCCATCCCCTTCAGCCAGCCCTCGACGCCAGATTGGGAGCGGCCCGAAATCGCATCTTTCCGGGCTTTCACGCGCTTCATATCTACAGCAATCGGACCGGGAAGAACGACGCCGTATTCCAGTGCTCTCCGCGCCATCTGCGCTACATAGGCGCTGGCAACCATTGCTTTTGTGGGGATGCAGCCCACATTCACACACGTGCCGCCGAACCGGCCTCGCTCAACAATGGCGACTTTCATCCCAGCGCCAGCCAAGCGTCCCGCCAAGGAAGGTCCAGCCTGGCCCGTGCCGATGATCAGCGCGTCGTAGGAATCGGTCATTAGCCACCTTCCCCTAAAGGGCACCCGCCGAACGACTACGGCCCTACTTCACGGACTCCAGGTAGGCGGCAAGAGCTTCGCGTTTCTCAGATGAGTCCACGCCTGGAAAGAAGCGCCCCATCTGGTTGCCTGGAATGAATCCCTTTGGATCGGCAAGGAATTTGGGAAGAGTGTCCCGAGACCAAACCACGGCAGCATCTTTCATTGCGGGCGAGTACGAGTATGTGGCTTGCGTACCGGCCTTTCGTCCGATCAATCCGAACAACGACGGCCCTGTATTGTTTTTTCCCGCCTCCACCGTGTGGCAGCCGCCGCAAGTCTCTTCAAAGGCGGACTTACCCGCTGCGATCATCGCGGGATTTCCAGGCGCCGCCTGAGCGGGAGCGGCGTCAGCCCTGGCGGTAGCGGCGCGTGCCGCTGCGGGTGTGAATTTCCGGATGCCCTCGCCCAAACCTGGGTAGGCATAAACGTATACCCAGTCAGTGGCCTTTGCAGGAACGTGGCACTGGAGGCAATCCGCTTTGTAGCTCTTGGCGATCTGCTTCGAGCTGTCCTTCGGGTCGTATTGCGACCAACCCCACCCGTCGCCCCACAGCGGGTTGTCCGGAAAGCGGCCAACACTGTCCTTGATCATCAGGAACCAGGTCTTTCGTTCCGATGCCCAAAACGCGTTGCCAGTAGTGTGGGGGGAACCGATTACGCCTTGAACATCCTTGACGAGGACCGCGCCGTCAGGGAAAACACCGTTAGCGCGGTAGTACGCTGCGTCCGCCGGGCGAGCATATGTGGCGTGAGTATCCGTCACGCCACCATTGCCCGCAACCGCGACCGTGCCGATATGTTCGAAGCCATTGGGGAAATCCTTTGGAAACGCGATGTCGCCCTTGTCGTTCACTAGTGGGCTAAAGGGTCTCGCTGCGCCTTGCCCGAACAGGTAGGTAGAGGCGAGAAGCAACAACAGGACCGCAGATACCGAAATGAGATACTTCTTCTGGCTGAACATGTGGGGCTCCTATCAGCGTGAATCCTACTACTTCGCGGGCAAAGGGTCGAGGATCGGCTTGTAGAACTTCACGTAGACCATGTCTTCGTGCGCATTGGCGATGTGGCAACCCGCGCATTCCGCAACGGGACGCTCCGCGGCGGCGGCCAGATACGGGGGAGGCGCGTGGTTGAAATTGAAGTACCCCCAGTTCTTGCTCTTCGTGAAACGCTTGCTGTCCTTCACCGCAACGTCCAGGCCCGCGACTTTGCCAGGGAAGTATCCCCGGCCCGACGCCTCAAGACGAGAGCCATCCGGATTTTCCGCCGGACCATCGACGAGTTGCAGCTCCTTGACCATCATCGTCCCCTCCGGCCACTTGCCGGTAGCGCGATAGGCCTTGAACGCAGCGGGCTGGACGTAGACATTGTGAAACTCAGGGAAGTTGGCCTTTCCATTGTTCAACCCGTGCGGCGTGATCGGAGCGCCGATGAAGATCCATTCCCGAAAGGCCTTCGGCTGCACGAGCTCGTTCTGCGCATTGAACACCGGGGCAATATCGATCTGTGGATAGGCTGCGTTCCGCCCGGGACGCTGCGCCGATACGATGGCGGCAAGCCCAAGCAACAGTCCCATCGTGGGGATTGCCACGCGTGGCCCGAATCTGAATGGTCTGGAAAACATGTCGTAATCTCCTTCGCCGCCGGTAATTGCTGAAGATGGAAGCGGCA
>JAIEPW010000049.1 GCA_019748195.1 Bryobacteraceae bacterium
GGGATCGTCCGATGGATTTCGCCGATGCGTCACTGGTTTACCTGGCGAGGCGGGAGCGGTTGACGACGATCTTCACTGTGGATCACGCAGACTTCGAGACCTACCGGATAGAGGGAAATCGCAGATTCCGCATCGTGCCTTCCGAGCGGCCGTAATAAGCGCGGACCTGCGCCGCTTCACCGTCGATCGTGCCGTACGCGTACAATCGCTCGATGCCCCTGCTGTTGAGCGAATCCGATGTGCGCGAACTGGTATCCATGCGCGATCTGATCGCGCTGATGGAAACAACGCTGGCGGATTTTTCACAAGGCAAGGTGGAGCAGCCGGTGCGCACCGTGCTCGGCGTCGGGGCGGAGCGGAACTTCTTCGGGGTGATGCCGGCATACCTGCCATCGCTGCCGGCGATGGGCGCGAAGCTGGTGACGGTGTACCCCGCGAATCTCGCGAAGCAATTGCCGTCGCATCTGGCGACGATCGTCTTACTCGATCCTGAGACGGGCGCGCTGCGGGCGCTGGTGGACGGGCGCTACATCACGGAGGCGCGAACCGCGGCAGTGTCAGCGGTCTCGGCGCGGCTGCTGGCGCGGGCGGATGCGAGGGCGCTGGCGATTCTGGGGTCCGGCGTGCAGGCGCGCAGCCACGTGGAGGCACTGCGGGAGATTTTCGGCTTTGGGGAGGTGCGGGCGTGGAGCCCGAACCCGGAGTCGCGCGGACGGTTCGCGGAAGAGGCAGGCGCTCGCGCGGCGGGATCGGCCGAGGAAGCGGTTCGGGGCGCCGATGTGATCGCGCTGGTGACCTCGTCGCGGACGCCGGTGATCGAGGACGGCTGGGTAAAGGAGGGCGCGCACGTGATTTCAGTCGGCGCCTGCCGGCCCGCGGAGCAGGAGATGGACCCGGCGCTGGTACGGCGGTCGCTGCTGTTTGTGGATTCGCGTGCGGCGGCGGAGCGGGAGTCCGGGGATGTGATCGCGGCGGGCGCGGGGCACATTCAGGCAGAGCTGGGCGAGGTGGCGGCGGGGCGAACGGCGGGACGCACGTCGCCCGGGCAGATTACGATATTCAAGTCACTTGGTTTGGCGGTGGAGGACATCGCGTCCGCGCACCTGGCGTATCGCCGCGCCGCCGCCGCCGGAAAAGGAATACGGATATGAGACTCCTCACGCTGACCCTGTTGATCGCCGCGACGCTGGCGGCGCAAACCGCGACCCTGGTTTTGCGCAACGGCCGCATCGTCACCTGGAACGACGGCAAGCCCGAGGCGCAGGCGATCGCGATACAGGGAGACACGATTCTGGCGGTCGGCTCGAACGCCGAGATTCAGAAGCATGCCGGTCCGGCGACCAAGACGATCGATTTGGGCGGCAAGCTGGCGATCCCCGGCTTCATCGAGGGTCACGGGCACTTCATGGGGATCGGGCAATCCATGGTGAGCCTGAACCTGATGAAGACGAAGAGCTGGGACGAGATCGTGGCGATGGTGGGCGACGCGGCGCGGAAGGCCAAGCCGGGCGAATGGATCGTGGGCCGGGGCTGGCATCAGGAGAAGTGGGACAAGACGCCGCGACCGAATGTGGAAGGGTTCCCGACGCACGATACGTTGAGCGCGGCATCGCCCCAGAATCCGGTACTGCTGACGCACGCGAGCGGCCACGCCAGTTTCGCCAACCAAAAGGCGATGGAGATGGCGGACGTGAATGCCGCGACTCCGAACCCGCCCGGCGGCGAGATCCTGAAGGACGCGCAGGGACGTCCGATCGGCGCGTTCCGGGAGACCGCGTCCGGTCTGCTGCAACGGGCGATGCGGAAATCGCGGGAGACGATGACGCCGCGGCAGTTGGAAGAAGAGCAGTGGAAGATGTTGGGACTGGCGGACCGGGAGGTGACGTCGAAGGGGATCACGAGTTTCCAGGACGCGGGGTCGCCGTTCACCACCATCGATTTTTTCCGTAAGGCGGCGGCCGAGGGCAAGCTGAATGTGCGGCTGTGGGTGATGGTGCGGGACTCGCTGGAGCAGCAGCGGTTGAACCTGGCGAAGTATCGCGGGGTGGACAAGCAGGTGACCGTGCGCGGGATCAAGCACTCCATCGACGGCGCCCTTGGGCCGCGCGGGGCGTGGCTGCTGGCGCCCTATGAGGACCTGAAGACGAGCACGGGGCTGAACACGACGCCGCTCGAAACCATCCGCGAGTCGGCGCGGCTGGCAATGCAGCACGGCTACCAGCTTTGCGTCCACGCGATCGGCGACCGGGCGAATCGCGAGACGCTGGACATCATGGAGAAGGCGCTAGGCGGAAAGAAAGACGCGCGCTGGCGCGTGGAGCACGCGCAGCACCTGCATCCCGCGGATATTCCGCGCTTCGGGAAACTGGGCGTCATCGCCAGCATGCAGGGCATCCATTGCACGTCGGATGCGCCGTACGTGCTGGCGCGGCTGGGGGCCAAGCGCGCGGAGGAAGGCGCGTATGTATGGCAGAAACTGATGAAGTCGGGGGCGGTGGTGACCAACGGCAGCGATGCGCCGGTGGAGGACGTGGATCCGATCGCCAGCTTTTACGCGACCGTGAGCCGCAGGTTGAAGGACGGATCTGTGTTCCACGGCGCGGAGCGGATGAGCCGCATGGAGGCTTTGAAGTCGTACACGATTCACGCGGCGTACGCGGCCTTCGAGGAGAAGCAGAAGGGATCGCTGGAACCGGGAAAGCTGGCGGATATCGTGGTGCTGTCGAAGGACATCCTGAAGGTGGCGGAGGAGGAGATCCCGTCGGCGAAGGTGACGCACACGATCATCGGCGGCAGGCTGGTGTATGAATCGCCGCGGTAGCTGATACAATCGCTGGAGGCGAATAAGAGGCGAATGGATCTCCAGCAACAGCTTGCGGACCTGCGCAAACGGATCGCCAAGATCGACAGGAAGTTCGCAAAGTCGGCGCCACCACCACCCCAGCCCACCCTGCAACGCGATCGCCCGGAACGCTACTTCGTGGAGGAGTGGCTGAGCGGGGAGGAGAAGGAAACCGATCACGGCAAGCACTTCGAGACGGAGAAGCTATGGGAACGGCACCGGCGCCACGGGTCGATGGATATTTCCACGCTGTTCGAGCTTCCGGAAGACCTGCTGGGGGCGATCTCCAACGGTGCAATCGAGAAGTCGCGTCCGGAGGAATGGGCGTTCCTGGACACGGAGACCACCGGGCTCGCGGGCGGATCGGGCACGGTGGCCTTCCTGGTGGGCGTGGGACGCATCACGCCTGAAGGATTTCGCGTGCGGCAATTCTTCATGCGGGATCACAGCGAGGAGCCGAGCCTGCTGCATGGGCTGGCCGAGCACCTGGCGCAGTTCCGCATCCTGATCACGTATAACGGCAAGAGTTACGATCAGCCGCTGCTGGAGACGCGCTACCGGATGTCGCGCTTCCGGCCTCCGTTTCCGAAGATGGAGCACCTGGATCTGCTGGCCGGGGCACGCCGGCTGTGGAAGCTGCGTTTCGATTCCTGCCGCCTGGTGGAATTGGAAGAGCAGATCCTGGGCGTGATCCGGGAAGGCGATCTGCCGGGGGAGATGATCCCCTACGTGTACTTCGAGTTCCTGCGGAAGCGCGAAGCGGGCAAGCTGGTTCCGATTTTCCATCACAACGCGAACGACATTCTGACGCTGGCGTGCCTGACCGGGATAGTTCCGTGGGCGTTCCAGGATCCGCTGAACGCGCCCTTGTCGCACGGGGTGGAGATGCTGGGGCTGGCGCGGTGGCTGCGGCAGGCGGACCAATTGGAGACCTGCTGCGTGCTGATGCAGCGGGCCCTGGATCGCGGGTTGCCGGACGAGGCGATGTGGCGGGCGATGTGGGACCTGGCGGCGCTGGAGCGCAGGCGGGATCGCGGGGATGCGGCCCTGGCGCTGTGGACGGAGCTGACGCAGGTTCACAACCCGTTCCGCGCCCGCGCGTACGAGGAGCTGGCCAAGCATTACGAGCACCGCGAGAAGAACGCGGCGATCGCGCTGGAGATGACGCGCTCGGCGCTGGAGTTGGAAAATTCGCCGGAATTACGAAAACGGGAGCAACGTTTGTTGCGCCGGGCGGCGTCTTCCGCTGGGAGGCGCCGGCTGTTATGAAGCTCCAGGTCGCGGTGGGTGTGTGTTGTCTGCTGGCAGGGTGCTCGGCGGGAGGTGGCGGTGGGCAGCCCGAGCGGTTGCGCGCGGATGTGATGGAGTTATTCACGCGGCACGGGTTTCCGCGCGCGGCGCCGGAGTGCAAGGCGCGCGGCGAGGGTGGCGGCTGGTGCCTGATCCCGATGCCGGTGGACGCCCGCGACAACATCGCGAATGCGATGGGCTTGCAGCCCCTGGATGCCGCGGCCGCGGGGGCGTGCGCGGGAGAAGGGTTCGGCGGTCCGGCGGTGGGAACCAGCCGGGTGGAGGTGCGCGAGGGGGTCAACCTGCGGGATGTGCGGCTGTACTTCGATCCGGGGCGGCGGCTGGCCTGCCTGGAGTTCCGCTGAGTTGGCCTGGTTGGCCTCCGCAAGCTTTAGATTCGTCACCTGACTGCCTCGCTGCCGCTATTCCGGTACACGCGCGACGCAGATCCCGAAATGCCAGGGTTCCTGGCTCAGAACAGTCCCATCCTTTCGGGTCAGGTACAGCGCGTTAATTCGGCGGCTTCGAGGTCCCACACCACCGTAAGTCCCCGCTCTCTGAGGAACTCGGCAATCCACGAGCTCTACACTCGAAATTGCAGCCCAACCCGGCGGACACGATGGTGGCAAGCGCGACGACAGGGAATCGGGCAATCATTGCGGTTCGGACTTACTTGCGCGCGATGCGTTGACGGGGTGAGATGCGGGTTCGGGTTTCCCTGATCTTCCTGGTGCATGGACTGGTGGTGGCGACGTGGGTGTCGCGCATTCCAGCAGTGCAGGACGCGCTGCGCCTGTCGCCTGCCACCCTCGGTCTCACGCTGCTGATGGCCGCCTTGGGCTCGCTCGTGTCGATGCCGCTGGCAGGGGTTTTGATCGACCGGGAAGGCAGCGGCCGGGTGACGGCCCAGGGGTCGGCGCTGTTCTGTCTCAGCTTGCCGCTGCTGGCGTTCGCACCCGACCCCTGGTGGCTGGGAGCGGCGCTGTTCGTGTACGGCGCAGCGGCGGGAGCGATGGACATCGGAATGAATGCCCAGGCGGTAGCGGTGGAAGACGCGCACGGGCGGTCGATCATGGCGTCGGTCCATGCGCTGTTCAGCCTGGGGGCGATGGCGGGGTCGCTGGCGGGCGGGTTGTTGGCGGGCATGGAGGTCCATCCGCGGGTGCACATGAGTTGGGCGGCAGCGGTGCTGCTTGTAATCGTGCTGGCGTCGGCGCGGAACCTGATTGAGGATCACAGTCACGCGCCGATGCCGCCGGCGCGCATCCGGATACCCGCGCGGGTGGCGGGGCTGGCGGCGATCGCGTTCGCGTTCTTCCTGGCGGAAGGGGCCATGGGCGACTGGACAGGCGTTTATCTGAACGACACGCTTGGGTCGGGGCAGGGGGTGGCGGCGCTCGGGTATGCGGCGTTCTCGGCGGTAATGGTGGTCGGGCGGATGGTGGGCGATACTGCGATCGAGAGGCTGGGGCGGCGGCGGACGCTGCAGGTGTTCAGCATTGTGGCGGCGGTCGGGCTGGCGGCGGCGATGGCGGCGCCGACGGTATGGCTCGCGCTGGCGGGATTCGGGCTGGTGGGGGCGGGGTGTTCGGTGATCGTGCCGGTGTGCTTCGCGGCGGCGGGCCGGATTCCGGGGCTGAGCAAAGGGGTCGGGCTGGCGGCGGTGACAGGGTCCGGTTACGTGGGGTTATTGGTGGGGCCGCCGCTGGTGGGGTTCGCGGCGCAGGCGTTTACGCTGCAGGTCGCGCTGGTGCTGGTGGCGGGGATGATGGCGACGGGTGCGGTGCTGGCGAGGACGGTGCGGGAGGAGTGAGGGCACACTTCGGCCTTCGCCCGAGGCTCGCGATTCGCGGATGGAAGGCCGCCGCTTCCCTTCGAGTGGGACTCGCGGCGGCCGCTGTTTTTCGGTGCGGGATCGATCCCGGCTTAAGAAGCAGGCTGGCCAGCCCGTCGCGCTTCGAGTTGTTTATCGCATACGACCTTCGGGCCAGAGAACTCGTCTCCCCGCAAGATGTTGTGTTCCCGGCGGAAATTTTTGCGAAGCGAGCGTGATCGTCAGTTTCCCAACACCGCGACGCAGGCCACCGAACCGGGTCCGCCGAGGTTGTGAACCAGGCCTTGACGCGCGTTCTTAATCTGGCGATCGCCGGCCTGGCCGCGCAACTGCGTCACCACCTCATAAATCATGCGGATGCCGCTGGCGCCGATGGGATGACCGAAGGACTTCAATCCGCCGGATGTATTGACAGGCATGTCTCCAGCGAGTGAACTGCGGCCTTCGCTGATGAACGCAGCGCCTTCGCCCTGGCGGCAGAAGCCGAGATCCTCGTAGTTCAAGATCTCGGTGATGGTGAAGCAATCGTGGACTTCGGCGAGGTCGATCTCGCGGGCGGGATTCTGAACGCCGGCCATGCGGTAGGCTTCGTCCGCCGCCGCGCGAGTGGAGGGGAAGCCGAGGTAATCGAACGAAGAGTCGTTCCACGGGCGGCCGGTGAACACGCGCAGCCCGATGCCCTTGAGATAAACCGGATCCGGGCGGAACTTCCGGGCCATGTCGGCCCGGCAGATGACGGCGGCGGCGGCGCCGTCGGTGGTGGGGCAGCAATCGAACAGGCCCAGCGGATCGCAGACCATGGGGGCTTTCAGAACCTGTTCCGGCGTCACCTCCATCTGGAAATGCGCCTTCGGGTTGCGCGCGCCGTTGTAGTGATTCTTCACCGCCACCTGGGCCAGCTTTTCCTTGCCGGCGTCGCGCGACAGCCCGAACGAATGGAAGTAGCGCGTGGCGGCGAGCCCGAAGATGCCGGGGGCGGTCAAGCCCTCCTGCTGGTAAGGATGCGGGCCTTCGCGAGCCAGGCCGCGCAGGGGGCGATCCTTGAGCTTCTCCGCGCCCAGCACCAGAACCACGTCGTACATTCCGCTGGCGACGGCCATGCTCGCGTTGCGGAAGGCGTCGGTTCCGGTGGCGCAGAAGTTTTCGACGCGGGTGATCGGGATGCCGTACAGGCGCAGCGAATCGGCCAGGGACACCGACGCCTTGCCGCGTCCGTTGTTGGGGGAGTAAGCGCCAAACCAGGCGGCTTCGATGCGATCGGGCGCGATGCCGGCGTCGGCGAACGCGGCCAGGCCCGCCTCCACCACCATGTCTTCGTAGCTCTGCGAGTTGTTCTCGCCGAAGCGGGTGCATCCGACGCCGACAATCGCGACCTTGTCCTTCAGACCTTCGGGCATGTGCTACTCCCCGAAAACCGGGCTGACCTCTTCATCCGGGCGCGGGCGGAGGTCGCCGGTTCTCATCAACATTCTGGCGCAGGTATTCCAGCGCAGAATGGCGTCGTCGTTGGCGGCGGGGCGGATCTGCTCGGCGACCTCGTAGTGCTTCATCGCCTCCAGGAAAAGATCGTAGGCGTCGAAGCCGGCGCCGGGCGAGGACTGCCGCAGCCGCGCATGTGCGGATCGCTCCGCGATCAAGCCGGCGTAGTAGGCCCGCTCGTAATCGCCTTTCATGCGCGCCAGGACTTCGTGCGCCTTGGCGGGCGACACGCCGGCGCCGAACTGATCGGTCAGCGCCAGCAGCAGCGTGATCAGGGCTTTGGGATGCTCCGGTTCCAGCCGCAGCACATCCAGGCAGATGCTTTGCGCCTGAACCGGTTCATTCAGCAGCCGGTAGAGATGCGCCTTGTCGAGCGCCTCCGGAATCGCGTCCTTGTGAATCGGCTTCAATTCGAACTTCATGCGCGCCCCCTACTTGAATACACGAAACAGCATGCGCAGCGGGTCGTAGAACTCATCCACCACGCGCTCCTTCAGCGGGATGATGGCGTTGTCGGTGATCTTGATCTCCTCCGGACACACGTTCGTGCAGCACTTTCCGATGTTGCAATAGCCGATGTTGTGCGGATCGCGGAGGTCGGAGAGGCGATTCTCCTTGTCGATGGGCTGCATCTCCAGGGCGGCGGCGTAGACAAAGTAGCGCGGTCCGATGAACGTGTCGAAGTACTTGTGCTCGCGCAGCACGTGGCAGACATCCTGGCAGAGGAAGCATTCGATGCACTTGCGGAACTCCTGCACGCGATCGACGTCGGCCTGGGCCATGCGCCAGGTGCCGTCCGGGGCGTCGGCGGCGCGCGGCGAGAATTTGCGGATCTTCCTTTTCACCTCGAAGTTCCAGGAGACGTCGGTCACCAGGTCGCGGATGATGGGGAAGGCCTGCATCGGCTGCACGGTCACTGGCTTCTCGAGAGGCAGCTCGTTCAGCCGCGTCATGCACATGAGCCGGGGCTTGCCGTTGATCTCGGCGGAGCAGGATCCGCATTTGCCGGCCTTGCAGTTCCAGCGCACCGAAAGGTCGTTCGCCTGCTCGGCTTGAATCTTGTGAACGGCGTCGAGCACCACCATTCCGGTGGTGGCCTCCGTGCGGTACTCGACGAACTGACCGCCGGCGGCCGTGCCCCGCCAGATGCGAAAAACAGCTTCCGCCATTACTTGTTCTCCTCGATCACCTGCTGCAACTCCGCGGGCAGGGGCTGGACGGGAACACGCGAGACCTCAGGCTCGCCCGCGGCGCCCTTGCGGATGACGATGTTGTACTTGCCCCAGTCGGGGCTCTTGTCGGGGTAGTCCTCGCGGAAATGGCCGCCGCGGCTTTCCTTGCGCTCGATGGCGGCGCGCGTGATGAGTTCGGAGACGGTCAACAGGCTGTCGAGATCGAGCGCGGTGTGCCAGCCGTTGTTGTATTCGCGATTTCCGGGCACGCCGACGGTGGCGGCGCGATGCTTCAGAGCGGCGATCTCATCCAGGGCGGCCAGCATTTCTTCCTCGCGGCGCACAATCCCGACCAGGTCCTGCATGCGGGATTGCAGGCTGTGCTGAATCGCGTAGGGGCCCTCGGCGGAGCCCTGCCGTTCGAGCGGCAGCAGCGCCCGCCTGGCGGCGTCGTCGGCCTGATCCCGGGGGAACGTCCTTGCGGGATTCTGCCTGGCATAGTCCGCGGCGAATTTCCCGGCGCGCTGCCCGAACACCAGCAGGTCGGATAGCGAGTTGCCGCCCAGGCGATTGGCGCCGTGAAGGCCGGCGGCGCATTCTCCGGCGGCGAACAAGCCGGCTACGTCGGACATCTGCGATTCAGCGTCCACCTTGATTCCGCCCATCATGTAGTGGGTGGTGGGACCGACCTCCATCGCTTCCTTCGTGATATCAATGTCGCCCAGTTGCTTGAACTGGTGATACATGCTGGGAAGTTTCTTCTTGATGTGCTCGGGGGCGTTGGGGACCTTGGCCTTGATCCAGGAGATGTCCAGGAACACGCCCCCGTGCGGGCTGCCGCGTCCTTCGCGGACTTCGCGGCGAATGCAGCGGGCCACGTGATCGCGGGTGAGCAGCTCCGGCGGGCGGCGGGCGTTCTTGTCGCCGGTGACATACCGCCATCCTTCCTCTTCGTTGTCGGCGGTGGAGGAGCGGTAGTTGTCGGGGATGTCGTCGAACATGAAGCGCCGTCCGGCGCTGTTCACCAGGATGCCGCCCTCGCCTCGGACGCCTTCGGTGACCAGGATGCCGCGGACGCTGGGGGGCCAGATCATGCCCGTGGGATGGAACTGGACGAACTCCATGTCGAGCATGGTTGCGCCGGCGTGATAGGCCAGCGCAATGCCGTCGCCGGTGTACTCCCAGCTATTGGAGGTGATGAGAAACGCCCGGCCGATGCCGCCGGTGGCCAGCACCACGGCGCTGGCGCGGAAGAGCTTGAAGCGGCCGCGTTCGCGATCGTAGCCGAATGCGCCGCAGACACGATCGCCATCCTTCAACAGGGTCAGGATGGTGTGCTCCATGTGGAAGTCGATTCCCTGGTGGATGCCGTGATCCTGCAGGGTGCGGATCATTTCGAGGCCGGTGCGATCGCCCACGTGGGCCAGCCGCGGATAACGATGTCCGCCGAAGTTGCGCTGCAGGATGCGGCCGTCCCTGGTGCGGTCAAACAGCGCGCCCCAGGCTTCCAGTTCCTTCACGCGATCCGGAGCTTCCCTGGCGTGGATCTCGGCCATGCGCCAGTTGTTCAGGTACTGCCCGCCGCGCATGGTATCGGCGAAGTGGACTTTCCAACTGTCGCGCTCGTCGACGTTGGCCATCGCGGCCGCGACGCCGCCCTCGGCCATCACGGTGTGCGCTTTTCCCAGCAGGGACTTGGTGACCACTCCCACTTTGACGCCGGCGGCGGATGCGGCCACGGCCGCGCTCAATCCCGCGCCCCCGGCGCCGATCACAAGCACATCGTGTTCCACCACCTCGTGTTCGGGCATGGTTACAGAATCCTCCAGTCGGTCCAGATCCCCATGGAGCACAGCCGGACATAAACGTCAGAGAAAGCCACCCAGATGAGGCTGGGCCAGGCCCAGTTCATGTGTTTTCGGTTCAGGCAGGACACGCAATCATAGGCGGTTTTGCGGGCCGGAGACTGGGACAGCAGATCCACGCGGCCGCCCACCAGGTGGCGCAGGGAGTGACATCCGAAGGTGTAGCCGCCCAACAGGATGGGATTGATCAGCAGCACTAGCGATCCGACGCCGACACCGAAGCCGTCCGCGAACCAGAACGCTTCCCAGGCGTCGTGCAGCAGGAACAGGATGAAGAGAATGGACAGGTATAGAAAATAGCGATGGATGTTCTGGTAGATGAGGGGGAAGCCGCGCTCGCCCAGGTATTTACGGCGAGGCTCGCCCACGGCGCAGGCGGGCGGATCGGCCCAGAACGCCTTGTAATAGGCCCCGCGATAGTAGTAGCAGGTGAAGCGGAAGCCCGCCGGGACGGGGAGGATCAGCAGGGCGGGGGAGAAGGGCAGCCAGCCCGGCCACCAACCTGGTTTTCCGCCGAAGATCGCGGTGGCGGGGTCGCCGAGGAGCTCGGGGGAATAGAAGGGCGACAGGTAGGGGCCGAAGCGATAGTGCGCGTTCTGGAACGCCGCCCAGGTGGCGTAGGCGATGAAACCCGCCAAAGCCAGGAAGACCAACAGCGGGGTCAGCCACCAGGCGTCCTTTCGCTGCGTGGATCCGAACCCGCCGTTCCGAAGCGGAACATCCACCGAAGCCATTCCGTGCCACCTCCTTAACGCAATTGGGGGTTAAGCATATCAAACTGCCTCGGACCGCTGCCGCTCCAGCAGTCTAGTCGCGAAGTTGGCGGCCGACGATGACGGCCACCAGAGTGACGAGGAAAGTGGCGATGATGGCGGCGATCACTTCGTGGCCGTTCATGGTGAGGTAGGTAACGATCAGGAGACCGGCAGTGCCGACCAGGCCACCCACCAAGGTCGACCGCTTGTGACGTTCCTCCTGTTGCTGGGACGCCTGCTTCGCCCATTCGAAGTGCCGCGTGTCGATCCGGTCGACTTGCTCAATCACCTGCTTGGAAAGTTCGAAGATCTGGTCCGGGCTCAGCTTTTCCCAAGCGCGTTGCGGGATGTGCTGAACGTTGATCTGTTGGTTGAACGTTACTGGAGTTCGGGTTTGGGGCGGCACTTACGGGCGGCAGGTCAGCGCCCTCCCCGGAGCGCGAAAGATCGAATTCGATTTGCTCCGGATCAACGGGTTGGCTGCTCGTAGTCCAACATCAACTGAACCGGGCTTCGTCCTCCCACGTATTCCCTCACCAACTCCTCAGGAGTCTCGATCCGGGTGACTTCCAGCTTCATCCCGCGCTTTTCGCTCTCAAACTTCGTGAGCCAGAGGGGGAATCGGCGGCGAATCTCGGTCCGGTAGCTGCGAAGTGACTCTAATACGGCGTTGCGATCGGATGCAGGAATTCTTTTCGGGAAGCTGTAATGCAGCACCCATCCCTTTGGCGTGTTGCTCACGTTGAGGATGATGTGGTCCTGAGGCCGCGGGACGTGCGGCCTCAAACCCGCAGCCTGAAAGAACATATTGTACATAATCGACTTCGTCCGGTCGTCGCGGCAACCCGGAAAATTCCGTAGGGAGTTTACCCCTGACTAGATACTAGCAACACGAAGCAAGCCGTTTCAAAACAGCGGGGCTGCTTTTTCGGCAAGCATCCGGCGAACCGCCTCCAGCACGAGCTCGGGCTGATCCAGGTGCACCCAATGCCCGCTCTCGGAGGCGATCAGAAACTGCGACCGCGACGATTGGGCGGCCAGCGCCTTCATGGTTTCGAACTTCAAGGGGTGGGTGGACTTCGCCGCCAGCAGCGACAACGGGAGATCGGCGGGCAGGCGGGAGCCCGCCACTTCCCGCGACATCCGGGGCAGGCCTTCCAGGTGCATCGCCATCGCTTCAAACGACTTCGGATCGCACCAGTGGGCGCGGATCATGGGCCAGATTTCGCGCGGCATCTTGCGAACCTCGCCCACCAGGCGCTCCACGACACCCGCGCCGCCGCTGGAGATCTTGGAGATTTTGGATGGAAGCCAGCGGGAGCCGCCCATGGCAAGGGCGAGGGCGAATCGAACCACTCCGATGCGGGCCAGGGTTCCGCCGCGGCGCGAAAGTTGCACCGCGCGCTCCAACATGCGGGTTTCGACGCCGCCCGGCGACATCCACTCCTCGGGCAGCAGCGGGTCCACCAGAACCAGGCCCTGGACTTCCTCGGGATAGAGACTGGCGTGGTAGCGGGCCATCATGCCGCCGAAGCTATGGCCCACCAGGATGTAAGGCTTGGGGACGCCCGCCTGATCGAGCGCCGCGCGCAGGTGATCGACGATGCCGCGCGCGGTCAGCGCCTGCGAGGCAAGATCGCTCCAGCCCAGCCCGGCGCGATCGTAGCGGCAAACCAGGCCGTCTTTCGAAAGCTC
Organism: Bryobacteraceae bacterium; assembly: GCA_019748195.1. Lineage (GTDB taxonomy): Bacteria > Acidobacteriota > Terriglobia > Bryobacterales > Bryobacteraceae > JAIEPW01. Next base: position 12,933 of record JAIEPW010000049.1, read on the forward strand.
GCCGAAGATATAAGCCCAGTTCAGGCAGGAAGCGGAAATGCCGGATTCGAGAATCACGGCGGGCGGGCCTGCCGGTCCGGACCAATCCAGATGCAATCCGGAGATTTTGCGGCCGGGCGGGGGGTAACGCTTGCGATCGGCGGCCAGGCCGGCGGCTTGATATAAGGCGCCGGCGAGGATCAGCGCGAGCAGCAGAATCGGGGGCCAGAAGAACCAGGGCACGCGAAGCACCAGTATCGCGCACTCCGGCTCAAGGCAGCAGGCGATCGAGGGATTGCCAGGCCGCAGGCCAGGTATAGCGTTCGCAGTACAATCGCCGGCCCGCCTCGGCGATCTCGCGCCGCAAACCGGGGGAGGCGAGCAGCCGGCTGACGGCGGCGGCGAAACTCGCGGGGTCCTGAGCGAGAAGCAACTCGCGGCCGGAGGTCGCGCCCAGGCCTTCGGCGCCCAGCGGCGTGGAAACCACGGCGCGGCCCGCGGCCCATGCTTCCAGGATCTTGAATCGCGTGCCGCTGCCGGAGCGCAACGGGACCACGCAGACCTTGGCGGACGCCAGTGCCTCGAGGGCGTCGGGAACGGGTCCGGTCAAGCGGATTCTGGGGTCCGACGCCGCTTCCGGCCGGACATAGCCGGGGTTCTTGCCGATGATGTTCCAGCGCAGGCCCGGATGGGCGCCGCGCAGCAGGGGCCAGATTTCCCGGCGGAAGAACCGCACGGCGTCGACATTCGGGTGGTAACCCAGGTTGCCGCTGAAGGCGATGCAATCCTCCTCCTCGCGCGCCGGCAGGGGGTGCACGGGGAGCGCATTGGGATATACGGCGGTGCTGCTGGAGGGGGCGATCGCGCGGACGCGAGCCTCGTCCTCGGGCGAGGTGACCAGCACCCGGGCGAAATCCGGAAGCAGCTTTTCCTCCAGCGCGCGGTAGGCGCCGGCAAAGCGCCGGAAGGCGAATCTCATGGGTCCGCGGGAGGCGCTGGCCTTGGTCAGATGCAGTTCGCTTTCGACGTTGTGCAGATCCAGAATCACGGCGCCGGCGTGCGGAGAGAGCGCATGAAGATAGGGGGCGCACCAGAAATGCTCGATCACGGCCGTCCGGTAGCGCGCGCCGTTCAGCGCGGCGGCGATCTGGGAATCGAAGCCGGAGAAGCGGTCGGCGAGCGGGGGCGCGCCGCGCAGCAAGCGCCGCGCATTGCGCAGACCGCGCGCCAGGACACTGCGGCCATGCGGGGGCAGGGGTATGCGCAGCAGGTTCCGTACCAGACCGGGAGGGAAGGCGGTCGCGGTCGAGTCCGGTTCCTCGAACAGGATCACGTCAAGCTGGTAGCGGCGGCCGAGGTACTCCACCAGCGACGCGGTGCGAATCGCGCCGCCGCCCGCCATGGGATAGGGGGCCTCGGGCGTCAGCAGAAGAGCGGACTCCTTAGCGCCGGAATCGCCGGCGGGCCTCTTCATAGATTTCTCGCGTCTCCCGAGCAGCCTTTCGCCAACTGAATTGCGCGGCGCGGCGGATTCCCCTCTGCTGAAACTCCGCGCGGGCCAACTCGCCGGTTGCGACGGCGGACATCGCCTCCACCCACTGTGCCGCATTTTGGGGGTCCAATTGGATGGCCGCCCCCGCGGCGACCTCGGTAAGGGCGGGATCCCGGCTTGTGAGCACCACCGCTCCGCACTGCATCGCCTCCAGCACCGGAAGTCCGAAGCCCTCGTAAACCGATGGATACAGAACGGCGCGTGCGTGCGAGTAGAGGCGCGGAAGCTCGCCTTCGGCAACCGGGCCGCGAACGATCAAGCCAGGGTGTCGGGGCAGCGGACCCGCGTCCTGGCGCAGGCGTCCGGCGATCACCAAGTCGATGTCGTGGGACCTGCGCACCTCCCGCCAGGCTTCGATCGCGACTTTCAGGTTCTTGCGGGGCTCCACGGTTCCGACGTAGAGGAAGTAGGGCCGAGGGGGGGGCGCGCCCGTTTCCGGACGAAAGCGGGCGGCGGCGGCGAGGTGAACCGCGCGGACGCGATCCGGGGGAAGGGCGAACCGTTCCAACACTTCCCGGCGGATCGCCTCGGTGGGCGTGATGACCAGGGTGGCGATTTTCGTCTTTAGCAGGATGGGCGTTCGCGATCGCACCCGCGCCGCGTCCGGCTGCCATTCCGGGAAGCGCCAGGGCGACAGATCGTGGACGGTTGCCACCGAGGGTCGCAGGGGCAGGTACGGGACCGCGAAATCGGTTCCGTGGAAGACGTCAATGTCGAGGCGGGAGGCTTCGCGGGGCAGGCCCCAAAGCCACCAGCGTTTTCCCGCGATACCCCCCGGCCTCTCTCCCACGTGCAAGGAGGGGGAGGGCGAAGGGAACGGCTGATCGGAGAGCAGCCAGAACTGGTCTTCGGGGAACTCCTCCGCGAGGGCGCGGCTCAACTCCGCCGTATAGCGGGCTACCCCCCCGGTGGCCACGGAAAGCGGCGTTGCGTCCAGCGCGATTCTCATGGCGTGTCAGCCGTCCGGGGCGGTTGTAGGATAACGATTCTTCCAGACCAAATCAATTCCGATTAAGATAGGGATAACCGAAAGCAAGTAAGAGCGGCAAAGGAAACTCAACGGTGGACCCAGAACGGTCACTCCTCGACGAACTGAAGGAGCTGGATCAGAAGATCCAGCGTGTCACGGAACTCGGTGATCTGAAGCCGATCTTCTACCGTTTGGAAGAGATCGGCAAGAC